>NZ_QSEK01000099.1 GCF_003464165.1 Eubacterium sp. AM49-13BH | reverse complement strand
ACATATAATAAAATTAAGGATTATGAAAATGTAGGGTCAAGTTCAGACAATACTCATGGAAATGTACATTTTGAAAAGGGGTGAAACTAAAACAATAACATTATACTATCTTATAACAGATGAAGAATTTGAGAATGAAACATTAGCAATAGATTTTCATTATTATGGGTCACCATGCAAAGGAACATTAGCAATCGTACATGAACCAGAAGAAAATTAAATCAGTTAATCTTTTTAGTAAATAATTACCACTTGTGTCAAAAAACGACCGCTTGTGCATATGTTCTTGAAAAGAAGTGAATAGGGAATTACATTAAGACTGTATGTTGATGAAATTCAATGTACAGTCTTTCTAGTATAAGGAGAAGATATGAACAAGAAAATAAAAAGTGCAGTAATAAGTATAGCAGTTATAGCAGTATTATTATTGGCAATTCTAATAGGGGTTAAGAATGGTACGCTAGATAAGTTGACGAAAGAAATGCCGACACTTGCAACAAGTCAGACAGAAACGGAGAAGTCAGCAGAAAACGAGTCTGAAAAAAATGAAAGCAGTAGCAACTCTGCTAGGGTAAGAAATTCTAGAAAAAGAGATATAGTAAATATAGGACAGGAGTTTGAATTAATAGATTGGGATATAAGGTATGGATATGATGAAAATAATAGAGATACATATAATGTTTTCAATGTAACCGTAAAGTCAGTAGATATATCAAGAGAATGTGATTTTGATAT
>NZ_QSEK01000098.1 GCF_003464165.1 Eubacterium sp. AM49-13BH | reverse complement strand
TAATCTTCCTCATTATTGTTCATCTTATGTAACATAAGATATAACCGTAAATATGGAAAGTACTTTAATTATATATTTTAAAATCCTAATTTCCATTGTGATTCCGATAAGTCAGATAGACACATTTTAGGATTCACAATATACTTTCTTAATTTCTGTGGTTTAGCAAGATAATTTCCACAACCATTATTGAAGAAGATAAAATCGCCAAACCTTCTCACATCTTCCATATTAGGATTTGTTCCAGTTTCATATATATATTTAAACAGTATCTCTTTGTCACTGTTAATATACGCCGAAACCTTGCTATCCTTAAACGCTCTTACAAAGTCAACCGCACCGGTCTGAATATTAAGTACTTTCTTGGCTTCATGTGACAACTCTTTATCTTTAACATATTCATATTCATATCTTACAGAAATAGTTTTACCATCTTTTTGAGTTTCGTAACATTTTACTGATCCTGCTTGCTCTAAAAAGAGAGTTTCAAACAACGGTCTGAAAGCAATAACTATATCGGTATCAGTATCATTATTAAGGCAATCAAACAAATATCCTTTTGCCTTATATCCATTTGCGCCCAAATTTTGTTTTGATTTCTTAGATAATCCTAAATAATAACCAGTTATATCATTAGATATTCCTTGATTATTAAGTGTTTGGATAAGATTTTTCTGCATAGAACCACCCCACCCTATATCAACAATTGCAATCTTTTACTAAAATCAAACTGTTTAAGATATTTAATAAGCT
>NZ_QSEK01000097.1 GCF_003464165.1 Eubacterium sp. AM49-13BH | reverse complement strand
CGATTTGCCAATAGTCTTATTCATAGTATCATTAATTTCATCGTTAATGGTTTTTTATTACATATTATGTTGTAGGAATGAATTCTTTGATTAGTCAGACAGAAGCAGTCTGTATGGTAATGAGTATGATAATATTGATTCTGGCAGATATTTTAGTGCTATTTGTTAATATTAAAGTTAATGAAAGAAATGCTGAAAATGCGATGATAAAAATACAGCTTGAAAAAGAAAGGGCAGATGCAAGATATTACAAACTTGAATATGAAAAGAATGAGAGTTTGGAAATATTAAGGCATGATATGAATAATCATCTTAATACTATGTTGGACATAGGTAGTGATAATGAGCTGAAGAAATATATTATTGATATTATGAATCAATATAAAAATGCGAAGGCGGACAAGCTTCTCCAACAGTAATATTCTTAATGGACTTGTCAGTCAATATATGGAATCATGTGAGAAAAATAACATAGATTTAATTGCAGATATAAGACCTGATACAGTAGAGGTTATGGACTCAACAGATATAGTAGCTTTATTTGGAAATCTATTGTCGAATGCATTTGAGGCTGCTGAATATTGCAAAAAAGATATAAAACCATATATTGAATTTATTGTGAAAAGAAAAAATGATTTTATCATAATTATTGTACGAAATTCAGCGGTTAAAGCACCGCGTAAGATTAATGGAAGATATATTTCTTCAAAGAAAGATACAGAGAAAAAGCATGGTTATGGAATGAAAAGTATATACAATATTGTTGATAAATATAAAGGAAGTCATATTGAAGAATATGATGAAACAAAAAGAGAGTTTACTATAAAA
>NZ_QSEK01000096.1 GCF_003464165.1 Eubacterium sp. AM49-13BH | reverse complement strand
ATGGGAAACTGAACATATAATTATAACTATAGCCAGACAGCTTGCAAAGTGCTCTAACCCAATCATCCATAATACAAAGAACAAAATATTATAACTACATAATATTAATAACATGAACTTGTGATAGTGTGTTATTTCTTTAGATGATACATAATGATTCTTTGATATTACAGGTCCTTTTATACTTAATTCCAGATCGCATAATAACAAAATAATAAGAACAAGCAAAGAAGGACGCAATTGTGAAGACATCCATGCCATAAATATTAACATAATAGTAGATAATATAAGACAACTGGTTGAAGATTGACAATGATAACCACCACTATATTTTCTTATGAGCAGAAAAGAAAACATTTCTAAAAGTCCAAGGAGAATTTTATGTGATGCTATACAGTATATTGTGAAAATAATTGTCGGATTAATAATCAAAAATAAATTTTTAATTGCATAACTGTATAAATCTATGTCAGTTTCAACCAGCAGTCCTATATTAATTAACCATACTGCGGCGTTTCTAGAAAACTTTTCAAGCATTATTTTGTTTTCTTAAACTTCTTCAAGGATGCAGGTTCAACAGGCTGGTTGTATACATAGCTTGATGAAGCATTAGCACTAGAAGTTAATGTGCGATTAAGCACAGCTGTAACGCCTTTGCTTAATGTGGATTTAATTGCTCTCTTCATAATTTTTCCTCCTTCCTGAGATAGTTATTATTATATTTTGTTGTTAAATATTTTTAAATACACTATGTCTCAACTGTTGTTTTGAATGTCTTAAATGTATTTTAGATTAAAAACGGAATAAAATTATAAACTGTGATGATATTATTTTTAAGCA
>NZ_QSEK01000095.1 GCF_003464165.1 Eubacterium sp. AM49-13BH | reverse complement strand
ATTGTTGAATGTATAAAATATATCATCTTTATATTCCAATATTGCATTCATTAAGAACTGTATATATTGCGGATTAGACTTATATTTTAAGCACCATCTATTATTAATAACTTCGAAATCATTTTCTTTACATTGTCCAAGATTTATTGATTTTCTTACCTGATAATCAACAACCGGTCTTATTGGTTCCATCAAGTCACAAACCAATGATTTTCTCATGTAAAAGCATTTGTGAAATACCCCGTAACATGTGTCAAATCCATAAACCTGCAATATAGCATCCACAATATTAAACAGCATGGTATATCCAATATCCAATGTTACATTTACATAATCATTTTTAATTCTTGGTTTTCTTCCTTTCCAATCAACATTATCAAATACTCTGGAAAAATACACTCTTGCAGCATTGCCTTCTATTCCCATTACCTCTAAATATTCCAATTGCTGTTCTAATTGAACTACCATTTTATCTAATAATTCAATGCCTTCTTTCATTATTTGATTCTTTCCTCTAATATTTTTTAATATTTGAGATTGATTCTTGATTTTATTCTGTTCTATTTTCCTGCCTATATCATTTTCTGTATATTCATACTGGTGCTTTCTTAACAAGGTATTTCCTTCCATCCTCGCTCCCAATATTTCATACACCTTAAATGTAGTAGTCATTAGGCATATAGAAAAGCCAAACTTTTTACTTCTCTGTATTAAACCACTTGTTATTGAGATATTACCAACTACACATATCATAAACAATCTGTAGCATGTTGATTGATATTTTATTCCTCCTTCTTTATTTTTCACTATTATGTTATCATTTAAAAATGATAATTTATCACCTTCATTTGTAAATAAA
>NZ_QSEK01000094.1 GCF_003464165.1 Eubacterium sp. AM49-13BH | reverse complement strand
AGTGGCGTTGTGCGGCTGCACAACGCAGACTGTAGAGGATGCAAAGCAGATAGAAGAGAGTAAAACATATGTAAGCAAGTATGAATATGAAACAGATACAGACGGAAAGGCCGAGACACAGGCATACAGTGAGGAAAAGCCGACATTCACAGACTGGGAGACAGTTACAGGAATGACGATGCCATCCGTTGATTATAAAGAGGGAACAGTACAATACAAGAACATGAATGAAGAATTCTCAATGGGAGCATATAAGTATTCAGTTACAGAAGCAGTGATGACAAAGGATTTAGATTACGCATATGAGATAATGAATAAAGCTTCAGCAGATTTGATTATAGAAAGGGAAAGGAATTCATATCCGACAGGAAAAATTGAGGAGAAAGATGCGAATTTTCTATGGGTTAAGGTTCATGTGAATTACGATGGAGATAAGGACCTTAAAACAAGTATGCGTACTTTTTTAATAAAAAAGGAAGACGGACATTTATGGGAAAGAGGATTTTTACGTCTCATACAGGATGAAGCTTCAATAATGTATCCTAAGGAAGGTTATATGACAAAAGATGTAATTCTAAAAGCAGGGGAAGAGCGGGATTATTGGTATCTGTTTAGTGTTTATAAATTTAATCTGCAGAATAATGAAATATATATGTGTGGAACTTTGGGAACTAATGGTGATACATGGAGCGTGCAACATTATAGTGGAAATCTTATTGAGTTAAAAATTGAGGACAAAACGAACAGATAAGCGGGGTATAAACAATGAAAAATAGAAAAATAGTACCTTGTTTGTTCCTTACAGTGGCGTTGTGCGGCTGCACAACGCAGACTGTAGAGGATGCAAAGCAGATAGAAGAGAGTAAAACATATGTAAGCAAGTATGAATATGAAACAGATA
>NZ_QSEK01000093.1 GCF_003464165.1 Eubacterium sp. AM49-13BH | reverse complement strand
CTAACCCGTGAATATATGTCATACGATCACCTTTTCGTGATGAAAGTGAATATGAAAGTATTTCATTGTTCCATAAATCCATAAAAAGTGTTAGTTCATAATAACTTCCCTTTAAATGAAATGCGGTCATATCACTTACAACACACTGTAAAGGTCCTGTTATATCTAATCCTGTCAGTAGAAGATTTGGATAAATGCGATAAGGATCTCCTGGCTTTTTGTATCGATAATGCTTGGAAACACTTACTATGCCCGCTGTTTTACATAGCTTATGAGCATACTGATCTGATACCATAAGTCCTGTATCCAGACGAATTTTTGCATTTAACCATCTATATCCATGTGATGGATATTTACTATGATATTCCTTAAATAATATAAGGTTGGATACTAAAGTTTTTAATTTGTCAGAAGGTTTTTCTAAACGTTTTTTCCATTTATAAAATCCACTTCTGTTAATATCCAGAACATCACATAGATGCTTAACAGGAAATTGAGATGACATTTCCATTATTATTTCGTATTCTTGTTGTTTAAAATAATGTACTCCTTGTTTGCACCAGCTCCTTTCACTTCGTATCCTTTTTTTGCCCTTAATTCATTCGCTTTAGCTATAATAAGTTCATTTATTAATTCTTCTTTGGACATAGCCATATATGTATCAATGTCAGGTGAAGACAATGATTTTAAGACTGCCGGATTTTTCATCTTAGGCACTGTATTAGCAAGAGGAATTCCTTGTGCTTTCTTATAATCTGTCATGTATTTATGTGCACAGGATTCACTAAGACCATAAATCTCCATAGCCTCCTTATATGTAATCTCGTGTAAATACATACGTCGTCCTATATCCATTCTTTCCTCTAAACTGTGCTTCATGTGACACCTCCATGATTCCATTATTGTATAAGTGACTACCTTATAAAAAAT
>NZ_QSEK01000092.1 GCF_003464165.1 Eubacterium sp. AM49-13BH | reverse complement strand
TAGTTCTGATATCATATATTTCCTAATATCATCAAATATTGAATATGGAGCTCATCAAAAATACTTTTTTCTAAATTCTGCATCTCTGATAATAAACTTTGCTTTCTTTCATCTCCAAGCGTATTCCATACTTTAGGATTTAAATACCAATTATCTGTACCATATATCATCGTTGCTTCGATAAGATTCAGAATTGCTAATGGATGACTCAATCTTGATTCTACAATCTTATGTAATTCAGGTGTTATTTCTCCACAAAATCCTATTGTAACTAGTGTTTTTTTATCAAATGGCACAACATCTATAGAACATATATAATCTTCGCCATTCAACATTATTTCTGTACATCCACAAATACCTACCGGAAAAAGCAAATCTAATATTACAGATTCTGCCGTAATATCTGCATCATTACCACTTATTATCTCCCAAAGACTCATTCTATACTTTTCAAGTTTATTTTTAAAATCTATTAATTCTTTTCTATAATATATCATATTTTTTATACACTGATCATCCCCAGTTATTGTAACCTTTTTAAGAATTTCTTTGGGTTCTTTTGTCTTTAAATAATTATACGCCGCTTGATTATTACCTCTCTATGCCTTTGCGTCAAGCATTCATTCAATTTAATTCTTTTTTTCAATTGGAAGGTATTATATGCAACATTTCTATATAGTTGCTTTATGACATCATCTTCTTTACTAAATTCGCCATTTTTCTCATATGACTGAAAAATCAATTCATGTTTCTCGCAAAAACCTGGAAATGTAGAAGCCTGACCCACTCCTATTTCTGTAATCCCTACAAATTGTTTACTAACCGGATATTTTTCAATAAAAATAGGTATAATAACTTTATTGCTTTCTGCAATTATATCTAAGGACATTCTTCGCGGTATAGTATGTGATCTTTTTTATACTTTTTATTGTAACAATTAGGACATATACATTTTTTATTTTTTTTATTTTCAGCATGCATT
>NZ_QSEK01000091.1 GCF_003464165.1 Eubacterium sp. AM49-13BH | reverse complement strand
GGTCAATGGATATTTGCTCCTTACCGCAGCTTATCGCAGCTTATCACGTCTTTCGTCGGCTCTCAGTGCCTAGGCATCCACCCTATGCTCTTTATAGCTTAACCTGATAGATTTGAAAGCGGTCTGACATGTTTCATGAAGCTGTTGGAAGCTTGCTTCCGTAAAGCTTTATGAAATCTGGCAGAATCATTTGCGAAGCAAAGGATATGAGGAAAACGAAGTTTTCCGAATAACCGTTGCAAATCGTCCGTCTTTCACAATCTTATAATGATGTATAGCGTTACACCATTCGGTTTTGGTTGATTTCTCAACCTTGGTTTGTTTCTTGGTTTGACATATGACTTATCAGTATATGTCGCACCTCGGATGTCTAAACATTATTTAAAACAATGTTTTATAAGATATTTTAATATGCAGTTTTCAAAGAACAATGTTGTGAGCGACTTTATTTTCATTCACTCACAGTGGAGATAAAGGGATTCGAACCCTTGACCCCCTGCTTGCAAGGCAGGTGCTCTCCCAACTGAGCTATACCCCCATTAAGCTTCTTTTTTCAAAGAATCAAAATGTTTTATAGGTCTTAAGTTTTCTTCTTGATGTATGTTACATCTGTTTAACTGTTTCCAGTTAAGTGGGGTCAAGAGGACTCGAACCTCCGACCTCACGCTTATCAGGCGTGCGCTCTAACCAGCTGAGCTATGACCCCATCTGTAATCTGGCAGCCACCTATTTTTCCATACCGTCTCCAGCATAGTATCTTCGGCCGCTTAAGGCTTAACCATCGTGTTCGAGATGTGTACGGGTGTTTCCCCTAAGCGTATCGCCACCAGAAGCTTCTTATCTGTGCTTCGACTGCCTTCGGCAATCAAAGTAGTCATCCTTGATGACTCAATAGAAAAACAACCTTTACTTTTTCTTCCTTAGAAAGGAGGTGATCCAGCCGCACCTTCCGATACGGCTACCTTGTTACGACTTCACCCCAGTTATCAAACCTGCCTTCGGCGGCTC
>NZ_QSEK01000090.1 GCF_003464165.1 Eubacterium sp. AM49-13BH | reverse complement strand
CAGGAAGCTATAAAAGAAAACTAAAGGGGGATAAAATATGGGATTAACGGACACAAGCAAATTTTTAAGTCTCATTTTGCGGCATAAGCCGGAAACAATAGGAATCAAGCTTGATGAACATGGCTGGGCAGATGTATCTGAGTTGATATCAGGTATAAGCAAAACAAGACCATTTGATATGAAGATGCTTGAAGAAATTGTAAGAACTGACAACAAGCAGCGGTATTCATTTAATGAAGATAAGACCTTAATCAGAGCAAACCAGGGACATTCAATACCTGTTGATGTTGAACTTGAAAAGAAAACTCCTCCAGAGTTTCTTTACCATGGAACGGGAGAAAAGTTTGTTTCATCAATCGATAAAAAAGGATTACTTTCTAAGAGCAGGTTATATGTTCATTTATCAAAAGATACTGATACAGCAGTTAAGGTAGGCAGCAGGCATGGAAAGCCTGTGGTTTATAGGGTGGCAGCCGGAAAGATGGCAGATGAAGGATATGAGTTTTTCTTATCTGTAAATGGAGTATGGCTTGTGAAGGCTGTTCCGGCAGAGTATTTAAGCAAATTATAGTAATATATGAATAAAAACTAAATATAAAAAGCAATAGTAAAGAAGGAATGATTGTGAATATAAGATATGCAACAATGGCTGATTTAGACGATATTGCATCGGTTGAATCTGTATGTTTTCCTGTCTTAGAGGCAGCAACTAAAGAAGAATTTGAGCAAAGAATAAAATATTTTGGGAATCATTTCTGGCTTATGTTTGATGAGGGTAAACTCATTGCGTTTGTAGATGGTTTTGTTACGGATGAGGCCAATCTTACAGATGAGATGTATGAAAATGCATCAATGCATAATGAGAATGGTGCATGGCAGATGATTTTTGGTGTAAATACTCTTCCTGAATATCGCAGATGCGGATATGCGAAAGAGCTAATTAAGAAGGCAATCTTAGATGCCAGAGAACAGAACCGAAGGGGACTGGTTCTAACCTGTAAAGAAAGTCTTGTTCCCTATTATTCCAAGTTTGGATTTATTGATGAGGGTATAACTGATAAATCTACTCATGGAAATGTCCTGTGGCACCAGATGAGATTGGATTTTGAACTAAGAAATAATGGAGTGAAGCAGATATGAAAACAGTT
>NZ_QSEK01000009.1 GCF_003464165.1 Eubacterium sp. AM49-13BH | reverse complement strand
GCTTAAGATAAGTACAGTATCATATCAGGAGAAGAGTATGGATAATTATAACAACAACGGTTATGACAATGGTTATAATAATAACGATAACCGCAACAATAATCGTAATAACAACAATAATAATAAGAAGCCAAAGAATGTTAACCTTATAATATTCATTATTATAGCGGCAGTTGTAACATTTATAGGGCTTACGCTTCTTAGCAATATGTTTAGGAATGCGACATACAAGGAGATAAGCTACGACCAGTTCATGCAGATGATTGATGAAGATAAGGTAAAGAAAGTAGCATTAGATCAGGACAGAATCCTTATTACACCAGTTGAAGAGGAGAAACAGTCTGGCATAGCAGGAGTTTCATACACATATTATACAGGATATGTTAATGATGATACTCTTGTACCGCTTCTTAAGAGAAAAGGAATTGAGTTTGAAGGATATATTCCGGATTCAAGTTCTTCAATCGTAGAATTTCTGCTAGCATATGTACTGCCATTTTTATTCATATATATAATCTTTGCATTTGTATATAGAAGAATTGCTAAGAATGGTGGAATGATGGGTGGAATGGGTGTTGGAAAGAGCAATGCCAAAGTATATGTCCAGAAAAAGACAGGTGTTACATTCAAGGATGTTGCAGGTCAGGATGAAGCTAAGGAATCACTTACAGAGATTGTTGATTTCTTACATTACCCTGAGAAATATGCCAAGATTGGTGCAAAGCTTCCTAAGGGTGCACTTTTAGTAGGACCTCCTGGAACAGGTAAGACGCTTCTTGCCAAGGCTGTAGCCGGTGAGGCAGATGTACCTTTCTTCTCACTTGCAGGTTCTGATTTCGTTGAGATGTTCGTTGGTGTCGGTGCATCACGAGTAAGAGACTTGTTCAAGGAAGCAACTAAGCAGGCTCCTTGTATTATATTTATTGATGAGATTGATGCTATTGGTAAGAGCAGAGATTCCAAGTATGGCGGTGGCAATGACGAGCGTGAGCAGACATTAAACCAGTTACTTGCAGAGATGGATGGTTTTGATTCTTCTAAGGGAATATTTATTCTTGCAGCAACTAACAGACCAGAGGTACTTGATAAGGCTTTACTTAGACCAGGCCGTCTTGACAGAAGAATTACCGTTGACAGACCTGATAAGAAAGGAAGAATTGAGACTCTTAAGGTACATTCTAAGGATGTACTTATGGATGATACAGTTGATTTTGATGAGATTGCGATGGCAACAAGTGGTCTTGTAGGTTCAGACCTTGCCAATATCATTAATGAAGCTGCTATTGCGGCAGTTAAGAACGGAAGAAATGTTGTTACCCAGAAGGACCTTCTTGGCGCTTTTGATACAGTTGTAGCAGGTAAGGAGAAGAAGGAAAGAGTTCTTAGCAAGAAGGAAAAGCAGGTTGTTGCTTACCATGAGATTGGACATGCCCTTATAAGAGCTATCAAGAATAATTCTGATCCGGTCCAGAAGATTACTATTATACCTCATACTAATGGTTCACTGGGTTATGTGCTTAACTTCCCAGAGGAAGAGAAGCATCTTGAGACTAAGGATGAACTTATGACAGACCTTATATCACTTGTTGGTGGCCGTGCTGCAGAAGAAGTTGTATTTGGTTCAGTTACTAATGGTGCTTATGATGATATCAAGAAGGCAACTAACCTTGCCAAAACAATGATTACAAGATATGGTATGTCAGACAGATTCGGACTTGTTGCATTATCAACAGTCGAAGATGAGTATCTTAGCGGAAGAGCATCTATGAACTGTGCACAGGCAACAGAGGCTGAAGTTGATGATGAAGTAAAGAAGCTTATTGCGTCATGTTATGAAGAGGCTAAGCAGATTATAAGAGATAACAGAGAAGTAATGGATCAGCTTGCAAGATACCTGTATGACCATGAGACTATCACAGGCAAGGAATTCATGAAGATATTCAGAGAGGCAAAGGGAATCCCTGAACCAGTGGATACTTCATTATTCTCAACATCAGAGAAGGTTGCAGAGAGTGTAACATTTAATGAAGATGGAAGTTATTCATCAACAGTTAGTGGTGAGCCCGAGAGCGATATATGGAAGAATATAACTAACCATTCAGATGATAATAATAATGAACATCATGACAATTCAGATGATAAGAATGATGGAACACAGGAATAATAAGAATATTTAAGCATAAGACAGGAGTCCGAGATAATCAGGCTCCTGTTTATTATTATTGCGTGTAGATATATGACGGAAAATGTGGTATATTTTTTCTATTGATTTCAATATGTATCGTTATTTGATTGTTTAAGATTAAGGGGAAAATCTATGAGTTTTACACATTTGCATGTGCATACAGAATATTCACTGCTGGACGGTTCCAGCAAGATTAAAGAGATAACGAAAAGAGCGAAAGAGCTTGGAATGGACAGCCTGGCAATAACTGACCATGGCGTAATGTATGGTGTTATAGCATTTTATGAGGCGGCTAAGAAGGTCGGAATCAAGCCGATTCTTGGATGCGAAGTATATGTTGCTCCCGGCTCAAGATTTGATAAAGGCGCAGGGCAGAGCGAGGACAAATACAATCATCTTGTACTTCTTGCAGAGAATAACACAGGTTATCAGAACCTTATGAAGATAGTTTCAAAGGGATTTACAGAAGGATTTTATTATAAGCCAAGAGTAGATAAGGAAGTATTAAGGGAATATCATGATGGCATTATTGCAACAAGTGCGTGTCTTGCAGGAGAAGTGCAGAGATATCTTTCAAGAGGCATGTATGAGACAGCAAGAGATGTTGCATTAGAGCTTCAGGATATATTTGGTAAGGGTAATTTCTTCCTTGAATTGCAGGACCATGGAATTGCGGAACAGCATTATGTCAATCCGCAGCTTATGCGTATGCATAAAGAGACAGGAATTGAGCTTATATGTACCAATGATGTTCATTACACATATGCAGATGATGTAGATGCACACGATATATTATTGTGTATCCAGACTGGTAAGAAGCTCTCAGACGAGAACAGAATGCGTTATGAGGGCGGACAGTTCTACTTAAAGTCAGAGGAAGAGATGGCGGAATTGTTCAAATACGCACCAGAGGCTGTCGAGAATACACATAAGATAGCAGAACGATGTAATGTTGAGATAGAATTCGGAGTTACTAAGCTTCCAGCATTTGATGTACCAGAAGAATATGGAAAGAATTCATGGGTATATCTTAATGCGTTATGTTACGAAGGATTAAAGAAGCGTTATCCTGAAAAGACTGCAGATGTAAGTCTTGAGGATGTTATAGAACAGGCAAAAGCATCAATAGTAGCTGACAGAAAGGATGTTGTTATTAAACGTGCGAAAGATACTAATGATATATTTCAGAGACTTTCGTATGAACTGTCAGTTATCTACTCAATGGGATATGTAGATTATTTCCTTATTGTGTGGGATTACATTAATTATGCCAAGACACACGATATTCCGGTAGGACCGGGACGAGGTTCGGCAGCAGGAAGTCTTGTTGCATACTGTCTTGGAATAACAACACTTGATCCTATTAAGTATAATCTTGTATTTGAGCGATTCTTAAACCCGGAGCGAGTATCCATGCCCGATATTGATGTGGACTTTGCTCCGGAGGGCAGGCAGAGGGTTATTGACTATGTTATAGAGAAATATGGTAAAGAATGCGTATGCCAGATAATTACATTTGGAACAATGGCAGCAAGGGCGGTTATCAAGGATGTAGGCCGCGTTATGGATCTTCCATATGCGATGGTTGATAACATTGCCAAGATGATACCACAGAAGGTTGGTGTTACAATAGACAGTGCCATGAATGGTGATACAGACAGGGATATTAAGCCTAATGCAGAATTTAAGGCACTGTACGAGCAGGATGCGACAGTACATGACCTTATAGATAAAGCCAAGAGACTTGAAGGTCTTCCAAGACATGCATCAGTCCATGCATCAGGTGTTCTTATCAGCCAGAAGGATGTTGGTGAGTATGTTCCTGTTGCAGTAGGCACTGATAATGTCAAGGTAACACAGTTTGAAGGCCCTACATTGGAGCATTTAGGACTGTTAAAGTTCGACTTCTTAGGGCTTAGAAACTTAACTGTAATCCAACAGACAGAGAAGTGCGAACAGCAGATAGATCCTGCGTTCTCAGTGGATAAGATACCATATAATGATAAGGCAGTGTTCGATTGCATAAGTCAGGGCAAATGTGCAGGTATATTCCAGTTAGAGAGTGGTGGAATGAAGAATTTCATGAAGGAATTAAAGCCGGACTGTCTGGAGGATCTGATAGCCGGAATATCACTTTACAGACCGGGACCTATGGATTTCATTCCACAGTATATTAAGGGGAAAGAGAATGCCGGAAATATAATATATGAGTGCCCTCAGTTAGAGCCAATACTAGAGCCTACTTACGGCTGTATGGTGTATCAGGAACAGGTTATGCAGATTGTGCGTGATCTTGCCGGATATTCATGGGGCGGAAGTGATAATGTGCGAAGAGCCATGGCTAAGAAGAAGCTTGATGTGATGGAACAGGAACGCCAGAATTTCGTATATGGTAATGAAGCTAACGGAGTGCCTGGATGTATTAAGAACGGCATAAGCGAGCAGACAGCCAATAAGATATATGATGAGATGATGGACTTTGCAAAATACGCATTTAACAAGTCACATGCGGCTTGCTACGCGGTTGTTGCATATCAGACAGCTTATCTAAAAGTACATTTTCCTGTACAGTATATGGCGTGGCTTATATCGAGTGTTACGGATAAGACAAGCAAGGTTGCAGAATATATTCTTGCGGCAAGGGAGATGGGAATTAAGATACTTCCTGTTGATGTCAACAATTCAGTGGCTGATTTCAGCGTTGAGGGTAAAGATATAAGATTCGGATTTAATGCGGTAAAGAGCATGGGAAGGCCTACAATCAGCGCAATTATTGAAGAGAGAACCAATAACGGCGAGTTCCATTCAATGCAGGATTTCATAACGAGAATGGCTGGCGTAATTAATAAAAGAACTGTGGAACATTTGATATTTGCAGGTGCATTTGACACATTTGGACATACAAGAAGAGGCATGCTCAACGTATATGAAAGAATGATAGATTCGGCTGTTAAGCAGAATAAAGACGCTATCTCAGGGCAGATGTCGCTCTTTGACCTTGTAAGTGAAGAGGATAAACAGAGCCTGGAGATGAAGATTCCTGATATTTCTGAATTCGAAAAGGAGGATCTTCTTGAAAGAGAGAAAGAAGTTCTTGGTGTATATGTAACAGGACATCCTCTTGATGAATATACTGGTATGTGGGAGAAGCATATATCTGCGAGAAGTACAGATTTCCTTATTGATGAGGAGACAGGAGAAACTAAGGCAGCAGACAGCACTAAGCAGACAATAGGCGGACTTGTAAGGAATATCAAGGTTAATACGACTAAGACAGGGCAGCAGATGGCTTACCTTACAATTGAAGATTTCGTTGGAAGTGTGGAAGTCATACTGTTTCCTAAGGCATATGAGAAGAACAGAAGAGTTCTTGATATGACCAATAAAGTGTTTATTACAGGACGTGTGCAGGCTAACGTAGGTGCAGAGGCAAAGCTTATTGCAGACAGCCTTGTAAGCTTTGACAGTGTACCAAGAAGACTTTGGTTAAGATTTGACAGTCTGGCACAGTATGAAGCGTGCAGAGATGATTTATTTGACATACTTAATGAATCAGATGGTAAAGATACAGTCACAATATATTGTGTGGCAGAGAAGCAAAGAATCGCACTTCCGCCAAGTCAGTGTGTGAAGGTTTCATCGGAGCTACTTTACATTCTTAAGAATAAATATGGTGAAAAAAATGTTGCTACAACATAAAATTTAATTAAGATTGGTAAAAATTTGTCAAAAAATGAAGATTTTTCTTCTATTATGTGGTAACATAAAACAGAAAATATTATGAAGAGATAAGAAAGGGGAAGTTATGGCAAAGGAAATTAAAACAATAGGCGTATTAACAAGTGGTGGAGATGCTCCAGGCATGAACGCAGCTATCCGTGCAGTTGTCAGAACTGCTTTGAATAAGGGACTTAAGGTCAAAGGTATTCAGAAGGGCTATAACGGACTACTTAATGATGAGATAATCGATATGGACAAGCGAAGCGTTGCTGATATTATCCAGAGAGGTGGAACGGTCCTTTATACAGCACGTTGTATGGAATTCATGACTGAGGAAGGTCAGAAGAAGGGTGCTGAAGTATGCAGAAAGCATGGAATTGACGGAATTGTTGTAATCGGTGGAGACGGTTCATTCAGAGGTGCACAGAAGCTTGCTGCACAGGGAATCAACACAATAGGAATTCCTGGAACTATTGATCTTGATATTGCATGTACAGATTACACAATAGGATTTGATACAGCAGTTAATACAGCAATGGAAGCTATTGATAAAATCAGAGATACATCTACATCGCATGAAAGATGCAGTATTATTGAAGTTATGGGTCGTAATGCAGGATATATTGCATTATGGTGTGGTATTGCCAATGGTGCAGAGGATATCCTTCTTCCAGAAAGATATGACAATGATGAGCAGGCACTTATCAACCATATAATTGAGGGAAGAAAGAAAGGTAAGAAGCACCATCTTATCATTAATGCAGAAGGTATAGGACATTCTACAGGAATGGCAAGAAGAATTGAGGCAGCAACAGGTGTTGAGACAAGAGCTACAATATTAGGATATATGCAGCGTGGTGGTTCTCCAACATGTAAGGACAGAATGTATGCATCTATTATGGGTGCTTATGCAGTTGACCTTCTTGCAGACGGCAAGAGCAACAGACTTGTGGCTTACAAGGATGGCAGATTCGTAGATTATGATATTGATGAAGCACTTGCTATGACGAAAGATATTAATGATTATGAATTTAATATAAGTGCATTACTTTCTAAGTAATATATTTAATAATATTAGGAGTGATACATTTAAAGAAAGGTAACCTGATAATGATAACCAGTACCAGCAGTTCGCAGGTAAAGCATGTGATGTCACTGCTTTCCAAGGCTAAGGAAAGAAAGAAGAATAATGAATATGTGGTAGAGGGAATCCGCATGGTGTCTGAAGTGCCGGAAGATTCACTTGTGAAGATATATATGTCAGAAAGATTCCAGAATAATAATCCTGAATATGCCAGGGAACTGCTAAGAAAACAGGGAATTACTGCAGACATGATTGAGATTGTGGCAGATAATGTATTTGACAGAATGTCACAGACACAGACACCACAGGGAATTATGGCTGTTGTGAAGATGAAGAATAACAGTCTTTCTGATATGCTTGAAGGCAATCCGCTCCTTATACTAGTAGAGAATCTGCAGGATCCCGGCAACCTCGGAACTATCTTAAGAATGGGAGAGGGTGCAGGAGTCACAGGAGTTATCATGAGTCCTAATACTGTGGATATATACAATCCTAAGACTATACGTTCAACGATGGGCTCAATATTCAGAGTGCCATTCGTGTATGTACAGGATTTTAGTGAAGCTGTTACACAGTGTCAGAAAGCCGGCGTTAAGGTCTATGCCGCACATCTTGATGGTAAGAACACATACCTGGGTGAAGATTACAGTACACCGACAGCATTTCTTATAGGGAATGAAGGCAACGGACTTACTGATGGCATTACAAAGCAGGCTGATACGCTCATAAGAATTCCTATGCAGGGAGAAGTAGAATCGTTAAATGCAGCTATAGCGTGTACAATTCTTACATATGAGGCAGTACGCCAGAGAACAATATAGAATACATATGCTTGCAAACCCGCTCTATGAGCGGGTTTTTAACATATTTGACAAAATGCTGTAACTTTGTTATTATAATTCCGTAATAAATTGTAACAATTCTGTAACAATTTTGCAGGCGTAGCTAAATAAGCCGCCGGAAAGGGAAGTATAATATGAGACTTAGAAGTAGCAAAGCTGCTTGCTATATTGGAGCTGCAATCGTGTTATTCATTACACCAGTTCTTCCAGCAGTAGCGACTACCTATGAGAAAACACAGAATACTGACACGGGAATTAAAGTTGCATCTTATTCGGCTAATACAGAAGAAGTTCTTGTGACTGGGTATGAAGAAACAGGAACATACAAGAATAAGGCAGTAGCAATAACTGATCCTTATCTTGATGTTTATGACACTACAGATGAAGATACATTAGAGGTTGTTGGAAGATTATATACTAACACACTTGTTGATGTTGATTCAGTTGGTAAAGAATGGACTAAAGTGAGTTCAGGAAACTGCGAAGGCTATGTGCTTACACAGTGCTTATGTTTCGGGGAAGAAGCAGAAGCATTAGCACAGGAAGTAGGAACAGATAATCTTCTTACAGGTTATACAATAGCAGAGATTCAGGCTATCGAGGCAGAGGAAGAAGCTGCAAGACTTGCAGAGGAAGCAAGACTTGAGGCAGAAGCAGAGGCAGCAAGAGCTGCTGCAGCAGCAGAGGAAGCCAGAAAACAGAGGATAATCGCTAATACAATATCTGGAACAGATATAACATACAATCCAACTATGAGCGTATCAGATGATGATATATGGCTTATGGCATGTATTATAGACTGGGAGGCTGGATACCAGCCATATGCAGGAAAGCTTGCAGTTGCCAATGTTATTCTTAACAGAGTAAGAAGCGGACATTATCCTGGTACAGTTACAGGGGTTATATATCAGAGATCACAGTTCTCTGGCGTATCTGATGGAGCAGGCAATCCATCAGAAAGATTTGCGCAAAGACTTGCCAATGGCCCTAGAAATACAGAATGTATGCAGGCAGCACTTGAGGCATTATCAGGTGTTAACAATATAGGTGGTTATACATCATTCAGAGCATTATATACTGTAGATGTTAACAACTATTCAGATTTCGTAATAATTGGAGATCATATATTCCATTAATATGGATATGCAATGTGGTGTGGTTATCAGGAAACTGGTGACTGCACCACATTTTTGTAAGAAAAGAAGACACATTTGACGAAGAACTATAATTGCGATAGAATGAACAAAGTTATTAATTATTCAATGTATGCGAATTTGCCATACAGACAGGAGGATGTCATGGATTTAAAGGGACGCGACTTTTTAACACTCAAGGATTATACACCTGAGGAGATTTTATATTTGATAGACTTAGCAGCAGAGCTTAAGGATAAGAAGAAAAAGGGCATTGTAGAACAGCCACTTATCGGAAAGAATGTTGCACTTATATTCGAGAAGACAAGTACAAGAACACGCTGCTCATTTGAGGTAGCAGCCCATGACCTTGGTATGGGTGTCACATATCTTGACCCAACAGGTTCACAGATTGGCAAGAAAGAGAGCATTGCTGATACAGCAAGAGTTCTCTGTACAATGTTTGAGGGAATCGAATACAGAGGATTCGGTCAGGAGATAGTTGAAGATCTTGCAAAATATTCAAGCGTGCCTGTATGGAACGGACTTACTAACGAATACCATCCAACACAGATGCTTGCAGATATGCTTACAATCAAAGAGAAGCTCGGCAGATTAAAGGGTGTTAAGTTCGTATACATGGGTGATGCAAGATACAACATGGGTAATTCACTTATGATTGTCTGCTCTAAGTTAGGACTTCATTACACAGCTTGCACAGCTAAGGAATATTTCCCTGACAAGGAACTCGTTGCACAGTGTGAGGAATGGGCAAAGATAAGCGGTGGTTCAGTAACACTTACAGAAGATGTTAAGGCAGGAACTAAGGATGCAGATGTATTATATACAGATGTATGGGTATCAATGGGTGAGCCTGACGAAGTATGGGCAGAGAGAATCAAGGCACTTCTTCCATATCAGGTTAACAAGGCAGTTATGGACAATGCTTCTAAGAACGCAATATTTATGCACTGTCTTCCTGCATTCCATGACCTTAAGACTAAGATTGGTAAAGAAATTCATGACAAATTCGGTCTTGATGAGATGGAAGTTACAGATGAAGTATTTGAGTCAGAGCAGTCAGTTGTATTCGATGAGGCTGAGAACAGAATGCATACAATCAAGGCTGTGATGGCAGCTACACTTGGAGCTTATAAGTAAATTGGACGTTAGAGTGGTGTGTGTCATGCCGGAAGTCCAAAATCGGGAAGCCAACATGCGGAATTGGACGTTAGAGCAGTGGAAAGGCATGTGAAAGTCCAAAAGTGACGAGAAAGAATGACAGATTGGACTTTAAAACAGCGGGTAGACACGAGGAAGTCCAAAATCGGGACGACACAGCATGAAATTGTAATTCATCAGATATTTATTATGGAGGCGTTATGTATTATACAACGAGCGGCGCGTATAGAAAGAGCAAGATGCTCATAGACTATGCCAATATAGCACTCACATTTGCAATAGGAGTAGTATTCATAATTATACTTTTCCTTCGCAGCGGAAGTGGAATATTATTCGCTGTGGAATTCATGCTTGGAGCATTAGTTAACGGACTTACAGCGGCTAAGAATTTCATGAGCGACAGAACGGTGTCAGGCGTTATTCTTACAGTTGTTACGTTAGGACTTCTGCTTATGGCAGTAATAGCATGGCGGGTAATGGTATGAAGACTAAGATTTTAAATGTATTAAGAAAATCAGATGGATATGTATCAGGACAGGCATTGTGCAATATGCTGGGTGTTTCAAGAACGGCTGTCTGGAAGGTGATAAACCAGTTAAAAGAAGAAGGCTATGTTATAGAGGCAGTCCAGAATAAAGGTTATCATATAACACAGTATCCTGATATTCTTACATCAAGCGAGATAATGAGTCAGCTTACCTGTGTGGATACAGGCAATACAACAGGGATTATCCGCGAAGTAGTATATTATGACGAGACAGATTCTACCAACAATGAAGCCAAAAGAGCGGCAGAGAGAGATAATGCAGTGGACGGAACACTTTATATAACAGAGAGCCAGACAGGCGGCCGGGGCAGACGCGGCAGGAATTGGGTTTCTCCTGCAGGAAGTGGGATATGGATGTCACTTCTTTTGAGACCGGATATTGCACCAGTCAATGCATCAATGCTTACAATAGTGGCAGCCATGGCTGTGCAGGAGGCAATCCACAAGGTTCTTAAAGAGGACGGACATGATGCAGAGTGCCGTATAAAGTGGCCTAATGATATAGTTCTTAATAAGAAGAAAGTATGTGGAATATTAACAGAGATGAGTGCTGAGATGGATTACATACATTATGTAGTTATCGGTATGGGAATTAATGTTAATACGACAGAATTTGATGATTCAATCAAGGCAACAGCTTCTTCGCTGTATCTTGAGACTGGCGACCATCTGAAAAGAAGCCGTATAGTAGCCGCATTTTCAGAGAGCTTTGCAAAGTACTATGATACATTTGTTAAGACACAGAATCTGGCTGGACTTAAAGAAGACTATAATTCAATGCTTGTCAATAAGGGCGGCGACGTCAAGGCAATATATGCTGACAAGGAAATTGTTGGAAAAGCACTTGGAATCAATGATGAGGGCGAGCTTATCATTAAGACAGACGAGGGCGAGAAGATTATCAGAACCGGAGAGGTTTCTGTGAGAGGATTATATGGATATGTTTGATGAAAATGTAGTTTTATGTGTATCTAATTCTTATGAGAAGAAATACTATTTTAACCCTGATTTTGATAAGCTTCCTGATGATGTAAAGAACGAGTTAAAGATTATGTGCGTTCTTTTCACAGAGGAAGTAGGCGGAATACTTGATATGGAATTCGATGAGGAAGGCAATCTTTTGTTCAAATCATCAGCAGACGAGGGCGATTTACTGTATGATGAGATAGCATGCGGTATGCTCGTCAAGAAGTATCAGTATGAGAAGAGAGAACTTCTTGAATCACTTGAGATGTTCTTCAAGGTATTCTTCTTAGGCATGGAGTAATTATGAGAATTGGAAATGTTGAGATAAAGAACAATATTGCATTGGCACCGATGGCAGGAGTAACAGACCTGCCATTTCGACTTTTATGCAAGGAGCAGGGCTGTGGGCTTATGTGTACAGAGATGGTCAGCGCCAAAGCAGTGCTGTATAACAATAAGAATACAGAAGACCTGATGAAGACGGTGCCGGGGGAGCGTCCGCTTGCATTGCAGCTTTTCGGTTCAGACCCTGATATCATGGCTGATATAGCGAAGAGACTTTCTGAAAGAGAGTTTGATATAATTGATGTCAATATGGGATGTCCTGTGCCAAAGGTAGTCAATAACGGCGAAGGCTCGGCACTTATGAAGGACCCTGTGCTTGTCGGAAGAATAGTCGAGAAGATGGCTGATGCACTTGATAAGCCGCTTACAATCAAGATAAGGGCAGGATTTGATGAGAATAGTATAAATGCGCCTGAGATAGCACATGTTATTGAGGAGTCAGGCGGGGCTGCCGTTGCAGTCCATGCAAGAACAAGACAGCAGTATTATTCAGGACATGCAGACTGGGATATTATAAGACAGGTCAAAGAAGCAGTATCAATTCCTGTTATTGGTAATGGCGATATTAAAAGCGGCGAAGACGCTGTTAATATGATGAAGCAGACCGGCTGTGACGGAATAATGATTGGAAGGGCCGCAAGAGGAAATCCATGGATATTCAGACAGGTTTCTGAATATATGAATAATGGTACAATAATTGCACCTCCATCTGTTGAAGAAATATGCCAGATGATTAAGAGACATGCCAAAGGACTGTGTGAGATAAAAGGCGAGTTTACAGGAATCCGCGAGATGAGAAAACATTTTGCATGGTATACAGCAGGAATCAAGCACGCAGCGGCATTAAGAAATGAAGCTAATCAGGTTACTAATCTGGAACAGTTTGATGCGCTGGTGGACAGGATACTGGAAGGGCTGCATTGACAGACAGGAACTGATAGTTTATAATATTGTGACGCTTGTGGGGTTTTATTCTCTAGTAGAGCAGCAGCATATTAGTGTAGCATATATATAGAAAGGTGATAAGAACATGGCAGAGAAACAGTTTCTTACTAAAAAGGGGTATGACGAAAGAGTAGCAAGACTTGAGGAGCTTAAGGTTGTCAGAAGAAAGGAAGTTGCCCAGAAGTTAAAGGAAGCAAGAGAGCAGGGCGATTTATCAGAGAACGCTGAGTACGATGCAGCTAAGGACGAGCAGAGAGATATCGAAACAGAAATTGCAGAACTTGAAGCAATTCTTGCTAACTGTGAGGTTATTCAGGATAACGATAAGAATAAAGATGTAGTTAAGATGGAGAGCGTTGTTGTACTTCACGACGTAGAATTCGATGAGGATATTGAGTACACAATCGTTGGTTCATCAGAGGCAGACAGCCTTAATAACAAGATTTCTAATGAGTCACCACTTGGTGCAGCTCTTATTGGAAAGAAGAAGGGTGATACTGTTAAGGTAGAAGCACCTGTTGGAGAGATTGAATATACAGTTGTATCTGTAAAGAACGACTAATTTCTGAGAGAACGACTAATAAAGATATATTTCAGTAACGTATAGAAAAGGAGATACTCATTCATGGGAGATAATAAATCTGCACAGCAGCCTGACGTTAACGAGCAGATTAAGGTTCGTATGGAGAAGTTAAAGAACCTTCAGGACGCAGGTAAGGATCCATTCCAGATAACAAAGTATGATGTAACACATCACACAGATGAAATCAGAGCCATCTATGAAGCACATGAGAAGGAACTTCTTGGTGACAGACCAGCAGTTAATACTGAAGGTTTAGATGAGCAGCAGGCAAGAGAAGCAGTTACTGCTGATTACAATGAGAGAAGGGCTATTATGGATGCTTCTCCAATCAATGTAGCATTGCTGGACGTATGATGTTCAAGAGAGTAATGGGAAAGGCATCTTTCTGTAACATTGCTGATCTTAAGGGCAGAATGCAGGCATATATTTCAAGAGATGCAATTGGCGAAGAAGCATATGCAGACTTCAAGAAGTCTGATATCGGTGATATCTTCGGTATCAAGGGATTTATCTTCAGAACTAAGACAGGAGAGATTTCAGTTCACGCTGAGGAGATTACTCTTCTTTCTAAGAGTTTACAGGTACTTCCAGAGAAGTTCCACGGAATCACAGATACTGATATGAGATACCGTCAGAGATATGTTGATTTAATAATGAATCCTGAGGTTAAGGAAACATTTGTAAAGAGATCAAAGATTATCAAGGAAATCAGAAAGTTCCTTGATGGCAGAGACTTCATGGAAGTTGAGACACCAACACTTGTATCTAATGCTGGTGGTGCTGCTGCAAGACCATTTGAGACTCATTACAACGCACTTGACGAGGACGTTAAGCTTCGTATTTCATTAGAGCTTTATCTTAAGAGACTTATCGTTGGTGGTCTTGAGAGAGTTTACGAAATCGGACGAGTATACCGTAACGAAGGTGTTGATACTAGACACAACCCTGAGTTCACACTTATGGAGCTTTACCAGGCATACACAGATTACGAAGGAATGATGGAACTTACTGAGAGCATGTTCAGACACCTTGCTGAGACTGTATGCGGTACAACTAAGATTACTTACAACGGCACAGAGATTGACCTTGGAAAGCCATTCAGAAGACTTACTATGAATGACGCAATTAAGGAATACGCCGGTGTTGATTTTGATACAATTAAGACTGACGAAGAAGCTAAGGCTCTTGCTAAGGAGAGAGGAATTGAGTTCGAGGAGCGTCATACTAAGGGTGACATCATCAACCTCTTCTTTGAGGAGTACTGCGAGGAGAATTTAATCCAGCCTACATTCATTATGGATCATCCTCTTGCAATATCTCCACTTACTAAGAAGAAGCCATCTGATCCAGAGAAGGTTGAACGTTTCGAGCTTTTCATTAACACATGGGAAATGTGTAATGCATACTCAGAGCTTAACGACCCAATCGACCAGAGAGAGCGTTTCGCACAGCAGGATAAGAACGCAGAGAACGGCGACGAGGAAGCACAGCACACAGATGAGGACTTCCTTAACGCACTTGCAGTAGGTATGCCACCAACAGGCGGTATCGGTTACGGTATTGACAGACTTGTTATGCTGCTTACAGATTCACCTGCGATTAGGGATGTGCTGCTCTTCCCGACAATGAAATCCTTAGATGGTGTAAATAAGAAAAATGATGTAAATAATACAGCTTCTGAAGCACCTGAAAAAAATGTAAAAACTGAGTCTGAAAAGATTGATTTTTCTAAAGTAAAGATTGAGCCTTTGTTTGAGGAAATGGTAGACTTTGATACATTCAGCAAGTCAGATTTCCGTGCAGTAAAGGTTAAAGAGTGTGTTGCAGTACCGAAGTCAAAGAAACTGTTACAGTTTACTCTTGATGACGGAACAGGCACAGACAGAACCATTTTAAGCGGTATTCATAGCTTTTATGAGCCGGAGGAACTGGTTGGAAAGACTCTTATCGCTATCACAAATCTTCCACCGAGAGCGATGATGGGCATTGACTCTTGCGGTATGCTCCTCAGTGCTATTCATGAAGAAGAAGGCGAAGAAAAGCTTCATCTTCTGATGGTAGATGACCACATTCCGGCAGGTGCAAAGCTCTATTAAGATGATGTAAAGATGTACCGTTTTACCAAATAGACGGGACGTACTTCATTTGATAAAAAACTAAAAAAACAGCGATTTACATCAAACTTACATCAATTGATGCAGAAATCGGTGCAAGCAAGAAAAAATCGCATAATTAGTACAAAGAGTGGGCAATTCCAATCGGGATTGCCCATTTTTAAAACAAACAGAAATACAAATCGGAAGTTTTAAAGGAGGAATACCATGGGATTATTTGGTAAAAGCAAAAAAGAACGAGAAACAGAATACATGAGCAGATTAGATGTTCCATCGTGTTTAAAAGAAGATTTTGAATTGATTATTGATGATATATTTACAATTATGGGAGTTGGAACAGTTGCCACAGGAAACATATTAACAGGGATGTGCAGAGAAGGGGAAAATGCATGTATTTATAAAGCAAATGGAGATATCTTAGAAACCAGAATTACTACTGTCGATGTACATACAAAAGAACGAAAAGCAAATGGTTGTGGATATAAAACAGAGCATGTTGGACTTGGGTTACGAGGAATTTCCAAGGAACAATTAGAAAAGGGTGATAAAGTACTTGTAAAGAATGCCAATATGTATGGAATGTAATTACAAATTCAAGTTTGTCAATTTGCCCTTTGAGAGAGGAGAAATCCTTTTCTCAAAGGGCTTTTTCTATTTATACGGATATTCGCAAACTACAAGATAAAGCTAAAACTTCATATACTCTAAGCACAAGGAGGTTGAGGTTTGGCTATGAATAACAGTTTAGCAGAAGTACGCCCGGAACTTGTTCCTGAGTGGTCAGAGAAGAACTTACCGCTTAAACCTGATGAGATTACTTTCGGTTCAAATAAAAAAGTATGGTGGAGAGGTGCTTGCGGTCACGAATGGCAGACAAGCGTTAAGGCTCGTTCTAATGGAGAAAAATGCCCGATATGTTCCGGTGCGAGAGTGATTGCAGGGATTAACGATTTGGCGACATTAGAGCCGCTACTGGTAAAGCAGTGGTCGAAAAAGAATAAGATAAAACCGACAGAAGTTTCTATTGGTTCTCATAAGAAAGTGATATGGAGATGTGAAAAGGGACACGAATGGGAAGCTGCCGTTAAGAGCAGGACAATAAATAAAACGGGTTGCCCGTACTGCTCCCATAATAAAGTGTTGGCAGGCTTTAATGACCTTGCAACACTTCTGCCGGATATAGCAGCCGAGTGGTCGGACAGAAATTGTCCGACACTTCCAACTCAGGTTACGGTCTTTGCCAATCGTAAGGCTTGGTGGAAGTGTAAGGACTGTGGCAGAGAGTGGAACACCCTTATTTCTACCCGTTCCGGTGGGAGTAAATGCCCGTATTGCAGTGGGTACATATTCCTGAAAGGGTTTAACGATTTGCAGACAACACACCCTGAAATTGCTTCGGAGTGGTCGGAGAAGAACTTGCCATTGAAGCCTGATGAAGTAAATGCAAAGTCGAGGAAAAATGTCTGGTGGAGATGCAGTAAATGCGGTAACGAGTGGAAATCTGTTATCAATGCCCGTGTGAAAGGTACGGTATGCCCCGTTTGTGCAGAGAGAGAAGTACTTGCCGGATATAATGATTTGGCGACAACAGACGGTCAGCTTCTTAGCGAATGGGATTATGAACAGAATAAACTGAAACCTACAGAGGTATCACGAACTTCGGCAAAAAGAGCGTGGTGGAAATGCAGACACGGTCATTCGTGGAGTATGAAGATAAATGAAAGAACGATATTGAAGAAAGGCTGCCGAATTTGTGAGCAGGAGTATTTGTCATTGTTTCCTGCTTTGGCGGTCAGCTATTATTCTAATAGGAAAGGTTTGAAAGCAGAACTTGGTTCTGACCGATTGCTTGGAGTTCCGCTTGAAACATACATACCTTCAGAAAAGTTGGCTATTGAGTCGGGAAGTGCTGACGAGAATATAGAAATAATGAAAGCCTATATGTGTAAGCAACGAGGGATAAGGCTGATTAAGCTGCCGATGAAAGGCACAGAACTGGATTATGCCAATAATTTAAAGAAAGCTTTTCAGAGCGTACATATATTTATTTCTTCTGATACAGAGGAAGATGTGGAGATAATCAAAAATACATTTGAAAGATGGAGGGACAGCCAATGAGAGAGAAAACCTATCATCTATACTTAAATGAAGAAGAACGAAGCCGAGTGATACAATCGCTCATTGAACTGAAGAACAATTTAGCAGCTCAGGGACGATACACCGATGCAGTAGATGATGTCCTCTGCAAAGTGCTTGAAGCAAAGAAAAAGAAATTGAAAATTGAATACATTTAGAACGTGTTTTGCCGTCTGTTTCCTAACCGGAGCAGGCGGCTTTTTTTAATTTCCAAAAATTTTTTTGAAATATTTTTGGAAAAGCGGAGATTTTGGGTGTGCATTTCATACCCCTTTGTCCAAATGAGTGAAGGGGTTCATTCCGGATAGCAAAAACGGAAGCCTTTTCGCTTGAAAATTGAATAAGTCATTCACTAAGACTTTATTTCTGATGATAGCCACTTTAGCAGGTACGCCGTGATTTCTGTATTTCAGAATAGCGAGAACTCCGGCTATGAGTATCAGGTTGCCCCTGATATGGCGATGACAGTCAGAATGATAATGATACTTCTCTACGGAGCTGGCGGAGTACCCGGCAGAGGTTAGAATCCTATGATACAGATAAGCAGTCTGTTCCTTAGTGACTTCCCATAAGCATTTTGCTCGGCAAGGGGTGTTGAGAACAAATATTGCTATGACCGATTAGGAAATGAGTCGGTCAGGTACATAGCCATAATGCGGTGGCTATGAATTTTCAGAAAGGAGGGCAAAAAGAAGTGTCAAACTGCAAAACGATTTCCGTATGTAACCAGAAAGGCGGAGTCGGAAAAACCACCACAACAGTTAATCTCGGAGTCGGGCTTGCAATGCAGGGCAAGAAAGTATTGCTCATAGACGCAGACCCGCAGGGAGATTTAACGACTTGTCTTGGTTGGCAGGATACAGACGGCTTGGGTATCACGCTTGCAACGAAACTCACAGATGTAATCAATGAAACGATGACAGACCCTATGGTTGGTATCCTGCACCACGAAGAAGGTGTTGACCTTGTTCCGGCAAACCTTGAGCTTTCAGCAATGGAATTTAACCTTATGAACGCAATGAGCAGAGAAACTACACTCAAGAACTATCTGAGTCAAGTGAAGAACAGATATGATTATGTAATTATAGACTGTATGCCTTCGCTTGGTATGGTTACTCTCAATGCTTTATCGGCGGCAGACAGTGTTATCATTCCGGTTCAGGCTCAGTATTTGCCTGCAAAGGGTATGACACAGCTTGTGCAGACAATTTCAAAAGTAAAGAAGTATATCAATCCGGATATTAAGATAGATGGTATGCTGCTTACTTTGGTGGATAGCCGAACAAACCTTGCAAAGAGTACGGTGGAAGCACTCAGGGCAAACTTCGGTAATCAGATAAGGATGTATCGAACACAAATCCCGATTGCCGTAAAAGCCGCTGAAACTTCTTCCAAAGGCAAGAGCATTTATGCTTATGAGCCAAACAGCACAGTGTCTAAGGCATACGCTGAATTTACAAAGGAGGTGTTAGCCGATGGCAGGAAGAAAGAGCGACTTCACTCTCACGAAGCTCGATGATTTATTTACCACGCAGGCACAGCGAGATGAAGAACAGCTTTCAAAAATCCGAGATATTCCATTGGAGCTGATTGATGATTTTCCCGACCATCCGTTTAAGGTCAGAGACGATGAAGATATGATGCAGCTTGTGGAGAGTGTCAAGGAAAGAGGGGTTATTACTCCGGCAACGGTAAGGCAGAAAGAGGACGGCAGATACGAACTTGTTTCAGGACACAGACGAAAGCGAGCTTGTGAACTGGCAGGATTTGAAACACTGAGAAGTGAGATTGTAGACCTGAACAGAGATGAAGCGACCATTTTAATGGTTGAGAGTAATTTCCAAAGGTCAGAGATATTGCCGAGTGAAAAAGCCTTTGCCTATAAAATGCGTTTAGAAGCAATGAAAAGGCAAGCAGGCAGACCGAGCAAAGAAAATGGAGTCCCAGTGGGACACAATTCTATTGTGGGTAAATCAAGAGAGATTTTAGCTTCTGAGAGTCAGGACAGTAACACACAAATACAGCGTTATGTCCGCCTGACAAACCTTGTTCCCGAGCTGCTTGAATTTGTTGACGAGGGGCGTATTAAAATGCGTCCTGCCGTAGAGCTTTCCTACCTTGATGAAGATTGCCAGCGTGATGTGGTTGACGAAATCGACCTGAATGACGCTACCCCGTCACACGACCAGACAATCCGTATGCGAAAGTTATTCAACGAGGGCAACCTTACAACCGAAGCAATCCACGCTGTTATGTCTGAGGAAAAGCCGAACCAAAAGGAAAAAATCGTGTTGAGGGGCGACAGAGTAAGACAGCTTATTCCGAAAAACATTCCCGTCAGTCAGACGGAGGATTTTGTCTGCAAGGCATTGGAGCATTACAACAAGTTCTTGCGTAATCGTGCAGAACGTGACAGCAGATAGCCTGTTTTACAGTTCCCCTTTCTCACACTCTAACCCCTTAGTTATATTTTTACCTACCGAAAATGATATATACTATCTCACTTGAATATAACTATCTCAAAGTATATGTCTATCTCTAAGGGGGAATCGCACAGTATGAACGGACTGGAGGTGTATGATAAAATGAAAAATTAACGAAAATCCGCATTTGTTTTTCGGCAGGTAAATCTTGTCGTAAGAGAAAATCCACAAAGGCACATCGTAGAGATACGGTGTGTTTTCAATTTTTACAGGAGGAAACGCAATGATAAAGTCAAAATTCAAAAGAGTCACGTCGCTTTTCTTGGCGACCCTTATGTGTGTGACCACTTTTGCAGGCATTGGCTCGACAACAGCATATGCTGCTTCGGGAGAAAAAGCCGATGTTTATATGGTCGATTTCCCTCGTGATGGCGATGCTAATTACGATGGGGTATGGGGACACAGCAATTTGACCTTGAAAAATGGTTGGCATACCGGACGTTCCAATTTTACCAATCTTAAGGCTATTGGCTCATACTCAGGCAATGTTGCTTATTGTATTGAGCCTGGAATTTCGCTCAAGGTCGGTCAGACAATGAATAAGTATGACGAAAATTATTTTAATAACCTTGCATCCAACGGGGTTATTTCCGGAGATGAAATCCGTCTTTTCGTTGGTCGTATTTTACAGTATGGCTATCGTGGGACAATCTCGACATCTTGGAGGTCACAGAATGAAGCAGCAGCAAACAGCATTGCACAGGCTTATGCCACACAGCTTCTTATCTGGGAAACTGTTATCGGAGAGCGTGATGTGAACTTCAATCATGTAGCAGCCAGTGGTTGCAGCAATGTGAAAGATGTCATCAATGCAAAGCATCCGCTTCGCAATAAGATTTTCAGTTATTACAACAGTATGGTGCAGAGTGTACAGAACCATGCGACCATACCGAGTTTTTGTAATAAATCATCCGGTTCGGCAAAGACAATAGAACTTGAGTGGAACGGAAGCAAGTACACAACTACTCTGACAGATTCCAATAATGTGCTGTCCAAATATAATTTCAAGGCAAGCATCAGTGGAGTGAGCTTTTCAGTGAATGGTAACAAACTTACGGTTTCTATGGATACAGCACCGAGTAAGGAATTTACCATTACCGCAACCAAGAAAAATGCAGTCCGCAGAGGTGTGGTTGTATGGTCAGAGGGCAAACACGGTCAGAATTCCAGTGTGCAGGATGTTGTCAGCTATGCTCAGGAAGTAAGCGACAGTATCAACGGTTATGTGAAGATGAAAGTCAGCTATGGTTCTTGTCAGATTGTAAAGACCAGTGAGGACGGCAAGGTTGACGGTATTAACTTCACGATTACCGGAAACGGTATCAATCAGACGGTTACAACAGCCAATGGCGGTAAGTTCCAGATTGATAACCTTATGCCGGGTATCTATACTGTAACCGAGCAGGCATACGATAAGTACGAGCCGCAGGAAACACATAGAGTTACTGTTGTAGCAGGACAGGTTGCAAAGGTCAATTTTAATAACAAATTGAAGCGTGGCGACCTTCAGGTAGTGAAGTCCTCAGAAGATAACCTTGTTGAAGGTATGAAGTTCCATCTTTTCGGTACTTCTCTTTCCGGTGCTGCTGTTGACCAGTATGCAGTTACAGACAAAAACGGTGTGGCAACTTTCAAAGATGTGCTTATCAGTGGTTCTGAACCATATACTCTTGAAGAAGTGGACACAGCTATCCGTTATGTTGTACCGAAAAATCAGACTGCACCAGTGAAGTGGAAAGAAGTAACCACAAGAAACTTCAATAACATTTTGAAGAAATTTACTGTAACAGTAACAAAGAGCGACGCTGAGAAAGGCGAAGCACAGGCAATGCCAAACTTTCGGGAGCAGTTTATGGTATCTATAAGGGCGAAACGCTTGTAGATAAGTATGTTACTGATGAAAACGGTCAGTTCACTACTAAAGAATATGTTTGTGATACCGACTGGACAATCCGAGAAATTACACCGTCAGAGGGATATTTGCTTGATAAGACTATCCATGAAGTAGGTGCAGACCCGAAACTTTATGAGGTGGAACACAACCTTACTTCCAATGATGTAACCGAGCAGGTAATCAAAGGCAATGTGGCTATCATCAAACATACCGATGACGGAGAAACAAAGATTGAAACACCTGAAAAGGGTGCTTCCTTTGAGATTTACCTGAAATCTGCCGGAAGCTATGACGCAGCCAATAAAGACGAGAGAGATACCATTGTTTGCGATGAAAATGGCTTCGGTCAGACAAAAGATATGCCGTATGGTATTTATACCGTACACCAGACTTCTGGTTGGGAAGGCAGAGAGATGATGGATGATTTTGATGTGTTCATTTCACAGAACGCACAGACTTATCGTTATCTCATCAATAACCGTAACTTCGAGAGCTTTGTCAATGTAGTCAAGGTGGACGCAGAAAGCGGAAAGAGTATTCCGTATGCAGGAGCAGGATTTAAGATTTACGACCCACAGGGCAATCAGGTCAAAATGACCTTTACTTATCCGACACCGACCACGATTGATGTGTTCTATACCGACGCAAATGGTTCTCTTGTAACACCTGAGAAATTAGATTACGGCAAGGGATATTCCATCGTAGAGGTACAAGCTCCATACGGATATGTACTTGATGATACTCCGGTATATTTTGATATTACCGAAGAAAATTCCACAGAGGAAGGCGGCGTAACTGTTGTGAAAGTCAATAAGCCGAATATGGCACAGAAAGGTACTATCACGGTTGAAAAGACCGGAGAAGTATTTAGTGGTGTCAATGTAAGTGGTTCTGAGGACAGTGATGTTATTTATCAGCCTGTTTATGAAGTGGCAGGACTTGAGGGTGCAGTTTATGAAGTCCGTGCTGCGGAAGATATTAGTACACCGGACGGTACACTCCGCTATTCAAAGGGCGAAGTGGTAGATACTATCACAACAAGCTCCGATGGATTTGTTAAGAGCGAAGAACTTTATCTCGGAAAATACGAGGTCAAGGAAATTACCGCACCTTATGGAATGGTAATCAGTGGCGAAACACATACGGTTGAGCTTACTTATGCAGGTCAGAATATCTCTGTTACCGAAACTTCCACATCATTCTATAACGAAAGACAGAAAGTTCAGGTAAGCCTTGCAAAAGCCATTGAAAAGGATAAGACATTTGGTATTGGCGACAACGGAGAAATCAAAAATATCAGCTTTGGTCTTTATGCCGCAGAAGATATTGTATCTGCAAGCGGTACCGTTATTCCGGCTGATGGACTGATTGAGATTATCAGCGTAAATGAAAATGGAACTGCTGTTATGAAGTCAGACCTTCCGTTTGGCAAATACTATGTCAAAGAGATTGCAACCGATGAGCATTATATTCTCTCTGATACGAAGTATCCGGTTGTATTTGAATACGCAGGTCAGGATACCGCAACGGTTGAAATCAAAGTGAATGACGGAAAAGAAATCAAGAATGAACTTATCTATGGTTCTGTATCAGGTAAGAAGATTGACGAGAATGGAGCAGCACTTGAGGGTGCTGTTATCGGTATCTTCAAAGCCGAAGAAACAGAATTTACAAAGGATACTGCACTTATGACGACTACCTCTGCAAAAGACGGTAGTTTTTCTTTTGCAAAAGTTCCTTATGGCAAATGGATTGTAAGAGAAATCGAGCAGCCAAAGGGATTTGTTCTTGATGAAAAAGCGTATGAGGTCAATATCAGCAAAGCCGAGCAGGTAGTTGAAATTGAGATTGTCAATGAGTATGTTCACGGCAATATCAGACTCACGAAGATGGACGCTGAATATCCAGATAACAAACTTACGGGTGCAACCTTTGAGGTATATAAGGACACCAATGAGAACGGAAAGATTGATGATGGCGATGAACTTATCGGAAATCTTGAAGAAACCGAAACCGGAATTTATGAGATGAAAGAGCTTCTTTACGGAAAATATATTGTCCGTGAAACAAAAGCACCAGAGGGCTTCCTGCTTGATAAGGGAGAATACTCTGTTTTCATTGAGAAAGACGAAACAACTTATTCCGTTGAGAATAAGGCTGGTGTTGGATTTATCAATGAAGCTATGCGTGGAACACTGAAAATCGTCAAGACATCTTCAGATGGTAAGGTTAAAGGTTTTGCGTTCAGAGTAACCGGAGCAAACGGTTATGATATGACATTTGAAACAGATAAGAACGGCGAAATCGTGATTGAGGGACTTCGTATTGGCGAATATACCGTATCAGAAGTGGCAAACAATGCGTCTGCCGCATATATCACACCTGCCGACCAGAATGTTACTATCAAACTTGATGAAACAGCCGTTGTAAAAATGCACAATGAGTTAAGAGATACTCCGAAAACAGGAGATGATACCAATATGAAACTTTGGTATGTCCTTGCCGGACTTTCTGCTGTCGGTATCGCTGTAACTTCTGTTGTTGCACACAAAAAGAAGAAAAAGGAGAGTAACGAGTAATGGAAGCAAAGACAATTATCGCTATCGCATTAGTCGCCGTTATTGTCGGCGGCTTTATCTTTCTTCAGGTTAAAAACCGTAAGAAGTAAGTAACAAGCGAACATTAACCAGTCGGGGCAGAGCGTAAAAACTCTGTCCCTTTAATTTTTGGAGGAACATTATGAAACAACAGAAAACGGTGGAGAGCCGAGTGCTTGAAATCTTAAAGGAATGCCCGATGTCGAGGTATGATGATATGCTTCTCATTCTGCATTATTACAACCAATACGGATATATACCTGCCGGAAATCTTCCGCTTGAGGATATTGTATTTAATTACCGAGCATACGGACTTCCTTGTTTTGAAACCATACGCAGGGCAAGGCAGAGAGTACAGTCCCTTTTTCCTGAGTATTCACGTAATCCGCAGAAAGAAGAACAGAGCGGCAGTATTTCTATTGTAATCAACATTAGCTAAGGAGGTATTTTCGTGAAAGACAAAGCAACTTTTCAGAATAAGGTCAAGGTGCTGAATAAACTCTTTGACTCCGGTTGTGATACGGAGAAAAAGTTGCAGCAGCTTGATATGGAAGCAATCCTGAAAATCCCGAATATCACGATTCCTGATATGGGTGTGATTATGGAGCTTCAGAAGAATACAAAGTCCGGTAAACTCTTTTCGTATTTGGGCGGCGGTTCTGATGAAGCAACAAAAATGAGAGGTAAGGAAAATGAAGCAACAGGAGAATAGAGCAGAGCCGCAGGAAAAGCAAATTCGATTTATAGACAGTCATTACAACTTAAAATTCTATATTCCCGATGGTGGAAAAATCAGGATTACTTTTCGTGATGGACACACAGCAGACAGAGTGTGCAAGTATATTGATGACTACCATTTGTATGTCGGAAATTGCTGCTATCATATATGCGAGTTTGCTGAAAAAATGGAGCTTAGTGGAAGCAAAGTTGAACCTATCAATCAATCCGAATCGTCAAAAAACAAGACCAGAAACAGAGAAAAACAGCGATAAGGAGGTGCAAGAGTAATGGCACGAAAATATGACCTTATTTCTGAGCTTTACAACCGCACCTGCAAAACGGTTGTGTCAAATCCTCAGAACTGGCAGGCATTCTTAGCTTCGGCTTGCCGAAATTATAAGTTACGCTATGACGAACAGCTTCTTGTATATGCACAGCGACCCGATGCAACAGCGGTTCTTGAGATAGAGCAGTGGAACAAAATTTTTGGCAGATGGGTCAACCGAGGTGCAAGAGGTATTGCTGTTTTTGCTGATGAAAACCGTTCACGGCAAAGACTGACACATTACTTTGATATTTCAGATACTCACGAAAGCAGATATTCAAGAACAGTCCCGATTTGGAATATGCGTCAGGAATACGAAGCTGATGTGATTGAAACATTGGAAAGCACTTTCGGAGAGATTGAGAATAAGAGCAGTCTTGCCGAAGCAATTATGGGAGCAGCAAGAAATGCGGCAGAGGATAATATCCCTGATTATCTGCAAGACCTTTACTATGCAACCGAGGGCAGTTCCTTTGAGGAAGTGGAAGAGGATATTGTGGCTTTCATTTATAAAAATGTCGTGACAAACAGTGTGGCATATATGATGATGTCAAGGCTCGGCGTTGATACGGACGGTTATTTTGAACTTGATGATTTCAGAGATGTTACCAACTTCAATACGCAGGAAACACTCAATGCACTTGGATTTGCTACCAGTGATATTGCAGAAATGGGATTGACGGAAATATCTAAAACAATTACTGCACTCAACCGTCAAAATCGCATAATTGTCGGTCAGGACAGAAATGAATACAATAAGGTTGAAAATAACGACGAAAGGAGTTTGGACAATGAACGAACTGACCTACACGATGGTGGGCGATTACAGCCTTCCGAACCTGAAACTTCCACAGCAGCCGGAAGTGACGTTGGGCAGATACGCTCAGATGAGGAGAGAGTTTCTGAAGGAACATCACAGAGTCCTTTACTACAATCTCCTGACGAGGGGCGAACTGACACAGCACTTGGCGGAAGTGGAACAGAGAGCCAGCAAGATGGAGAAAACAATTCTGAGCCAGATGGCACAGAAAGAGGGAGTGACCGAACAGATGAAAGCGGAGGATATGATGAAATGGGTTCGTCTGATGAACTCCCTTCGCAATTCGGCACAGGAAATCGTGAAAGCGGAAGTGATATTCGCTTAGAGTATTACGACAGAACGCACGAGGATAAAAGCCTTCCGTTCTTTGGACGTGATGAAGTAATCAATGAAATTCTCAGAACGACACCACATTTGTCAGCAAGTCTGGAAGAAATCAAAGATTATTATGAACGTAATCCTGATAACAAAGACCGCACAGAGTATATAAAGAGTATTTTCAATAATGATTATACCGAACTTACTTTAGAGGACGGCAGGACAGTAGGGTACAAGACCTTTGAAAACGTTCTGCATTTGTGGGAGGGCAAATACGACAGCAGAACCGCACAGAGCTATTATGATTGGGCTGTTATTGCCCGTCATTTTGAAGCTATGCGATTACTGGGAGAATTAAGTGACAGCATAAAACCATTACCGTCAATGGACGGTCAGATGACATTCATATTAGACGGTCGGGCAGAGGAAAAGAAAACCTCTGCCTTTACTTTTTCTCAGGAGATTATCGACGCTATTCTTGCGAATGGAAGCGGATTTTCTGAGGGAAAAATGCGTATTTATGAGCAGTTTGAAAAAAGTCTTTCTGCAAAAGAAAATGCCGACTTCTTGAAAAATGAATATGGTTGGGGCGGTTCTTATCCCGTCATAATCGGGGCAGGCATTGATGAGAGCCACGATGGAAAAGGTATTACGATTACGAAAGGCATCGGTAAAGAAAATCCACATATCACACTTTCGTGGTCGCAGGTGGAGAAGCGTATCGGGGAACTTATCCGAATGGACAGATACTTAAATCCAAAGGAAAAAGAACGCTATCCTCAGTGGCTTGAAAGTCAAGAGGAACACAGAGCCAAAATCGAGGAAACGAAAAGAAATCGTGAGATACTTTCTAATGCACCACCGGAGCAAGAGGTCGAACCAACCGAAAAAGAACCTGAAGAAGCAGAACAGCTACAAGATGTGCAGTATGAATATCATCTTGGCGATAAGGTGTATATCGGTGCTTCTGAGTACGAAATCTTATCTGTTGATGATGAGAGAGTAATGCTCTATGACTATGATATGCCACTGTTCAATAAGGAATTTTCACGCACAGAGTTTGACAGAAAAGTGCGAGAGAATCCGATGAATGAGCATTTGATTGTAAAGGAAGAACCTGCCGAAGAAAGAAATGAAAAAGAGCCTGAGCCGTTAGTTCCCGCTTGGGAGCAGAAGAAAAAAGTCAAAGGCTTTGACTTGCACCCTGATGTGCCTATGGCAGACCGTCACACCTTTAATCTTAGAGAAAATGAGGTTGAAACGGTTGGTAAAAAGGAACGCTTCCGCAGAAATATTATGGCGATACAGCTTCTTAAAAAATGTCAGGAAGAAAACAGATTTGCCACTCCTGAAGAACAGATTATCTTATCAAAGTATGTTGGTTGGGGTGGGCTTTCAGAAGCCTTTGATGAAAATAATTCAGCGTGGGCAACGGAGTATCTGGAACTTTCTTCGGTGTTAACACCGGAGGAATATGCTTCGGCAAGAGAAAGCACGTTGACTGCGTTCTACACGCCGCCTGAAGTTATCACAGCCATTTATAAGGCAATGGAGCAGATGGGTTTTAAGGAAGGCAACTTGTTAGAGCCGTCCTGCGGTATCGGTAATTTCATCGGTATGCTACCGGACGCAATGCAAGACAGTAAGATTTACGGTGTGGAACTTGATACGATTTCCGCAGGGATTGCACAGCAGCTTTATCAGAAAACAACCATTGCGGCACAAGGATTTGAAGAAACCAATCTGCCGGACAGCTTCTTTGATGGAGTGGTTGGCAATGTGCCTTTTGGAGATTTTAAGGTGTTAGATAAAAGGTACGACAAGCATAAGTTCCTGATACACGATTACTTTTTTGCCAAGTCCCTTGATAAGTTAAGACCCGGCGGTGTGATGGCTCTTGTAACGAGCAAAGGCACAATGGATAAGGAAACTTTAGCAGTACGAAAGTATATTGCACAGAGAGCAGAGCTTCTTGGAGCAATTCGATTGCCGAATAATACCTTTAAGGGTAATGCAGGAACGGAAGTCGTTTCGGATATTCTTATCCTGCAAAAGCGTGACAGACTGATAGATATTGAGCCGGATTGGATTCATCTTGATACCGATGAGAACGGAATTAAGATGAACTCTTATTTTGTGCAGCACCCCGAAATGATACTTGGAGAAATGAAAATGGTATCGGGGCGTTTCGGTATGGAAGCAACTTGTGTGCCGTATGAAAATGCAGACCTTGCAGCACAGCTTGATGAAGCAGTAGCAAACATTCACGGAGAAATCACGGAATATGAAGCCGAGGAAGAACTGGAGGAGGAAGATAATTCTATTCCGGCAGACCCGGCAGTGAGAAACTTTTCATATACGGTGGTAGACGATAAAATCTATTATCGTGAAAATTCCCGTATGACTCCGGTGGAAGTGTCGGCAACCGCAGAGAACCGAATTAAGGGTATGATTGCTATTAGAAATTCCGTCAGAACGCTGATTGAATTGCAGACAGAAGATTACCCTGACAGCGAAATCAAAGCGGAGCAGGAGCGATTAAACAGACTTTATGATACCTTTTCAGGTAAGTACGGACTTATTAATAGCCGTGCAAATACCTCTGCTTTTTCGCAGGACAGTTCATTCTCTTTGCTTTCCGCATTGGAGATAATCGGAGAGGACGGAGAACTGGAACGTAAGGCTGATATGTTTTCTAAGAGGACAATTAAGCCGCATACTCCGGTTACTTCTGTTGATACGGCAAGCGAAGCGTTGGCGGTATCTCTTGGAGAAAAAGCCACGATTGATATGGACTATATGATGGAGCTTTCCGGTAAATCGGAGAATGAAATCTTTGAGGACTTAAAGGGTGTTATCTTCCTAAACCCGCTTTATGAGTATGGAAATTCTTACGAACCGAAGTATCTGATGGCTGATGAATACCTTTCGGGTAATGTCAGGGAAAAGCTGAAGATTGCAAAGAACTCGGCAGAACTCTATCCGGAAGATTATAAGGTCAATGTAGAAGCACTTCAAAAGGTGCAGCCGAAAGACCTGACTGCAAGTGAAATTTCCGTGCGACTTGGTGCAACTTGGTTGCCACCGGACGATGTGCAGGAGTTTATCTTTCATTTGCTTGAAACACCACGCTATGCACAGTGGAATATCAAAGTTCACTTCTCTCCATTTACGAGTGAGTGGAATATTGAGGGCAAATCCTATGACAAAGGAAATGTAAGGGCATATAACACTTACGGAACTTCCCGCATCAATGCCTATAAGATTATTGAGGAAACGCTGAATTTAAAAGATGTGCGTATCTTTGATTATATCGAAGATGATGAGGGAAAGAAAAAGGCTGTCCTAAATAAAAAGGAAACAGCGATTGCTCAGTCGAAGCAGGAAATGATTAAGCAGGAATTTCAGGACTGGATATGGTCTGACCCTGAACGAAGGGAAAGGCTTTGCAAATCTTACAATGAGAAATTCAATAGCGTCAGACCTCGTGAGTATGATGGAAGTCATATCATTTTCAATGGTATGAACCCTGAAATTGAACTCAGGGAACATCAGAAAAATGCGGTTGCTCATATCCTTTACGGAGGAAATACGCTTCTTGCACACGCAGTCGGAGCAGGAAAAACTTTTGAAATGGTGGCGGCAGCACAGGAGTCGAAAAGGCTTGGGCTTTGTAACAAGTCACTGTTTGTTGTACCAAATCACTTGACCGAACAATGGGCGGCTGAGTATTTGCAGCTCTATCCGGCGGCGAATATTCTTGTCGCAACAAAGAAAGATTTTGAAACCAAGAACCGTAAAAAGTTCTGCGGCAGGATTGCAACTGGAGATTATGACGCAGTTATCATCGGACATTCACAGTTTGAAAAAATCCCGATGTCCATTGAAAGACAGAGGGCAATCTTAGAACAGCAGCTTGAGGAGATAACCGGAGGAATTGCGGAACTCAAGCGAAACCGAGGGGAAAACTTCTCCATAAAGCAGCTTGAAAAGTCAAAGAAATCTATCAGGCAGAAACTTGATAAACTCAATGACCAGACGAAAAAAGATGATGTTGTAACCTTTGAGGAACTTGGTGTAGACAGGCTTTTTGTTGATGAAAGCCATTATTACAAGAACCTTTATCTTTATACAAAAATGCGTAATGTGGGCGGTATCGCACAGACGGAAGCACAGAAATCTTCCGACCTCTTTATGAAGTGCCGTTACCTTGACGAGATTACCGGAGGGCGAGGGACCGTGTTCGCAACGGGTACACCTATCTCAAACAGTATGGTGGAACTCTATACGATACAGCGATATTTGCAGTACAGCACGCTTGTGAAAAATGGGTTGCAGCACTTTGATGCCTGGGCTTCCACTTTCGGAGAAACCATTACGGCAGTGGAACTTACACCGGAAGGAACAGGATACAGAGCAAAGACAAGGTTCGCAAAATTCTATAACTTGCCTGAACTAATGGCGATGTTCAAGGAGATAGCGGACATTAAGACAGCGGATATGTTGAACCTGCCAGTACCGGAAGCAAAGTACCATAACATTGCAGTAAAGCCGTCAGAAATGCAGAAAGAAATGGTTGCTTCCCTTGCAGAGAGAGCTGAGCAGGTGCGTGGCGGCGGTGTGGATTCAAGTGTAGATAATATGCTGAAAATCACGAATGATGGAAGAAAACTGGCTCTTGACCAGCGTATGCTAAACGATATGCTGCCTGATTTTGAGGGCAGTAAAATCAATGCCTGCGTCGATAACATCTATCGAATATGGGAAGAAAATGCCGACAAGAAATCGGCACAGCTTGTGTTCTGTGACCTTTCCACGCCGAAGAATGACGGCACATTTTCCGTCTATAACGACATTAGGAAAAAGCTGATTGAGAGAGGTATTCCTGAAAGTGAAGTAAAATTTATACACGAAGCCGACACGGATATGAAGAAAAAGGAACTGTTCCAAAAGACACGCAAGGGAGAAGTCAGGGTGCTTCTTGGCTCTACTCAGAAGATGGGAGCAGGAACGAATGTGCAGGATAAACTTATCGCACTTCACGATGTGGATTGTCCGTGGCGACCTTCAGATTTGGAGCAGCGTTCCGGTAGAATTGTCCGTCAAGGCAATGAAAATCCGCAGGTTGATATTTACCGTTATGTAACAGAGCAGACCTTTGATGCATACCTCTATCAGCTTGTGGAAGGTAAGCAGAAGTTCGCAAGTCAGATTATGACGAGCAAATCTCCGGTTAGGTCGGCAGAGGATATTGATGAAACCGCACTGTCCTATGCAGAGATAAAAATGCTTGCAACAGGTAATCCATATATCAAAGAAAAGATGGACTTAGACATTCAAGTACAGAAGCTAAAGATGTTAAAATCCAATTTCTTATCAGAGAAATATGGACTGGAGGATAAGGTCATCAAGTTCTACCCACAACAGATTGCTTACTTGAAATCCCGTGTAGAGGGACTTACAAAAGATGTTGAAACAGCAAAATTACACCCGAAACCGATAGACGAGCAGCCGCTTGGAATGACGGTATCGGGTGTTTCTTATTCCGAAAAAGCCGAAGCAGGTCAGGCAATCATCAATGCCTGCAAGTCAATGAACAGTCCCGATGCGATACCACTTGGCGAGTACCGTGGCTTTCAAATGGAACTGTATTTTGATACGGTTCAGCGTAATTATGTTGTGAAATTAAAAGGCGAAACAAGCAGAGATGTACCGCTTGGCGATGATTCTCACGGTAATATTGTGAGAATAGATAACGGCATTGAACGCTTTGAAGAAACACTTGCTGATACGAAAAACAGCCTTGAAAATACGGAAAAGCAATTTGAAACAGCGAAGCAGGAAATCGAAAAGCCGTTTGCCAAAGAGGAAGAATTGAAGGCAAAAACTGTTCGACTTGATGAGCTGAATATCCTGCTCAATATGGATAAAAAGGAAAATGAGATTGTCGGCGGAGAGCCTGATGAGGGCGAAGCAGTCGGCGGCAGAAAGGAGAAATCGTATGAGAGATAAACAGAAAGGCGGTGGTCGATATGCCATTTATCGCACCTGAGTTAATCATTCAGGCGAAGCAGATGGACTTATTAACCTACCTGAGAAATTATGAACCGTATGAGCTGGTTAAGTTTTCAGGTAACACCTATTGCACCAGAACCCACGACAGTTTGAAGATTTCAAATGGGAAATGGATATGGTGGTCGAGAGGTATTGGCGGCAGGAGTGCTTTGGATTATCTGATTAAGGTCAAAGGTTACAGCTTCCTTGAAGCGGTGGAAACCATTATCGGACACACAGCGATTCAGGCTCCAGTCTATGAAAAACCACAGTCAAAAGAGGAAAACAAACCACTTCTTCTCCCTGAAAAATGTGCTTCCAACAGAGTGATTACAGAGTATCTTTTCGGGAGAGGAATAGATTTTGAAATCATCAATTACTGTATTTCCAATGACCTTATCTTTGAGAGTCTGCCGTATCACAATGTTGTGTTTGTAGGCTATGACGAGAAGAAAGAACCCAAATATGCAGCCTACCGTTCCACGAATAAGCGTAGGATTATGGGCGATTGCAGTGGCAGTAAAAAAGATTATTCTTTTCGGCTTGGTAAGGAAAACTTGGAGGAAGTACACCTCTTTGAGTGTGCCATTGACTTGTTATCCTATGCCACGCTTGCGAAGCTGAACGGGCAGGATTGGAAAGAAATGAGCTTTGTTTCGCTGTCTGGGGTGTATTCTCCGGCAAAGAAAATTGAGGACAGTAAAGTGCCGATTGCACTGGAAAAGTATCTTGGCAGCAACCCATCTGTCAGGAAAATCCGTATCCATTTTGACAATGATATAGCGGGCAGAAAGGCAGCACAGACCTTAAAAACCATTCTGCCGGATAAGTATGAAATCGTTGATGAACCACCAAAAGCAGGTAAGGACTTCAACGATTTTCTTTGTATGCGGATGGGAATTTACAATAAAAAAACACACGAAAGGAATGAAGAACGATGAATGATACAAAGATTAAAGTTCTCTTGGTAGAACCGGAAAAGTACCCGAAGGAAATTGTAATCGACGACAGTCTGGAAGCAATGCAGGAGGTTGTCGGCGGGGATATTGAGGAATATATGCCCTTTGATGATGACGTTGCAATCATCTGTAATGAGGAAGGAAAGATGAGAGGACTTCCGCTTAATCGTGCTGTTTATGTGCAGGACAACGATAAGAAAGAGATGGTTGATATTATCTGCGGCAAGTTCTTTATCTGTTATGCACCGCCTGAGAGTGAGAGCTTTCAGAGCTTGCCGGACGATATGATGAAGAAGTATAAGGAACAGTTCAAGTATCCTGAACGCTTTTCTAAGGAAGTGTGCGGCAATATCGTGGCTGAACCTTTTAAGCCGAAATCAAAGGATTATGAGAGATAGTAGCCTGAGAACGGGGCAACCCAGAGGAGATGTTTAATCTTAGCGAGCAGACCATTTGGATAAACACAGTTTCCCAAACGGTAAAAGGCTCGTTAGGGGTTGCCCCTAATACCCCGTGAGAAAGGAGAACTTGATTTGAGAGAGTTATTACTTATCGCCGCCGGAATACTGCTCGGCAGTTGTCTTGGCGTTACGATGATGTGCTTATTCCAGATTAACAAAGATTGCAGAGTAAAGAGAAAGGAAGATACCGATTATGAGAAAGAGAAACATTCAGAAGATTGTCCGCTTTAACCGCAAGGAAGCACAGGACTTGGCAGCAAAGGCAAAGAAGGCTTGTCTTTCCGAAGCCGGACTTATCCGTTTACTTATCAGAGGTTACGAACCGAAAGAGAAACCCGATGACCGTTTCTATGATGTGATGAGGGAACTTTCCTCTATCGGTAATAATATCAATCAGCTTGCTGCCAAAGCAAATACACTCGGTTTCATTGATGCACCTATGCTGAAGAATGAAGCTGCGAAGTGGAATAAGTTCCAGTCAGAGATTGAGAGGACATATCTTCGTCCAAATCAGAGCGAAATGAAATGGCAGTAACAAAGTTGTGGTCGGTAACAGAAAGGCTCGGTCAGGTCATTGACTATGCGACCAATCCCGAAAAGACTTCTGCCAAAATCAAAAGGGAGTTTTCAAAGGAACAGTATCAGGCTCTTGCAGATGTTATTGCTTATGCAAAGGACGAAGAAAAAACAGAGCGAGAATTTTATGTTGAGGGTATCAACTGTAATGTGGCGATTGCCCGTGACCAGTTCATAACGGTTAAGGAACAGTACCAAAAGACAGACGGTATCCAAGCCTATCACGGATATTTGAGTTTCAAGGAAACAGATATATCTCCTGAGATGGCACAGAAAATCGGAATGGAATTTGCAAATGAAGTGTGGGGTAAAAGATTTCAGGTCGTTGTGACAACCCACCTGAACACAAAGCACCTGCATTGCCATTTTGTCATCAACTCTATTTCTTTTGTCGATGGCAAACATTTGTGGGGAGAGGAAAAAGCGTGGTTCAAATTCCGAAAAGTTGCAGACAGAATTTGTGAGAAGTACGGACTTTACTATGACCCGAATCCGAACCGCAGTAAGCAGTCGGATTATCTGACGATGAAAGAAAAGGCAGGTATGCCGACACGCTACTCGGTTGCAAAAGAAGCCATTGATTATGCTATCGACCACAGCAAGACCCTGAAAGAATTTCAGTTTGCTCTCAAGGAAATGGGATATGCCTATAACCTAAGTCCAAGCCGAAAATACTGGACGGTCATTCCAAAGGGATACGATAAGCCGATACGACTGAAAAATCTCGGAGCAGATTATACCAATGACCGGATTGTAGAGCGTATCAAAGAAAATCGTGACAGATGGGCAGAGATTGAGCCGTTCCAGAGGGCGACTTATAAACCAAGACAGTACCGTATGCAGACCAGAGGGCAGAAGCTGAAAAAGAAAGGCGGACTTTATGGGCTGTATCTGTATTACTGTTACAGACTCGGTTATCTGCCCAAGTATAAGAAACAGAATAACGCAAGGCTTCATTATCTTTTGAAAGATGATTTGATGAAGCTCGATAAGATTACTGATGAAGTAAGGCTGCTCGGACGAGAAAATATTTCCACGGACGAACAGCTTTTTTCATATAAGACTTCCTTAGAGGAGCAGATGAAAAATCTGATTGCCGGAAGAACACATCTCCGAAAAAAGATAAGAACAAATATTGATGATGGTCAGCTTCAGGCGGCAAAAGATGAAATCGCTTCTATCAATGGAGAATTGAAAAAACTCCGACGGGAAGTAAAACTCTGCGAGGATATTGCGGAGAGGTCAAAGGTTATGGAAGAAAACCTTGAGCATATTGAAACAGAGGAACAAAAACAGCAGAGAAAGGAGAAATCACGCTATGAACAACGGTGGTGACGCAGCAGAGCAGGTCGTCAGGCTTTCGCTTGAAGGATTTGAAGTTGCTGCAAGATTAAGCGGTTCGGCGGCGAAGAATATCGCATTGCTTTTGGTATCGGTTCTGAAGCAGGAACAAAAGACGAAGGGCAAAGCAAGGCTTACCAATATGATTAAGTCAGGCAAGGAGCTGAAAGTCTTTTCCATTCCGCAAAAGGATTTGAAGAAGTTTACCGAACAGGCAAAACGCTATGGCGTTCTTTATTGTGTCCTCAGAGATAAGAACACAAAGGGAGAGAACGCTCCGGTAGATATTATCGCAAGAGCAGAGGACGCTTCTAAAATTCAGCGTATCGTTGAAAGATTTGAACTTGGCAAAGTGGATAAGGCTTCGATTGTCAGTGAAGCAGAGAAAGCTATCGCAGACCGTGAAGCGGTTGAAAAAGAAAAGCCGACTAAATCCAAGAGTGAAATCATTATGGAAGAAGCGGTCAGAAATCCAATGCAGAAAGAGGAGCGAGCAAACGCAAACCCCTCAGTCGCCAAAACAGACAAAAGCCCTCTGTCAAGGCAAAACTCAGAGCCGGTAGAAACGCAATCTGATAAGGGTGTTGCAAAGCCAGTGGAAAAGCCATCGGTCAAAGAGAAACTTGACCGTTATAAGGCACAGGCAAAACAGCAAAAAGAAGCAGAGCGTAAAGAGCTGGAGGTTAAGAAAGACGGCAAGAAGCCGCAGCAGAAAAACGGTCAGACGGTACACCGTCAGCCGAAGAAAAACCCCAAAACAAAAGAGAGGTAATTCACTATGACAAATGATTTCAAACCCGCAAAGGCTGGCGGTAATCAGCCGAGATTATCCAAAGAGGAGTATGCAGAAAAGAAGCGAGCAGAAAAAGAAAAGGTCTATCAGATGATTGATGACGCTTCCCGTGAGATTGTGAGTGACCCTGAGAAATTCAAGAGTTTTCTTGATACGCAGAGTCGAATGGACAGATATTCCGCAGCAAATGCTCTCCTTATTTACAGTCAGTATCCGCAGGCGACACAGCTTAAAGATTTTGATGATTGGGGTAAGGACAATGTGAAGATTACCAAAGGGGCAAAGAGTATTTCTATCCTTGAACCAGTGGAATACACAAGAGCAGATGGTTCTCCGGGTATTTCCTACAATGTCAAAAAGGTATTTGATGTTACGCAGACAAATGGAAGGAAAGCTCCGGCAGTATCAGCAAACCGTGACCCGAAAGCACTTATCACGACAATGCTTGATGTATCTCCGGTAGAGGTTGCGGCAACCGATGAACTTCCGTATCCGAACATGGCAGCTTTCTATAATAATGAAAAGCAGACCTTGTATGTGAAGCGTAATGTGGGCGACAGCGTAGCAGTTGCCCAGTGTGTCGCTCAGGAACTCGGACACGCACAGCTTTCTATCAACAGTGAAAGTTACAGCCGCAGGGATATGGGCTTTCAGGCAGTGTGTATCGGATATATGCTTTGCAAGAAGTATGGCGTAGATACACAGAATTTTGCGATTAACCGCATTCCGGAGGGACTGGCTTCCAAAGAGCCGAAAGAAATTCGTGCGGAGCTTTCCAAGACACGAAATGCAATGGCAGAAATTCACAGTCATATCTCTGATGAAATGTTCCGCAAAAAGCAGGAACGTTCAAAGGACTATGAGAGATAACGGAGGGCAGATATGGAAAAAGAAAAACTCTACCACATTGCTTTGGACGATTATGAACACGGTGTTGTCATTCGCTCCTTAAACGATGAGAAAACAAAGTTGATGGAGGAAGGCAAGTCCGCAGATGCAGTAGACGACCTGCTTGTAAAAGTCGGAAATGCCCCATTGAAAAAGTTCAAAGTGATTGAAAGGAAACGCTCAGATGAAGCGAGATAATGACAGGCAGACTGCCATTATTTTATCCATTGTCGGTATCGTTCCGGTCATATGGCTGGCACTTCTGATTGCACCTTCCATAAGCGGAGGATTGCCGGAGATAGCAGCCAATCTTGCGACACTCTTTGATAATCCATTTTCCATAAAATTATGTGGGGACAGCTTAAAAACTGTCCTCATTTTACTTTTATGCTATGGAATGGGTATCGGGATTTATTTCTCAACAAGAAAGAATTACCGCAGACGAGAAGAACACGGTTCTGCCAAATGGGGCAATGTCAGAGCCATTGATAAAAAATACCGACAAAAGCCACTATCAGAAAATAAGCTGATGACTCAGAATGTGTGCATTGGACTTAATGCCAAGAAGCACAGACGAAATCTGAATACGCTTGTGTGCGGTGGCTCCGGTGCAGGTAAGACGAGGTTTTATGCAAAGCCTAATATTATGAATGCTGCAAGAAACAGCTATGTGATATTAGACCCGAAAGGGGAAATTCTGCGAGATACGGGACATCTTCTTGAGAAGAAAGGTTACGAAGTGCGTGTGCTTGATTTGATTTCAATGGAGAAAAGCCATTGTTACAATCCATTTGTTTATTTACAGAATGATAATGATGTGCAGAAGCTCGTGACAAATCTTTTCAAGAGTACCACTCCGAAAGGTTCACAGAGCAATGACCCGTTTTGGGATACGGCAGCGTCAATGCTTCTGCTTGCACTTGTATTTTATCTGCATTATGAAGCACCGCCGGAAGAACAGAATTTTGCAATGGTAATGGAAATGTTAAGAGCCGGGGCGATTGAGGACGAGGACGACCCAAGTCCTTCTCCGCTTGATAATCTGTTTTCAGATTTGATGATAGATAACCCTGACCACATTGCTTTGAAGTATTACCACTCTTATCATTCCGGTTCTTCCAAAACATTAAAATCTATACAGATAACCCTTGCAGCAAGGCTTGAAAAGTTTAACTTGGAAAGTCTTGCTGCTCTTACTTCTGTCGATGAACTGGATTTGCAGTCACTCGGAGAGAAAAAGGTGGCACTGTTTGCACTGATACCGGATAACGACTCCAGTTTCAACTTCTTGGTGTCCATTCTTTACACACAGCTCTTTCAGCAGTTGTTTTATGCAGCCGACCATATCCACGGCGGCTGTTTGCCGATGCCTGTTCATTTTATGATGGACGAATTTGCCAATGTTTCACTGCCGGACGACTTCGACAAGATACTGTCGGTTATGCGTTCCCGTGGGGTATCTGTAAGCATCATCTTACAGAACTTGGCACAGCTTAAAGCCTTGTTTGAAAAACAGTGGGAGAGCATTGTGGGTAACTGCGATGAATTTCTTTACCTTGGTGGAAATGAGCAGTCAACCCATAAATATGTGTCGGAGCTGTTGGGCAAGGAAACCATTGATACCAACACGTTCGGAAAGAGTACCGGAAGAAGCGGTAATTATTCCACCAACTATCAGATTAGCGGCAGAGAGTTACTTACCCCTGATGAGGTGCGTATGCTCGATAATCAGTACGCTATTTTGTTTATCCGTGGGGAAAGACCCATTATGGATTTCAAATATGACATTATGAAACACCCGAATGTGGCACTTACCACAGACGGAAAGGCGAGTCCTTATAAGCATGGAGAAGTCACAAAAGATATTGCTTCGATTGCCATTTGGGACATTGACCCTGCAACACTTCCTGAAAAGGAAATGGAAGAAACGAACTGGGAACTTCTTTCCGAGGAGGAGATGGAAGCTCTGTTCATAAACAATCAAACAAATTAAATTTTGGAGGTATTCAACTATGACTATTTTTAAGAAAAAAGCAACTGACATTCAGGAAACAAAGAAACTGCCTATGACCGGAAAGGTTAAGAAAGGCTTCCGTGCTTACTGCACAATGGTCATTGTCGGTGCGTTGGCACTTGGAATGACAACGACTGCATTTGCAGCGAATGACCCGCTTACCGTAGTCAATAATCTGTCCGATTTTATCTTCGGACTTATCCGTGCCATCGGTATGATTTTGCTTGGCTTTGGTATCGTGCAGGTCGGTCTTTCACTCAAATCTCACGACCCTTCTCAGAGAGCCAATGGCTTCCTGACTCTTGCGGGTGGTGTCATTATCACTTTTGCGAAAGAAATCCTTACTCTTATCACAGGCTAAGATAAGAGTTACACAGTTATCGAGGGGTGTGCCAAGTTAAGGTACACCCCTTAATTGTAAGGAGGTGCTTTGAATGAGTGATAACTGGGTAGTTCAAAATCTTGAAAATGCCCTTGAAACTTGGAATGAGAAACTGTCAGAAATATGGACGCTCATCACAACTACACCGCAGAACTTTAAGGGCGGGAATATCTGGAAGGTTATTGTTGACATCAACGGTGCAGTTCAGGCTATCGGGCTTGCCTTACTTGTATTGTTTTTTGTGATAGGTATGGTAAAGACCTGCGGAAGTTTTACAGATGTGAAGAAACCGGAACACGCTTTAAAACTCTTTGTCCGTTTTGCATTGGCGAAAGGTGTTATCACATACGGAATGGAGCTTATGCTTGCATTATTTAATATCGTGCAAGGGACGATTTCAACCATTATGAATGCTGCTGGATTTGGAACTCCGGAACAGACGACCTTACCCGCAGAGATGGTAACGACCATAGAGGATTGCGGATTTTTTGAGAGTATCCCTTTGTGGGCGGTAACGCTTATCGGAGGATTATTTATCACGGTGCTGTCGTTCATTCTGATAATGACAGTGTATGGACGATTTTTCAAGTTGTATATGTACACAGCACTTGCACCGATACCGCTTTCCACATTTGCAGGAGAACCTACACAGAATGTAGGCAAGAGTTTTATCAAAAGCTATTGTGCAGTTCTGCTTGAGGGAGCAGTCATTGTACTTGCTTGTATTATTTTCTCCGTATTTGCTTCATCGCCACCAGTAGTGAATCCTGATGCAGCAGCAGTTACGCAGGTGTGGGCATATATCGGGGAATTGGTATTTAATATGCTTGTTCTTGTCGGTGCAGTAAAAATGTCTGACCGTATTATCCGAGAGATGATGGGACTTTAAGGAGAGATTTTGAGATGAACCAAAGAGATTGTAAGAAATGCGTTTACTATGGCGGTAAACGAAAAGGCAAAGTCTTTTGCCTGAATGATAAATGCGTGAGGGAGAAAGACCGAAAACGCAGGAAAGGAAACAGATATGGAAGTAAAAATTAACCGAGAAATCAGAAATTATACAGAGTCAATGTTTTTTGGGCTGTCGCTCAGACAGTTCATTTTTTCTGTTCTCGCTTGTGGCGTTGCGGTAGGACTGTATTTCTTGCTCAGACCGTATGTTGGCACGGAAACCGTATCGTGGGTGTGCATTTTGGGTGCTGCTCCGTTTGCGGCACTTGGCTTTGTGAAGTACAACGGTATGACCGCAGAGAAAGCAATCTATGCGTGGATAAAATCGGAGTTTTTAATGCCGAAGAAGCTGGTATTTCACTCCACCAATGTTTATTACGAACTGATGAAGCCAAGCATTGAACAGAAGCAGAAGGAGGTATTGAAGTCAAATGATTAAGACTCTTACAAATTTGTTTAAGCAGGATAAAGAAAAATTTGTTGTACCGAAAGGGGTGCAGGACGTGATTCCCGTGGCAGCTATCTTTGATGATGGCATTTTCAAAGTGGGAAAGGATAAATATTCAAAGACCTACCGCTTTACGGATATTAACTATGCAGTGGCGAGCCGTGAGGATAAGGAAGCGATGTTCCTTGAATATTCCGAACTTCTGAACTCTCTTGACAGTGGTGCAACGACAAAAATCACAATCAATAATCGTCGGCTCAACAGACTGGATTTTGAGCAGACAATTCTTATTCCGACAACCGGAGATAATCTGGACGAATATCGAGAGGAATACAATAAAATGCTTCTTGATAAGGCAACGGGTGCAAACTCCATTGTTCAGGATAAGTATATTACCATTTCCATCAACAAAAAGAGTGTGGAGGACGCAAGAACTTATTTTGCCCGTGTCGGTGCAGATTTGATTGCTCACTTCGGCAGGCTTGGAAGTAAGTGTGTGGAACTGGAAACAGACGAAAGACTTCGTATTTTCCACGACTTCTATCGTGTGGGAGAAGAAAGCTCTTTCCACTTTGATATTAAGGAAACAAGAAAAAAGGGACACGATTTTAAGGATTATATCTGCCCCGACACAATGGAATTTGAAAAGGACTATTTCAAGATGGGAAACCGTTATGGAAGAGTCCTTTTTCTTCGTGAATATGCGTCCTATATCAAAGACAGTATGGTAGCGGAACTTACGGATATGAACAGAAATCTGATGATGTCCATTGATATTGTTCCCGTTCCAACTGATGAAGCAGTAAAGGAAGCAGAGAACCGTCTGCTTGGTGTGGAAACCAATATCACAAACTGGCAGCGTAGGCAGAATGCCAATAACAACTTCTCTGCAACTGTTCCGTATGATATGGAGCAGCAGAAGAAAGAAATGAAAGAGTTCCTCGATGACCTTACGACCCGTGACCAAAGAATGATGTTCGCTGTTATCACAATGGTTATTACAGCAGACAGTAAGGAACAGCTTGAGAATGATACGGAAGCGTTGCTTACCACAGCAAGAAAACATCTTTGCCAGTTTGCAACACTGAGATTTCAGCAGGTAGATGGACTCAATACGGTAATGCCGTTTGGAACAAGAAAGATTGATGCGTTCAGAACACTTACAACAGAGAGCCTTTCGGTATTTATCCCATTCAGGGTGCAGGATATTTTCCACGAGAACGGTATCTATTACGGTCAGAATGTTATCAGCAAAAATATGATTATCGCAGACCGTAAGCAGCTTTTGAATGGTAACTCCTTTATTCTCGGTGTATCTGGTGGCGGTAAGTCATTTGCGGCAAAGGGAGAAATCATCAATCAGGTGCTTTCTTCAGATGCGGATATTATCATCATCGACCCTGAACGAGAGTATTCACAGCTTGTCAATGCGATGGGCGGAGAAGTAATCAATATTTCTGCTACTTCCGACAATCACATCAATGCAATGGATATGAATAAGGATTACGGCGACGGTGCAAACCCTGTCATTTTGAAATCCGAGTTTATTATGTCCCTTTGTGAACAGCTTATCGGCGGAACAAATCTCGGAGCAAAGCAGAAGTCTATCATTGACCGTTGCACGGCAAGCGTGTACCGCAGTTATCAGCAGAATGATTATCAGGGACATATACCGACCTTGCAGGATTTCAGGGCAGAACTTTTGCAGCAGGACGAACCGGAAGCAAAGGAACTGGCACTTGCCATTGAGCTTTTTACGCATGGTTCTCTGAACACTTTTGCAAAGCAGACGAATGTGGATACCAATAATCGCCTTATCTGCTATGACATTCTTGATTTGGGTAAACAGCTTATGCCGATTGGTATGCTTGTTGTCCTTGACTCTATCCTGAACCGTATCACACAGAACCGTGCAAAGGGTAAGAACACCTTTATCTTCATTGATGAGATTTATCTTCTGTTCCAGCACGAATACTCTGCAAACTTCCTCTTTACCTTGTGGAAGCGTGTGAGAAAATACGGTGCATACGCAAGTGGAATCACTCAGAATGTCGATGACCTTTTGCAGAGCCACACAGCGAGAACAATGCTTGCAAACTCAGAGTTCATCATTATGCTGAATCAGGCTTCCACAGACAGGCTTGAGCTTGCAAAACTTCTGAACATTTCTGACCTCCAGATGTCCTATATCACGAATGTGGAAGCAGGACACGGACTTATCAAGGTGGGAAGTTCGCTTGTACCGTTTGCAAACAAATTCCCTAAGAACACGAAACTTTATAAACTGATGACAACCAAACCAGGCGAAGCATAAGGAGGGATTTACAATGTCTAAGATTCAATTTCGCAATGCTGAACACAGAGATTTTGTATTGGAAAATCTGGATAAGTGCAAAGTCAACGACTGCTATCACAGAGCATTTTTCTATGTGATGGGTATTTCAGAAGAAACAAGAATGAACATCGGAAAGATGTTTGATTTTAAGAGGGATTGCATCATACCGGAAGGTATGCACGGCGGTTGGCAGACAAGTGGCACAGTCAAGGTCTGCCACCTTGCCTTTAATCTCTGGAATGGATTTACGGAAGAAGGCAGGGAAAATCTCTATACACCGGAGGAACTGTTCTGTTGCGGATATGCTCCGTATTTTATGGAGGGTATCAAGTTGAGGTATCCGGAGTATTGCAGAGATTTGACTCCACCTAAGAGAAATGATATGGAAAGGTAAGAGAAAATGAGCAGAAAAATCTATATTATTATTGCAATGGTGTTTACGGTAGTGTTGTCTGTAAGCACCTTCTTTATTATCCGTAATCACATTGACTCTGCCAAGCAGAATGAAGTCTATGATAACCTTGCGGAGGTTGTGGAGGACGAGCCGCAAAAGGAAAATGAGGGCGTGACGTTTTCGGAAGATAAGGACTATCTTGCGGAATATCTTGAACTCTATCGGCAGAATGAGGATATGGTGGGTTGGATAAAGGTTGAGGATACCAATATCAACTATCCGGTCGTGCAGTCTGTAAATGAGCCGAACTTCTACCTGAAGCACAAGTTTGATAAGACCTATTCCGCTTATGGCTGTCCATATGTGCAGGAAAATTGTGATGTGCAGAAACCTTCAGACAACATCATTATATACGGACACCATATGAATGACGGCTCGATGTTTACGGGACTGATGAAGTACAGAAACAAGAGCTTTTGGGAAGGTCATAAGACGATTACCTTTGATACACTGACGGACAGACACCGGTATGAAGTGATTGCAGTCTTTAAGACAGTCGTTTATACAGACAGCTCCGATAGCTTTAAGTATTATGAGTTTACGGACGCAGAAAATGCGGCAGAGTTTGATGCGTATGTTGTTAAGTGCAAGGAACTTTCTTTGTATGATACCGGAGTATCGGCAGAATATGGCGACAAGCTGATTTCTCTTTCTACTTGTGAATATTCAAGAAACAATGGCAGGCTTGTTGTTGTCGCTAAGAGAGTGGATTAAACCCCACTCTCTATTATTTTTCGAGAAAGGAGGAAACCGATGGCTGATATAAAAACAAGAGATACAAGCAAAGGTACAATCAAGACCATAAATAAGGCAGCAGTTGCCACGGAGCGAATGAAGAAAGCCTATGTGATGACGAAAGATAAGGCAGAACATTCCACCAATGCTTCGGAAAATTCCGCAGAGGAATATGCTTCCGATAAAATCGAAGCGGCAACGGATAGGGCTGTTCACGAAACTGCATACCGTGCGGATAAAGTCGGCAGATGGGGTGTGCGTGAAACAAGGCAGAATTATCAGAAAGCCAAAACGGGAATTGAGAATTTCAAGACCAAGCGTGCAGAGAAACAGCTTCAGAAACAATCGGTCAATCCTGTCGGAAAACAGAGCATCCGAACTCTGGAGCGTACGGAGAAAACAATTAAACAGTCTGCAAGGTCGGCAGGAAATACGACAGTCAAGACCGTATCGAAAGGTGCAACCAATACTGTTCAAAGGTCGGTCAAGACCGCAGAACAAACGGCAAAGACTTCTATTAAGACCACCAAAGAAGCTGCCATTATAGCACAGAAAACAGCAAAAACAACAGCCAAAGCAACACAGAAAGCGGCTCAGACGGCAAAGAAAGCGGCGAAAGCCACAGCAGATACCGTTAAAGCCACAGCGAAAGCTACTGTTGCGACAGTCAAAGCGATTATTGCAGGGACAAAAGCACTTGTAGCAGCAATCGCCGCAGGCGGTTGGATAGCGGTTCTGATTATTATGATTGTCGTGCTGTTTGGTGCTGCCGTAGCAATGTTTGGAGGAGGAAGTGACAGTAATTCCTATACTCCGGTAAGTGCAGAGGTAGAAGCCTATGAACCCATCATACAGAAGTATGCCAAAGAGTACGGCATTCCTGAGTATGTGGAACTTATCAAGGCGGTTATGATGCAGGAAAGCGGTGGCAGAGGACTTGACCCTATGCAGGCAGCAGAGGGAAGTTTCAATACAAGGTATCCGCACGAACCTAATGGAATTAAAGACCCTGAATATTCTATCCAGTGTGGAGTTCAGGAATTGAAAGCGGCTCTTACTTCGGCAGAAGTGGAAAGTCCGATAGATATGGAGCATATCAAACTTGCCTTGCAAGGCTACAACTTCGGTAATGGGTATATTTCTTGGGCAAAAACAAAGTATGGCGGTTATTCTTATGCCAATGCAGTGGAGTTTTCCACTCAGCAGGCACAAAGGCTTGGTTGGGACAGTTATGGAGATACCCAATATCCGGCTCACGTTTTGAGATACTATCCGTATGGGCGAGCCTTTACTGCCGGAGGTAATCAGGCGATTGTTGAGGTTGCCTTGACACAGCTAGGCAATCAGGGCGGACAACCTTACTGGAGCTGGTACGGCTTTAATAGTCGAGTGGAATGGTGTGCCTGCTTCGTATCTTGGTGTGCTGACCAATGCGGGTATATTGAAAGCGGACTTGTTCCGAAATTTGCAGGTTGCGTGGATGGTGCAAACTGGTTTAAGTCAAATGGGAAATGGCAAGACCGCACTTATGAACCAAAGGTAGGAGATATTATCTTCTTTGATTGGGAAGGCGACGGTACAACAGACCACGTTGGTATCGTAGAGAAGTGTGAGAATGGCACAGTTTATACCGTAGAGGGCAACTCAGGCGACGCCTGCAAGCAAAGACAGTACGCAGTCGGAAGCAGCAATATCTATGGATACGGTATTCCGGCATATTAAAAATTCCAGACGGTGTCTGGAAAATTGAAAAGATGGCTGCTCAGTTGAGTAGCCATCGGGTACATTATGAGAAATCAGTTGTTTCTCTGTTATTCAGGAAAATATGGTGTGTGTGATAAGTGAAGCTAAAAAGCATATCGGCATTTTCTTTACTGCCGTCTAAAAAGGAAATATCATCGGCAAGGATAAAAAGAATTGCTAACAGCTTCTTGATATATCCAGTGTAGCAGGCATAATCTACATAGATGTTGGCGATATATCCCTCGGCAAATTCTATCAGGTCAGCGTCAATTTCAAAGCTATTGGATAGTTCGTAAACGGTTTTGATAAATTTATCCTTGTCAGCAATTCGCTCTTTACTTGGAACACTTCTGCGGTTCTTCTGTATAAATTTTAAAAAATCATCAGCTTCCGTAAAGTCAGGAGTGATTGTGTTGCCAGTTCCCAAATCTGTTTTGTAATCCTCAAATTTCTCTTTTTCAAACCGATTACTGAATATTATCTTTTGTTCGTCCATTCCTTTTTACCCCTAAGTTTATTCTATGGAGATTGTTTAACTTGGCTCTTGGGTTGTGATTTGTCTTTCGCCATTAACAATCGTGAATTACTACTTTTATAGTATAACATAAAAACAGTTTGGAATCATCACTAATAGTTGGTTTGACTTCCTTTGGGTGCGTGTGATTTGAAATCAACTTAACCTATACTATTAGTTATGGAAACACACTAAGGGAGGTGATGTGATGAAGCTCGATACAATCGGCAAGAATATAAGAAAGTTCCGACTTGCGAGGAAATTACGTCAAGAAGATTTGGCTGAGAAAACAGATTTGACAACAAATTATATTGGTATGGTTGAGCGTGGAGAGAAAATTCCGTCACTCGAAACTTTCATAAAGATAGTAAATGCTTTAGGTGTATCATCGGATATGGTTCTTACTGATGTCCTGGAAACGGGATATACAGTCAAGAACTCAATGCTTAATGAGAAGCTTGAAAAACTTGCTCCTGAAGATAGAAACAGAATTTATGAAGTTATAGATACACTTGTGAAGCAATCAAAGCAAATACTTCCATAAAACACAGAAGTTCGTCCTAATCGACGAGCTTTCTTTTTTCGGTATAAAAAATTTCTGCTATCGACAAATTTTTCGGGACTTCGACAGAGAGAATATGCTATAACAACAACTGTCAGTGATAGACACATACTAATAGACATAGGAGGAAGTAGAAGTGAACGACATTTTCAGACAAATAGCAAAAGAAAATGGAACAACCGAAAAAGCAGTAAAAGAGGAAATGAAGTTTGCCATTCGGGAAGCAATGAAAAGTGCTGAACCGGAAGCAATCGCTTTTTGGAAAGCAGTTGCACCGGACGGAAAAGAGCCGCCGATAGAAAAGGTCATAGCAATGATTGCGTTGAATGTTAATAATAGAATGTATAATTGAGGTGCTTCGGCATCTCTTTTTTATTATTCTTTAGAAGAGTTGCATTAGGTGTTTGCAAAAAATGACACCTTAGTGTCTGAAAGGTTACATTTCTGTCTGAAATCTTGAAATGCCTGAAAATTTAATATATAATGTTAAATGGTTAACTGTAACGAAGAAGAATTATAAGATGAAGAGGTGTTACTGATGAAGATATGCTATAACAAACTTCAAAAACTTATGATTGACAATCAAATGAAAAGACAGGATTTAATGCGTGCAGCCGAAATTACATCATACGCTGCAACGAAGATAAATAAGAATGAGCCAGTATCTCTTGAAGTACTGATGAGGATATGTCAGGTGTTTCATTGTGATATTGGAGATATATGCGAAGTTATTTTAGACGAAGATTAAAACACGGAGGTAATTATAGATGGCAAGGGCTGCTAAACCAAAGAAAGAAATATCAATGGAAGAAGCACTTTGGAAAAGTGCTGATAAACTGAGAGGTTCTGTTGAGCCTGCGGAGTATAAGCACGTTGTTCTGAGTTTATTCTTCCTTAAATTTGCCAGTGACAAGTTTGAGGAATGCCGTAATAAGATTATTTCTACACACGGCGAAAAGTATGCGGATATGAAGCCGTTTTATACTCAGGAAAATGTATTCTATCTTCCTGAAGAAAGCCGTTGGAAGTACATTATTGAAAATGCAAAGCAGGACGATATTGCCCTGAAGATAGATACAGCACTTTATACGATTGAAAAGAACAACCCGGCACTGAAAGGTGCTTTGCCGGATAACTATTACTCCCGCTTACATATTGATACGGCAAAGTTGGCTTCTTTGCTTGATGAAATCAATCGTATCAACACTGATGATAAAGAGAACGACATTATAGGTCGTGTATATGAGTATTTTCTTAGTAAGTTCGCTCTTGCAGAAGGAAAAGGTAAAGGAGAGTTCTACACACCAAAGTGTATTGTAAACCTGATTGCCGAAATGCTTGAGCCTTACGATGGAATACTTTATGACCCTTGTTGCGGTTCGGGCGGTATGTTTGTGCAGTCCATCAAGTTCGTAGAAGCACACAGCGGTAATAAAAAGAAAGTGTCTATTTACGGTCAGGAATACACAAATACCACTTTCAAACTGGCAAAAATGAACTTAGCTATCCGTGGTATTTCTGCAAATCTTGGAGAAATGGCAGCCAATACATTTACCAATGACCAGCACAAAGACCTTAAAGCAGATTTCATTATGGCAAACCCGCCTTTCAATCAGAAGCAGTGGAGAGCCGAAAATGAGCTTGTAGATGACCCTCGTTGGAACGGCTATGAAGTTCCGCCGACAAGTAATGCAAACTATGGTTGGATACTGAATATTGTTTCCAAACTCTCTCAAAACGGTGTAGCAGGTTTCTTGCTTGCCAATGGTGCATTATCTGATGATGGTACAGAGTTAAAAATCAGACAGCAGCTTATAGAAAATCATTTGGTAGAAGCAATCATTATTCTTCCGAGAAACCTTTTCTATACCACAGACATCAGCGTTACCCTTTGGGTACTCAATAAGAATAAAAAGGCTCGTGTCGTGGAACAGAATGGAAAGCTAAAACGCTATCGTAATCGAGAAGATGAAATACTCTTTATGGATTTACGACAGATGGGCAGTCCTTATGAGAAGAAGTACATTGAATTGACAGAGGAAGATAGAGCCAAAGTTACAAGTGTATATCATAACTGGCAGCAGGAAGGCTATGAGGAAACTTATGAGAATGTGCCGGAATTTTGCTATTCTGCTTCTTTTGATGAAGTAAAGGAAAAAGGATTTACTCTTGTACCGAGCAGATATATTGAGTTTGTCAACCGTGATGAGAACATCGACTTTGATACCAAAATGAAATCATTGCAGGGAGAACTCAAAGAACTTCTTGCTCAAGAGGAAAAATCTAAATCAGATTTGCTTGCTGTATTTAAGGAGTTGGGATATGAAATCGAATTATGATATTTTAGGAAACCATATCCGACTGATTGATACTCGGAACAGAGAAAGCATAACAGACAGAGTTTTGGGAATTAACATAGACAAGTTCTTTATGCCGTCGGTTGCAAATGTCATTGGTACGGATTTGAGTAAATATAAACTGATAACAAAAGGAAAGTTTGCGTGTAATCCAATGCACGTTGGTCGTGATGAACGACTTCCGGTTGCATTGTATGATGAAGAAGAACCTGCTATTGTTTCTCCGGCGTATTTTATGTTTGAGGTAGTAGATAACAGCATTTTGAATGAAGATTATCTGATGATGTGGTTTCGCAGACCGGAATTTGACCGAATTTGTTGGTTACATACTGACGGGAGCGTTCGTGGTGGGATTACTTGGGATGATATATGCAGACTAGAATTGCCTATTCCGCCTATTGAAAACCAGCTTGAAATAGTGAACAGTTATAAGGCAATTACGGAGAGAATTGCTTTAAAGCAGAAGATAAATGATAATTTAGCGGCTTGATAACTGAGTTAGTAAAGCATTTTGCAAGTCAAGAAGCTGTTGTATTTCATTGGTATTTGCAAGAATTTGAGCAAAAAGAGGTTCGACACGCTTTTCAAATAGAATTGCGTCTTCAAAATTAGGTTCAAATACTTTTTCCATTTCAAAATCTCGTGTTACCAATGCACTAAAAACAGCTCCCGATGCTTTTTTCTTCATTGTTGCTATTACATATCGGGTAAAAGAGAATACGAATAAGGCTGGAAAGTCATTCTTTCCCTTCAAAGCATAACACGATTGATTCATAGCCATAGGTACACCTGCTAAAGCTAAATTACCGACAGTTCCACGACAGGTAACGAATGTTGTATATGGTGGATATAATCGACTTGAACAGTTGTTTAACCCCTCATTGGTCAAATGCTTTTCGGTACTAATACAAAATGGTGAACGTGAAATATCTTTAGGAGTAAAGAAAAGAATGTTACCGTTCCAAAAACTATCTTCATCTGTCTTAGGAGTGCCACCACCCATAAGTTGTACAATATCCGTGAAAGATATTGTGGCAGTCGGCTTATTTTCTAAGAACACCTTGAAGAAAATTGTATCAGTGGTGTTTATTAAATTATCATTTACAATAGAACTCCCATCAGTGGCGGGAGTTAAAACAAGGGACTGCCACTGGTAGTCGTTCTCTTAAAAAAGAAAAGGAGAATTGACTATGAAACAGAACCTAATCACTGATGTTATTCAAGGAATGTTACCTTATCTGAATAACGCACAGACAGAAAGATTGCAAGAGGTGTTGCAGTATACACTTTTTGATTATGAGGTAACAAAGATAAAAAAAGATGAGGAACTTTCAGAACAGAATTTAGTAGAATCTTTCCTATCGGCAAAGCGTATTGAAGGCTGTTCTGAGAAAACTCTGAAATACTATAATGCAACGATACAGTCAATGCTTGATGGTATTGGAAAGAGTATCAAATATATCGTAACTGACGACATTCGTTGTTATTTGACAGAGTATCAAGCAAAGAAAAAATCAAGTAAAGTTACGATAGATAATATAAGACGAATACTTTCCAGTTTTTTCTCTTGGCTTGAGGACGAGGATTATATTTTGAAAAGTCCGGTCAGGCGAATACATAAGGTTAAGACCGGAACAAACATTAAGGAAACTTATTCAGATGAAGCACTTGAATTGATGAGAGATAATTGCACAGAACTCAGGGACTTGGCGATGATTGATATGCTTGCTTCAACGGGGATGCGTGTCGGAGAAATGGTGTTGCTAAATCGTGAGGATATAGACTTTAACGAAAGAGAATGTGTGGTTTTCGGCAAAGGCGATAAGGAGCGAATAGTATATTTTGATGCAAGAACAAAAATACATTTGCAGAATTACTTAAATAGCCGAAAGGACGACAATCCAGCACTTTTTGTTTCATTACAATCTCCGTATAATCGAATGAATATCGGAGGTATTGAAGTGAGATTACGACAGCTTGGAAAACGCTTGGGATTAAATAAGGTACACCCTCATAAATTCAGGCGAACACTTGCAACAATGGCAATAGACAAAGGAATGCCAATAGAGCAGCTTCAGCAGCTCTTGGGGCATAGAAGAATAGATACGACATTGCAATATGCAATGGTCAAGCAGAGCAATGTGAAAATTGCTCATAGAAAATACATTGGTTAAGGTGGTAGGAATGGAAAAAGGATATAAGATATTAGGCAATTACATTCGACTTGTGGACGAGCGTAATAAGAATTTAGCCGTAACAAAGTTGCTTGGCGTAAGTATAAGTAAAAAATTTATTCCTTCAATCGCAAATATTGTAGGAACTGATTTATCGAATTATAAGATAGTCAGAACGGGACAGTTTGCATACGGACCCGTTACTTCACGAAATGGAGAGAAAATTTCTATTGCTTATTTAGATGAAGAAGATTGTATCATTTCAAGCTCTTATACAGTTTTTGAAGTTGAAAATAAAGAGGAACTTGACCCTGAATATCTTATGCTTTGGTTCAGCCGACCAGAATTTGACCGTTATGCAAGGTATAAGTCACACGGAAGCGTAAGAGAGATTTTCGATTGGAATGAGCTTTGTATGGTGGAACTTCCAGTACCAGATATTGAAAAGCAGAGAAAAATAGTGAAAGCCTACAAGACGATAACCGATAGAATAGATTTGAAACAGAAGATAAATGATAATTTAGACGATACTGCTCAAACATTGTATCAAAAATATTTTGAGTCCAACTCAGATAAATCTTCTTGGAAACAAGGCACTGTTGGCGATGTGTTGCAACTACAAAGGGGGCATGATTTACCTCGAACTGAAATGACTGGTGGTAAATATCCCGTTGCAGGTTCAACCGGAACAATTGGGTATCATGATGAGTTTACTGCTGAAGCTCCTGTTATTGTAATGGGACGAAGCGGCAATATTGGCAACCCAAGATTGTACCTTTGCAACTGTTGGACACATAACACATCGCTCTATGTAAAACAAATTTATGAAGCAGAACCGTTGTGGGTATTTTATTTGCTCAAAAATCTAAATTATGATGGCTTTGTTGGTGGTAGTGCAGTTCCTACATTAAATCGAAACGATGTTCATGCTTATGGAATAGCAATTCCACCACTTGAATTACAGAAATCTTTCTCCCAAAAGGTTATGAGCCTTATTTATTGCAAAGAAGAAAATCTTTCTGAAATAGAAAAACTGCAAGAATTGCAGAAAATAATTCTTACAACAATGTCAAGCCGCTAAATTATCATTTACAAGGAGGAACCTATGTCATTAGCAGATATAATTCAGATTATAATCGGAGTATTGTCACTGGTGGCAACAATAGCAGTTTCTTTTTTGATTTATTGGTTGCAATCACGACATGAAAAGGAAATACAGAAATTGCAATGCGAAAAGGAACGTATAGCATTGCAAGAAAAAGCTCGACTTTTTCTAATTGATAATCAAGAGGAAAGAGATTATTTGCCGTGGTGTATTATAGCAGCTAATCTATATCCGCTTGAAAAGCATACAAGGAAAATTTATTCGGAATACTGCCGGTGTTCTGAAGAATTACAAAATGAGATATTAAATCAAGCCGGATATAAGATTAAACAATTTACGGGAAAGTATTGGTTACAGGGATGTATAGATAAACTTCAGCAAGATATAGAGAAATATAATTTGGGAAGGGATTATTTGTATGATGGAGCAAAATATTTTCATCGAAGCTATGATAGATACCGAGAATTAGAATGGAACGGCACTCCTAATATCTTTGAACCTATAAATAAAGAAAATCGTCTGATGATGATTTTGAATGTGGCTCAAATATCTATTGGAGAGTATATTGATGAATATTTCTATTATTTCGTAGATAAAAAAATGGATTTTGATAAGGAAACACCTATACCTCCGATTGATTATGTATGGGAATATCAAAGTCTAGCACACACAAGAGAAGAAACCGTTTGTATGTGGATGATGGAACTTGTTGAGAATATAGCAACAATTATAAATAATAAGTTTGGCGAAGATGTTGATTGTCAGTTTTTCTTAGAGTATACCGACGCACAAGCAGAAACTTATGAAGATAAATATTATGAAACAGTACAAGCACTTTATAATGCTTATTATACAAGTGTAGTTGCATCATAATTTGATGCAGAATACCAAAGGAGTGAACGCAATGGCAAATTTTAATGAACACGCATTGGAAATGTCAATAATGGAGTTGTTCAAAGACGAGGGGTACACCTATGTCAGTGGCGACCAGATACACAGAGAAAGGACGGAGGTTCTGCTTACGGACGACCTGAAGCAATACCTCTATAATCGCTATGCGAAAGATGGTATCACACCGAGTGAGGTGGATAGTGTCATTCTAATGCTGCGTAATATTTCCGGTACAATTTATGAAGCAAACAAAGCTGTATTTAAGTTGCTCTGCGATGGATTTATTCTTAACCGTGAGGATAGAACGCAGAAAGACCTCTATATTGAACTTATTGATTTCGACACTCCCGAAAACAATATTTTCAAAGCGGTTAATCAGTTTGAAATTGAAGGCGTAAATAATCAGTTGCGTATTCCGGATGGCATTGTGTTCGTAAATGGTATTCCTGTTGTTGTTCTTGAATTTAAGAGTGCGGTACAAGAGAATACGACCATAATGGACGCATATAAGCAACTTACAATCCGTTACCGTAGAGATATTCCAGAGATTTTCAAATACAATGCGTTTGTTGTTATCAGTGATGGAGCAAATAATAAATATGGTTCTTTCTTCAGCCCATATGATTTCTTCTATGCGTGGAGAAAGATAAACTCAGACGATAAAGAACTGGACGGTATCAATTCCCTTGTGACAATGGTAAAAGGACTTTTCCGAAAAGACCGTTTGCTTGAAGTTATTAAAGATTTTATTTATTTTCCGGATAACTCAGATAAGGATTTGAAGATAGTGTGTCGTTATCCACAGTTCTTTGCGGCAAATAAATTGTATGAGAATATCAAGGCTCATCTTCGCCCCGAAGGAGATGGTAAAGGTGTACATACTTTGGAGCGACAGGCTGCGGCAAGAGTTATACAATGCTTTTTCTTACCCGTATGCTGATGAAAAGCAAATACTTTTCTTCTCCGACTATTCTTATTATTACGGACAGAACAGACCTTGACGACCAGCTTTCCAAACAGTTTGTAGGTTCAAAGAAATATATCGGGGATGAAACGGTTGTAAGTATTGAGTCCCGTGAGAAACTTCGTGAGGAGCTTCAAGGACGAGAGAGTGGCGGCGTTTATCTGACTACCATTCAGAAATTCACAGAGGATTTGCAGCTTCTTACAGACAGAACGAACGTTATTTGTATTTCTGATGAAGCACACAGAAGCCAAATCAATCTCGACCAAAAGGTTAAGATTACAGAGTCAGGTGTTCAGAAAACCTATGGCTTTGCCAAGTATTTGCACGACTCCTTACCAAATGCAACTTATGTTGGATTTACCGGAACTCCGGTTGATGGAACAATCGAAGTCTTTGGTGGTGTTGTAGACGCATATACAATGACGGAAGCTGTTAAGGACGGTATTACAGTTAATCTTGTTTACGATGGTCGTGCAGCTAAGGTTATGCTTAATCAGGACAAGGTAAGACAGATTGAAGAATATTATGCACAGTGTGAGCTTGAGGGAGCAAATGAACATCAAGTAGAAGAAAGTCAGAAAGCAGTTGCCAAAATGGAAGTTATTATTGGCGACCCTGATAGACTTCGTGCTGTTGCAGAGGACTTTATCAAGCATTATGAAACCCGTGTGGCAGAAGGTGCAACCGTAGCAGGCAAAGCAATGTTTGTATGTTCCAACCGAAATATAGCATACGATTTCTATAAGATAGTAAAGGAACTCAGACCGAAATGGACAGAAAAGAAGATTTGTGATGATGGTGTTGTTCTGAGTGAGAAAGATAAAAAAGAGTTGAAGCCAATGGAAAAAATCAAGTTGGTTATGACTCGTAATAAAGATGATGAAAAAGACTTATTTGATATGCTTGGCACAAAAGAGGATAGGAAAGAATTTGACCGTCAGTTCAAAAATCCGAAATCAAACTTTAAGATTGCCATTGTTGTAGATATGTGGCTGACTGGTTTTGATGTGCCGGAGCTTGATACGATTTACATTGATAAGCCTATTCAGCAGCATACCCTTATTCAGACGATTTCTCGTGTAAATCGTGTATGCGAGGGCAAAGATAAAGGTTTAATTGTTGACTACATAGGTATTAAGAAAAATATGAACACTGCCCTCAAGAAATATACGAATTTTGAGAGCGAAGAATTTGAAGGTGTGGAGCAGTCTATCACGATTGTAAAAGACCAGTTAGAAGTTCTTGGTCAGATGTTCCACAACTTTAACAGTAGTGATTTCTTCAACGGTTCTCCTACTGAACAGCTTGCCTGCCTGAATCGTGCAGTTGAGTATGTGCAGTTGTCTGAAGAACTGGAAAGAAGATTTATGGCAGCAGTCAAGAGAATGAAGCAGGCATTTAATCTTTGTAGTTCAAGTGAGAAATTCTCTGATGAAGATAAGGATTATATCCATTTTTATTGTGCTGTCCGTTCTATCCTTTTCAAGCTGACAAAAGGCGATGCACCGGATATTGAGCAGATGAACGCTCGTGTCCGCAAAATGCTTGAGGGTGCAATTCAGTCTGATGGCATTGAGGAATTATTTGAAACCGGAAAGCATATATCGGTGGACATTTTCAGCGATGAGTATATGGATAAGATAAATGCTATTCAGTTGCCGAATACGAAAATCAAGATACTTCAAAGACTTCTTTCTCAGGCGATTGACGAGTTTAAGAAAGTCAATAAGATTATGGGTGTGGAATTTGCAGACAGACTCAAGAAAGTTGTTGATGAGTATAATAACCGTCGTCGTGATGAAGCGTATGCCAACGAAGTCCTTGATGATGTTGCGGAGCAGCTTGCACAGTTGTTGTCTGAACTGAAAACAGAAAAGAACTCCTTCAAGAATATGGGTATAGATTATGAAGAAAAAGCTTTCTATGATATTTTGAAAGCAGTTTCCAAGAAGTTTGAGTTTGAATATCCGGACGATAAAATGATTGAACTATCCAAGAGGATAAAGTTGATTGTTGATGATAAGTCACGCTATACCGATTGGTCTGCCCGTGATGATATTAAGGCAAACTTGCAAGTGGATTTGATATTGCTGCTTGATGAGTTCGGCTATCCGCCAGTAACCATTGATGATGTTTACAAGGAAGTTCTTGAGCAGGCAGAGAATTTCAAGAAGTATGCACAGTAAATGAGAGGTGTAAATGTAAATATGTTTTATGACGATTTAAATACAGAAGAACAAGTATCATACCTTATTAAACCAATCCTTCAAGTCCTTCAGGAAGCAGGTGGACAGTTAGAGCGTTCTGAAATTAGAGACAGAATTAGTGAGTTAGATGAGCATATTGCTGAATTTGAACAGAAACTATATACATCTAATAAAACAGGAAATCAGTACAAAAAATTTGATTTTAAGTTTAATTTTGCTATTAAAGAGCTTAGTTATGTCGGACTCATATCTTATGTGAAATTCAATCCAAAGATTACACTTACTCAAGATGGAGCAAATGTAGATTTAACAGATTTTGATGTTAAGACAGAAGTAAGGGATAAGGCTCGAAGCTATTGGGAGGAACATTCGACTAAGAACAAATCGAAAAACAAGCCAGTAGAAACACTGGAGGTTGAAGACGAGGAGAATGAATCCACAGATGACGAATTGTTAGATGATTTCAAGGTAAAACTTCAGAGTGCAATCGCTAATATGTCTCCAGCAAAGTTTGAACAATTTTCACGAGCACTTCTTACAAAGATGGGAGTGGAGTTTACCAACAAAGGCGTTCAGGTGTCAAATGATGGTGGCATTGATGGTTATGGATATCACGTAGATGCCGATGATTTTAGAACAACCAGAGTGGTTATTCAGTGTAAAAGATTTAATTCAAATCCAGTGAGTGAGCCGGATATCAATCAATTTCTTGGGGCGATGAACAAATATCAAGCCGATTATGGAGTATTTATTACTAATAGCCGATTTACCAATAAGGCAAGAGAGGCTGCGAGAGAAGGTACGCCGATAACACTGATTGACGGAAATGATTTAATCAGACTGGTTATTAAATATGAATTGTATATAACACCAGTCACAACATATGTATTGGATGGTTTTTATACCGAGGATTGACACTAACGATAGCATAATTTACTCAAAGGATTTTTAAAAGGGGGCATAGAATGATGGCAAAGCAAAAGACCTATATCGCAATCGACCTTAAATCATTCTATGCTTCTGTGGAGTGTAAAGAACGAAATCGTGACCCATTGACAACAAATCTTGTGGTTGCAGATAAGAGCAGGACAGAGAAAACCATCTGCCTTGCGGTATCTCCGTCATTAAAAAGTTATGGGATACCCGGCAGACCACGCTTGTTTGAAGTCGTGCAAAAGGTAAAAGAAGCTAATAATACCCGAAGGTGGAAAGCACTAAATCGTACATTTACTGGTTCGTCTGATGACAGTACAGAATTAAATGCGAATCCGGCATTGGAGATTGATTATATCGTTGCACCACCTCGTATGGCATACTATCTGGAATATAGTACCAAGATTTACAGTGTTTACTTGAAATACATTGCTCCGGAAGATATTTTCCCGTACTCGATTGATGAAGTATTCATAGATGCAACCAATTATCTGAATACCTATCAGATGACTGCAAGGGAACTTGCCATGACGATGATACAGGATGTTTTGAAAACAACAGGAATTACGGCAACAGCCGGAATCGGCACGAATATGTACTTGTGTAAGATTGCAATGGATATCGTGGCAAAGCATATTGAGCCGGACAAGGACGGTGTGCGAATTGCCGAATTGGATGAAATGTCTTACCGCAGACAGCTATGGAATCATAGACCGCTTACAGATTTCTGGAGAGTTGGTAAAGGCTATGCAAAGAAACTGGAAGAACATGGACTTTTTACTATGGGAGATATTGCAAGGTGTTCCATCGGAAAGTCGAATGAACTGTATAACGAAGAACTGCTCTACAAGCTGTTTGGAATCAATGCGGAATTGCTAATTGACCATGCTTGGGGATATGAACCTTGTACGATGGAGCAGGTCAAAGCCTATAAGCCGGAAACCAATAGTGTATGTTCAGGACAGGTACTTCACTGCCCGTATGATTACGAAAAGGCAAAGTTGATTGTAAAAGAAATGACCGACCAAATGGTGCTTGATTTGGTGGATAAAGGACTTGTAACTGACCAGCTTGTGTTGACAATCGGCTATGATATTGAGAATTTAAGTAATCCGAACCTAAAATATCAATACAAAGGCGAGGTTACGATTGACCGATATGGACGCAAAGTTCCAAAGCACGCACACGGAACAGCGAATCTTGAGAAAAAGACTTCCTCTACTCGATTGATTACCAACGCCGTGATGGACTTGTATGACAGGATAGTTGACGAGCATTTGCTTGTACGCAGAATAACAATCACAGCGAATAAACTTGTTGATGAAAAATCCGTCAAGCAGGAAGATGAATACCAGCAACTCGACCTCTTTACCGATTACGAAGCACAGAGGAAGAAGCAGGCGGAGGAAGAAGAAAAATTAGAACGGGAAAGGCGTATGCAAGAAGCAATGCTGAGTATCAAAAAGAAGTTTGGCAAGAATGCTGTGTTGAAGGGAATGAACCTTGAAGAAGGTGCAACCGCCAAAGACCGAAACGAGCAAATCGGCGGTCATAAGGCTTAAATAAACTGAAATTTGAGGAATAAAATATGGGCATATTAGAAATAGTTTTTAATTCAAGAAAATTTGATTTGAATGATGATGTTCTGATGGGATTTGATAATTACTTTGATAAAAAAAGTAAGGATTATAATAGTTTTTGTTTAGACGAAGAAGATATTAATCCTTTACAAAACTTTGTAGCACAGATTAAGTCTGCTGACTCAGATAGTGTAATTTATGTATCTACTTATGGCTATGAAATCACAAATAGTAAAGGAGAAAAATCAACATACGCCGATGCTCTTTGGATTGACACAGTTTTACCTATTTCCCAAATAGAGAGATATATTGAAAAAAGTGGTGTTGCTGAACCAAGTAATATTTCTTTTGTTGGAGATAGTGATGAATGTGGAAACTATAAAGTATGGATTATAGCTCAGGAAGAGAATAATCCTCATATTATAGAGCTGACTGACCGCAAGAAGATAGACCATATGATAATATTATATTGGGATTGATAAGTTATAAAATTCAAGTTTGAAAGGAGTGTTAAATATGAAATTCCCATTTTATGATGCACCAAATACAGCTACAATAACCTGTTGCCACATATTAGAGAATGGAGAACCTATTTTGTATGTATCACATGATGAAGATGATGGAATGTGGCAATTTCTATGTGGAAAAGCACATGAAACAGACGAAGCAAAGTTAGTATCCTTAAAATCAGTATTCGACTTAGATAATTCTGTTGGTATTCTAAAGGATATGCCTTGCGGTTACTATGCTGAAAGAAAAGCTCAAGATGATGAATGGAGTGTTAGAAAACGGTAACTATCAGCTCGGTCAATTCAAGTTTGGAGAATTGAGAAAATCGGAATTTGGCAGATGTAAAAGGATTTTGACACGCATAATAAGTGATGTCAAAGCTATTTTGTAGACAATAGTGAGTGTTTTTCCTACAATAAAAGTGCAAGGAGGTATAGTGGCATGGAGCATGATATTGGATGCAAAATCAAGGCAGCCCGAATTGAAAAAAAGCTGACGCAAGAACAGGTTGCCGAATTGTTGGGTGTGAGTCGTCAGACCATCTCAAATTGGGAAAATGAAAAATCCTATCCCGATATTATCAGCGTCATTAAAATGAGCGAATGCTACGATGTCTCTCTTGACTATCTATTGAAAGGAGAACAAAAAATGAAAAGCTATTATGATTATCTTGAAGAAAGTACGAATGTTGTGAAAAGCAATGCCAACAGAAACAAGATTATTACGATTCTCTCCTATCTCTTGATTTGGGCGTTTGCAATGATAGTGTTCTGGTTTTTTACAAGTGGAAGTGACGCTATGGGTTACAGTTTGATGTTTCTTTGGTTTATTCTTCCTATATCCACATTTATTGTGTCTATTGTTATTGGTAAAAATAACTTTTGGGGAAAAGGAAAATGGGCATTCACTCTTTTCTTTGGCGTAATGTATATGCTTGCTGAATATGGCACATTCAAAATGGCAAACAACATTGCTTTTAACAAACTGAATGCCCCTGACTTGGGAATGATTGTAGCCGGAGCAATAATCTCTGCAATCGGTATGTTGGTAGGTTCACTGTGGAATAAGAAACGCCACAATCAAAAAAATAATTAACAAGAAAAATTCTTATTGGCGGTGGAGTCCGAGAATCCTTTATTTATCCGATTTATGGTGGAATTATTCTTCTTTCAGGTATTATAGTCGTTTGTACTGAACTCATTCTGGAAGAAATCAAATTGTTAAAAGACGATATAAAAGATAAAAAAGAAGGATGCTGACAACTTCTAGTTTGTCGAGCAAAGGAGGTGCTGTAACAGATGGATGAACATTCCTATGACGATATAATCAATCTGCCGAATCCGACATCGAAGAACCATCCTCGTATGTCACTTCACGACAGAGCAGCACAGTTTGCACCTTTTGCGGCACTTACAGGACACGATGCAGCCATTAAAGAGACTGCAAGGCTAACAGATGAACGGTTAGAGTTAAGCGATGAAGTCATTATGAAATTAAATGACCAATTAAATATGATTAGAGATAATATCGGCACAGAACAGGAAATATCAATAACTTATTTCGTGCCTGATGATAAAAAATCCGGAGGAGCATATCTCACGCATTCCGGCATAGTGAAAAAGATTGATGAATTTGAACGCAAACTGATTATGCAGGATGAAACAGTAATTCCGACTGAACAAATCAGCGTGATACAGGGAGAAATGTTCAAAGGACTATATGAGTAATAGCTTGGAAAGGGCAAACAATGGAAACAAAGCCGAGAATATTATACTTAAAGAAAATATTAGAGGAACGAACGGACGAGGAACATCCGCTTTCGACGACGCAGCTAATCAATATATTGAACGATGAATACGGAATATCTGCACATAGAACGACGGTCACAAAAGATATTGCTGCACTTCAGGAGTTTGGAATGGATATTGTTACTATCCATTCTACTCAGAGCAAATATTTTGTAGCCAGCCGTAAGTTTGAATTGCCGGAACTGAAACTGCTGATAGATGCAGTGGAGTCATCGAAGTTCATTACAAAGAAGAAAAGCGAAACTCTGATTGAGAAGATACATACGATGACCAGTCCGGGGCAGGTGGCAAAGTTGAAGCGTAATAACTATGTGGTCAATCGCATTAAGCCGGATAATGAGCAGATATATTATATCATTGACGCTATAAACGATGCCATCAATGCAGGTAAGCAGATTTCTTTTCAGTATTATGATTATACCGGATTGAAGAAAAAGGTTCTGAAGAACAAGGGCGAAGTGTATAAGCTCAGCCCGTATAAACTTCTCTGGTGTGGGGACTATTATTATGTTCTCGGATATTCAGAGAAGAAAAGCAAGGTTATCAATTTCAGGGTAGACCGTATTGCTTCCAAGCCGGAGATATTGGATAAAGATATTATTCCTATGCCGGATGATTTTGATATTGAGAATTACACAAAGGAAGTATTCTTTATGTTCTCAGGCGAGAAAGTCCTTGTAGATTTACGGTGTGATAACAGTCTGATGAAAACAATGGTTGACCGTTTCGGAGAAGATGTGACAACCCTTGCGTATGATATGACTTCTTTCAGAGTACAGACCGAAGTATCAGCCAGTCCGACTTTTTTCGGTTGGGTGTTTGGCTTTAATGGCAAGGTACAGATACTTGCACCGGAAAGCTTGAAAGAGCAATACAGACAAATGCTTACAAAAGCTACTGAAGATATGAAAGAGAATGAATAGTGCAGATTTGCATTTATGTAGATGGTCTGCATAAAGCGTAAAGTCAATATTAAAGAATGGAGAGGTGTTAGCAAATTGCGACACCTCTTTTCTTTTGCGAAAAACCTACTTGAAAAATTCTTCGTATCAGGTATAATAAAACTATCGAAAGCAAACTGCTTCCGATAGAAAAGAAAGCGAGGTGCAGGTATGAGAAGCAAGAGTCCTGAACTTATGAGTGAGATAAAAAAGTACATCGAGGATTATTACCTGCAAAACAGACAATCCCCATCGACTACAAAGATTGCTGAAGCGGTTGGTATTGCCAGAGGTACAGCATATAAATACTTGGTAGAGATGGCTGAGAAGAATATGATTGAGTACGACGGGCAGGAGATTAGTACCAATGTGACCCGTAAGTACAGTGGCGAACAGACACAGACACCGATTGTAGGTTCTATTCCTTGTGGTAGTCCTCAGTATGAGGAAGAAAACATTGAAGAATATGTATCACTTCCTACTGCTATTTTCGGCAAAGGAGATTTCTTCATATTAAGAGCAAGCGGTCAGTCTATGATTGATGCAGGGATAGATGACGGCGACCTTGTGGTTGTCAAAAAGCAGGTAGAAGCCAACGAGGGCGATATAGTAGTTGCCCTTGTGGATAATCAGAATACATTGAAACGCTACTTCCGAGATGATGAGAATAAGAAAATCATTCTCCATCCGGAAAATAAGAAGATGAAAGACATCATTGTAGATGAGTGCTGCATTCAGGGTGTGGCTTGTCACATCATCAAAGAATTATAACAGAGGACAGACGAATGAGAACACTTGAAGGAATTCGCTATCTAATCAATTTGGATAGTGCGGAAATACAACAGAACTTTGCCGGAGGAGTTGCACCGCCGGACAAGGTGGAGTCGGAGGTGGACACAACTTGAGTATTTATATGTCAAGAGCCGAGTTGGAAGAAATCAGCGAAGGCTTGATAACAGCTTATGCTAATAAGTTTAGCAATCGAGTGATTCAATCCATCGACATAGAACATTTCATTACAGAATTTCTTATGTTACGAATTGAATACGCTTCTTTCGCAGAAGATGATGCAGGCAGGATTGGTTTTCTGGCAGATGGAGCAACACCACTGCTGATACATCAGGACGGAAAAATTATTCCCTTTGTTTTCCCGAAAGATACCATCGTACTTGATAAATTTCTTCTTGCTGAAAAGGAGCAGGGACGTCGCAGATTTACAATGGCACACGAAGCGTCACATCATATCTTGAGTAAGATGTATGCAATGCCGAGTGAAGGACGCTTTCATGCAGAGTATGACAGTGAGCGTAGTTATTCCAAAGAGGAACTGGCTCAGATGTTTGCGTCTGTTGAGTGGCAGGCAGATACAATGGGAGCTTCGCTTCTTATGCCGAGAAGAATTATTGAAAATGCCTTGGCGAAATATAATCAGTCAAATCCGATAAGAGTTTATGGCGATAATACCATTACTTCAAAGGATAAAGCAGTTATCCGCAGAATGGCAGCTTATATCGGAGTATCTTATACAGCCTTGGTTATCAGATTGAGAGATATGGGGCTATTTGAGTATCACAATATCCTTGAGTACATTTCCAATGAGTTAAATCTGGGAGGTGTTTCACAATGAGGTTACAGACTCAGGTAGCACCTGAAATACAAAAGAGATTGCTTCTGTCAAGAGTGGAAGCAGAAAGTCTGAAAGAGCGTGATATTCTCTGCCCGACTTGCGGGTTCAGGATACAAAGAGTTTTTTCAGACGCAACCGGACATTTGAGTGTGAAGTGTCAGAAATGCAAGAATGTCCACATTTTAAATCTTGCTTACTTCCGCAGAATCCGTAGGAACGGATATGGCAGGAATTGCAGGCGATGAAGATTACAAGTAAATATCGAAACGATTTCTAATCGAGTAAGCGGAGATAAGCAATTTATTTGCTAAACTACCAAGCACCGTACGAAGCCGGATAAGTGAAGAATAGAAGTATTCTTTGCTGTCCAGATTCGACGGTGCTTTTTTTGTTGCTGTTTTATTCGATTATGCTTCGTGCAGTATTAGGTCTTTTCCCTTACTTGGGAAAGGACTTTTATGTTTTATAACGTATGGCAGTGCCAGATAGCTGAGTACCCGTAATCTCCGAATTTTGAAACTTATCAATTTTTCAAAATTCAAAGGAGATTACGGAAATGAAAAACAAACTTACATTAACAGAACAAGAAGAATTATTTGTAAAGGATTGTAAACTGATAAATCTTAAATACGAATATAACGGTTATACCGGAGCTGAAAGATGGGCGATTATTACGGAATTGTCTGTAAAAGAGCTTTGGGAGAAGTATCCCCTTGTTATAGAAAGATATTCTCCGTTTGTTCATCTTTCCATTGCACAGGGAGAGGTAATTGACGATGCAAACCGAAATGAGGACAAGTATGCAAAGAGAAGCAGTCGCACACTTGACTGCTATGGATATGACGATGAAATGTCCTCACAGTTCCATAAAGAACTTGCCATTATGTTTGACGACCCGTTTGAAAGAGCAGAGGAAGAAAGGCTTGAACTGGAAAGAGAAGAATTGCGTCAGTGTGAAATCAGGAAAGCAAGGATAGCACTTTCAATGTTGCAGCCACTTCAAAGGGAACGCCTTATGAAGAATGTATGCTGCGGTCTGAGTTCCAGAGCGATTGCAAAGCAGGAGGGCGTATATTACAGCTCCGTAGATAAGTCTATTGCTGCGGCAAAGAAAAACTTTATCAAATTTTATGAAAATCTCTGATTTTGGGTGTGCATTTCATACCCCTTTGTCCAAATGAGTGAAGGGGTTATTTCATTCCGGATACGAATGACACTTTAAAAATTAGATTCTAGTGAGGTTATGTATATGAAAGAAAAAATGATTTGTCGTGGGGATTTATTCTACTATGACTTTGGAGATAACAGTGGTTCAGTACAAAGCGGAGAACGTCCGGTGCTTGTCATTCAGGCAGACGATTATAACCAGAATGCTCCGACGATTATTGTTGCAGCGGTTACAAGTGTAATCAAGAAAAGATATTTGCCATCGCACATTATTCTTGGCGAGGAGTTTGGACTGAAGAAACCGTCAATGGTTCTTCTGGAGCAGATACGGACAGTCAATAGAGAGGATTTGCGTGAATACATAGGTACGGTAGATGATGATAAACTTTTCAGGCAGATAAACGCAACTTTGAAAAAGACTTTTGGACTTTGGGTTTACAAGCCGGAGGGGAAAGAAAATATTCGTTGTCTATGCCCGAAGTGCCTGAATGATTACATCCACAATCCGGACTATATTGTAAGGCGACTTGACCCATTTGCAAAGCGAAAAGACAGATGTGATAAGTGTGATGGGGATGGTTGGGATTATGTTGTTACCGACAGATATTCATCAAAGAAAGAAAAGAGGGGAAGCAATGACAGAAAATAAAATCATTATTCCTATCTGGAAGAAGTCCAATCTTACAGTAGAAGAAGCCGCAGCTTATTGTGGTATTGGCTCAAGAAAATTAAGAGAAATGTCCGACTCGGAGTTTTGCCCTTTTGTTCTTTGGAATGGAAGTAAGCGACTGATTAAAAGAAGAAAACTGGACGAATATCTTGATAATGCGTATTCGATATAGCTGATTTGTAAAATGTGCGATGGGTCGGTTCGCATGATAGGCTCATCGCCATTTTTTAATTATCATAAGGGCAGAAAAAACAAGGAGGTGCTTCCGTAATGGCAGATACAGAAAAGATTATCCGAAAAAAATATGATGTGCCGATATGGCATAAGTCTAATTTGACGATTGATGAAGCAGTTGAATATTCTGGCATAGGTAGAGAAAGACTGAGAAAACTAACAAGCCAAGAAGAATGCCCATTTGTTCTTCATATAGGAAATCGTCGAATGATTAAGAGGAGGATTTTTGATGAATACATTGAAAAACTTACTTTCCTTGAATGATGATGAACGCTTACTTGCCGAAGTAAGAACATATCAGGAAAAACTCATAAGCAATGCTGAAGAACCGATATGGGAAAGAAAGTGGCTGACAATCGAAGAAGCCGCAGCATATTCCGGTATAGGAAGAACGAAGTTGCGTGAGTTGTCTAATCAAGCAGGTTGTCCCTTTGCAATATGGATAGGCAACAAAATCCATATTGTGAGGGAACGACTGGACAAATATATAGATAAGCAGTTTAGAATTTAGGAGGACACAATGGCGACAAAAAGAAAAGATAAATCAAGAGTTGTTCTGAAAACCGGAGAGGTTCAGAGAAAAGACGGTACTTATCAATTTAGCTGGCAGGACAGCCAAATGAAAAGAAGATTTGTTTACGCAAGAACTTTAGATGACCTGAGAGAAAAAGAGAAGCGTATTCAGAAAGATAAATGTGATGGTATTAAGACCGAAGCACGATATACAACCATTGATGAATTATTTGACCTTTGGGCAAATATGAAAAGGGGGCTGAAGAATAATACCTTTGAAAATTACAAATATATGTACAATACCTTTGTGCGACCAGTGATTGGAAGTAAAAGAATATCAACGCTGAAGAAATCAGATATTAAGAAATACTACAATTATCTTGTTGATGAAAGAAATTTGAAGCCTTCAACGATTGATAATATACATACGGTTCTTCATCAGGTTTTACAGATTGCTGTCGATGATGACTTTATCAGAAATAACCCGTCAGATAATGTGTTGAGAGAATTGAAAAAAGCACATTGTTTTCAGTCGGAAAAGCGTAGAGCGTTGACGAAACCGGAGCAGGAGCTATTTCTGAATTTCCTGAAAACCCACCCTGTATATGAACACTGGTATCCGGTCTTTGCAGTAATGATAGGAACTGGACTTCGTGTGGGGGAAGTAACTGGATTGAGATGGTGTGATATTGATATGGAAAGTGGAATGATTGATGTTAATCATACTCTTGTATATTATGACCACAGAACTGAGGGGAGTAAAAGTGGCTGTTATTTCAATGTAAATACAACGAAGACTCCGGCGAGTATGAGGCAGGTTCCAATGCTCGGTTTTGTGAGAGAAGCATTTGAACAGGAGAAACAGAAGCAGGAAGATTTAGGACTTCATTGCGAGGTCACGATTGACGGATATACAGATTTTATTTTCATCAATCGTTTTGGTCAGGCACAGCACCAAGCCACACTCAACAAAGCAATTCGAAGAATTATCCGTGATTGCAATGATGAGCAGTTTTTGCACAGTGATGAACCTGATGTGTTACTTCCTCATTTTAGCTGTCACTCGCTAAGACATACATTTACAACAAGAATGTGTGAAGCTGGAGTAAATATAAAGGTCATTCAAGACGCACTCGGACATTCAGATATTTCAACTACACTGAACATCTATGCTGATGTTACAAAAGAAATGAAAGCGGAAGAGTTCAAAGGATTGGATAGCTACTTCAAAGTATAATATTGGACTTCACATACAGAAAGAGAACATACAGAGTGTTGTGTGTTCTTTTTTCTTGTTCTGAAGCAGGAAAAAATAAGGCAGCGTTACTTTGATGTGGATTGACATTGTAAATAAGAGAAGTTATAATTTCTTGTATATGAATATACTCTTGTATATACTACTATCGCCCTACATCATTTACATCATATTTTACATCATTTGCCCGCAAAGTGACTCAAAGTAGAGCAAAAATATGAAGTATGGGGGATAATTGGAATATGGAGAATTTAATAGTATTAACACCAGCTTGGTCGAGTATGAAAGAACCACAAAAAGGGTCCCGACAATGAAGAGTTTAGGCTCGGATAAGCAGGAAAATAAGGTGTCTAAGAGTAATTCAACAGAGAATTGCGACCAGATTGCGACTGTTGAAGAGAAGATTGATTTCTCAAATGTAAAGATTGAGCCATTGTTTGAGGAAACAGTTGACTTTGATACATTTTCAAAATCAGATTTTAGAGCAGTTAAGGTTAAGGAATGTGTAGCAGTACCTAAGAGCAAGAAACTTTTACAGTTTACTCTTGATGATGGTACAGGTGTAGATAGAACAATCCTTTCTGGTATTCATGCATATTATGAACCAGAAGAATTAGTTGGAAAAACATTGATTGCTATTACAAACCTTCCACCTAGAGCAATGATGGGAATTGAATCCTGTGGTATGTTACTTTCAGCAGTAAATAATCTTAAAGATTCAGAGGATGAAGAACTGCATCTGATTATGGTAGATAACCATATTCCAGCAGGAGCAAAATTATATTAGAATAAGAGAACACGCTAAAGAAATAGGACTTCCCGATATAAAAGTGAGGAAGTCCTATTTTCTATATACATTTCTTTGAGGTATTTATTATTTTATCTTTCCAATCAATAACATTCTTAATTGATAATTTTTCTTGTGCTTTTATGAATGCTGTAATATATGTGTAGTCGATGTTATCATTTGAATCCACAGGAAGACGTATTTCCATATTTTTTAATACATTTTCATTAAACGAAGATTGTCCCCATGCAAAATTTTGAAATGCTTTTCTCATTACTGTTAGAAGATAGCAAGCAAGCTCTGGATTTAATTCACAGTCACGATAAGACATAACTTTGATTTTATCACCAGTAAAGTAAGGCTTTTCTTGATAAAATATAGTTGCTGTATCTTGCAATGATATTCAATTGATGGTTTATTCCATACGGGAATAAATCTTCATCAAATCTTTATTTTTTTCTGTTAGGTTATATTTCAGTAAGAAATGAAATATAGAAGGAAGGATAGTAAAGATGGAAATGATGTTACAGACACAAAATCTATGTAAATATTTTAGAAAACAGAAAGCGGTAAATAATGTTTCACTTAATATCGAAAAGGGACAGATTTATGGACTGCTTGGACCGAATGGCGCTGGTAAATCTACCACATTGAAAATGTTGACTGGTATGATGAAACCAACTGCAGGAAAGATTTACTTTGATGGAAAACTTTTGGATAGGAAAGATTTATCAAAAATAGGAGCGTTAATTGAAAATCCGCCTATTTATGAAAATCTTTCCGCCAGAGAGAATTTGAAGGTAAGACAATTATTGCTTGGTACAGATGAAAACAGAATTGATGAGGTCTTGCAGATTGTATCACTTACAAACACCGGAAAGAAGAAAGCAGGACAGTTTTCTTTGGGGATGAAGCAAAGACTAGGCATTGCAATGGCATTGCTTGGAGAACCGGAACTTTTGATATTGGATGAACCTACGAATGGATTAGATCCAATAGGCATCGAGGAATTACGAGAGCTGATCCGGTCTTTTCCGGAACAGGGAATCACTGTAATTCTCTCCAGTCATATTCTCTCAGAGGTACAGTTACTTGCAGATAAAGTCGGGATTATTTCAGGTGGAATCTTAGGATACGAAGGAGCATTAAAGCAGGGAGATAATCTTGAAGATTTGTTTATGAATGTGGTAAGAAAAAACCAGAAAGCAGGTGAAATCCATGGTTAATATTATAAAAGCAGAACATCAAAAAGCCAAAAGAACCATGCGAAAAAAGTTTATCTGGGGATTTCCTCTTCTTACATTTGTCATGGCATTTATATTTACTCTTGGGATGACAAATGCTTATGCAGAAAGTGTTTGGAACTGGTGGTATACACTTTTGCTGCCGGGGATGATTGCTCTATTTTGTTATCTTTCTGTGGCGCAGGAGAAAAAGATAAAATACTATCATTTAATGACTATTCCCACAGACAGAAGAAAATTGTTGCTGGGGAAAATTATTTATATTGGGTACATGATTTTGTTTTCTAATGTGATTGTGTTTGCAGGAGCAACGCTTGGAGGCTTTCTTCTAACGACACATGTTCCAGTTGGAGGAGCGTTGATTGCAGTATTGTTTCTGACGGTTTCTGAGTTATGGGAGATTCCGGTAGCTTTATTTTTAAGTGAACGATTTGGAATGATTGTAAACCTGTTCGTCTGCCTATTTATTACCGTCAGCGGTGTGGTAATATCACAAACCAGAATCTGGTATGTACTTGTTTCTGCAATCCCTATGCGAATGATGTGCCCGTTGCTTCATGTTTTACCAAATGGACTTGCCGCAGAAGCAGGGAATCCTCTTTTGGATACGGGAGTCATTGTTCCGGGAATGTGTCTCTCAATCATCTGGTTTGTTTTTGTAACGGTTCTGTTTTTGAAATGGTTTGAGAGAAGAGAGGTGAAATAAGATGATTGGAAGATCTCTTAATGCAGACTTGCGAAAGATGAAAGGAACATCTGTGATTCTGGCACACTTACTGATTCCGATTATAACCAGCGTTATATTTTTAATATATTACTTTTTTTCACCATGGAATGAAAATATGAAAGTGATTGCATTTTATCAGGCAATAGGAGCAGGACTTCCGGTACTTATTGGAATTTTTACAGCAAGTGTGATGGAACAGGAACAAAATGCAGGTAATTTTCAAAACCTGTTGTCTTTACCAGATAAACTTACAGCATTTTTATCGAAACTGTTGATGCTACTGGTTTTGTGTCTGTGCTCTATCCTATTGACAGCAATCATATTCGGAATTGGATTTGGAAGAATCGCATCAAGCGATATCGAAATCATGAAAGGATGTATATTTGCAGCATTGCTGCTGTGGGGAAGCAGTGTTCCACTTTATCTGTGGCAGCTGATTCTGGCTTTTCAGTTTGGAAAAGGGGTATCCATTGGAGCAGGGATTATATCAGGACTAATTAGTGCATTGATGCTTACCGGACTTGGAGATTATGTGTGGAAATATGTATTTGTCTGCTGGACGGGTAGAGTACCATATACTTATCTGCAATCTGTATTGGGAGAAACTAGTGTAGGTGAATGGTTGTCATTTATACCAGGTTGCTTAATATTTACAGGGATTAGTATGGTATACTATTTTTGGTGGGTAAACCACTGGGAAGGAAACAGAATATCGGAATAGAATCGAGGGAAACTATGGCAAAAATACTGGCAGTTGATGATGAACCGGCAATTCTGGAAATGATAGAAAGCATTTTGAATAAGGATGGACATCTGGTTACCAAAGTAAGTAATCCACTAAAAATTAATATGGAAGAATTACATCGTTATGACCTGATTTTACTGGACATTATGATGCCTGGAATTGATGGCTTCGAATTATGCAAAAGAATCAGGGCACTTGTGGATTGTCCGATTTTGTTTCTTACGGCAAAAACGGAGGAAAACAGTCTGGTAAACGGACTTTCTTTAGGAGCAGATGATTATATTTCAAAGCCATTTGGAGTGATGGAACTTCGGGCAAGGATCAATGCACATCTTAGAAGAGAGCACAGGGAACATTCTGTCCGGATGGTTTTGGGGAGGGTCTGTATTCAAATATCTCAAAAGAAACTATTGGTTGATGATAAGGAACTTCCTCTTACGAAAGCGGAGTACGAAATCTGTGAATTTCTGGCTAAAAACAGAGGACAGGTTTTCTCGAAGGAACAGATATTGGAAGAGGTCTTTGGTTTTGACAGTGAGAGTAATGACAGTACCATTATCACGCATATCAAAAATATAAGAGCAAAATTTGTGGATTATGATTATACACCGATAAAAACAGTCTGGGGGATTGGATATAAATGGGAAGAGTAAAGAGAAGCAATGCACTCAGCAGGATTTTTATGAGATATGTACTGGTCATGCTTGGATCATTAGTTGGTTTGGTGATTGTTGCTTATCTGCTGCTGTACCTTTTGATTAGTGTGGGCTGTATTTATCCGGCAAATTATGCAGAGCAAAAGATTAATGAAGCATATGATACGATTCTACGTGCAGATAAAGTGACTGCTGAGATGATTCCCGCACTTTGTGATTATGTAATCTTTTCAGAGAATGGAGAGAAAATAGGTGGAGATCTGTCAGAACAATACGAACAGATAGCATGGAATGTTGCAAAGTACAGAAACGCATCCGGGAAATATTTTTATAAAGTAATTGTAAGGGAAAATGAATATGTTGTATTGCAATATCGCCTGACACCTCAATATCATTCAGCTTTTTTGAGGGAGCATTTTATAGGACCACAGAATGTGATGATTATTATGTCTGTGATTGGAGCGGTAGCGATTATCATCATTCCGTCCATACGTTTTGGAAAAAGAATCAAAAAGCAGATGCAGCCTGTATTAGACGCAATCGGACAAATAAAGGATCAAAATCTGGAATATGAGACATCCTGTTCCGGTATCAAAGAGTTTGATGACTGTTTATCGGCAATCGATGATATGCGAGATGCATTGCGAGAATCTTTAGAAAAGCAGTGGAAAACAGAGCAGGAAAAGAAACAACAGATGTCTGCTTTGGCGCATGATATTAAAACACCTCTTACGATTGTACGGGGAAATGCAGAACTACTTTCAGAGACTGAACTGACCACAGAACAGAAGAATAATATCACTTATGTTTTGAACGGCACAACACAGATACAAAGTTATGTAAAACAGTTGATAGATGTCACAAAATCATGGAATTGCAGTGATGTTACCTATACAACGGTGAGGTTAGAAGATTTTTTCGCAGATATAAAGGAACAGGCACTCGGACTGGTAGAAATCTATCACCAGAAAATAGATTGGAAGGCGGGACAAAGTGATAAAAAGGTAACGATTGCTTATGATCCAATGTTCCGGGCCGTAATGAATATGATTCAGAATGCAGTGGAGCATACAAAAGAAAATGGAATCATTTATATTGACGCAAAGGAGCAGGATGGCCGGCTGACATTCATTGTGGAGGATAGCGGATCAGGATTTACAAAAGAAGCATTATTGCATGGCACAGAGCAGTTTTTTATGGATGACACAAGTAGAAATGGCGAAGCCCATTATGGGATGGGACTATTTTTTGCAAAAACTGTGGCTGAAAAATATGGTGGAGGTATTAAACTTTCAAATTCTGAAAATACAGGTGGGGCGAGGGTAGAAATATTTTTCCTGAGTAGTCAAGAAACAAGCTAAATAGACCGCAATTAAGCTATGTAAAAGAAATTTTACATGCTTTTATCTAATATGTAAAAGTCTTTTGATAGACGTTATTACTACATTTGCTGTAATCTCATGGAAGAAGGAGGCATATTTCAAGTAAACTATTTTGCCGCCATGCATTTCATATATTAAATTATTTCTGATTAAAAACAAGCGCCATATACGTTACATACAAAATTTATGTGTCAGATTTGTCAAAAGTTTTTCTGTAAATTAAATAATTTGTGACACACTTTTACCTTGAATTTATCTTTCAATAAATATATTCTATAGATAAATTATTAAATGAATTTTATATAACTGCACTTTAATTTTTATTTTATATGCAATATTTTTTCTGAGGTGATAAGATTATGCTTTTTAAAAACCCTGTTATTCCGGGATACAATCCCGACCCAAGCATCTGCCGCGTTGGCGATGATTTTTATCTTGTTAATTCTACATTTGAATTCTTCCCCGGTGTACCAATATATCACAGCCGCAATCTTGTAAACTGGGAACTTACCGGATACTGCCTTAACAGACGTTCGCAGCTTGAACTTGAAGGCTGCCGAAATTCCGGTGGTATATATGCACCTACAATAAGGCACCACAAAGGAATGTTTTATATGATAACAACTAATGTTACCGATAAAGGAAACTTTGTTGTCCATACAGACAATATAAACAAAGAATGGTCCGACCCTGCATGGATTGACCAAGGTGGTATAGACCCATCACTTTTCTGGGATGATGATGACTGCTGTTATTACTGTTCAACCGGTAATCTTGACGGTGTAAGAGGTATTGTTGCATTTAAAATTAATCCAATGACAGGCGAAATTCTTTCCGACAAACACCTTATAAGCACTGGCTGCGGCGGTCAATGTGCAGAAGGTCCACATATCTACAAAAAAGACGGCTGGTATTACCTGATGATTGCGGAAGGCGGAACAGAATATGCTCACCGCGAAACAATACAGCGTTCAAAAAATGTATTCGGTCCTTATACACCATGTCCACACAATCCTATTATTTCTCATAAAGAGTATAAAAAATCCGAAATTCAGGCTACGGGACATGCTGACCTTGTTGAAGATGCAAACGGAAACTGGTGGCTTGTATTCCTCGGAATAAGACGCTTCAGCCATGCACTTCTTCACAATCTCGGTCGTGAAACCTTTCTTGCACCTGTCACATGGAATGAAGACGGATGGCCTGTTGTCGGATACAACGGAAATGGGACTATTGAACTTGTAATGGATGCACCTCTTCCGGGCATGAACGAGCCGGAGACAATTGCTAATACAATAACAGACGATGCAACAGGCAGGCCATTTTTACATGCAGACCATAGCGTCAATATTGACTTCCACCGCGATGCCATTGACAAACGCCTGCAGTTCACAAGAAATCCTGATATGTCTCATTATATTTATGACAGTAAAAACGGATGTCTCACGCTTAGAGGTACTGATATCACATTGAATGAACCAGGTAAATCCCCGACTGTTCTTTCATTTAAGCAGCCGGAATTTACAACATCACTTAAAGCTGTATTAAAAATAAAAGACAGTACAGCAAAACGATTTGGTGTTGCTGCCTATTATAACAACGATTATCACTATGAAATATATGTTGGCAGCGATGAAAGCGGAAAATATGTCGGATTTTATAAACATATACACGACATGGGTGCAGAACTTGCACATATTCCTATATCTAAAGAAGATGAAAATCTCAATCTTCTTGTAAAAATAGATACTGACCGTGAAAAATATACTTTTTCTTATGCCCTTGCTGATACAACGAATCTTGATGCAAAAATTGCCTGCCATGAAATCGGTTCAGGACTTAATGCCGGACTCAGCACGGAGGGTACACGTACAATGACTTTTACAGGAACATTATTTTCACTTTTTGCCGAAAACGGTAACGGTACATTTGAAACCGGTGTTGCACTCACCATAAACCCTGATGTTGATTACAAACTGTAATCCGCTAAACATATTGAATTACTTCCGCCGCAGACATTAAATGTGTCTGCGGTGTCTTATCCTGCCTAAAAAAATGGTCTTTTATTCATCCGTTTCAATGTCAGTATTCATGGACCGGAACACCATATATTAGATGGTGCAAGTTTGCTTGTAGCCTACAAAAACGCAGGTGGAGAGATAGACTTAGAACAGGCGTTGGACAGGCTGATGGCAGAGGCATTAGGATGCCCGGGGCAATGTGCGGTTTATGGGGAATATGCGGAGCAATCACATCTATAGGTGCTGCACTAGCAATCATCGACGGAACAGGTCCGCTTTCAACGGATGGAACATGGGGAAATCATATGCAGTTTACCTCGAAAGCAATTGGAGAATTAGGAACCATAAACGGACCAAGATGCTGCAAGAGAGATGCAATGATAGCATTTAAGAATGGTATAGATTATGTAAATGCTCATTATGGAGTAACATTGCAATACGAACAAATGCAATGAGGATTCACAGATTTTAATGAGCAATGTATAAAGGAGAGGTGTCCATTTTATGAGTAAGATAAAAGTAGCTTTTATTTGTGTCCATAATTCCTGCCGAAGTCAGATTGCTGAGGCTTTTGGAAGACATATGGCATCAGATGTGTTTCAAAGTTATTCGGCGGGGACAGAAACAAAACCACAGATTAATCAGGATGCCGTCCGTATTATGAAGGAATTATATAATATAGATATGGAAGCAGAAGGACAGTTTAGTAAGCTGGTTAGTGATATTCCAGATCCGGATATTGCAATATCAATGGGATGTAATGTAGGGTGTCCATTTATAGGCAGACCATTTGATGATAATTGGGAACTTGAAGATCCAACCGGGAAAAGCGATGAGGAATTTAAGATAGTCATTGAACAAATCAGAAAAGATATTTTGAAATTAAAAAATGGATTGGATAAGAGGTAGGGAGCATCAGATTCCAGCCTGTCCGTTTCACAAACAACTCAAGTTATACAGGAACCACAGTCTGCATGTCGGATTGGACGTTAAAGCGGTGAAAAAGCATGTGGAAGTCCAAAAAGGAAGCCACAGTCTGCCAGATTGGACGTTAAAGCGGCGGGAGGCATGCAGGAAGTCCAAAAGGGAAGCCACAGTCCGCCAGATTGGACGTTAGAGCGGCGGGTGAAGTGGTAATCTAAAAGTAGACACCAACCCAATTATTGTAGACATTATTTATATATAAGAGTACTATTTTTTATAAGGTAGTCACTTATACAATAATGGAATCATGGAGGTGTCACATGAAGCACAGTTTAGAGGAAAGAATGGATATAGGACGACGTATGTATTTACACGAGA
>NZ_QSEK01000089.1 GCF_003464165.1 Eubacterium sp. AM49-13BH | reverse complement strand
AAAGCTTTGATACATATGAATATTATAATGACAATTATTATGTAAACGAGTTGACAAAAAATGAAACTGAAAACAGAAGATGGTTATACACATATTAAAACGCGTATATATAATGAACGACAATCCTGATAAATTATATTTATCATGCAGAGATCTCGGAAATAATGTCATGGTTAAATTATATTGAGAGAACAGAAAGGAATGAACGACAATCCTGATAAATTATATTTATCATGCAGAGATCTCGGAAATAATGTCATGGTTAAATTATATTGAGAGAACAGAAAGGAAGCAGCTAATGAAAATAAAAATATGTGATTACAGCAAGAAATTAAAAGGCTCTATGATTCTTTCAAATATTAATCTTACATTTGAAAGCGGAAATATATACGGCTTAAAAGGAACTAACGGCTGTGGTAAAACTATGCTTATGAGAGCAATATCAGGCTTAATATTACCTACGGTAGGTAAAGTTATAATTGACGGAAAAGAGATTGGAAAAGATATTTCGTTTCCAGAAAATATGGGATTACTGTTAGAGTATCCATCGTTTATCAACGGTTATTCAGGACTGAAAAATCTGGAAATGATAGCTTCAATAAAAAATAATATTTCAGTTGATGATGTCAAAGCATGTATATCCCGTGTTGGTCTTGATCCAGATGATAAAAAGCCTTTTCGTAAATATTCACTTGGAATGAAACAAAAGCTAGGGATTGCTTGTGCCATTATGGAAAATCCAGAACTGTTGATTCTTGACGAACCTTTTAATGCACTTGATGAGAAAGGGATATCTATTATAAAAGATATAATTGAAGAATTTCGTGATAATGGTGCAATTGTTATCATGAGCTGTCATGATAAAGAACTTTTGTGTGATATTAGTGATGTAATTATTGATATGTATGAAGGAAAGGTTACTAATGAATCGTAATATCAGAATTAATATGCATGTAAAAAAAAATCATGGCATTTATAGTGCTTCTTTGTATTGTTAGTTTCATACATAGCATATCATTGATAAATATTATACAGAGAATGAATGATGCAATGCATCACTGCATCCTTAGTGCTGTTGATTTTATAATAACCGTAGGTGGTGCAAGATTTATAAATGTAATTATACTTCCGTTAAGTGTAGTCTTATTTTACATCTTTTGTTGGAGTAACGAATTTAATTATAATTACTTTATTCGTATGAAAAACAGACATTATATTGGTATATCAATATGTTTTAAATTATTTGGTTATATCTGGTCTTTTTTGTTGCTATTTCATATATAT
>NZ_QSEK01000088.1 GCF_003464165.1 Eubacterium sp. AM49-13BH | reverse complement strand
TCATACAAAGATATATTATTAAATTTCTATGAAGTCATCAAAATATTTTTCCATATTTTATATCAATAATATTGTTTTTAATATGCAGTATATTAACCCCCGTAAATGCTAATGCAGCAGGTTTGTATGCAAAATATGCCGTCCTTATTGATGCTGATTCCGGACGGATTCTTTTTGGTAATAACGAAAATACTGCTGTCAGTATGGCAAGCACGACGAAAATCATAACTCTTATTATTGCTTTGGAAAACTGTGACAAGAATTTTGTCGCAACAACTTCCGCCTACGCAGCTTCCATGCCTGATGTACAGCTTAATGCCGTAACTGGTGAGCAATTCATAATTAACGACCTATACTACTCACTTATGCTTGAATCACATAATGATTCAGCTGTAATAATTGCTGAAAATACTGCTTATTACTTACTATGTAAAAATCCTTCTTTAAGGTCTGAAACTCCATTTATCACTAATTATAATTACGATTCCTCATTTCTCTCTGAGATTAGCCATGAACAAAGTGAAATACTTGTACATATATTTACCGGCCTTATGAATGAAAAAGCGGATGATATTCTCTTATCTGACACATATTACATAACACCTAATGGTCTTGATGCCGAGGATAATTATAGTTTTCATCATACAACAGCATATGACCTTGCAAAAACCATGGCATATTGTATTAATAATGAGGATTTTTTATATATAACACAGACTGTTTCTAAAACATTTTCAGACACAACAGGCAGATACCATTATCAGCTAAACAACAAAAACAGACTTTTAAATCCTGATGAAGGAATTATCTCTGGTAAAACAGGTTTCACCAACAAAGCAGGATACTGTTATGTATGTGCATACAAAGACAAAAACCGGACACTGTGTATCGCCCTGCTTGCATGTGGCTGGCCACCTAATAAGAATTACAAATGGAGTGATGCTAATTATCTTATAGCACTCGGCAAAAAATATTACAAAGAACGGTATTTTAATTATCAATTCGTATTCTATGTACCTGTTACCAATGGAAAACGTAATTATTGCCGTCTTATTCCTGATAGGTATGTTGAATTTCTTACTTGCGGTGATGATTCTGTTACTTATGAAATTAATCTGCCTGAAACTCTTCCAGCTCCTGTTAATTCTGAGCAGGTATATGGAAGCATTAATCTGTACATTAATAATATATTTTATGATAGTATATATCTAAAAGCTGAACAAAGTATTATCAAGCAGTCATATTTTCAAATAAAATTCAAAAAATATATAAATAGTTCCATAATTTATCATATTTTT
>NZ_QSEK01000087.1 GCF_003464165.1 Eubacterium sp. AM49-13BH | reverse complement strand
CTGTAATTAAATTCCAGTTACCACTGTAATTAAATTCCAGTTACCACTCATAAAACATGATAATGTCTCATAAAAATCTTTTTGATATATATATTCTTTTCTCATCTAATAATGTCTCATAAAAATCTTTTTGATATATATATTCTTTTCTCATCTAATTCATCATATTTATTAACGATATCTTTCAGTTTTCCAATTATATTGCCTTTTTCTGTTTCATCAATAAACGCATTAACAGCATTATATACGCTCATATCATCTTCAAACATTTTAGGTACTTCAAATGAAGTTGATGTATACGCAAGGATTTGCTTATGCAGCTTACGCATTTTGAATAAATTGTAATTATTCTTTGTCTGCTGGCAATAAAGATTCATATGTGCATTAACCACACCACATATTTCATTGTAAAAGTCTATTCCTGACTGAATTAATACCATGTTATAAAAATCCGGATTAAATATCTGATTCAATTCCCAATCACCCATTTTATCCTGATTATTTTTTCAATTACTTCTATTTCATCCAATGCCTTTTCTGAGATTTTCTTATATGATGTCATATTAGCAAGAAAAATCAAAGAATTTTCATGCACAATTCTATAAGCTATAGATGTAGAAACAGCCTCTTTGGTAAATACATTTTTTCTCTTTTCAAAAAAATCCGTAAAATATGTGCTAAAACCATTAAACAATGCTAATGTTTCCAGTTTGCCAGCTTTGTCTTTAACATCATATTGATTATAATTTTTAATAAAATCTGGCAGTATCTCTTTCAAAAGCTTTGCGTTAAATATATTTTTGTAATTAGAATCTGATTGCAGATGTGTGCATATCTGTTCCCTCATTTTGCTCTGCTCTTTTTCTAATGCTTTCTTATTATCTTTTGATGGACTTGACTGAACCAAATTCATTAATTCAAAAAGCAGAGTAAAATCTAGATCAGTTACACCTGATAATGATTTATCTATATATTCTCTATAATAATCATCCATTATATTTTTTAACTCTGTGCTTTTCTCTTGTCTTAACTCATCTTCCTGGATAAGTCCATTCTGCATTATATGCTCCTGTGTATGCCCAACAGGTCTTAATTCATTCCTTAGTGTCTTTGCTACTGGTGTAACCCCCACAAACTCTCTGTAAACTATGATGCAATTTCCGTTCATACAAATATCCTCCTCAGTTATAATTCATAACTTGTTATATACATTTTACGAAGTGATGTAATGTCTGTCAAGCAACTTTTTAAAAAAAATAACGCTTTATATGCGTTATCTTTTTAACAAATCACTTCGATCTACAATAGTAGAAATTATTTAAGATTATTCAATTCATTTGTAAGCAGTAAACTACAATAATAGAAATTTATT
>NZ_QSEK01000086.1 GCF_003464165.1 Eubacterium sp. AM49-13BH | reverse complement strand
GATACATATAATGTTTTCAATGTAACCGTAAAGTCAGTAGATATATCAAGAGAATGTGATTTTGATATAAAAAGGATTGATTATGGTTTGACAAATAAAAAAAGACAGCATGGATGATAATAATAATTTCATATCAGACTATTATTATGTAACTGTGAAATTAAATGTTAACAAAGATATTAATGATCATGATGTACCGCCTGATGGAGAAATAAGTATGTTCCAGACAATGTGGTATATAGGAAAGGTAGATAGTAATGGAACATTACAGCGTATCAGTAATAGTGGAGCTGTTGGTTCAGATGTACCAGATAAACATGGAAATGTATATTTTGAAAAAGGAGAAACTAAAACAATAACATTATATTTTTTAATAACTGATGAAGAATTTAAAAATGAAACATTAGCAATAGATTTTCATATTTACGGGTCTCCAGATAGAGGAACTTTAGCAATCATACATGAACCAGAAGCAAATTAAATAAGTTAAGTACTCATGCATTTGATTAAAATTTAAGGAGCATTCTAATAGGGAGAAGATATGAAGAAGAAAATAAAAAGTGCAGTAATAAGTATAGTTGTTATTGCGGTATTGTTATTGGCAATTCTAATAGGTGTTAAGAATGGTACACTAGATAAGCTGACAAAAGAAATGCCGACACTTGCAACAAAACAGGAAGAGACAGAAAAGTCAACAGAAAATGTAAAAAATGATTCTACAGAAAGTAAACCTTATCAAGGAATAGAAGTCGCTGGATATGGGGAAGAGTTTGAAATAAGGAGAGAAATATCTGTAGATCGTAAGTACAATGAAAACGATAGGACTACATATAATGTATACCATGTAAGAGTTAAAGATTGTAGAATATCAAGACAGTGTGATTTTGATATAAATAGGATTGATTATGGTTTGGCAAATAAGAAAGACAGCATGGATGATAATAATAATTTTATATCAGATTATTTCTATGCAGCTATCGAATTGGAATTAACTAAAGATATTAATGATAATGATGTGGATGATTATTATAATGTTTTCCAGACTTCATGGTTTATAGAAAGTTTGAATGACGATGGAACATTTGAACCTATTAAAAATGCAGGAACGGTTGGTTCAGATGCAGAAGCCAATAAAATTGGAAAAACAAATTTTAGTTTTGAAAAAGGAGAAACAAAAAATTTAATATTATATTGTATATTTACAGATGAAGAAGTTGAGAATGACATAATTGCATTGAATTTTCATCTAAGAAATTCACCATTTATAGGACCATTAGCAATCATACATGAACCAGAGACAAATTAGATAGGGCATTTTTATGAAATAGTTACCACTTGTGTCAAAAAACGACCGCTTGTGCATATGCTATTGAAATTAATAAATATAAAAGATACATTGAAGCAGACAGGTATTTATGTATCTAATTAAATTATAGGCTCTGATATAATTATCTGCTAGAAAAGAGGTTGTATATCAGGGTAATGGGATATACAATCTCTTACTTTTGAAAAGGAAATATC
>NZ_QSEK01000085.1 GCF_003464165.1 Eubacterium sp. AM49-13BH | reverse complement strand
AGTTCCTCCTCATATTAAATTTTTACGTATATGTAACTGCATTTATTTTAGTACACATATTTACTAAAATCAATAGTAAAGATTTTTAACTTAGTATAATTAACAAAGAAATTATTCAATCGGAGGATATCTTATTGGATTACATTCGCAGAATTAAAGATCTTAGAGAAGATTCTGACTACACACAGGAGTATGTTGCACACATACTTGGTACATCCCAAACAATGTATGCACGCTATGAACGAGGTGCCAATGAATTGCCTATACGGCATCTGATTTCATTATGCAGGCTCTATCATGTGTCTAGTGATTATCTTCTAGGATTATCGGACAAAAAATAAGAGCAGGTACTTAAGGTTTGATACCTTTGTACTTGCTCTTATTTTTAATAATTATAATCTACCATGATTATACAAGCATCTTCTTAATTGATTCAACCGTGTCCCTACTCAGATGATTTCGTTTAAATGTATGAATTGCCCTGTCGATATCTTCGACACTCTGCAAAATATATGTACTTTGAACTGGACTGTTACTTCTGATTAAAATAACATATCCTTCAACCCACACATTATAGCCCTCCAGATATTTCGCAAGGATATAAATCTGCCTTTTTACCTGCTTAACAGGATTTTTGACTTCTTTCACAAATGTATTTCCATATCCGTCATCTTTATATTTTTCCCAATTATAATCATCCTCATTGCCATAAAGTTGACCCTTGTAATTCTTAACTTCAAAAATAAACACACCATATTTATTTACAACAACATCATCAAGTTCTGTGCGCTTTCCATCGTACGATACCGAAATATTGGTGAATAAATAATCTCCTTCACGAAGTACTCCCTTAATAACTTCTGTCGCTATACGTTCTCCCCGACGACCAGCCCGCTTTTCAGGTGCTTCAATCACCCACGGTTCATAAGTAGGTGGCTTTTTATTATTACTGCTGCTATTATTACCAATATTAGTTACAATGATGATAATAAGTACAGCTATCAATATCGCTGTGATTGTGATAACCAATTCATACCTCCTCTGTGTTTAAATTAACTCTATCATAAACCTATTTTAAAAGTTAATAAAGAATAAATAAGCCCACCGGGTTCGAACCCCGGTAAAGTAATCCTCATCCATTACCAATAACATTGACAACCTCCTATAAATAAAATAAGAGCAGGTATTTAAGTTTTATTACTCAAGTACTTGCTCTGTTTCTTTGTATCAAAGTTATTATATATAGTTTAAAGTTGGTGATTTACAGGTGATTTATAAGATGTAATCTATAAACTGGAATTTAGCGATTTCTTTTTCCAGTATTCTCTGTCCCACGGATTTCCTCATGATAGAAATAATCTACGATCACCGGATGCCCCTGCGGGACTCTTCCATAAGGCATTTCATTATCCACAAAGGCACAATCATACTTCTTAGCCATTTTCTCAGCTTTTACTTCAAGTGCTTCAAAGTAGCTGCGGTTATGCTTGTTATAGATCTCGTCGTAAAGTGGTACAAGATCAGGATATTTTCCGGCGATATAATCCATAATTGTCTTTTTGAAACCGCCTCGAAGATTGAGATTTTCGAGCCAGAACAGATCGCACTG
>NZ_QSEK01000084.1 GCF_003464165.1 Eubacterium sp. AM49-13BH | reverse complement strand
ACTTTGCTCTTAATCTTTCCATCATATGATAAGGCTATTATAATTATAGGCTATTATAATTATAGATATTATTGTAGATGTTGTATTGATGTAATTATTATTTGCTGTCAAAAAGCAGACAGTAGTTGCTAAAAATGCTATGAAACAGCTAATAATCTTCTTTATCTGGTTTTTACCCGCTAAAAATATATTAAAATATTCTAATGTGATAAATGTTCTGGCGAACTCAATTATCGCAACTGCTGCTACATTAAGCATATTCATACTTTATTCCACTCCATTTGCATCTCAAGCATCTTCATATTAAGCGTTTCTTTGTAATTTTTACTTATTACAACCACATCTCCATTATCCATAATAAGTTCTTCGGGAAGAAATTCTTTTATATGTCTCAGATTAACAACAACCGACCGGTTAATCATAGCAAAATTTGCTGGCAGCTTCGTTAATTCTAATTTTAATTTTCCAACATATTCTTTTCTTCCGTCTGTGCATACTATATTGATATTATGTTTATCGCTCATGAAATATAAAATGTTTCCTAATAACACCTTATATTGATTTTTATTAAACGAATATGTAAAGAATCGCCTGTCCTGTCTGTCTAATTGAAGTAATTTTTCTATTTCGCAACATACTTTTTCCCTGCTTACAGGCTTAACAAGAAAATTGTATGGGTGTACATCAAATAGCTCAAGTGCATAAGATGTTTTCGAAGAAATGTATATAATATGCATTCCAACATCTGACATTGACTCTCTTATATAATATCCAACATCAATACCATTTTTCCCTGGTAATTCTATATCAAGAAATAAAACATCTAAATTAATCTTCTCTGGCACATCTTCTATAAATGATTCTGCACTATTCCACACAAGCACATCTACACTATCACTTTTTCCTTTGAAACATTCGGCTATATATATTTCTAATTCTGAACAAGTTGAATTTTCATCATCACAGATTCCTATCCTGTATCTCATCCGTCCCACCTTTTATTTACTATGCAATTCCATTTTATCTAAATCTAACTCATAAAGATTATCAGCTGTTCCCGTAACATTGTTGTATTTTACAAGCTCCATTCTGCCATTATGATAATCATCCAGAACATACTCACTCTTTAATATGATTTTTGTTTTCTTTCCATCATACACTCTTACATCTCTGTTAGTAACTATATATAATTTCCCATCATACATTATATAATTGGTGGCATTTGTCTCAATTTCCTGTCTTGATACTGCCTTATAATACACAACAACATCAAACACCTTAATTTCTTTCGGTTTTGTTGTCAGCTCATATATTATTGTAGTTGTATCCGTATCTATATTATAACTGCAAAATTTCCCCATATCACCATAATATAGCGTATTGCCCTGTGATGTCATAGAACCAGCCATTACATGTCCACCATCAGTCATTTCATTAAACAACTTCCTTTTCGCTTTTGTTTCTTTATCTGTTATTTCATAACATTTTCTGTCACTGTTATAGGTAATCACATAATCATCAAGTTCAACATAATTATCTGTCTGTTTTGATTTGAAATCATATTCGAAACTATTATCAGGAATAATTGCATTTTTAGTATTAACCATATATATGCATGATGTCAGCATAATTAACATT
>NZ_QSEK01000083.1 GCF_003464165.1 Eubacterium sp. AM49-13BH | reverse complement strand
ACCTATGTCTACATTTTTGGCTTAAACACTAGATTTTTTCAATTATTACCTCTTTCTGAATATCTAATTATATCCAAATGTAGATAAAATTGGAGTAAATTACACAAAATCTGCTTTTTATGGTCTACACAAAAAAATCCAAAGAAATTTCGTAGATAGTTTTGGAGTAAATTAATAGATTTTTTTCAAAATGTAGATTATTTCAGAGTAAAATTATTCAAAATTAGTTCTAATGTGGACAGATTTGGAGTAAAACCCAAGATTTGATTTCAAGCTCAAATACTGTTAAATTATGGTCTAAAAGGGGGTGAAATGCTTGGACAATTTTGCTAACATTGGCAAAGCTGCTATAATCCAATCTTTGGGATTTCAGAAGAATTACACAGAAGTAATTGAAACCACACAAGATACTATTGATTATAGTAATGCAGCTTGTCAGACATGTAAATACAGAACTGTTGTTAATACATTTGATAAGAACAGTAAACCTTATGCTGATGCATGTGCCGCATGTGCAAGTTGTCCACATAAGGCATTGATCCAGAAGAACGTGTACAAAAAAATATACCATAACGAGAAAAATCGTTATGGTTACAGACCTATGCTTAAGTCTAATGCAATTAAGCTTTTCCTTATGTTGCATTTCTATAATCCTGACAGAAATGGAATTATATATGATATTAATCCTAGTGAACTTGCGGACATGATTGGCTGTAATGTAAGAACTATATGGAATAATCTTCATGTTCTTCAGGAATATACATACATCTCATACTCAAAAACACAGTATGGGTTTATTAATGTTATACTCAATGATTATGAGAACTACTACCTTCCTGCTAATAAGGGAGGCCGTGGTTTTCTTGTTATGTCCAAAGAACTGATGAGCAGGCTTAATTCAATTGACGCTCTTGTGTCACTTAGAATATTTATCAGAGAACTTCTAAGTCTTGATTCACCTGATCTTAAAGGTGTTGCAAGTGTAGATTATAAGAATATTCGTGATATCAGAAATACCCTTCCAGCTTATTGCAAACCTTCAATTATTAAGGCTAAGTTGATAAGCACATCTGATATTTTCCGTGTTAGTTTCAAAGATGATGTCGTCCGCTTCGAAATCGACAAAACATTTATTCCAAAGAACCAAAAAGCTTGTGTTCATGATGAATACGTAGACATGCTTAACCAGTTTGTATGGAACTTCAATCAGAATGTTGCTTATATTAATTCTGGTGAAAATATATCTGACACATTCAGTTCGTTCTTTAATATGAATACGCCAGTGGCTTCTTATAAACTGATGAAGCTCAGCGATATTGAGATTGACGATATCGCAAGTCTCTCATTACACTATTCTTACGAAATTGTTATGAATGCACTGTCGGTTGTTTATAAACAATATTACATGTATGAAAAGACTGTCAGCAATCTTGCTGGCCTATTGTCCACTATTATTCGGACACATTTTGATAATCTTAAAAAGGCTGCTTAACAAACAGTCTTTTTTCTGTGCTCTTTTTTTTAATAGTCTACATAATCTTATCAAATTTATTATCCTATTTCTTTATATTTCCTGTTCCCGAATAAAATTTATTATCCTATTTCTTTATATTTCCTGTTCCCGAATAAAATATATGTTGTCTTAATT
>NZ_QSEK01000082.1 GCF_003464165.1 Eubacterium sp. AM49-13BH | reverse complement strand
AGTGAAAAATTAATGAAGGATTAAAATAAAAATGTTCTTGAAAAAAGTTATAAAAGAACATTCAACAAAAAAAATAACAATTAATTAACAAAATATCCTAAGTCCATTGTGGATAACTTTCAGGATGGATTAAGCTTCTTTATTAATATATCAATAGTACTCTTGGTAGTTTCGTTAGTAGCTGTTTCTTTGGCAATCTTTTCTGAACCATATAATATAGTAGAATGATCTCTTCCTCCTAAGGCTTTACCAATAGCTTCAAGAGGAGTCTGTGTCATCTGTCTGCACAGATACATAGCTATATGTCGTGGAAATGCTATGTCAGCACTTCGTTTATGAGATATTATATCTTCAGGCTTGATATGGAAATGTTCAGCAACCACATCAATAATTAATTCAGGTGTAATCTCTTTCTTAGAGTAAGGAGATATAAGATCCTTAAGTGTATTCTCAGCAAACTCTGCAGTAAGAGGTGTGTGTGAAAGCTTAGAATAAGCTGAAAGTTTGGTAAGCGCTCCTTCAAGCTCCCTGATACTTGAAGTAATATTAGTTGCAACATAATCTTTAACTTCATAAGGAAAATCAATTCCTAAAGCCTCAGACTTCTTATTAATAATAGCCATCTTAGTTTCATATGTAGGAATCTGGATATCTACCGGAAGTCCGCTTTCAAAACGTGTTCTTAATCTGTCTGGCAGAGTTTCCATTTCTTTAGGTGGTCTATCAGAAGATATAACAATCTGTTTTCCAAGCATATAAAGGTCGTTGAAAGTATTGAAGAATTCTTCCTGAGTAGAAACCTTTCCTATTATAAATTGAATATCATCAATAAGAAGAACGTCAATGTTACGGTATTTATTTCTGAATTCAGTGTTTTTATTAGTCTTAACCGATTCGATAAGCTCGTTAGTAAATGTCTCCGAAGTTACATATAAAACCTTCTTAGATGGGTCACTCGCAATAATAAAATGTGCAATTGCCTGCATAAGATGAGTCTTACCAAGTCCGGCACCTCCGTATATGAATAAAGGGTTATATATCTGTCCAGGTGTTTCGGCAACCGCTAAAGATGCAGCGTGGGCCAGGTTATTATTAGTACCTATTACAAATGTGTCAAATGTGTAATTAGGATTAAGATTTTGTGTAGCAATGTTATTAGTAGTAGAAACAGATGATGTCTTTTTCTTTAATTCATCTTCTTTTTTCTCAGCAGAAGACATGATTATTACTGAGTATTCTTTATTCATTACTTCACAGATTGTACATGTGAGGTGTTTAAGATATCTCTTTTCAACGTATATAATACTTCTTTCATCAGCAGAAGAGTCATCATCTAAAGATGAGAAAGTAAGAGTTAAAACATCACCATCAAGCTTATATATTTTGAGGGGTTTAATCCATGTTTTAAAAGAAACATCAATAATTTCATGTTCTTCTTTAAAAGTAGAGAGAATTAAATCCCATTTATCAATCAATGTCTGTAATTCATCCATAAAATTTAGGCCTTTCTGGCTTGTTAATTCGCCTGTCTAATCATAAAAATACATTCCCTTATATAATATATCATTTATAAAATTTTTTCAATATTTGGGCAGATTAAGCCTTGTGGATAATTATCTGGAAAGAAATGTATTAACATCAGTGTGGATAATATTATAAACGCGAAAAAGGTCGAAAATAGGCACTTTTTCAAAAATATCGTTAATAACTAACATAATTATAAAGAGTTTTCCACAAGTTATCAACATTTTGTAAACGCGAAAAAGGTCGAAAATAGGCACTTTTTCAAAAATATCGTTAATAACTAACATAATTATAAAGAGTTTTCCACAAGTTATCAACATTTTGTGGAAACTCT
>NZ_QSEK01000081.1 GCF_003464165.1 Eubacterium sp. AM49-13BH | reverse complement strand
CATATATAAATATTAAAAAATATTATCACACATTTATATAATATGTGATATAATAAATAATGTGGTGAATTAAATTCAACCAACAACTATTATGATATGATAGTGTTTCACGTGAAACATTGTATTATATGGAAAAAGAGGGTAATGTGGGAAGAATAATAGCAATAGCAAATCAGAAAGGCGGAGTTGGTAAAACAACTACTGCAATTAATCTTGCTGCATGTCTGGCTGAAGCAGGACAGAAGATACTTATTATTGATATTGATCCACAGGGTAATACAACAAGTGGGTTTGGATTATCAAAGACTGATATTGAGAAAACAGTTTATGAAGTTTTATTAAGAGAATGTGATATTAAAGAGGCAATTCAGGAACAGGTTATAGATAATCTTGATATTTTGCCGTCAAATGTTAACCTTGCAGGTGCAGAGATTGATTTAATTGATGTGGAAAATAGAGAATATACATTAAAAGAGAGTATATCAGAGATAAGAGACAGATATGATTATATAATTTTGGACTGTCCGCCATCACTTAGTATGCTTACTGTTAATGCAATGACAGCAGCGGATACTGTATTAGTTCCAATTCAGTGCGAGTATTATGCATTGGAGGGATTAACACAGCTTATACATACAATTAATCTTGTTAAGAAAAAACTTAATCCGGATCTTGAGATGGAAGGTGTTGTATTTACAATGTATGATTCAAGAACTAATCTTTCATTACAAGTTGTTGAGAATGTTAAGGATAATCTTAAGCAGAATATCTATAAGACAATAATACCAAGAAATATCCGTCTGGCAGAGGCACCTAGCCACGGACTTCCAATAAATCTGTATGATCCAAAATCTACAGGTGCAGAAAGTTATAGATTATTAGCAGAAGAAGTAATGGGAAGAGAAGAATAAATATAATGGAGGATTGTAATAGTATGCCAACAAAGAGCACTAAAACAAGTAAATCAAGAGGATTGGGAAAAGGCATTGGTAATCTGTTTCAGGAAGAAGATACTAATGATCAGAAAGTAGTTGTTAAGGAAGTAGTAAAAGAGGTTGTTAAGGAAGTTCCTGTTCCAGCAGAGACTAAACTTAAGATTTCACAAATTGAGCCTAATAAGAACCAGCCTAGAAAAGCATTTGACGAGGATGCACTTATTGAACTTTCAGAGTCAATAAAGCAGTATGGTGTATTACAGCCACTTCTTGTGCAAAAGATGGATAAGAATTATCAGATAATAGCTGGTGAAAGACGCTTCAGAGCAGCAAGACTTGCAGGCGTTAAAGAAGTACCTGTAATAATTAAAGATTATTCTTCACAGGAAGTTATGGAAATAGCACTTATTGAAAACATCCAGAGAGAAGACCTTAATCCTATTGAAGAAGCACTTGCTTACCAGCAGCTTATCAAAGATTATAGATTAAAACAGGATGAAGTTGCGGAAAAGGTTGCTAAGTCAAGAACTGCAATTACTAACTCATTGAGATTATTAAAACTCGATGAGAGAGTTCAGGAAATGGTAATTGAAGGCAAATTAAGTAGTGGCCATGCAAGGGCGATTATTAGTATTGAAGATAAAGAAAAACAATACATGGTTGCACAGAAGATATTTGATGAAAAGCTTAATGTGCGTGATGTTGAAAAGCTTGTTAAAAATATTGATAAATTAGATAAACCTGTGGAAAAGGCAAAGCCAGAAAATGATTTTGTGTACAGAGATTTTGAGGAAAAATTGAAAAAAATCATGGGTACACAAGTGATTATCAAAAATAAGAATAATAACAAAGGTAAGATAGAAATTCAGTATTATTCACAGGCAGAGCTTGAAAGAATATATGATATGTTAAAGAAGTTAATGAATAATACAT
>NZ_QSEK01000080.1 GCF_003464165.1 Eubacterium sp. AM49-13BH | reverse complement strand
CCGGCATACTCTCTGAATTATCTGACTCCAAAACAGTATAGGGAGTATTATGCTCATTAAATGATGTATAAAAATATAAAGTGGTGTCTACTTTTTGTTGACTAGTGCAACACGGCAGTAAAAGGTCCAAAATGCCCAGCTGACATGCACAAATTGGACTTCAACAAGGACGCACAGCAGAAAAAAGTCCAATCTACCGAGCAGCCTAAAGCACCATTAAATGAAAGTGTCATATCTGGCACTTCACTACCTGACAGCCTCTTTAAGTGCTTCCGAAGCCTCATGCATGGAAGCTGCTTTCTCCTCATTAAGCTTGTCAATAGGAGCTTTAGATATAAGCTTGCCAAGATGCCCAATCTGAGCCTTAACATTCTTTTTCTTATCCTTCTCCCAGACCTTTTTATTGGCGGCAAGTGCGTTGTTAGCCTCATTAAGAGTCTTTACAGCATCCTCCCTTATGTCAATGAAACTCTGGTATGCTTCGTCCTGCTTGCTGTAGATTTCGGCTTCCCAGCGGGCTTTTGCAATCTCTTCTTCGGTCATGTTAGAGCTTGAAGTAATAGTAATGCTCTGTTCTCTTCCGGTGCCTAAATCCTTGGCAGATACATTGACAATACCATTAACATCAATATCAAATGTTACTTCAATCTGTGGGACTCCTGCCATTGCACGCTTAATACCGTTAAGACGGAAGTTGCCAAGCAGCTTGTTGTCTCTTGTAAACTTTCGTTCACCCTGAAAAACCTTGATATCAACGGATGTCTGGAAATTGCCGGCAGTAGTAAATATCTGGCTGTGTCTTGTAGGAATAGTAGTGTTTCTTTCAATAAGCCTGCTTGCAATTCCGCCCATAGTCTCAATAGAAAGAGACATTGGAGTTACATCCATAAGTATGATTTCAGAAGCAGTAGAACCGGCCTGAAGCTGATTTCCAAGCTTGCCACCCTGAACGGCAGCACCAAGGGCTACACATTCATCAGGATTAAGATTTCTTGATGGCTCTTTTCCCATAAGCTGTCTTACTTTATCAGCAACAGCAGGGATTCTTGTAGAACCACCAACCAATAAAACCATATTAATGTCTGTCTTGGAAAGACCTGCATCATGCAGTGCATTCTCAACAGGGGTGATTGTTCTGTCTACAAGGTCAGCAGTAAGCTCATTAAATGTCTGTCTTGATAAAGTGATATCAATGTGGTGCGGTCCGTCCTTAGACATAGCTATAAAAGGAAGATTAATATTAGTTGTCACAGAAGAAGACAGCTCCTTCTTTGCTTTCTCAGCTTCTTCCCTTAAACGCTGCATTGCAGAGACGTCCTTTGAAAGATTGATACCGTCACTTATCTTAAACTGTTCGACAAGATAATTAACTATTCTTTCATCGAAATCATCACCACCTAAGTGATTGTCACCTGAAGTTGCAAGAACTTCAATGACATTATCACCGATATCGATAACAGACACATCAAAAGTTCCACCACCTAAATCATACACAAGAACCTTCTGTGCCATACCATTGTCAAGTCCGTACGCGAGAGCAGCAGAAGTAGGCTCGTTGATAATTCTTAATATGTTAAGCCCGGCAATCTTACCGGCGTCTTTAGTAGCCTGTCTCTGAGCGTCAGTAAAATAGGCAGGCACAGTTACAACAGCATCTGTCACAGGCTGTCCCAAGAAATCTTCGGCGTCTTCCTTTAACTTCATAAGTATAAATGCAGAGATTTCCTGGGGGGTATAATACTTTCCGTCAATCTTCTTGCGATAGTCCGTACCCATGTGTCTCTTGATAGAGAATATAGTTCTGTCAGAGTTGACGGCAGCCTGTCTCTTGGCGGCATCACCAACAATCAGTTCCTTTGATTTCGTAAAGGCTACAACAGAAGGAGTTGTGCGGTAGCCTTCTTTGCTGGTGATGACAGTAGGCGTATCACCTTCAATAACAGCCACACAGCTGTTAGTTGTTCCTAAATCAATTCCTATAACAGTTCCCATAATAAACTCCATTCAATATATTGATATATTTATTTTACCATATAAAATACATTTGACTATTAAGAAAAAATAAAAATAAGA
>NZ_QSEK01000008.1 GCF_003464165.1 Eubacterium sp. AM49-13BH | reverse complement strand
ATCCTCTGTATTTGTAATGAAGTAACTTCATCCTGAACTTCCTTGCTATAAGAAAGAAAAAGTAAAAAAGCAAATTCTTCTAATTGTTCGTAATTAACTCCAATTTTATCCAAAAATACTTTTCTCATATTTATATTGCCATTTTGAAACGTGAAGAAGTAATGATATCTGAAAAGCTTTTGAAGATAAACACCTTGCACTGGAAACTGTTGTAAAGCGGATATCATCATAAACACTTCCGCATACTCCCCATTTTCTTCAGCAACAGTAAGACCATCATGCCAATAGTTTCTTATCAGTGTAATAACCTTAAAAAATGTTTTTACGTCTAATTCTTCTGTTGCTTCATCCTTGTCATAGACAATCGAATACGCTGAAAATGCCTCTAATTCCCATGGCATGATATTTTCCCTGTAAGCTTTGAGCATATCAACCCTTGAACTACTCATAATTCTACTAGAAAATTTTTGACAAGCCAACATTTTACTTTCAAGTGTATATTGTTCAAGGACCTTTAGAAATTCCAAACTACTATGCACAAGATTTTCTTTCAAAAAATCACTCCTTTTCGGAAAATAACCACAACAATTTCGCATTCTTAATACAAATTTATACACAATGTTGTTATAAAAAAAATAAATTTACTATATTTATACTCTTTGAAAAAGGTCAAATCCCTTTCGTTTAGAATAATTGAAATTCTTTTTATGCGCAGCATTTCTAAGTGCCATTCCTAGAGTCTGACTAAATTTAAGTTGGTCATCTCCAGTTAAATTCGCCATGTGCGTTAAACCGATCTTTCCCTTTTCATCTAATGCATCCCACAGACTTTCATTCAGTACGATATTTTCCGAAAAAAGTGGAAGCAGCAAATTAAAATAGAAAAGTACTTTTTCTAAGTTTGCCGTTTTTATCGATTGAAAAAACGAGCGATAAAATTCTTCTTCACTGTCCAAGCAACTTAACAAAATGTACGATTGATTTGCTTCTGGTAATACCGTTATTGCTAATCTATGCATTCTTCCATAATTATCAATACTTTTTATTTTATTTCCATCCATATCATAATCCGGTGCTATGTATGCATAGTTAGCAAATCCTAGCTTATACGCAATCGTAACCACAACCGTATTTACTCCATTATGTGTTCCCACCAAAATTTCTGAATCAAATTTTTTCTTGACAATATCAAATTCTTCCATTCTCATGCATTGAACACGATACTCTTTCACTTGCTCTGGCATCGAAAATACCTGTGGTCTCTTGGAAAACATTTTTCTAAACATCCACATTGCGTGTCGTTGTTTTGCATATTCAAATATAAAAGCCTTGTATGCATAAACGAATTTCATTTCATCGTTATTTGCATCGAAATCTGGTGCACCTGCTTCAATTGCCTTAAACGCTTCTGTATCATGTACATCACAAAAGCAACTCTGTGTAGTTGCCTTATTACCGCTTACTCTAGTAAATGGAACAATCATCACTGGATTTACGGGGTCATTGCTTACGTTTAACGGTTGTTTCGTAGGGTCTTGCATTATAATATGGTTATCAGCACTTGCAATCAGCGAGATAATTTTATGATTCTGTAGTGCATGTGCTTCTTTAATTTTCCCTCTGCAATTCACCTGATCAGGATGTAAACAGACCTTATCTTGTTTAAATCCATTTTTCATTTCCTCCACCAGCAAAACTTCAACTGGTTTCTTTGATTTTACTGGACCAGCATCACATTTACCTTTGCAACATTCCTTATATGTTTTTCCTGATCCACATGGGCAGCTTTCATCATCATGTAAATATAATTGATCTTCTGGAATTTGAAGTTCCTTCATAGATTCATAAAGAATTTTCGCATCTTTATTTACTAACGGCAGCATTCTCATTTTTATATTCCAAAATTTCTTTCGTACACTCATCATTTATAATTATCCAATCATTTTTAGCCGCGACCTAAGCGTTGCCTGCTGCTCACCGCGTAGAGATGTGTGATTATTTAAGCAGCAAGAGCCACGGTCTCCCGTGGCCCCAGAGTCAGGGCACTACCTGAGACACAGTCAGTCTCATTTGCCCCAGTATATCATATTATTTCCTATTTTGACAGCCTTTCGTGTACTTTCTTGATCCCCAAGTACACTACTCCGCCCAGCATTCCGCCAAGCGTGTTGTACACGATGTCGGAAACTTGGAATGTTCCCAGCCGCAACAGCAATTGCAGCATCTCGATGCTTACGGAGAAGATTAGTCCAAGCTTTGTGCTTTTCCATACTACTCCATTCTTAACATCGAACGTCCACATCACCATCCCTGTGAACGGCATCATCAGGATCACATTCTCGATGCATTCTGTTGTCAGTTGCTTTTCCCCGTTCACCGCTTCCCAGATGCCCAAGCCGCCCATTACATTGGACAGCGGATTCATCCACAGGTTCCGGTTCAGCAACGTCCGGAACAGGATCATCGATGTCACAAACGCTAATGCAAATAACTTCCGAAATCTACTGTTCTTTTTGAATAGCTCTATCCATGCTACGATCGCACTTTTCCACCCTTTGCCGGCATCGGTAGGGTAATAGGCGTATAAGTAGAAAAACATGGCGAAGAACGACAAAAGCAGCGAGAAGCCGAACGGCTGGTATAGAGCTGTCAGGATGTTGGTTAGAATCTTCGTGAACACTTTGATCATTCCATCCATCATTCAACTGTAACGCTCTTGGCCAGATTTCTCGGCTTATCTACGTCCAGACCCTTGGCCACAGAGACATAGTAGCCAAGCAACTGGAGCGGGATCACAGCCAAACTTCCGACAAAGTGCTCGTCCACTTTCGGCACATAGACTGTAAAGTTCACTTGATCCTCCGTCTCATACTTTCCGTAAGTAGTAAGCCCCATCAGGTATGCACCACGGCTCTTGCACTCCAGCATATTGCTGATAGTCTTTTCGTACAGCTCGCTTTGGGTCAGCACACCAATGACCAACGTTCCCTGCTCGATCAGCTGATCGTGCCGTGCTTCAGTTCACCCGCAGCGTATGCCTCGGAATGGATGTAACTGATTTCTTTCAGTTTCAGGCTTCCTTCTAGGCAGACTGCATAGTCAATGCCACGGCCTACGAAGAACACATCGTGCGCATTTGCATACTTTGCTGCAAACCACTGGATGCGCTCTTTATCTTCCAGAATCTTCTGCATCTTTTCCGGGATAGTCAGCAGTTCAGAAATATAGTAGCTGTACTGTTCCTCGGTGATTTTCTCTCTGACCTTGGCAAACTGAACAGCCAAGCAGTACATTGCCGCCAACTGTGCGCTGTATGCTTTTGTTGTAGCCACAGAGATTTCCGGGCCTGCAAGGGTATAGAACACCTTGTCAGCTTCACGGGCAATGCTGCTACCAACCACGTTGACAACAGCCAGCGTTGTGATACCCTTTTCTTTTGCAAGACGTAGAGCCGCCAGTGTATCCGCAGTTTCACCGGACTGGCTGACAACGATCACAAGTGCTTTCTGATTGATCGGCATCTTCCGATAGCGGAACTCAGATGCCAGTTCTACACGAACCGGGATATCTGCCATATCTTCCAGCACATACTGTGCTGCCATGCCAACATGCCATGCAGAACCACAGGCTATGATATAAATCTGCTCTAAGTTCTTGATCTCATCCTCCGTGAGTTCCACGCTGGACAGATCAATCTTGCCGTCCTTGATGACAGAGTTCAGCGTATCCTGTACAGCCTTCGGCTGCTCATGGATCTCTTTCATCATGAAATGCTCAAATCCAGCCTTTTCTGCTGCCTCCGCATCCCACTTGATCTCTGTGGTCTGCTTCTCGATCTCGTCACCGTTCAGATCATAGAAATGAGCCTCACCCGGAGTCAGCTTTGCAAATTCAAGGTTGCCGATGTAATAAACATTCCGGGTATACTTCAGAATGGCAGGAACATCCGATGCCACATAGGTTTCGCCATCGGCAATGCCGATGATCATCGGGCTGTCCTTTCGCGCCACCCAGATTTCACCCGGATAGTCACGGAACATCAGCTCAAGGGCATAGGAACCACGGACACGCACCATCGTTTTGGCAATGGCATCGATGGGGCCCAAATTATACTTTTTATAATAGTAGTCCACCAACTTGATGACCACTTCTGTATCCGTCTGGCTGTAGAAGGTATAGCCGTGCTTCAGCAGTTTTTCCTTCAGCTCAGTATAGTTTTCGATGATACCGTTATGAACACCGACCACTTCTGATTCCACAGCACCGGAGCCAGAACGGCTGCAATTGCCGGAAACGTGCGGATGTGCATTGGTCTGGCTCGGCTCGCCATGCGTTGCCCAGCGCGTATGACCAATACCACAGGTTCCTTTCAGAGCATTGCCAGCATCTGTTTTCTCGATCAGGTTGGACAGACGGCCTTTTGCCTTGACGACCTGCGCCAGAGCCTCGCCATCACGGACAGCCAGTCCAGCTGAATCATATCCTCTATATTCCAGTTTCGACAGACCATCCAACAGGATCGGTGCTGCCTGTCGGTTTCCTGTAAAACCAACGATTCCACACATAGTTTATCCCTCCCAGTAATCATTTTTATACTTTCCCAGCTTTATAGAAAATGACTCCGGATTCAATCTCCAAGAGTCATCTTCGACTTTATGCCTTGTAGCCCTTTTCGCAGATCACATTGACTACTTCATCCACATACTTCTGGCAGGTATCGTGGTCAGGTGCTTCCACCATGACACGCACAACAGGCTCTGTACCGGATTCACGCACCAGAATACGGCCAGTATCGCCCAGTGCCTCAGCAACTTTATTGACTGCTTCCTGCACAGCCGGGTCGTTCTGTGCTGCCTTCTTATCCGTCACACGGACATTTTCCAGCACCTGTGGGTAGATCTTCAGCGGTGCTGCCAGTTCACTCATCGGCTTCTTCTTAGCCAGCATGACTTCCATCATCTTCAAACTGGTCAAAATGCCATCACCGGTGCTGGCGTACTTGCTGAAAATGATATGACCGCTCTGCTCACCACCAATGCGGCAGCCGTTCTTAGCCATATATTCGTAGACATACTTATCGCCAACAGCAGTCTTGGCATAGCCGATGCCCTGTTCATCAAAAGCCTTGTACAGACCAAAGTTAGACATGACGGTCGTAACAACGGTATTGTTCAGTAGTTTGCCACGCTCTTTCATGTAGCAACCGTAAATATACAGAATGTGATCGCCGGTGATGACATTGCCCTTCTCGTCCACACACAGGCAGCGGTCAGCATCACCATCATAGGCAAAACCAACATCCAGACCTTTCTCCACAACGAACTTCTGCAAGCCCTCAATATGGGTAGAACCAGCATTGTTGTTGATGTTCAGACCGTTCGGCTGGTTATTGATCACATAGGTATCTGCGCCCAGCTCGTCAAAGACGGTCTTTGCAATGTTCCAAGAACTGCCGTTCGCACAGTCCAGACCAACCTTGACGCCCTTGAAGGAGTAGGTGACCAGCGAAATCAGGTAGCCCATGTAGCGGTTGCGACCTGCCACATAGTCCACGGTGCAGCCAATATGCTCACGATGAGCAAAGGGCAGTTCCGGCCAGTCCTGGTCGAACACATGGAGCTTGCCATCGATGTAGTCCTCTACCAGCAGCAACGTTTCTTCCGGCATCTTCTCGCCATAGCAGTCGATCAGCTTGATGCCGTTGTCGTAGTACGGATTGTGGCTGGCAGAGATCATAATGCCACAATCGAAGTCATCCACACGGGCGATATAGGCCACGGACGGAGTGGTTGTGACATGGAGCAGATAAGCATCTGCTCCTGAAGCTGTCAAGCCAGCCACTAGACTGTACTCAAACATATAGGAGCTGCGGCGCGTATCCTTACCGATAACAATACGGGCAGGCTCATTATCTCCGTTGTGCTCACGGAGAGCATTATAATACCAACCGAGAAAACGACCTACTTTGCAGGCGTGGTCGGCTGTTAAAGTAATTCCGGCTTCACCACGGAAGCCATCTGTTCCAAAGTATTTTCCCATTTTTATTTTCCTCATTGCTTGGTGTTAGCGCCATCTATTCGTTCAAAAAATTATGTTGTTATTGATGGATTTCCTATTTTACTACGAATCATTCAAAACAATCTTCTCATAATATTATCGCATCCTTTTTTGACTTTTTGCAAAAAAGCTCGCAATTTGAATTAATACATCCGCAATTTTTGTAACAATAATAGCCCCTATATATGAACATACACTAACACAGAAAATGCTAATCGGAAGCAAATACATTTGATCACTTTGCGGCATTAATACATTCATAACTTTATAGACAACAATATCAATAGGCCAGGATATTAAATACATACCAAATGAATATTTAGCCACTGAATGAATTATAAAAGTAATTTTATTATTTTTTGTATCAGTTCCCAACAATGCACAAAAAAACAACACTGCTATTATCAAACATTGGTAGCCACCATATGATGTTGCCCAATTCCACACAAATGCACTTCCATAATTCTTAAAATAGTTTATTACCGAGAATCCGAGTAAAGCGCCTCCAAATATCAGCCTTTTATTTTTCAACTTGTTTACTACAACATCATATCGTTTCAAATAAGCGCCTATCATATAATACATTATAGGATAAAGTTCATTCCAATAATTTGGCAACAACTGTGATGCTTGTTCCTTGCTAGCATTCCACCACTCAGTAGAATTAAAATCAAAATTATTTGTAATCGTAGGGAGTACAACTAAAACTATAAGAACAAAAAGTTTTTGCCCACCGCGTATATTTTCATTAGATAAAAACTCATTCAAAATCGGAATTAGCAGGTAAAGTCCTAAATACATAGCTAGGTACCATGCATAAGGTGCGGCTTTGAACTCAAAAAATGCTACAAAGAATTCTCCAAATTCACCTCTGATAAATTTGGGAATACTACATATTAATGCGCATAAAGTATATATCGCAATCAATCGAATTAGTTTCTTGAAATAATCAATGCTATATGTATATCTTTTTTCTGAGCTTAAATACCCCGTCAAAATAAGAAAAAGTGGAACGCATGTAATCACAATGCACCGAATTAAATGACATATCAGCAACAATAGTGACGGTTTTGAAAGTTCATAGAACCCAGCATATGACAATCCATGAACTGTAATAACGAATATAATGGCGCAACACCTTATTAAATCAAGATCAACCCGCTTTCGTTTCTCCATTATTTTCCTCCACTTCAATTTCTATTTTTTCTTTTTATTATGCTTATCAACTTTTTTGAAATAGTATTTTTAAACATAAAAATACAGTAAAATATACAATCCCTGCAACCAAAATCTCAAAAAATAAACTTATCCACGTAGACACTCCTATTGTCAGTCTATGACACCAAATAAGTATAACCGTCATAAAAGCAGCTGCCAAAAATATAGAAAGAGCATCCTTATGATATATATTTACTTTTATAGTTTTTCTAGAAACTATAATCATACTTACTGAAACATTAAGTTCTGCAATAACAGATGCAATCGCTGCTCCATTTTGCGTATATATCGGAATCAAAACATAATTTAACAACGCATTAACAACCGTTCCACTTAGGACGCAGAACAAATAATATTTTTCTTTTCCAGATGTAAGTAACAGCTGACAAAACACGCCACCAGACAGTGGCATCAGAACAATAAGAGCAGCTAGTATTCTAATAGTAGCAATTGCCGGAGTGAAATCACCCCCAAATAAAACCTCCACTATTTGATTTGCAGTTAAAATAATGCCTATACAGCAAGGAATAGATATCAAGAAAGTAACATTCAAAAACTGTCCTGACAGCTTTTTTATTTCGTCTTTCTTATTTTCGCTGAAAAGATAACTAAATCTCGGCATTAAAACTGCAGAGATTCCAGTAAGTGTATTTGCAACCGCTTTGACGATTTTTGTTGAATTTGAATAATATCCAACAGACATCGAATTAGACATTGCAGTAAGCATTGAAACATCGAGCAAAGAGTAAATTTCAATAGCAATTACTGAAACAAAAAAAGTCATTATAGGAGCAATATGTTTTTTTAATACCATGTTGTGAAAACATATTTTGACATATTTTTTTAGGTTGATGAAATTCAGCACATAATTACCAATGCTACCAAAGCAAATAATAAATGCATATGCAACCACATCGCTCTTCCGCCTTACAAAAACTAAAAGGAGTAAAAGTGATATTATCTTTATTAGCAAACTACGAATTGTAATGTATTCGTATTCTTCAAACCCCTGATATACCCATTCAATATTAATGATATTTAAAATTATAATTCCAGAAAAAATCAGCGACAATGCTAAATTCGAATTACTATCTTTCAGAAGAAACACAGCAATCAAATATAATGCTGTCGCAACAAGTGAAGATATAAGATTAATTATAAATAACTCTGAAAAGGTTTGGTTGCATTCATTTTTATCATTCTTTGATTGTGCAATTGCCCTCACACCATAGGAGGGTATTCCCAATGCAGCCGCCATACTGAAATATGTAGCCAGATTTTGAGCTGAAGAAACTTCACCTACCCCAGAAGCTCCTAGAACTCTTGAAATATAAGAAACTGTTACAAGCGGAAAAATAACAGACAAGCCTTTATTCATCATGCTAAAAGCCGAATTTTTTGAAACCGATTTTCCCACTATTAATTACCTCCTTCCTAGCGTATCTCTTTTCAGATCATATTAAAACTTTGTCAATAATAGAGTGAATGTAAGCTTCATCTTTATCATATATATTTGAGCATGTCTTCACGCCACTTTCATTTACATATTTTCCCTCTATTGTTTCACGCGAAATTGCATGATTCAAAAACCACATATACTCCACATCAACATGCCCAATATCAACAAACTGATATCCTTCATCACATAATTGTGCAGCTAAAATTGAGGCTGTCGGACCCAATGCTGAAACAATCAATGTGTCTTTTTCTATATTTTTATGTATTGAATTTTTGATTTTGTCTAAAACATTATAGGCGTTTTCTGCTGGGCAAATAATTCTTCTAATACTTTTTGCATTGCTGAGCAAATCATTTCCCATTCCTAATTTTGTTTTTTCGCCTTCTACGATTACAATATCTTTACCGTCCCAAATTCGTTTTAATAGTTTAAACGTTGCTTCACTAAAGCATCGGTCATTATAGTCGATGTATGGTCTTGTAATACTTGCATCACAGTATTTACGACTCATATCAACAAATTTTTCAAGTCTCGGAAGAAAATTAGCTCTAATTATTCTCCAATGCATTCTTGCCAGTAAATTACATTTTGATGCATCAAAAACTCCATATGGAATACCCACTAATAAATTATCATTCTTAGATGTAAATGCCTTTATCAGATCCTGTCCAAATTGAGGTGAATAACTTTGAAAAGACGGCATGGATTCGCCCGCCATCCACATAAATTCGCCATCGCCAAACCTAGCAAGTGATTTTTTCTCTTTAACTATAAGATTCACCGTTTCTTCATTAGTGTAAAATTTGATATCTAGCATCTGGATCTTATCCCTTGTTGCCTTTAAATAGGTCGGAAAATCTTTCAGGACAGAAATAGCGTACACCATTCTATCAGGCATTATTTTTTTTATTCTTTTTTTCCAACTCTCCATCACATTCACTCCTTTAGAAATTCCGCATTATGAATCAAATTCTCTTCTGGTTCATTAGAACAACTTACCCCTATACCCATAATACATATTATAATTGCAAAATACATTTGTGTAATTGTAATTTCTACCATTCCCAAAATTGTCAAGAGATACAAAAGTGCTAACATATAACGCATTTTTTTACTACTTCTTGCCATCGTTTGTTTTGAGATATATAAAATCACCATAAACAACACTAACATGATAATAGTTGTCGGGACTCCTGCATACCAGATCCACTCCAGTATTCCATTTTGTGTATCTGGAAATCCCCCTAGTTTCCTGCCCAATTCATAACTAGTCGCATAACCAAATCCCATTGTCCAAGCTCGATGGCCTGTTAATATCATTGGCACTTTTATGTATATATTTGCTCGTCCTGACATCGTTGCATTTTTTCCAAGAATATTAACAACAAAATTTTCCACTGTTGGATTATTTAAAACAGCATCACAGAAAAAAACAAAGCCAAAACACACGGCTTGAACAGCTACATAAAATACTGGATTCAAAAAAAGATCTTCTTTTTTATTTATTGCGATTATAAGAATTATCATAATCGCGGTACCCACAAGTCCTGTAGAGCATTTAACTTGAACTCCAATAAAAAAAGTCCATAGCAACATTCCAAGAACTGTAAAATTTTTATGTGCAGTATCTTTAGATTTTATTATATAAAGGCAAACAAGCAGAAAGTGTAAATACACAACTTCAAATTTGGTGCCGATGAAATAGTTTTCTCCAAAAGACAAATACAAATCAGGAAATGCCAATATCAAAATGTCATTAACAAGTAAAACAATTAGATTCATTCTATAGAATATATTCAAAATTTGTGGCACCTTTTTTTCTTCGATTGTTATCTCCATGAAAAATAAAAACGCCAAAAGCAGTGCCACAAAAACTATCGTAGCAAGAAATGGATTTCTACTTGTGATTTGATTTCGATTTTGGAAGGAAGTCCACAAAAGCATCCCACCAAACACAAATGCTAGAACATTGATTAGAGCATATTTGCGTCTAATAACACACTTGTACTTTGTGATAATATATCCTCCAACAATAATTATAGACATATACTTTAACACATTATACCAAGCAAAATATGGCAACGTAACAAATTGTGTCAAAAAGAGGATTACTGCAATTATAGATGTTTTTGATACTATCAACCTGTTTCTCATTTACGATTTTCCTTTTCTACATGGCTCACTAGTCCTTAAGACAATAATTTATAAATTCTTCGTAACTATTAAACAACGGAGAATTTGATAACATATAATTCAATGATTGCTCTGCATTACCACAGAGTTCAATTTTTTTACTAAAAGCAACATTTCTTTGAATTTCCTTATCGTCACAAAATAACATAAAGTACTCATGAAACACTTCCGGCTTTGGTTTTCTACCATATCGTTCAACATAAGTGCGCGCCAATTCTTTTGCTTCTTGTAACTGAGCTGCTTTTCTTTTTTTATAAAAAGATTCTATATCGGTGATTTTTCGTGCTGGATTGCCTGCATATACTCCATCCGACCCGCAATCCTTAGTCACAACACTCCCAGCACCAATTATGACATTATCCCCAATGACCACATTTCTTGTAATAATCGTGCCTCGACCAATAAAAACATTATCTCCTATCACAACATGCCCGCACGCACCAAGTATTTCACCCTCGTGCCCACTTGCAAGTTTCAAAACTGACCATGAGTAATCATGTGTCAATATTTTGACTCCCGCTGTAATTCTCACATGATTTCCTATGGAAATCATCCACGGATATTGAATGTCTATTGGGGACTGTGAAGGAGCATAAAATATACAATCCTCCCCAATATTCACCCCTATTTTACGCAAATATCTAATATATGATTCTGATGTAGCTTTTTCTCTATACACCACTCGTTTTAGAAAATCTTTAAAATTCATTTTCTTCTCCCATGCTTTATATATTATAGATATCACAGTAATCTTATTTCTCACCTAGTGAAATACAAGAACTTCCAATATCTTAAATGAACTAAAGTGATTTAAGCTTCTTTTATTCTTTTCACTGTCTTCCTCATAGCAATCAAAAACAGTGCGCTTCTGTAATGTCCACGTTGCATACACTGTTGGAATAGCCTTTGCTGGAAAGGCAATTTCTCAACTGGATAATCAGCCCAACAAGAGCATATGATTTCCGACTTTGCAAACATATCCATGAATTTTCTTTTTTCCTTAAAGGTGAGTCCTGCTGAATCTGCGATCTGCCCCACATACAATCTGCAACAATTGATTGCTGCTCTTTTAACTCTCATCAAACATTCGGGATTATTTTCTTCTTCTGCGATATTACCAAGCATTTTCAGATAGTCTTCGTATTTTTTCAGTTTCTCCTCAGAAAAGCTACGCATTATAGATGTTTGATTCTCATTCCGATAGCAATAATCTGTATCGCCTGTAAATGTAATTTTATTTGCAAATTTATATGCTGAAATATTGAATATCACATCTTCCGAAATTATATTTTTAAATTTCAACTGATTATTATCAATCAATGTTTTTCTATAGACTGCAATCCAAACAGACATTGGAAAAGCTTCTGTCACCTTATCATCAATACTACGACCATATAAATTTCTCCTTATTTCATCTATTTCGGATTTGTCCATTACAGTTTTTCCTGCTAGTGGATGGCGTTTTGATCTAATTACTTTTCCCTCTCTCCAATCACAATGACCACCTACAGCAATGTCAGCATTATTTTTTTTTGCCGCATTATAAAGTCTTTCGAACATACAATTGTTCGCCCAATCATCTGAATCAACAAATCCTATATACTCACCTGTTGCAGCCGCCATTCCTGTATTTCGCGCTGGACCAAGGCCACTATTTTTTGATGAATCACTTTAACACGATTATCTTTTATCGCATATTCTTCAGCAATTTCTCCACATCTATCTGGCGATCCATCATCAACTAAAATAATTTCAATATCGTGTAATGATTGAGCCAACAAACTATCGACACATTTGTTTAAAAATGGCTCCACGCCATACATTGGTACAACAATGCTAACTTTTGGAATCATCAATCTCCCCTCCAGTTTTCTAATTTATCTTATCTATAATTTTCAGATTATACTGTTAAGCACAACCTATTAGAAAAGTTCTCCGCCTAACATTTTCCCAAAATATGTACTTTTACCGTCTATGACTTTTTGAAAATACGTCTTCCACGTTAACTTAAATAGTGTCGTATTTTCTTTAAGTTTTTCCCAGTCTTCAGAATTGTATACTATCCCCAGCACTTTCAAAAGTTCGTCACAGTTTTTATTGTTGGACGGGATTTTAGCAAATGCCTGATCTACACAAGAATTTTGTTTTCTTGCAAGAACAATCAGATAATCTAAAAACAGATAATCTATCATATAGTCATACTGCTTCCAGTAATCCAAAAGATATTCCCGCAGAATGGCAAAAACCTTTCGATATTCAGATGTACATCCGAATGAGTAATTTGCGAACTCTCCACAAGAAACGGAAACATGGCGATAATCCGGACGTTTAATAGACCATATTGGTGTCTTAAAACAAGGTTCCAAGTCCCCTGTGCAAAAGAATGTGGAATCCAACCAAACTCCACCATACCGTGCTAAAAGAGAAATTCTCAACAAATCCGAAAGATGAGTTTTGGTGATAATTCCTCTCTTGTATTTTTCTTCAATCCACATCGGAAAACTGATAAACTCCTTATAGTTTTCATCGGTAATCATGATAATTTTATGGTTCCCGGCGTGTTTTTGAATAGATGCCACGCACCTTTTTACAATCTCAGGTGCATTTTCCAGTCCTTGCCACCAGCAAATCCATATGCAATCCTTATAATTTTCATCCTGTTTTGGAATGTCGAGTGCTCCAATACGTTCAGCGGTCATCTCTGTAAACATCTTTTCAAAATAAGCATTCATAGCCTCATGCTTTTGCATCAGGTGCTTTTTTATCCTAGGATATTCTATATGTCCATTATGAACCATAATCTGAATATCTACCTTGCCTCTAAAAGTTGCAAATGCCCCTTTAATTCCCACGACTTTTGCAACCTCTATCGTTGATCCAAGTTCTTCTTTTATACGATGTGATATTCTTTTTAGATTCATATGATTCGCCGACATAATCCTATTTATCCTTTCTATTTTTTTATCGCATTTTTCAATGTCATCCTCAATTTTCTCGGAATCGCATTATAAACTCTGTGCATAATGATTTGCTTCTTGTATTTTTTACGAAACCATTTTTCCACACCATCATATCCGGATTTATCATATATTTCCATAACAGTATTCCGACGTTCAGATTCAGTTGATGGATGATCGAGCTGCCCATTTTTCTTTGCAATCTTCATGAACGAGCTTTCATATAAATACATCCTATCTGACAGCTTTTCACACAATTCAGCAGCTTTTTGGGTATTTACTAGAATGCAGGAGATCCCTTTTTTTTCATCAAACTCGCTCTGTTTTAGCAGCTCAGGGTGCTCTCGTTCAATTCCCCAGAAATCCCCAATCGTCATATCAGATACGCGCTCTTTGCGTGCATACGGGCATGCATAACAATTTTCTCTGTAGACATCACCATCTAAGAACAATGTGTTATATGATGTTAGTCTTGCCGGGATATAAGTACTTTTTTCTTTACCCGATAAATATCTCAGGTCCAATCTTGCGTTCATTCCCCAGCCACGTTTTTTATCACGGAAAGAATAACCAGTCGGGACTCCACCTCGTTTTTTTCCTTCTATACTGAGATAATCATCAAAAAATTTTAAATTTGGAACACCATGGCATATCACATCAATTGTCCAAAGATTGGTATATTCTTTTTTCAGATATCCATACAGCCCCGCAATTTGACACGGTGTCCCTGAAAAAGGACCTTTTTCCCTGCATCCAAATTTTGTTTTGCCTGCTTATATGTTTGCTCGACAGCGCTTTGGACATACTTTGATCCTTGAAGTCGCCATAATTGACTTGCATCATCAATCCCAACCAAGTGAGCTATTGGATGCCCTCCCTCAAAATCAAGTGCTGCGCCGTATACTACGCCTTCGTTTTTCAAGAAGTATGTTGCAACCGCAGAAAAGACACCGCCAGAAGCTGATTTTTCAAGCTGCTGCTGCGTTTTATTTACTGCCGCATAAGCACGAATCGGTTCATGCAATGAAATGCCATTTTGATAAGAGCACACTTTTTTGCATGCCCCACATGAAACGCAACGACTCGAATCGACAACTGGATAGAAATATCCCCATTTATCTGGTTTCATTGTAATTGCCCCTTTGGGACATATATTTGCACACGCACCACAGCCGCAACACGATTTTTTATTTTCAAAAAGCTCTATTCCCATAATTTCATCCAGCCTGTATATTTTTTTCTTAGTTACCTACTGAATCGCTCTCCTAAGAAACTCTTTGCTCTTATTTCTTCGCTCTTCAAATTTTTCTTCAACCGTAATATAGTCTATCTCATTAACAAGTGTTTAATAATCTCAGACGCTTTTCCTTCACATCGCCTATCCATCAAACCAAATTCTTCCAGAAGTGATGATACTTTTCGTATTCTGCTCGGATTAGTCAAATAACAAGCGAACTGACGATGATTCAACATAGAGAACACGGCTCCGTGAAAAGTTCCGGTTACCACACAAGCAGCGTTTCGGAACATCCAGACCCATTGGAAAGGTGTGAGATTTACGGTTATATCAGAATACCGTTTATCACATTCACCTGCTCCATACACAGCCATTCCATTTCGATGAGCATAGTCAATAAGTTTCTGCTTTTCTGCCTCAGGCAAACCATCACAATAATAAAACAGCATATACGGTTGCGACACACTTGAAACTTTCTCACCTGGAATATGTACAAGAAATGTTGGGTCTGTAACTCGCTCAATTTCTTCGTTTCGAATTTCTTCTGCTAATTGTTCTGTTAGTTGATCTCTTGCGGAAACCGCTTTAAACTGTAAGATTCCCTCTTTTACATATTCCGGGACATTTAATTCATGCGTTTGCCCCACACTTGGTGCATAGGCAACCAATCTCTCGTTATTTAATCCAATGCCAAACTTAACCCTTGCGTTGCCCTTGGTTTCTCGATAATTCCACACCTCGTCACTGCCGACCACAACGTAATCCAATCCAAGCTTTTCGATATCTTTTGCCTTATAACATATAGGCGTGAGATTCATATATTTCTTTCGAGCTTTTGCAAATGTTATAGGTAGCCTGATTTTCTGTACCCAATCGGATAATGACTCTTTATTTTTATAAAATCGGAACCATCCACCTGCATTGATGATAAAATGCTTCAGATTAACATAATCTATAATCTGCACTTCATCATCCGGAAATAATTCTGCGATTGCTTCCCGCAATGCCCACGCCTGTAGAAATGCGCCGTAATTATTGATGTATTGATGTGTTAAAATTCCTATTTTCATTCCACTTCTCCAGCCAGCTGTAAATATCGCTCCTGCAATTTCTTTGCTTCAATTTCAATGTTGTAGTGATGTTCCGTTATCAACTTCGTGTTATTATTGCGCACACTCTGCTTTAGGGCATTACAAATCTCAGCTGCCCAAGTCGAGATTTCTTCTGTAAGCGAGATAAATTTTGCACGTTCTGACAGACCAATCTCGCGTGTTACAGCGGAAGAAAAAATGCATGGCAGGTCTGCCGCCTGAGCCTCAACGCCAACAACGGGGAGGCCCTCCCATACCGATGGCAGTACAAAGCAATCAAATGCCTGATACCATTCGTTCGCATTACCTACATTTCCGACAAACGTCACTCGATCTTTTATTCCAAGATTACTTGCTTTCTCTTTCATGGCATCTATCAGCTCACCGTCACCCAGCAGCACAAGATGTGCTAATGAATCTCTTTTTGAAACCTCAGCAAAAACGTCCAGTAAGAACATGTGATTCTTCTGAGACATAAAGCGTCCGACATGACCAACGACATGTTTGTTTTCCAAATGATTGTCATGTCGGATTCTATTTCTTATCGTTGGGTCGAAAACGAACCGATTCACCTCGATTGCATTAGGAATCAATTCATAATCGTTTCTTTCTACAACCTTTTCTCCGAAATAGCATCTAGCTGCTTCGATTCCACAAGAAAAATGCTGATTCATATTGGACGGCAACAACGCTTTGCAAACAAGTTTGATTGGTAGCTTCCAGTCTCTCGTAATGCTTGCGCCATGTGCGTGAAAAATACGCACCGGGATGTGATTGACTTTTGCAGCATGAAGTGCATATACTCCAAGTGCTCCATTGTGAGCTTCTACAATTTTGTACTCCGGATTCTCTTCAAAAATCTTCTTCATGCATTTCAAATAAGAAGGATACTTTGCCGGATTCAAACCAGGTGTGTGATAGATTCTGCCACCCATTCTCTTTATTTCGTCATCGTACGCGCCGGGCTTTTTCTTATTGCATAAAAAGTCAAATTGTATTTTCGATCTGTCAATATGGCGATAATAGTTCATCAGCATTGTTTCGATGCCGGCACGATCCATATTGCTGACAGAATGAAGGATTCTTATCATTTTTCTTCTCCTATATATTCATTTGCTTGCAATACAGATTTCCGCATTGCCATTTTTGAAAACAACCGCTTTTAATTATTTGTCGATTTTATATTCAATGTAATAAAATGCAGTCATAAATATTTCCAAACCTATCTACTCACACAGTAAATTCAATCAACGCACTCCTTATTTAATCGAATTATCTTTGCAGGAACCCCCACAACTACCGTATTCTCAGGCACATCTTTCACAACTACTGAACCTGCTCCCACCACACAATCCGAATGTAAACAAACTTTTCCAATTACTATGCTCCCGCACTTACTTCAACTCGATCTTCCAATATCGGCTGCTCAGCACCATTAAAGCCAATTGTAACCTGCTGAAAAATCCGGCAATTTTTGCCAATATGTTTTGCCGCCACCACCGTAGAAAATCCATGCTGAAAAGACAAGCCACCTTCTATCCGTTCAGGTGGTGTGTTAATATATAAAGACTCCAGTTGTTTAAATAGCATTCTAAATATCACACACCTAATCGGATTACGATGTAATCTATTTTCAACAACATTTCTGCTACACGGTTCTTCAATCAGTATTCTGCTAAAAGTAAATAAATTCGTGTACCCCCCACCATACAAATGCCTGTCAAACTCATTAATATCCTGTTCACATCTATCCCAAAAGCGGCTACCTCTAGCTAATAGATAAGCCGGTATTGTTCTCCAATAATTAAGATAAATCAAAATGTTTTTAGCTTTTCTATTCATTTTTTTCTCCACACCTTGTCACGTTATTTTTAACTATTCGCCTATATAAAAAAATCAGGCTTTACCCCTGAATCGCTGTGCTTTCTCATAATGCAGGTATCTTTAAATTTTCTCTGTGTTCCTCGCTCTGTTTCCCATCCTGCGTTTGTATGATAAAGTCATAAGTCGTTTCCGAATCTTAATGATTACCGAAGTGCTATATCATAATGCAGGGTGTGATACTTAAAAAGGCTGATGATAACATCATCTGCTCTATACAAAGTCAGGTAGTGATACTGAAAAGAGGTGTCATACAGTTCGGAGATTACATAATTCATCGCATTATCGCTATTTTCTAAGACTTTTTACTATGTACATCTCACTACCTGCGTTCGGTTAGAGGAGATTGTTAATCATAAGTACTTTCATTACTTATCTCCTCTATATAGATGTTCTGTAGTCTGGACAACATTATCCCAGTTGTATTTATCACATATGAACTGCGATGCATTTTTCTTATATTCACTGACCATGTCGGCATCATCACACATTTCCTGCAATCTTGCTGTCAGGTCATTCACATCTGATTTCTTGAATACAACTGCCCTTTCTTCTACTACTGACGCACACTCTTCAATATCAGACACAAGACAGCAGTTACCGTAGCTCATTGCTTCAAGCAGGCTGAGTGGCATGCCTTCAAGGTCTGATGGCAATGTATATATGTAGGCATTGCTATATAGCTCGTCCAGCATCCTGCCCTGTACAAATCCTGTGAAGATTATCCTGTCATCGTCCTTCGCCAGCTGCTTAAGCGTCTCGGCAAATGCATCTGTATCACTTGCGCCACCGGCTATAACCAGCTTCTTATCTGTCTTAACATTCTTAAATGCTGTAATAAGATATCTTATTCCTTTCTCTGGAACAAGTCTTCCAAGATACAGGATGTATGAATCTTTCTCAAGGCCGTATGCCTTTATCTCTTCTGGTTCTATTAATTCTGGTTTATTAACTCCGTTAGGAACAAAGCTTGTTATTCTTCCATATGTATAAATTAATAAATTGGGGTTTTGCTTGATGATATATATTTTAATATGTTAAAATAAATCCTATTGAAAAGATGAGGAGAATATATTATGGCAGGTTCAGTGTTTGGAAATATATTTAAGATATCAACATGGGGAGAGTCGCATGGAGAAGGACTTGGAGTTGTAATTGACGGATGTCCTGCAGGTCTGCCTCTTTGTGAGGAAGATATTCAGGAACAGTTAGACAGAAGAAAACCGGGACAGTCAAAGTTTACTACACCAAGAAAGGAAGATGATGAGGTACATATTCTTTCAGGTGTATTTGAAGGCAAGACTACCGGGACTCCAATATCACTTGCAGTATATAATAAGACACAGAGGTCTGCTGACTATTCAGAGATAGCTAATTATTACAGACCGGGACATGCTGATTATACATTTGACGAGAAATTCGGATTCAGGGATTACAGAGGCGGAGGAAGAAGTTCTGGAAGAGAAACTATCGGAAGAGTTGCAGCCGGTGCAATCGCTATGAAGATTCTTAAAGAGCTTGGAATTAATATTACAGCATATGCTAAAGAAATCGGTGGAATTGGCATTGATTACGATAAGTTTGATATAGCTGAAAGAGATAATAACGCATTTAACATGCCTGATAAGGAAGCTGCAGAGAAGGTTAAGGCTTTTGCAGAGAGCAAGATGTCAGTTGGAGATTCAATCGGTGGTGTCATTGAATGCAGGGTTACAGGCATGATGACTGGAATTGGCAATCCTACATTTGAAAAGCTTGATGCTAATCTTGCCAAGGCAATAATGTCAATCGGGGCTGTCAAAGGCTTTGAGATTGGAGACGGTTTTGAAGCGGCTAAAGTTACAGGAAAGTATAATAATGATGAATTCGTAATGAAGGATGGCAGGGTTGGCAAGCTGACTAATCACAGCGGAGGAGTGCTTGGCGGAATAAGCGACGGTGATGAGCTTGTGTTCAGGGCAGCGGTAAAACCGACACCTTCAATTAGTGCATTGCAGGAAACTGTTAATAAGCAGGGTGAGGATATCGAGGTTTCAATCAAAGGAAGACACGACCCTATGATAGTTCCAAGAGCAGTTGTTGTGGTTGAAGCTATGACAGCACTTACACTTGTTGACCTGATATTTGACAATATGACGGCAAGAATGGACAGAGTTAAAGAGTTTTACAGAAAATAAAAGGAGCAGATATGTATAAAATTTTAAAGACGGATGGCAGGGCAAAAAGAGCAGAGTTCACAACAGTACATGGAACTGTGCAGACACCTGTATTTATGAATGTCGGAACAGTTGCGGCTATTAAAGGCGCAGTTGCGACAACTGATTTACAGCAGATAGGAACGCAGATAGAATTATCTAACACTTACCATCTTCATGTAAGACCGGGAGATAAGATTATTAAGCAGCTTGGAGGACTTCATAAGTTCATGAACTGGAATAAACCGATTCTTACAGATTCGGGCGGATTTCAGGTGTTTTCACTTGCAGGACTCCGTAAGATTAAAGAAGAAGGCGTTACTTTCCAGTCACATATTGACGGACATAAGATATTCATGGGACCAGAGGAAAGCATGCAGATACAGTCTAATCTTGGTTCAACAATCGCAATGGCATTTGACGAATGTGCGCCGGCAAAGGCTGACAGAAAGTATATCCAGAATTCTGTTGACAGAACATACCGCTGGTTAGAGCGTTGCAAGAAAGAGATGGCAAGACTGAACTCACTTCCTGATACGGTTAATCCTGATCAGATGCTTTTTGGTATAGATCAGGGTGGCGTATTTAATGATATAAGAATTGACCACGCCAAGAGAATATCAGAGTTAGATCTTGATGGTTATGCAGTAGGCGGGCTTGCTGTTGGTGAAACACATGAGGAAATGTATGATGTACTTGATAATGTAGTGCCATATCTTCCAAAGGACAAGCCGACATATCTTATGGGAGTGGGAACACCTGCCAATATATTAGAGGCAGTGGACAGAGGAATTGATTTCTTCGACTGTGTATATCCTTCAAGAAACGGTCGCCATGGACATGTGTATACTAAGTTTGGAAAGATTAATCTTTTCAATGCAAAGTATGAAACAGATACAGCACCAATTGAAGAAGGCTGTGGATGTCCATGCTGTCAGAATTATTCAAGAGCATATGTAAGGCATCTTCTTAAGGCTAAGGAAATGCTAGGAATGCGTCTGTGCGTTCTTCATAATCTTTACTACTACAACCATCTCATGACAGACATAAGAGCTGCGATTGAAGAAGGAAGATATGCAGGCTTCAAGGAAGAGGCATTATACCAGATGAAGACATATGATAAGCAGTAATGCTGTATGTTTATAAATATTTTGTTAAAAATACATTTTGAGGTAGACAAGCAGCTCTCAATTATGTATTATATGTTAAGTTTGAAAGAGACATTTTTAAGGAGGAGTATCAATGAATATTGCTATCATAGTTTTTTATGTCGTAATTATTGGTGCAATGATGTATTTCATGGCAATCAAGCCACAGAAGAAGGAACAGAAGCGTCAGCAGGAACTTATGGATTCTATGGAAATCGGTGATTATGTTCTTACAACAAGCGGTTTCTATGGTGTTCTTATCGATATATCAGATGATGATGTAATCGTAGAATTTGGTAACAACAAGAACTGTCGTATCTCAATGCAGAAGAAGGCAATTGCTCAGGTTGAGAAACCATCAGACAGCACATCAGCAGAATAATTAAAGGCAATTAATTAAAGCAGGGTTCCGGGTCAGACACATTTGTCTGGTCAGGAATCCTTTTTTTATTGAAAATGTTGTGCAAATGTTATATCATATTAAATTGAATTATCATATGAAAAAGGGGTAAAGGTTTATGGAAAGCAGAATAACTTTAATTCCAGGTGATGGAATAGGGCCAGAAATCGTCAGAGAGGCTGTTAAAGTACTTGACAGTGTAGCTGACAAATACGGTCACAAGTTCGATTATACCAAGATTCTTATGGGGGGATGTTCAATTGATGAGTATGGCGTTCCACTTACAGATGAAGCAGTAGCAACAGCTAAAGCATCTGATGCTGTACTTCTTGGAGCAGTTGGAGGCAATGTGGGTAATTCCAAGTGGTATGATGTTGCACCTAATTTAAGACCAGAAGCGGGACTTTTAAAGATTCGTAAGGAATTAGGACTTTTTGCTAATTTACGTCCGGCATATCTTTATGATGAACTTAAGGCAGCGTGTCCATTAAAGGAAGAAATAATCGGTGATGGATTTGATATGGTTATTATGAGAGAGCTTACAGGCGGCCTTTACTTTGGTGATAGATATACTAAGGAAATTGACGGATTGGAGACAGCCGTTGATACACTTACATACAACGAAGAAGAAATCAGAAGAATTGCAATTAAGGGATTTGAGATTGCAATGAAGAGAAGAAAGAAAGTAACAAGCGTTGATAAGGCAAATGTTCTTGATTCTTCAAGACTCTGGAGAAAGATTGTACATGAGGTTGCAAAGGATTATCCGGAAGTTGAAGTTTCAGACATGCTTGTAGATAACTGTGCTATGCAGCTTGTTATGAATCCTGGACAGTTCGATGTTATTCTTACTGAGAACATGTTTGGAGACATATTATCAGATGAGGCAAGTATGATAACAGGTTCAATCGGAATGTTATCAAGTGCAAGCCTTAATAAGACTAAGTTAGGTCTTTATGAGCCAAGCCATGGTTCAGCACCTGATATTGCAGGAAAGAATGTTGCTAATCCAATTGCTACAATTCTCAGTGCAGCCATGATGTTAAGATACTCACTTGATCTTGACAAGGAAGCAGATGCTATTGAAGCAGCAGTCGCAGCCGTTTTAAAGGAAGGCTACAGAACAACTGATATTATGTCAGAAGGATGCACACTTGTAGGAACTGACAAGATGGGCGACTTAATCGCAGAGAGAGTTTAATACATTTTAAATAATACATATTAAGGAGATAAGCTATGATAAGTGATAACGCCAGAAGTGGTATGCAGCAGGCACCTGCACGAAGCCTTTTTAATGCACTTGGCTTCACAGCAGAAGAGATGAAGAAACCTATGATTGGTATTGTAAGCTCTTATAATGAGATAGTACCAGGTCATATGAATATTGATAAGATTGTCAATGCAGTTAAATTAGGAGTTGCTGAGGCAGGCGGTGTGCCTGTAGTATTCCCGGCTATTGCAGTGTGTGATGGTATTGCAATGGGACATGTCGGAATGAAATATTCTTTAGTAACAAGAGATTTAATTGCAGATTCAACAGAGTGTATGGCAATTGCACATCAGTTTGACGGACTTGTAATGGTTCCTAACTGTGATAAGAATGTTCCAGGACTTTTAATGGCAGCAGCAAGACTTAATCTTCCAACTGTATTCGTATCAGGCGGACCAATGCTTGCAGGTCATGTTAAGGGTAAGAAGAGAAGCCTTTCTTCAATGTTTGAGGCTGTTGGTTCATATGCCGCAGGAACAATGACAGAGGAAGATGTACTTGAGTTTGAGGAAAAGGTATGCCCAACATGTGGTTCATGTTCAGGCATGTACACAGCCAATTCAATGAACTGCCTTACAGAGGCACTTGGTATGGGACTTCGCGGCAATGGTACAATTCCAGCCGTATATTCAGAGAGAATCAAGCTTGCAAAGCACGCAGGCATGGCTGTTATGGATATGGTTAATAAGGGAATCACAGCAAGAGATATCATCACTAAGGATTCTATTATGAATGCCCTTACAGTAGATATGGCACTTGGATGTTCTACTAATTCAATGCTTCACCTTCCAGCTATTGCACATGAGATAGGATTTGATTTTGATATCAAATTCGCTAACCCAATAAGCGAAAAGACTCCTAATCTCTGCCATCTTGCACCAGCAGGTCCAACATACATGGAAGACCTTAATGAAGCAGGCGGTGTATATGCAGTTATGAAAGAGCTTGCTGATATCGGACTTCTTAATACAGACTGCATGACAGTTTCAGGAAAGACAATCGGAGAGTGTATAGCAACAGCATACAACCGTAATCCTGAAGTCATAAGAACAGTTGATAATGCATACAGTAAGACAGGTGGTCTTGCAGTTCTTTCAGGAAATCTTGCACCAGACGGATCAGTAGTCAAGCGTTCAGCAGTTGTTCCAGAGATGCTTGTACATGAAGGACCGGCAAGAGTATTTGATTCAGAAGAAGATGCAATTGCTGCTATTAAGGGTGGTAAGATTGTTGAAGGTGATGTAGTTGTTATCCGTTACGAAGGTCCTAAGGGCGGTCCTGGTATGAGAGAAATGCTTAATCCTACATCAGCCATTGCAGGTATGGGACTTGGCTCATCGGTTGCTCTTATTACAGATGGACGATTCTCAGGTGCAAGCCGTGGAGCTTCTATTGGTCATGTATCACCAGAGGCTGCTGTTGGCGGACCTATTGCTTTAGTTGAAGAAGGAGATATCATCAGCATTGATATTCCGGGACTTAAACTTGAGCTTAAGGTTTCAGATGAAGAGCTTGCTGCAAGAAAGGCTAAGTGGCAGCCAAGAGAACCTAAGGTAACAACAGGATACTTAAAGAGATATGCTTCACTCGTTACATCAGGAAACAGAGGAGCTATTCTTAAAAGTTCAGCAGATGAGTAATATTTAATATAATTATAAAAAGACATTAAAGAGAAATCAGGAGAAGATAAATGAAGTTAAATGGTTCAGAGATAATTGTTGAATGCTTGAAAGAACAGGGCGTTGATACAATATTTGGATACCCTGGTGGAGCTATTCTTAATGTATATGATGCTCTTTATAAGCATTCAGATGAGATAACTCATATTCTTACATCACATGAGCAGGGTGCATCGCACGCTGCTGATGGATATGCAAGAGCAACAGGTAAAGTTGGTGTATGTTTTGCAACATCAGGTCCAGGAGCGACTAACCTTGTAACAGGTATTGCAACTGCATATATGGATTCAGTTCCTATGGTTGCAATTACATGTAATGTAACAGTTCCTCTTCTTGGAAGAGACAGCTTTCAGGAGATTGATATAGCGGGTGTTACAATGCCAATTACAAAGCACAGCTATATTGTTAAGAATGTAAAGGACCTTGCCAAGACATTAAGAAATGCTTTCAGAATTGCCAAGGAAGGAAGACCGGGTCCGGTATTAGTTGATGTTACTAAGGATGTAACAGCAGCAGAGTGTGAGTACTCACCAAGAGTTCCAAAGCCTGTAGACAGAATTACAGCAAGCATTAAGGAAGAAGATATTGACAAGGCTGTAACACTTATTAAGAAAGCTAAGAAGCCATATGTATTTGTTGGTGGCGGAGCAGTTATATCAGAGGCATCTGATGAACTTAAGAAGTTTGTTGAGAAGGTTGATGCACCGGTATGTGACTCACTTATGGGTAAGGGCGCATTTGACGGATCTAATGAAAGATATACAGGAATGCTTGGTATGCATGGTACTAAGACATCTAACTACGGAGTTTCAGAGTGTGATCTTCTTATCGTGGTTGGTGCAAGATCTCAGACCGTGTTACTGGAAATACTAAGAAATTCGCTAAGAATGCAAAGATTCTGCAGTTTGATGTTGATGCAGCTGAGATTAACAAAAATGTCAGGACAGATGCATATGTACTCGGAGATGCTAAAGAGATTCTTAAGAGAATCAATGATAAGTTAGATAATCAGGACCACTCAGACTGGATGGAACACATCAAGTCTTACAAGCTTGATTATCCTATGAGATATAACAGAGATATTCTTAACGGACCTCTTATCATGGAGAAGATATACGAGATTACAAATGGCGATGCAATTATTACAACAGATGTTGGACAGCATCAGATGTGGGCTGCACAGCATTATAAGTTCAAAGAGCCAAGAACACTTCTTACATCAGGCGGACTTGGAACTATGGGTTATGGTCTTGGTGCATGTATAGGTGCCAAGGTTGGACGTAAGGATAAGACAGTTGTTAATATTGCAGGTGATGGCTGCTTCCGTATGAATATGAATGAAGTTGCAACAGCAACCAGATATAACATTCCTATTATTGAAGTTATATTTAATAACCATGTACTTGGTATGGTTAGACAGTGGCAGGATCTTTTCTATGGCAAGAGATATTCAGCTACAGTTCTTGATGATCAGGTGGATTTTGTTAAGGTTTCAGAAGGAATGGGAGCCAAGGCTTACAGTGTTGATACAATAGAGGAGTTTGAGAAAGCATTTAAAGAAGCAATCGAACTCAATATTCCATGTGTTATTGACTGTCATATTGACAGAGAAGACAAGGTATTCCCTATGGTTTCACCGGGGGCTGCAATCTCAGAGGCATTCGATAGAGAAGACCTTAATAACAAGAAATAATTCATATATTGACTTTAATGTGATAAAGGACTAAAATAGTTCTTAATATTTATATTTTAGGAGGAAGAAAAGGTGAGTAGAGTTTATAACTTTAGCGCTGGTCCAGCTGTTTTACCAGAGGAAGTACTCAAAGAAGCAGCAGATGAAATGTTAGATTACCAGGGAAGCGGTCAGTCGGTAATGGAAATGAGCCACAGATCCAAGGTTTATGACAACATCATCAAAGAGGCAGAGAAGGATTTAAGAGACCTTCTTAACATCCCGGATAACTATAAGGTGTTATTTTTACAGGGTGGTGCATCGCAGTTCTTCGCTGAAGTGCCTATGAACCTTATGAAGAATAAGAAAGCAGGTTATATCCTTACAGGACAGTGGGCTAAGAAAGCATTTGCAGAAGCTAAGATATATGGAGAGGCTGTTGAGCTTGCTTCATCAGCAGACAAGACATTTTCATATATTCCAGACTGCTCAGATCTTGATATTCCAGAGGATCTTGACTATGTATATATCTGTGAGAACAACACAATTTACGGAACAAAGTATAAGACATTACCTAACACTAAGGGTCATATTCTTGTATCAGATGTTTCATCATGCTTCTTATCAGAACCTATGGATGTAACTAAGTACGGCGTTGTATACGGCGGTGTCCAGAAGAACATCGGACCAGCAGGCGTTGTAATTGCTATTATCAGAGAAGACCTTATAACAGATGACGTTCTTCCAGGAACTCCTACAATGCTTAAGTGGAAGACACAGGCAGATGCAGATTCTCTTTATAATACACCACCATGCTACAATATCTATATCTGTGGCAAGGTGTTCAAGTGGATTAAGAAAATGGGTGGACTTTCAGCAATGAAGGAACACAATGAGAAGAAGGCTAAGATTCTTTATGATTTCCTTGATGAGAGCAAGTTATTCATGGGAACAGTTGTTAAGGAAGACCGTTCACTTATGAATGTACCTTTTGTATGCAACATTGAAGATAAAGAAGCTAAGGATGCTATGGAAGCTAAGTTCATTAAGGAAGCTGCAGCTGCAGGATTTGTTAACCTTAAGGGACACAGAACAGTTGGCGGTATGAGAGCATCTATCTACAATGCTATGCCAATCGAAGGTGTAGAGAAGCTTGTTGAATTCATGAAGAAGTTCGAGAAGGAGAATGCATAATGATTAATGTTAATTGTCTTAATAATATAGCAGCCTGCGGATTAAAGCTTTTTTCTGATGAGTATAATACAGAAAGCTCATTTGAAGACGCACAGGCTGTACTTGTAAGAAGTGCCAAGATGCATGATATGGAGCTTAGTGATAATCTTCTTGCAATTGCAAGAGCAGGAGCTGGCGTTAATAATATTCCTCTTGACAAATGTGCAGAGGAAGGTATTGTTGTATTCAACACACCAGGAGCTAATGCTAACGCAGTCAAGGAACAGGTTATTGCAGCTATGCTTTTAGCATCAAGAGATTTAATCGGTGGTAACAAGTGGGTTGCAGATAATGCAGAAGACCCTGATATTGCCAAGGCAACTGAGAAGGCTAAGAAAGCATTTGCAGGACAGGAAATCAAGGGCAAGAAGCTTGGTGTCATCGGTCTTGGAGCAATTGGACAGTTAGTTGCCAATGCAGCTATAGCACTTGGAATGGAAGTATACGGATATGACCCATATGTTTCAGTTAAGGCTGCATGGAATCTTTCAAGTGAAGTTAAGTACATATCTGATGTTAAGGATATCTATAAGGAATGTAACTATATTACAGTTCATGTTCCTGCACTTGACAGCACTAAGGGAATGATTAATAAGGAAGCATTTGACCTTATGCAGGATGGAACAGTAATTATCAACTGTGCAAGAGATGTACTTGTTGATGAAGCTGCTATCGGCGAGGCACTTAAGTCTGGAAGAGTTAAGACTTATGTTTCAGATTTCCCTAACCCAACAACAGCTAAGATGGAAGGAGCAATTGTTCTTCCTCATCTTGGAGCTTCAACAGCAGAAGCTGAAGATAACTGTGCTATTATGGCAGTTAATGAGCTTAGAAACTTTATCGAGAACGGTAATATTGTCAATTCAGTTAATTACCCTAACTGTGATTGCGGAGTATGTGCAACTAAAGGAAGAATTACTGTATGCCACAAGAATGTTCCAGCGGTTATCAGTAAGATAACAACAGTTCTTGGTGCTGCAGGCATCAATATATCATCTATGGCTAACCAGTCAAGAGGTGATTATGCATATTCTCTCTTAGATATTGAAGCATCTGCACCAGAGGCAGTAGTTGAAGAGCTTTCAGCAATTGAAGGTGTTATCAAGGTAAGAGTTATTAAGTAATCATATGTAATGATAATAATATCAAAGACCAGTCATTTGTTGTAACATTTGACTGGTCTTTCTTGTATTAAGGTTGTCTGAATGTTAAAATGTATCTAATATATGAAAGTATAGTACTTAAGTTAAATAGTGCGGATGGAGGTTAGTATGGCAGTAATAAGACCATTTGAATGTGTCAGACCGGCTGAGAAAGTGGCAGACAGAGTAGCAGCTCTTCCTTATGATGTGTATGATTCAAAGGAAGCAAGAGCAGAGGTGGAAAGAGAACCATTATCATTTCTTAAGATTGACAGGGCAGAGACCCAGTTTGATGAATCAGTTGATATGTATAGTGAGCAGGTATATAAGAAAGCCCATGATATGCTTATGGAAGCTATAGATGATGGAACATTTATAACAGATAAGGACAAGGCATATTATGTGTATGAGCTTACAATGGATGGAAGGACACAGACAGGAATTGTAGCATGTGCTTCTATTGATGATTATCTTAACAATGTTATTAAGAAGCATGAGAACACAAGAGCTGATAAGGAATTAGACAGAATTAACCATGTTGATACATGCAGTGCCCAGACTGGTCCTATATTCCTGGCATACAGAGCTAATGCAGTAATAAGTGCAGAGGTTGCCAAAGCTAAGCAGGAAAAGCCTGTATACAGTTTTACAGCGGTTGATGGAATAAGACATCAGGTCTGGAAAATAAGCAGTAAAGAATCTGTAGAGGCTATAGAGAACGCATTTGCAGGAATCAACCAGATATATATTGCGGATGGACACCACAGGGCAGCTTCTGCTGTAAAGGTAGGTTTACGCAGAAGAGAAGCTAATCCGGGATATACAGGCAATGAAGAGTTCAATTATTTCCTGTCAGTATTATTCCCAGACGAAGAACTTATGATAATGCCATACAACAGGGTAGTAAAGGACCTGAATGGTTTAAGTGAAGAAGAGTTCATGGCAAAGATTAAAGATAAATTCACTGTAAGCGAGAGCAGCACACAGGTTGCACCTTCTAAGAAAGGTGAATTCGGAATGTATCTTGGCAGAAAATGGTACACACTCACAGCCAAAGAAGAAATCTTAAGCAGCGACCCGGTAGACGGCTTAGATGTAGCAGTACTCCAGAACAACGTCTTAGAGCCACTCTTAGGAATCCACGACCCTAAGACAGATAAGAGAATAGACTTCGTAGGCGGAATCCGCGGTTTAGGCGAGCTTGAGAGAAGATGTTCAGAAGATTGTGTCTTGGCATTCTCAATGTATGCAACATCAATAGGCGAATTATTCGCAGTAGCAGACGCAGGACTATTAATGCCACCTAAATCAACATGGTTTGAGCCTAAATTAAGAAGCGGATTATTCATACATAGATTCTAAGTAGATATTAATCTGCTTTTTGTAGAAGTGTAGATGTGCTGTGTGTATATTTTCGTATGTGGTCGATTTATGACGAGCTGTGTGGGAGTTAATGCCGTTAGATGCATAAGCTCTGTGAATGAAAGCTCGTTCAAGCGAAGCGCGTTTGCTTTCGTTCACAGTAAAAAACTTTGCAGATAACGGCATTTACTCCCACTAAGCGCAGGAATCATGAGACCACACACGAAAATATACACACAGCACCGCCACTAAACTACAGACATAATATACAGAATTATTCAGCTGGAAGGAGAACGTTATGTTACATAATACTATTAATATAGATTTACCTTATAAAGAATTAGGAATAGAACAGAATGGGAGTGCGACGATAACTACATATATCAAAGACATTTTTCCTAAGGATCAGGATCCGTTTAAGAGACCTCTTATTGTTATCTGTCCGGGTGGCGGATATAACCACCATTCTCCAAGAGAAGGAGAAGCTATAGCTATTAAGATGCTTGATATGGGGTATAATGCTGTTGTATTAAGATACAGTCTTACACCTGTTACGTATCCAGCACAGCTTTTTGAGGCAGCCTATACAATGAAGTATGTAAGAGATAATGCAGCAGAGTGGGATGTTGATCCTGACAAAATCATTATCGCAGGATTTTCAGCAGGAGGTCATGTTGCCGGACTTCTTGGAACCGGATGGAATTCAAAAAGACTTGATTATCTTCTGGAAAATGTACTTCACTGCAGTCATGAGTATGTTAAGCCTGATGGCATGCTGTTAGGTTATCCTGTAATTACATCAGGAATTGATGCACACAGGGCATCATTTGAGAGAAGTCTTGGGGAAAAATATGATGAGTTTATAGATGAAGTGTCTATAGAAAAGAGAGTGGATAAGGACACACCACCTGCATTCATATGGCATACATGTGAAGATAAGACAGTTCCGCTTGAGAATTCACTACTTATGGTAGAGGCGTTAAGAAAACATGAGATTCCGTTTGATTATCATGTATATGCTAAAGGTACTCATGGTCTTGGACTTGGCACACGAGAGACTGCGACTAAGAATATGGGACATTATGAACCACAGGTGTCATCATGGACGGAATGCTTTAAACAGTGGATGGGGGTAATGTATGAATAAAAACTTATACGGCCTGATGAACTGGCCGGAGATAGAGGGAATTGTATATGCAGAATGTGACAAGCCAAAGGAGCTGCTTGGTGCGCATGTTACAGGTAAGGGATTGCTTATACAGATAATGCGTCCTGATGCAGTGACAGTTAAGCTGCATATAGATGGCAGAAAAACTGCTGTTAATATGGAAAAGGTTGATGAATCCGGATTCTTTGCAGCACTTGTTTCATCTAAGAAAAAGCTTTCATACACTTATTCAGTGGAGAAGGTTAATGGAGAGGTCACAGAATATACGGACCCATATGCATTTGCAAATGTTACGAAACCGGAAGATTACAAATCATTTCTTGCAGGAGAAGAGAAAAATGCAGCACATATATTCGGCGCTCATGAAAGAACTGTCAATGGCGTGAAGGGAGTGCTTTTTACTGTATGGGCACCTAAGGCACTCAGCGTAAGTGTTGTTGGAGAGTTTAACAAATACGACGGCAGAGTCCACTTAATGGAAAGAATTGAGGATACAGGTGTATTTGAACTGTTTATTCCGGGACTGGCAGCCGGATGCGGATATATGTATGAAATTAAGAGACAGGGTAAGGGAACTACAAGAAAGTTAGACCCTGTATCAAGACAGATATCATCAGTTCCAATTACTGTATCAGTGGTAAGTGATGAGAACATGCCTGATTCATATGCATGGAACGATGGGCTATGGATGATAAAGCGAAAGAAAGAAGCTGGAAAGAAGAAGCCTGTAACAGTATATGAGGTATCACTTACTAACTGGATGAAAGAAAAAAGTGCAGATGAGCTTGTGGATTTTGTAAAGCAGGAAGGATATACACATGTATGTTTCCTTCCGGTTGCAGAGTATCTTAATGAGGAGATGAATGGATACTCAACATTGGGATATTTTGCGGTGACACACAAAACAGGCGGAAGTGATGCATTTAAAAAGCTGGTTGATGACTTCCATAACGCCGGAATTGGCGTAATAATGGACTGGAATGGCGCTTACTTTGGTACAGATGCTAAGGGACTGTATGATTTTGACGGGGCAGATGCTTACGGATATCTTAAGCCATCACTAGAGAAGCATCCTGAGTGGGATGTTGTCACATTTGACTATAAGAAAGGTGCTGTAAGAAGTTTTCTTTTATCAAGTGTATTAATGTGGCTTAATGATTACCATATTGATGGCATCAGAATTGATGGTGTTGCTTCAATGCTTTACCTCGATTACGGTAAGCAGCCGGGTACATGGACACCTAACATGTATGGCGGCAATGAGAATCTTGACGCAATCGAATTTCTCAAGATTATGAACAAATGTATTGCTAAACGTGGCGATGGCTGTTTTACAATAGCAGAAGAATCAAGCGGCTGGTTTGGGGTTACTGCGGCAGATAATGATGACCCTCTCATGTTTACTTATAAGCAGAATAACTGCTGGACTAAGGATTTTCTTGAATTCATGGGAACTGACCCGCTGTTTAGAAAAGGTGAGTATGATAAGCTGACATATGGAATGCTCTATAATTACGGAGAAGATTTCATGCTCTCACTCAATCATGATGATTTCAGGGAGAAAGCATTTGTGGACATGGTGTCAGGCAGTGATGAGAAGGCACATTTGTCAGATATCAGGGCTGCACTTGGATTCATGTATGCACATCCGGGAAGCAAGATGTTTGCAGCAGGACAGGATGCTGGACTTGAAAAATTCATGTCGGAGCTTAATAAGTTCTATGCGAAAAATGCGGCTCTGTATGAGCTTGATAATGATCCTGATGGATTTATGTGGCTCGAGAATTCTAATCCTGAAGAGACTGTTATTGCAATGCAGAGAGCTGACAGCAAGGGTAATAAGCTTGTGATTGCTGTGAATTTTACTCCTGTTAAGAGGGAAAACTACAGACTTCACGTTGATGTGCGTGGAAAATATAAGGAAGTATTTAACAGTGAGTGGAAGAAATTCGGTGGAGACGAAAAGGTTAATGGAGAGATTATCAAGTCAGATAATGATGGTGATGATATGGAATATATTGATATTACACTTCCCGGACTTTCATTCGTTATATATAACAGTGAGCCGTATACACAGCTTGAACTCGAGGAAATTGCTGTATTAAAGAGGGCTGCAATTGCAAAGAAGGAAGCAATGAAAAAGGCAGCAGAGGCTGAAATGCTTGAACTTGCTGCAGCAGAGGAAGCAAAGCGGGCGGTTGAAGCAAGAAAACAGGCAGAGAAAGCCTGCATGGAAGCACTTCAGGCTAAGGAAGAAGCTGTAAGAAAAGCTGAAGAAGCAGCGCGTGCAAGTGAAGAGATTGATATAGAGACTAAGAAGAAGTTAGAGCAGCTTAAAAAGAAGATGAAATAATACAAAGGGGGATCAGCTATGGGATTCATAGGACTTGTGGCAGATGCAGCCACAACAATCCAGCAGGAAACAGATGAAATAACTAGATTCTTTTCTATTGCCCATGTTAAGCAGCTTCTCAATGATTTAGGAAACTGGTCGGTTTCACTTATTGGTAAAATTGTTATTGCTGTCTTAATATGGTTTATTGGCAAGAAGATAATCAGGGTGCTTGATAAGCTTGTAAAGAAGATGCTGGACAGAAGCACGCTAGATAAAGGTGTTGTTAATTTTGTGGTATCAGTGCTTAAGTTTGTAATGTATGCAATACTTATCATGATAGTTGTGGATAAGCTGGGATTCCAGACGACATCACTGCTCACACTTTTTGGTTCTGCAGCACTTGCGATTGGTATGTCCCTGCAGGGAAGCCTTTCAAACTTTGCAGGAGGAATTCTTATTCTTATATTCAAGCCTTTTAAGGTTGGTGATTATATTATAGTCGGAACTAATGAAGGAACTGTAAAGTCTATAGAGATTCTTTACACAAGGCTTGTTACTATTGATAACAAAGTAGTAATGCTTCCGAACGGTTCACTTTCTAATTCAAGCATTGTTAATGTAGGCGCAGAGAATACAAGAAGAATTGATATCCAGATAGGAATTGGTTATTCATCAGATATTCCTAAAGCCAAGAAGCTTCTTGAACAGGTTATTAACAGCGAACAGGGAATACTTAAGGACAAGGATATTATGGTAGTTGTCAAGAGCCTTGATGAAAGCTGTGTAACACTTGAAACAAGAGCCTGGGTTAATACAGCAGACTACTGGAATGTAAGATTTAACCTGCTTGAAAGATATAAGAATATATTTGATGAGAATGGAATTGAGATTCCGTTCAATCAGATTGATGTACATATGAAGTAGTTTTCTTAATTAATATATATAGCTTAAGCAAAGGCTGTCCGGGCAAATACACGCCGTCCGGGCGGCCTTTTTACAATTTTTTTACAATATTTTTTATGTTAAATACTTGTATAATTGGCTTATTTATTATATTATAGTCAATATACGAAAGGGCGTGGTAGATATGATAGACAACAACACTCAATTTTTTAAGACTCAACCAGAGAAGACAATTTCAGTAGAAGGCATACTTGAGCAGGTATATCTTGCTCTTAAAGAGAAGGGGTACAATCCGGTTAACCAGATAGTTGGATATATTATGTCTGGTGATCCAACATATATTACAAGTCACAATAATGCAAGAAGTCTTATTATGAAGGCTGAGAGAGATGAACTTGTAGAAGAAGTTGTAAGATACTTTATAGAAGGTAAAGGCTTATAGTATGAGAATTATAGGCTTAGATGTCGGAACGAAGACTGTGGGAGTTGCCTTAAGTGATCCACTTGGGATAACTGCACAGCCTTTCGAGACGATAACAAGAAAAGATAATAACAAGTTACGAAGAACTTATGCCAGGATAGAACAGATTATATCTGAGTATGATGTGACTGAAATCGTGGTTGGTTATCCTAAGAATATGGACGATACTATTGGGGAAAGAGCGAAAGCTTGTGAAGAATTTGCAGCAGCACTGGAGAGACGTACAGGATTACCTGTTACACTGTGGGATGAGAGACTTACTACAGTTGAAGCAGATGAAGTCCTTGAAGAATGCGGGGTAAAGCGTGAGAACCGCAAGACGGTTATTGATCAGATTGCCGCTGTTTTTATTTTGCGTGGATACATGGAATCTAAGCAGAAGAACTAGAATTTTGGAGGATTTGTTTTTCATGGAAAGGCTTGAATTTATTGACGATAATGGTGAGAAGACACAATTTTATGTGATTGAAGAAACTAGAATTAATGGAATTAATTATCTGCTCGTATCAGAATCAGATGATGAGAATGAAGAAGCAGAAGCTTATATTCTTAAGGATACATCTGATGCGGCAAGTGAAGAGGCTGTTTATGAGTTTGTTGAAGAAGACAGTGAGCTTGAAGCGGTGGGCAAGGTATTTTCTGAGTTAATGGATGATGATGTTGAACTTAAATAAGGTGTGAGCCTTATTAATATTTTATATTTTATTTTTATTATGAGGTGTTTATGAAAAAAGCAGAGAATGCGTCTGTCAAGATTATACCTTTGGGAGGTCTTGAGCAGATAGGAATGAACATTACTGCCATTGAATATGATGACAGTATTGTTGTTGTGGATTGTGGTTTATCTTTCCCAGAGGAAGATATGCTTGGTATTGACCTTGTTATTCCTGATGTTACTTATCTTAAAGACAATCTGGACAAGGTTAAAGGATTCGTTATAACTCATGGACATGAGGATCATATCGGAGCTATTCCTTATGTGCTGAAAGATATTAATGTTCCAATATATGCAACAAAGCTTACTATGGGACTTATTGAGTCAAAGCTTAAAGAACATAATATGTTAAAGGCAGTTAAGAGAAAGGTTGTCAGATATGGACAGTCTGTTACTCTTGGAGATTTCAGGGTTGAATTCATAAGAACTAACCATAGTATTGCAGATGCAGCAGCACTTGCTATATATTCTCCAGCTGGCATTATTGTTCATACAGGAGATTTTAAGGTTGATTATACTCCGGTATATGGAGATCCAATTGATCTTCAGAGATTAGGCGAACTTGGAAAGAAAGGTGTTCTTGCACTTATGTGCGACAGTACTAATGCTTTAAGACCTGGTTTTACTATGTCAGAAAGAACTGTTGGTGCAGCATTTGAAAAGATATTCAATGACAATAAGAACAGCAGAATTATTATCGCAACATTCGCATCTAATGTAGACAGAGTACAGCAGATTATCAATTCAGCAGTTAAGTATGGAAGGAAAGTCTGCGTTGAAGGCCGAAGCATGGTTAATATCATTGAAGTTGCTGAGGACCTTGATTACCTTAAGATTCCGGAAGGAACCCTTATTGAGACAGATGAGATGAAGAATTATACACCAGAGCAGATTGTACTTATTACAACCGGTAGTCAGGGTGAGTCTATGGCAGCTCTTTCAAGAATGGCAGCTAACCTTCACAGAAAGGTTTCTATCCAGCCGGGCGACTGCGTAGTATTTTCATCAACTCCTATACCTGGTAATGAGAAGTCAGTAGCCAAGGTTATTAATGAGCTTGGTATGAAGGGGGCTAAGGTTATATTCCAGGATACACATGTATCAGGACATGCATGTCAGGAAGAGATTAAGCTTATATATTCTCTTGTAAAGCCTAAGTATTCAATTCCTGTCCATGGTGAATACAGACACCTTGTTGCGCAGAGAGATGTTGTTATGTCACTTGGATATGACAAGGATCATGTTATTATTGCCAAATCAGGAGATGTGTTAGAACTTAATGATGAGCATGCACAGGTTGTTGATCATGTACAGACAGGAGCTATTTTTGTTGATGGACTTGGCGTAGGTGATGTAGGAAATATTGTATTAAGAGACAGACAGAACCTTGCAGAGAATGGTATTATTATTGTTGTTCTTACACTTGAGAAATATACTGGACAGCTTATAGCAGGTCCGGATATTGTTACAAGAGGTTTTGTGTATGTAAGAGAGGCTGAAGAGCTTCTTGATGAAGCAAGAGCAATTGTGTCTGATTCAGTAGACAGATGCCTTGATAAGAACATTACTGACTGGAGTAAGATTAAGAATATTATTAAGGACGATTTAAGTGAGTATCTCTGGAAGAAGATTAAGAGAAATCCAGTGATACTTCCAATTATTATGGAAGCTCAGGTTTAATCTATGCGTAGGATTGATGAACTTAAGAAGGAAATCATTCATGAGATTCTTAATAGTGAAGAATACAGGGAATATAGAAGACTGCAGAATGAGATTGACAGAATACCAGATCTTAAGAGACAGATTGATGAATTCAGAATGAAAAATTTCATGCTGCAGAACTCGCCTGATGGACAGAATTTATTTGAGGCGATGGAAAATCTTAATAAAGAATATGCGGATATGAGGAATCAGGATATAGTTAACAGATATCTTATGACAGAAATCACATTTTGCAGATATATGAGTGATATATTCAAGGATATAGCAGAGGTGATAGATGTAGACCTTGATTTTTTAGGGTGAATCATATATAGTGTAGCTTATTAAGGAAGAGGAGATACAGGTTTTATGAGCAATAAATCAATCAGAATGCTGATATCAGTATCACTGAATGTATTAATAATTGTATTAGGAATATATCTTGTATTTATCGCAGGAAGCAGGGCATATTCATTTGGTGAGAAAGTATTTAATGAGCAGTCAATTGATTCAGAAGATAATGCCCGTACAGTTGAAATTACTATAACAACAGATATACAGCCTAAGAAACTTGCGGAACTTCTTTATGATAAAGGACTTGTGAGTGATAAGACAATAGCGTTTTTCCAGATTCAGTTCTCAGATTATAAGGGAAAGTTTGTCGGTGGAACATATGAGGTTAATACCGGAATGACGCCTACAGATATTATGGAAGTTCTGTCACAGACTGACAGTGAGGAAGAATAGCTGATTGAAAGGGAATATATGATAGTCAATGAAAGAGTAGTTGCTTACATTAATTCTCTTAATTGTGGTAATTCTGATATATGTAATACAATTGAAAAAGAGGCGATTGCGGATGAAGTCCCAATCATTAGAAAAGAGATGGGTAATTTGCTGAAAGTGCTGTTACAGCTTGTACAGCCTGAAAGAATTCTGGAAGTTGGAACAGCAGTAGGTTACTCATCTATTCTTATGAGTGAGAATATGCCACATGATTGCACGATTACTACAATAGAGAATTATGATAAAAGGATACCGGTTGCTAAGAACAATTTTAAGAGAGCTGGCAAAGAGGATGTAATTACCCTCATAGAAGGTGATGCCCTTGAAGTTCTAAAGACTCTTGATGGTCCATATGATTTCATATTCATGGACGCAGCTAAAGGGCAATATATTAATTATCTGCCTGATATTAAGCGGGTTCTTAGAAAGGGCGGACTTCTTATATCAGATAATATTCTGCAGGAGGGTGAGATAGTTGAATCCCGATATGCAGTTACAAGAAGGAACAGAACAATTCATGCAAGAATACGCGAATATGTATATGAGCTTACACATTCTGAGGATTTCGTGACATCTATTGTGCCTATCGGTGATGGGATTACATTGAGCGTAAAGCAGTAATATAAAAATGCAGTGCTAAAGCAGCGCGGAAATGAGGATAATATGGCAGGACATATGTATAATGGCAGAGAAACAGAGCTTCTCATACCAGCAAGCAGTCTTGAAGTTTTAAAGATAGCAGTAATATTCGGTGCAGATGCCGTATATATCGGTGGTGAAGCATTTGGATTAAGAGCTAAGGCTAAGAATTTTTCAATAGAAGATATGAAAGAGGGTGTTAAGTTCGCCCATGAAAGAAATGTCAAGGTATACGTTACAGCTAATATCCTGGCACATAACTATGACCTTGAGGGTGCAAGAGCTTACTTTGAGGAGCTTAAGGAAGTGGGTCCTGATGCACTTATTATATCTGATCCGGGAATGTTCACAATAGCAAAGGAAGTGCTTCCTGATACAGATATCCATATCAGTACACAGGCTAACAATACTAACTATATGACATATAATTTCTGGTGGAACCAGGGTGCAAAGCGAGTGGTTTCAGCAAGAGAATTATCGCTTGAGGAGATTAAGGAGATAAGAGCACATATCCCTGAAGAGATGGAGATTGAGACATTCATGCATGGTGCAATGTGTATATCTTATTCGGGCAGATGCCTGTTATCAAGCTTCCTTGCAGGAAGAGATGCTAACAGGGGAGCATGTACACATCCATGCCGCTGGAAATATGCTGTTGTTGAGGAGAACAGACCGGGACAGTACATGCCTGTATACGAGAATGAGAGAGGAACATATATATTTAACTCTAAGGATTTGTGTATGATTGAGCATATTCCAGAGATGGTAAGCTCAGGCATCGATTCATTTAAGATAGAAGGCCGTATGAGACAGCTCTGTATGTTGCAACTGTTGCAAGAACTTACAGACTTGCTATTGATGATTTCATAGAAGACCCTGAGAAGTATAAGGCCAGAATCCCATTCTATAAGAGCGAGATAAGTAAATGTACTTACAGACAGTACACAACAGGCTTCTTCTTTGGAAAGCCGGACGAGAATACACAGATATATGACAGCAACACATATATCAGGGAATACACATATCTTGGTATCGTAGGAGATGCTAACGAGCAGGGACTTTACCATATTGAGCAGCGTAACAAGTTCTCAGTTGGCGAGACAATTGAGGTTATGAAGCCAGACGGACAGAATATAGAAGTTACAGTCAAGCGTATTGTTGACGAGAATGGAAAGGACATGGAGAGCTGTCCACATCCTAAGCAGAACCTCTATATTGACTTAGGAATCCAGCTTGATAAGTATGATATCTTAAGACGCCAGGAAGAAGAGACAGAAGTTAACAGTTAAATTAAAGAGACAGTTGGATAGGCAATTAAAGGCACCTTTACACATATTATATATAAAAATGTGTAGGGGTGCCTTTTTGAAAACATTTGAAAAACCGTTATCGGCACAGGAAGAGAAAGAACTGCTGATAGAATTACACAATGGCAATAGTGCGGCACGCAATGTTCTTATAGAAAAGAACATGCGTCTGGTTGCTCATATAGTGAAAAAATATACCTCTACGGAACGTGATTACATTAATGAAGATCTGATTTCAGTGGGAACAATAGGTCTTATAAAGGCTGTTGATTCATTTGACATAGAAAGAAACGTAAGATTTGCCACATATGCTGCCAAATGTATAGACAACGAGATTCTTATGCTTTTCCGTCAGGATAAAAAGAAAGAACGGGAAGTGTCGCTGAACGAGCCTATAGGAAAGGACAAAGAAGGAAATGAGATAAGCCTTAAGGATATAATTGGCGAGGATTCAGGAAGAAAACAGCCGGATGCAGTAGAAGATTATATGTTTTATGAGCAGATAAAGTGTATATATGGTAATATAAAAAAGGTGCTTGCACCAAGAGAGATAGAGATACTAAAATACAGGTATGGGCTTTTTGGTGCAAAAGAATGTACACAGAATGAGCTTGCTGACAGACTTGGTATAAGCAGGAGTTATGTGAGCAGGATAGAGAAAAAGGCACTTGGCAAATTAAGAGGAGTGCTTATAGAGCAAAAATTAATGTAACAGAAGACAACATTTATATTACAATATAGTCAGGAGGACAGGTCATGGAGATTACAGATGCTAAAGTAATAGCTGAAAGATTATCTAAGGTAAGAGATATTATGAAGACAGAATGCGTTGATATATATGTGGTTGTTACAGGTGACTATCATATATCAGAGTATGCCGGTGATTACTTTAAAGAAAGAGAATTTATTACAGGATTCACAGGCTCAGCCGGAACTGCCGTAATAACACAGAATGATGCAAGGCTTTTCACTGACGGAAGATATTTCGTGCAGGCTGAAAAGCAGATAGAAGGGACAGGCTTTTCACTTATGAGAGTTGGTGCACCGGGCGTTATGAATGTGATTCAGTACTGTGAGAGTATAGTTAAAGATGGAATGCGTATGGGATTTGATGGAAGAACCATGCCGGCAGAAGAAGGAACAGAGTTTACCGATATATGCAGGAAGACAGGAGCTGACTGCCTGTATGATTTTGATGCGATAGAGAGAATCTATGAGGACAGAGCAGAATTTCCACACACTAAGGCATTCTCTCTTGATGAAGAGTACTCAGGAGAAAGCATAGAAAGCAAGCTTACACGTATAAGAAAGTACATGGATAATAAAAATGCTGATGTACACATCATGGCAACTCTTGACGACATATGCTGGACATTTAACATAAGGGGACGCGATGTTGAGTGTAACCCTGTAATTATGGCGTATTCAGTGATAACTAAGGATAATGCATATCTTTATACAGATGATGACAGGTTCGATGATAAGACATTTGCAATATTAGAAAAAGCAGGAGTGAGGATTCAGCCATATGATAAGCTTTATGATGATATTGCCGGCATGAGTGGAAATGTGCTTATTGATAAGAAACGTGTCAACATGCGTATATACAAAGAAGTTATATCTGCTGGCAATGCAGAAGTGGTGCTTGCTGATAATCCGGCAATGCTTTTTAAAGCGGTAAAGAATGAAACAGAGATAAAGAATCTGTACAGTGTACATGTTGACGATGGCGTGGCTGTGACAAAATTCATATTCTGGCTTAAGAAAAATGTAGCTTCAGGCAATATAACAGAAGCAGGTGCGGCAGAATATCTTGATAATCTGAGAAGCAATATAAAAGATTACATAGAACTGAGTTTTGACACAATCAGTGCGTATAATGCCAATGCAGCAATGATGCATTACCATGCAGATGAAACTAATGCTGTGGTGTTAAAGCCAGAGGGTATGCTGCTTGTAGATTCAGGCGGACAGTATCTGAGAGGAACAACTGATATAACAAGAACAATTGCACTCGGACCTGTTACCGACAAGATGAAGATGTACTACACACTGACGCTTAAAGGAATGTTAAGTCTTGCAAATGCAAAGTTTTTAAAGGGTTGCAACGGCTACAGCCTTGATATACTTGCGAGAGCACCACTGTGGAATGTCGGAATGGATTACCGTTGCGGAACAGGGCATGGAATAGGCTATCTTCTTAATGTACATGAGAGCCCTAATGGATTTCGATGGAAGCACAATCCGGGAAAGAATGATCTTGCAGTTATAGAAGAAGGTATGGTTACCTCAGATGAGCCAGGTGTATACATTGAGGGTGAGTTCGGAATAAGAATTGAAAATGAAATAGTATGCCAGAAAGACTTCGACAATGAATATGGCACATTTTTAAAGTTTGACATGCTTACTGTTGTTCCAATAGACTTAGAACTTGTTGATGTTAATTATCTTGATTCTGTGGATACTGAGAGACTGAACAATTATCAGGAAAGAGTATATAAGACGCTTGAACCGTATTTTGAAGGTGAAGAAAAGGTTATGTTAAGAGAGGCAACAAGACCAGTAGGAGTGTAATATGGAATTAAAAGAATTTTCACATAAGGGTGAAGTTATTGAGAAAGAGATTAAGAAAGAGTTCAGGTTCATGGGGCGTACAATTAAGAAACGCAGGGTTGGACTTCTTATCGCAGCAATCGGAGTAATAGCAGCAATGGTTGTAGCACTTTTTATCCGTTCACAAAGGTTTGATGTGTGGGATTATGTCACAATAAACTATAATGGTGCTAACGGCTATGCAAGCCCGGAATTCACGCTTAACAAAGACAAGCTATACAAAGAACTTATGGGAAAAAGCAATGACTCAGACAAGTCATACAATGTTAAAATGCTTATTGCATCGATAGACATATCTTCAGAGGCAGCAGATGTTTCTAACGGTGATACATATAAGGTAAGACTTGATGCTGACAAAAAATATGAGGATGCTGTCGGGATAAGTATAAGCAGTGGTAATAAAAAGATAAAGGCATCGGGAATATCTAAGGGAACATCTGTTGAACTGTTTGACAGGCTGGATGTTATGTTTACAGGGGTAAGTCCGGAGGCTAACGTTGTCATAACCAACAATTGGGATGATGAGTACCTCGCAGGTCTTACGTTTACTGCAGACAAGAAGAATAATATAAGTTATGGCGAATCAGTTAAGATAACATGTAATGCATCATATGAAGAGATTGCGAGACATGGCTTCCTTGCGCAGAATATGGAGGCTTCATATAGTGCAGACAAGCTGCCAGGATATATCGACGATGTGTCTAAGATAGACAGGAGCGTTATAGAGCAGGTGGGAAAAGAAGTGCTTGATACAATTACGGCTGAAACAGCAGATACAACATTTCACATGCTGTATAAGGCAACAAAGGATACTTCATATCTGTACCACATTAATGAGGAAACAGCCAGCGCTGCGAAGATTGTCTCAACATATTTCCTTTCAAGAAAGGGAACTGCCGGAGATAACAATAACTACGTATACATAATTGCCCAGGCAACAATATCAGATTCGGAAGACAGCAAAACTGTCTACTTCGCATTTTCATACAGCAATACATATCAAAATGTTGATGGCACATTTGACATGAACCATGATAATGAAAGTAAGAGATACATATGCAGCACGGATTATGATGCTCTGTACAATGAGTGTATCGGCAGCAAGAGTGAAAATTATACTATAAAAGAGGTTAAATAGCTGTTTGTATAATGTATTCTGTTGTGATATAATTTATTTATAAATGCGCTAATAGCAGGGGGGATTAGCCTGCGGAAAGAGGTTGAAGGTGAATTATAGAAAGAAAGTTAGATTGGGCGATGTTCTGGTTAAGAAGGGAATAATAGATGAGAACCAGCTGCAGACAGCACTTTCAAGACAGAGAGAGCAGGGCAAGATGCTTGGAGAGATGGTTATAGCACTTGGATATGCTAACCAGAAAGATATTAATGAAGCTCTTTGTGACAGTCTTGGAATTGATTATGTTGATATGAGAGAGACAGAAGTAAGTGACGATGTTCTTTCTCTGCTTGATGAGAGTATTATGAGGAAATATACTCTTGTTCCGTTAGGTGATGCACCGGATAATCCGGGTGCTATAAGAGTTGCGATGGCAGATCCTACTAACATTCTTGCTATGGATGATATCAACATTGTAACTGGAAAGCAGGTTGTTCCTGTTCTTGCTAATGCTACAGATATCAATGCATTTTTTGATAAGGCGTTCGGACAGAAGCAGGCCCAGAGTATTGTTGACCTGTATAAGAAAGAGCAGGGCGAGACTGTAAGGGAAGAGACTAAGGAAGATAAGGCAAGACGAGAAGAGATAGAAAATGCTCCTATCGTTCAGCTCATTAACAGTGTTATTGAGCAGGCTGTACGACAGAGAGCTTCCGATATACATATTGAGCCAATGGAGAAGAGTATCCGTGTAAGGTACAGAATTGATGGTAATCTCCGTGAAATTATTGATTATGATAATACGCTTCTTGGTGCTATTACAACCCGTATCAAGATTATGTCAGGAATGGATATCTCTGAGAAGAGAAAGCCACAGGATGGACGTATTACCATTAATGTTGATGGAAGAGAGTACGATATCCGAGTATCTAACCTTCCTACAGTATATGGCGAGAAGTGTGTTATGCGAATCGCTTCCAAGGAAGGCTTCAACATTGATAAATCAAAGCTTGGACTTACACCAGCGGACCTTAAGGTATTTGATGATATCTTAAAGAATCCACATGGAATCATCCTTGTAACAGGACCTACAGGTTCTGGTAAGTCTACAACACTTTATACAGCTTTAAGTGAACTTAATACAGAAGATGTTAATATCATAACTGTTGAAGACCCAGTCGAGGCTAACATTGATGGTATCAATCAGGTTCAGGTTAATAACAAAGCCAACCTTACATTTGCAACTGCCTTAAGATCAATCTTACGACAGGATCCGGATATTATCATGATCGGTGAGATCCGAGATGGTGAGACAGCCGAGATTGCGGTACGAGCTTCTATCACAGGTCACCTTGTTGTCAGTACACTGCATACTAACAGCACAGCAAGTTCTGTCGCTCGTCTTGAGGATATGGGTATTGAGTCATACCTGATTGCTGATTCACTTGTTGGTATTATCGCCCAGCGACTTGTAAGAAAGCTGTGCGACTGCAAGATGCCTAAGGAAGCAACTGCATCAGAGAAGCATATGCTTGGACTTAATCCTGATGAACCATATACAATATATGAGCCATGTGGCTGTAAGCTGTGTAATGGAACAGGATACTATGGACGACTCGGTATATATGAGATTATGAAGATAACTCCACCAATTAAGAGACTTATTTCAAAACATGCCGGAGCAGAAGAGATTAAGAACCAGGCTATAAAAGAAGGAATGAATACTCTTAAGATGGCTGCTATCAATGCAGTTAAACAGGGGGTAACAACAATAGCTGAGATGGTAAGGGCTACATATGAGGCAGAGGAAGATGACTCGCAGCCTAATCCTAATGCAGCTAAAGCGTCAGGTTCAGATATAGAACACATTGAACTTGAACAGATTAATTAATAAACAATACACAGATTAATTAATAAACAATACAATGGGGGCAAAAATGTTATTTACAATTGAAGAATTACTAACTATAGCGAAAGAAAAGAAAGCGAGTGATGTCCATATGACAGTTGGACTTCCACCAAGAATCAGAATTAATGGAGAGCTTGTTGATCTTGATTATCCTAAGATGACACCGGCTGACTGTGAAGAACTGATTCTGTCCATAATGGATGAAAGGCAGAAGGAACTGTTTAAGGACAGGGGCGAACTCGATTTCTCTTTCTCGTCCCCTAATGTAGGAAGATACAGAGTTAACGTATTCAGGCAGAGAGGTTCAGTTGCGTGTGCAATGCGAGTTGTAGGAACAGTTATTCCTAAGCCGGAAAGTCTTGGAGTTCCTAAGTCAGTTATAGAATTATATGCCAAGAAGAGAGGACTTGTTCTTGTAACAGGACCTACAGGTTCCGGTAAATCTACAACACTTGCTTCTCTGATTGACAGAATCAATGATAATCGTAATGCACATGTAATAACACTTGAAGACCCGATTGAGTATCTTCATTCGCATAGAAAAGCAATGATTAATCAGAGAGAAATTGGTCTTGATACGCATTCATATGCTGATGCACTCCGTGCAGCACTGCGAGAAGATCCTGATGTAATTCTTGTAGGAGAGATGCGAGACTTAGAGACTATCTCAACAGCCATAACGGCAGCAGAGACAGGTCATCTTGTATTCTCGACACTGCATACAATTGGTGCGGCTGCAACAATTGACCGTATCATCGATGTATTCCCTCCGCATCAGCAGCAGCAGATAAGAATCCAGCTTGCCGTAGTACTTGAAGCTGTTATATCACAGCAGCTTATCCCTACAGCCGACAAGCATGGTCGAGTAGCTGCATTTGAAGTAATGCACGGAACAATTCCAATCAAGAACCTTATTCGTGAGGCTAAGACATACCAGATATCAAGTGTCCTCCAGACAGCAAGAAAAGAAGGTATGCTTTCGATGGATGACGCGCTGCTTGACCTTTATAACAAAGGCCTTATCAATGCAGAGAATGCAATGGGTTATGCACAGGATGTTAACTATGTTGCTAAGAGAGTTAATCAGTATTATTGATTCTTTAAGGAAAACTGAAGAATAATGGAATTGTAATTAGATTGAATAATCGAATTAAAAGAGAATTAAAAGATATAAAGCAATGCTGGCACGGATGTGCTGGTGTTGCTTTTTTGCGTTGTGGGTAGCTTGTGGTTGTGGGGAGGCAAGTGTGGATTGGATGCGTGTCGGATTAGACGTTGAAGCGGCGGGAAAGCAGGCAGAAGTCCAAAAGGAGCAAGAAAGCGTGACGGATTGGACGTTGAAGCTGCGGGGAAGCAGGCAGAGGTCCAAAAGGAGTAAGAAAGCGTGTCGGATTGGACGTCAAAGCAACACAAGAGTAGGCAAAGGTCCAAAGTGTACGAGTAATCCTGGCAGATTGTACATAAAGAAAAAATAAAGGAGATGAGCTGAAATTATAGTGTAATTCCCCACTTTTAGTATGTAGTCATGAATTGCCAAAATGTGGTATATATGTAAGAGAAATTTTATGTCTAATTAATTGTTTGTTAATTTTGATAAAATTATTGTCATAAATTGGACGGTGTGTTATACTAAACGCACAAATTTGATTCTACTTGGAATGGGGAGTGTGATATGGAAACATTTTCATACAAAGCGGTAGACGCTTCGGGAAAAGATGTTAAAGGAGCTGTGGAAGCCGAGAGCAGGGATGAAGCAGCCAGAAAGATAAAGGAACAGGGTTTCACGCCTGTGTCAATTGCAAAACAGGGGGCACTTGATAAGGATGTGAATGTATCTTTTTTAGGTAAAAAGAAGATACCAGCCAGAGACATGAGTGTATTCTGTAGACAGTTTTCAAGTATTCTTAAAGCGGGTGTCAGCGTTATCAATGCTTTGGAGATGCTTTCAGAACAGACGGAGAATAAGAAGTTACAGGAAGCAATTAAGAGAACGCAGGACAGCGTAGAGAAAGGTGAGACTCTTTCAGATTCTATGAAACAGAATGAAGAGTTTCCAAGCATTCTCGTAGATATGGTTAAAGCCGGTGAGGCATCAGGTAGCTTGGAGAATTCTCTTACAAGAATGGCTATACAGTTTGAGAAGGATGCCAAGTTAAAGGGTGTTGTTAAGAAAGCAATGATGTATCCAATAGTTCTTCTGTGCGTAATGGTTGGTGTAATTATTGTAATGCTTACATTCGTTATACCAAGCTTTATGACAATGTTTGAAGACCTTGACAGCGAGCTGCCAGTTACAACTAAGGCAATTCTTGCAATGAGTAACAGTCTTAAGCATTACTGGTTCATATACATATTAGTTATCGTAGGAATTGTGGTAGGACTTCAGTTATATAAGAGAACAGATGCTGGAAGACATAACCTTGATAAGTTAAAGTTAAAGATTCCGGTATTTGGATTATTACAGACCAAGTCGGCATGTGCTTCATTTGCAAGAACAATGAGTACATTGTTACAGGCAGGTATGCCTATGATTGATGCACTTGAGATATCGGCATCAACCATGAAGAATGTGTTGTTCTATGATGGACTGGAAAAGGTTAAGAATGGTGTGTCACTTGGCTTACCATTGTCTAACCAGTTAAAGGCTACAGGACTGTTTCCGCCTATGGTTGTACATATGGTTGGTATCGGTGAGGAGACAGGTAACGTTGAGGAGATGTTAACCAACTCGGCGGTATATTATGAGGAAGAAGTGGAAGTCCAGACACAGACACTTACTTCACTTATGGAACCAATTATTATAGTACTTATGGCGTTAGTAGTAGTAATGCTTATACTTGCAATCTACCAGCCGATGATTCAGCTCTATAATACATTAGGTAATGCATAATTAACATTGTATATACAATCTGATAATCAGGTCGCTTATGATATCAGATTTATATAAATATATTTCAAAAGGGAGATATGAAACATGAAAAAAACACAGAAAAAGTTAGGTAACAAAGGTTTCTCTTTAGTAGAGCTTATCGTAGTTATCGCCATTATGGCAGTTCTTGTTGGTGTATTAGCTCCAACACTTATTAAGAATGTTGAAAAGTCAAGAGAGTCTACAGATGTTCAGAACCTTGATTCAATGAGAGGTGCAGTTGTAACAATGCTTTCAACAGAAAAGTATTATGATGCACTTGTACCAACAACAGAAGGTTCAGCAGAGTATACAGTAGTATTTGATGAGACTAATAAGAAGTGTACAATTACAGCATCAACAACAGGTACTGGAATTGTTGCTGCACCAACTACATTTACAGGCGATACAAAAGAAGCTATTGAAAAAGAATTATATGAAACAGTTGGTAATTTTAAGGTTAAATCAAAGAAAGCAGCTGGAGGCTCAATTGTTTTCAAGGTTACAAATTTAGGTAAAGTTTCAGCTGAGTTCAAGGGTGCTACACCTAAGTATGTTGATACATTTGTAATTAACTAATTTTTAAGGAACTAACATCATGCAATACGAATTACCACTGTACTTCATTATCTTTCTATACGGTACCGTATTCGGAAGTTTTTTGAACGTACTGATTTACAGATTACCATTAAAAGAGAATATAGCTACAGAACATTCGCATTGTATGACATGTGGTGAGAAAATCCAGTGGTATGATCTCATACCACTGGTGAGCTACATAATACTTGGAGGGAAATGTAGACACTGTAAGACAAAGATATCAAAGCAATATCCAATCATTGAAGCGACCAATGGAATTGCTTATGTGATAATCTTTATTGTGAATGGATTTAATCCGTTAAGCATACTTATGTGCTTTGCGTTTTCAATATTTCTTGTTATCTCAGTCATTGACTGGAGAACGTTTGAGATACCATTTTCACTTAATATTGCAATTGGTGTCTTGGCGGTAATAAGAATCATACTTGATTACAAAAACCTATTAGACTATCTAATAGGGTTTTGTATTATAAGTGGATTTATGCTCATATGTCTGTATATCGGACGGGCAATTAAAGGCATTGACGCTTTCGGTGGTGGAGACATCAAGCTGATGGCGTTTGCAGGATTATTCTTAGGATGGAAGTGCATTATCCTGGCATTTCTGATTGGCTGCATCTTGGGTGCAGTCATTCATTCCATCCGTATGAAGGTCACAAAAGCTGAGCATGTACTTGCTTTTGGACCATATCTGTGTGCAGGGCTTACGATAGCCATGCTTTTTGGTACGAATATAATTAACTGGTATCTTTCACTTATGGCGTTCTAAGCAAGAGAGAAAGAACAGCGAATTTATATATATTTATTAACTAGAATGAATAGCTTATTATGTGGGGAGCTGGATAGGAGGATTTTATGGCTGCAGTTAAAGCCAAAGGTAAATTGGTAAGTATCGTTATTAATAACGAGTATATTAAGATATGTGAAATCACTAAAACAGGTAAGAATGTTATAGTTCATAAGACAGTAACAATACCTACTCCTGAAGGATGCTATGAGGATGGCATTCTTGAAAATATACCTAATCTTGCAAGTGCTATTAAAGCAGTAATGGATGAGCACAGATTTGCATCTAAAGATGTTGCATTCTCAGTAAGTTCTCCTAGACTTGCTACTAAGGAAGTTCTTATTCCTAATGTAAAGGGAGATAAAGTTGGTAAGATTGTACAGGCTAATGCAACAGAATATTTCCCAGTTAATATGGATGAGTATATTATCCAGCATACAATTCTTGAAAAAATAGAAGATTCAGGACAGGACAAGTTAAAGCTCATGGTAGCGGCAGTTCCTTCAGAAGTTGCTGAATCATACTATAATCTTGCTAAGACTATGGGACTCAAGATTGCATTTATCGATTATGTAGGTAACAGTACATATCAGATTATGAAGCAGCAGATTGGACCAGAAGTCAGTCTTGTTATTCAGGTTGAGAACGACAGTACAGTAATCAATATATTCAAAGAAAATGTGTTACAGCTCCAGAGAATGGTTCCATATGGTAAATCAATGCTTGTTAATGCAGTTATGGAAAGATATGAATTAAAATACGATGCTGCTACTGCAAAGCTTCAGAATGAAACACTTCTTCATTCAAGATTTGATGGAGATGAGGTTACAGAGTCGTTAAGATATATGGCAAGCAATATCAACCGAGTTATTGACTACTATGTATCACGTAACAGAGTATCAATCCAGAAAGCATATTTAATTGGACATTCAACAACAATCAAGGGCTTTGCAACGCTTCTTTCTAATGAGCTTAATATGCCGATTGAGAAGGTAGAGACTCTTAAGAATATTGCGATGGATAAGAAGGCATATGTTGAGGAGGCAACTCTTACAAGTTATGTAACTAACTTAGGTGCTGTTATTGATCCGGTTGATTTCGTTCCTAAGAGAATGATTGATTCAGGCGTTAAGAAAGAGAATACTAAGACACTTGTTATCGCACTTATTGGTGCTGTAGTTGTAGCGGCAGCACTTGTGCTTGTTCCTCTTGGAAGAGTGGTTGTGCTTAATGCTGAGATTTCTAAGCTTAATAAGAGTATAGATAAGCTTAGTTCAATTAATGATATTGTCAATGAATATTATGCAGCTAAAGATGAGAATAATGATATTAAAGCATTTGCAGCACTTACAGCTGACAGTGATGATTCATTACAGGATTTTGTGGATTATCTTGAGAAGAACATGCCATCTGATGTTGTTATAAGCAGCTTTAATATTACGTCTGGTGCAGTTTCTATTTCTGGTAAGGCTGGAAGTAAGGCTTCTGTAGCCAAGTTCATACAGCAGTTACAGAAAAGTCCATCAGTTATTAATGTTGATGTGCCTACCATTTCAGAGAGCAAAGATAATGCAGGTTCCGTTGAAGCTACATTCTCTCTGACATGTACATTTGTTGGAACAACATCTGCAGATAATAATAGTACTAGTAATAAAACAAAGTAGGAGGTGGGACAGATGGATAAGTTAAAAGGAATGTTAAAAATCTCAGAAAGAGATAAAAAATTATTACTTATAGTTGCAGCTGCATTGATAGTAGTGCTTGCATATTTCTTTGGATATCAGAATCTGTCTTCACAGGCAGATGATTTGTCGTCAAGGAAATCAAAGCTTGAAGTTACTCAGCGAGATTTGAAAGAAAAGAATAATAATAAAGATAAATATTTAGCTGATACTACTAAGCTTCAGACAGAGAACAGGTCAGCACTTTCAAGATTTGATTCAGGAAGTACACAGCCTAATACTATTAATTTCTTTATTAAGACAGAAGGCGTAACTGGAGTGTGGGTAAAGAGTCTTGCTCTTTCACCAACAACTTCTATATACAGATTCGGACAGGTTGCATCAAGCAATGTAAATGGTGGTTCAGCATATTCTTCTAATATGTCAGGATATAAGTCAACAATTAACATTGCTTACGAATCAGACTATAGTCAGTGGAAGCATTTTATAGATTATATCAATACATATTCTAATAAGACTACAATTGATGCACTGACATCATCTTATAATGATGCTACAGGTATTGTTACAGGAACAGTTTCTATATCTTTATATGCTGTTGAAGGCAGTGACCGCAAATTTACTGAACCAACATTTGATGTAAAGACAGGAACAGATAATATTTTCTCAGAGAATGCTGCTAATTAAAGATTATATTTAGGGAGAGGGATATGATAATGTCATATAAGAAACGAAAATTCAATAATCGAGGTTTCTCACTGGTAGAAGTCCTTGTGGCAATTGTTATACTTGCTATCATATCTCTGCCGGTTCTAAGTACATTTTCTAATGCTGCACGTATTAATGCCAGAGCACGAAGAACAGAAAATGCTAATACTGCGATTAATAATATAATTGAGGAAGCAAAGACTATGTCTTTGGAAAATCTTGTTAACAGACAGGGGCAGTATTATTATGCACCTACAACTGATAATAATACGTATGTAGTATCAGATGAGAGAGGTGTAAGCTATTATACAGGTGTTAATGGCGAGAAATACTATATAAAAGCAACATTTGATCCAGGTCCATATACTGATTCGGACAGCACAACAGACAATAAAAAGAATAATATTAATTCTGCAGGACTTTCAGTATACGCTGATATATCTTCGGGTAATAATTTTGTTTTCCGAGATGATAATGGTGATAGTCAGGCATTATCGTGGTTTAAGTCTTATAAAACTGATGCTGCAAGAGACAAGATAACTAAAAAACTGATGCTGTTGTGAAACTTACATACATTGGAAAAAACAACGGAAAATTAAGATTCAGACAGACTATCGACGTTAAAGTTACATATAGATATGATACAGGTACTATTTACCCGGATTATGTTAAGACAACAACTATGTCAGATTATACATTTGATGCACTTGTCAAAAAGGAAAAAAGGACTGTTATTGAAGATGGCAAAGAAGTGACTAAGGAAGTTGATGTCAATTATATCTCAAGTAAAATTGAGGATAATCTGAAGAGCTTCTATATGTTCTATACTCCTTTTGAGGGTGAAAGTACAACAGAACATTATAATCAGGAATCTATTACTTCTAAGCTGGTATCTGATAAGATTAATATAACATATGATGTTCCATCAGAGATTACCGGAGAGATAGTGGAATATAGTGATTTGAATGTATATGTATTGGAACAGGAAAAGATTGTTAAGACAAGCAGTGTATTTGAGAGTATGCATGTTGATAAAGACAAGGTAACTGTATCAAAATGCATTAATGGTGCTGTGGCATCAACTCCATTAACAGACAAAATCCAGGTATATTCTAATATTAAGAACTGGGCATTGAAGAACGATGTTAATAATAAGAATGTCTTATACAGAATGACAGTTCGTGTATGGCAGTGGAAAGATGAATATAATCATACCGATAAACAACCTTCTGCTGACAGTGCTATAGCGACGGTTACAACAACTAAGGAAAACTAATTAATCAGTGAAAGAATGGGGATGGCGTATGAAAAAAGTATCTTTTCGAAGGAAAAAGAATAATGCAGGTTCTACAATCATAATTGTACTTTTGATGACCTCATTTGTGTTGATTCTTGCAACACTGATTACGACTACTACTATGATTAATCTTAGAATGAAGCTGGCTGCCAGTCAGGCGACAAAGTCATTCTATACATCAGAAGAGGCGGTAGATGAGATACAGGCTGCATTGGGTAAGATTTCAGTTAATTGTTTTAACAGAGCTTATGAGGAGCAGCTTACCAGAATATTCAGTTATAATCAGGTTGAGTCTGGAAGCAGTGAAGAATCTGATACCAAGTTAGTGAATATTAATAATAAGAAAGCTAATGAAGATTTACGAGTTAATTATATGAAGTACCTGCTTCTTGAATTAAAGCTTAAAACAGAAGCGGAAACGACTAATATGCCAAGTATTCTGACAACATCTGTAATTGGCAAGTGGGACAAGACTAAAGACAATAATGTTAATGGAACATCTGTAAGCAGCTTATTTGTCAGAGAACTTAACAGTTATATTGAGGATTATGTGACACTTAAGAATGTTGGTACTGCATTGGAAGTTGAATCAATAAGTGTTATTAATATGTCAGTAACTAATGATACAACAACAGGAGCTGGTTCGGAGACATCTGGTTCTACAGCAGCTACGGGACTTCCAGTCTATGCAGTTGAGTTCAAAGATTGTGTTGTTAAATATCTTAATGAGAATGGAGACTATTCATATATAACATTTGACGGCTCACTTGGTCTTCCAGATATATATATTGATTTTAGAGACGAGAATCTTGTCGGTACATTATTCTTTGCTGATTATTCACTTATAGGTAACAGAGGAATATCTCTTAATTCTGGAAGTGCAACTATTTATGGACATGCATATGCAGGAGCAGGACATGGACTCAATGTTACTAATGGAGCCAATCTTACTGTAGGCTCTAATAAATATATGATATGTGGAGGTACATTCAGCATATTCAGAGATAAAACTACAGCAGTTGCTCTTGCTGATACTAAGAAAGGCAGCATAAAGGCGGGTGCATCTAACTTTACATTGGGTAGTGGTGCTGAGTTATGGGCAAAAGAAATAGTTGTAGGCAATAATGGATATATAACAGCTGAAAGTGGTTCTGATATTAATCTCGAAGATGATATTACAATTGAAGGTAATTATTCTAATGTAGAGTTTAATTCTGGAAGTTCATTTTCAGGCTATGGATATGAAGATCCTGATTCTGCTAAGGAATCACCATATAGAAGTAGTGCACTTATTGTTAATGGAGAACATTCAAAGATTATTTTCTCATCAGGTCTTAGTAAGCTTGTAGTTGCTGGTAGAGCATATATCAAGTTCGAGAATGAAGTATCTGTAGCAACAGGTGAATCAGTATCAGTTAATACTAATCAGGAAATATATATGATACCTGCTGATCTTATAGTAAGTGGAAAGAATCCATCTACAAGAAAAGAAGGAGATCCTAATGTAAGTCTTAATATTGAAATTAATCAGAGCAATTTCTTTGGATATGACTTGTTAAATAAGACATCTACAGGAGCAGATGACTTTATAGAGACAAGAGATTTAAAGATAAAAGCTAATGAAAGTCTTGGATTTAATGAAGATCAGTCAAGAACGTATTATTATTTCAAGTTTAAGAGCAGAGCAGCAAGAAACACATATGCTAATCTCATATATGGAACAGAAGATGAATTTGTAAGCTACGTTATGGGACTGGATTATTATAAGTCACTTCCAGCTAATGCAAAAACAACATATCTGATTGAAGCTAAAAAGCTTTGGACTAAAATCAGAACATCAGTTGATTCATATGCAAGAGTAAGTGATTCTGCAATTGGAATAGAGCATTCTGATGGAGAGATTGTGAGAGTTAACCCATATAGCAGTACTGGAAGCAACTGGTTCTCAGCTAATGGAAATTATGATTTCAAGGGTGAGTTTACTGACAGAGAATGCAGATATAATGTATTTAATAAGATATTAGCACCTCTTGAAAGCGGAACTAAATATACATCTACATCCCAGGCACAGACATATCTGAGTAATAAAGATGATAAGTATGCTCTTATTGATTTGAACAAATATATTGAAGGCGATATTTACGGTAATGTTATTAATAAAAAGGGCTTTGATAAGTTGACAGCATCATCTGCATTCTGTAAGACAGTGGATAGTAAAGTTGTTATTGTATTTAGAAATCTTACTAATCAGCCACTTGTTATAAAGAGCGGAAGTGAAACAAAGATTTCCGGATATGAAGTAACTCTTGCAACTACAAAAGGTATTATTGTGACTAATGGTAATGTAAGAGTTGAATGTGATTTCAATGGAATTATATTGTCAGATAAAGATATTGAAATAACTGATGGATGTACATTATCTAATACAACATTTGATGCATCATTTGGTGACGGTTCATTATGGAAATTCGTTGAGGATAATTCAAAAGCAGATGGTGCAGGCAATATAGCTTTAAGAGCAGATAATGGAGAACTTTTTAAGGATATATTCAGATATTGGAATCCTAAGGTTGGCTCAGATGATGATTCATCAATAAAAGTAGGAGACATGACTTATAGAGATATGGTCAGAGTAAGTAAGTGGAGAAAATATGATGATCCGGAGAGATATATTGAGGAGTCATCAAAAGCTTCAGCTACCTGATATAAACTAAGATTATTAATTGGAGTAAAGTTATGAGTGGAAAGAAAAGAAGAGATTCAATAGGACAATTAAATAATCATGGTTTTTCATTATTGGAATTACTTGTTGTTATGGCAATTATCGTAATTGTATCAACTATAACAGCGGTTGGATTGAACGTGCTGGCTGAAGGTAATGCAAAGAAAGCTAACAAAACAATGTATTCTAAGATATCTGAGTTAAGAACAACAACGATGTCAAAATCAGGTGAATGGTATATGGTAATCAGCTGTCAGGATAATACATATACGTTGGAAACCCACCATGTAGCTAATGGTGAAGATAATATAAAAGATACATCAAAGTTCAGTGCTTCAAGAATAAGCCTGAATTATTATAATGGTGATTCATCGACAGGGTATGATTTAAGAAATAATTCTTTGAAAATTCAGTTTAATAAAAATGATGGTTCATGTAAAAGCGTTAAAATCATTGATACAGAAGAATTTATAACAGATAATCTGGATTCACCACAGTTTGGAAAGATAGTCGCGTCAGTTTCAAGGAATAATACTTACGAATCAAAATTGTGGTATAAAACAGGTCGTGTGACAACGCAGAACTAATTGCTTTTGAGGGAGTGTAGAGGCATGAAAAAGAACAATAAGGGATTTTCATTAGTTGAATTAATGATTGCACTTGCAATATCGGGCATTGTTATGACAGCTTTAGTATTATTGGTAGTACAGTCGGTTAATGGTTATGGCAAACAGACAGCCTGGCACAGATTCAGAGTGATGTTGATGTGAGTCTTAATCAGATTTCAAAGAATGTATTGGAAGCAGATTTAATAAAACTTATAAAGACAGATGATGGCAATATCAGATGTTATCTGAAAAAATCAGATGATGCTAATATGTGGGGGTATTATTATAATAAGGCAGAAAAAATAGTTTATTATACTAATTCGGATGAGTCAGAACATGTTGTTATGAGTGAATTGTGTGATAATGTTACAGATTTCGATATACGATAGATACATCTGATTATGTATTTGAAAAAGATGGCGATACAATTAAATCTCTTCCTAAGAATCCACAGGTTGTTGTTACATTAGAACTTAAGAGATTAAATCATACGAGAAGTGTTACAAGAAAATTTACATCAAGAAATTCTATTGGCAATAATGTTACATTTGGAACAGGAACTGATGCTATAACATTAACAGCTGGTTCAGTTAAATTATCAAGTATTCCATCTGAATACATTATTAAAAAAGATGGTACAGATGATTCCGAAGAGGGGTCAAGTTCACAGCCAGGGGCAGAATCGTAAAATGGAGGTAAGATAAATGAAAGCAATGATTAAATCGAATTTCAAGAGAAGAATATTACCTGTATTTAGTTCAGTTGTGCTTTTATGTTTAGTTGTTTTAGTTATTATATTTACAAGAACAACAGAAGCAGCTGCAGATTCTGTAACAATTGGTAACAGAACATATAATGAACATAATAAGATGGTTATTCTTGAAATCGTTCCAGATGAAAGATATGATGCTTTAGGTTGTCTTGTTGCAGATGATCAGGGCGTCGTTAAATGGAAGAGTAGTAATGGTGATGGCATTGTTGATAAGCAGCCTGCTAACAATAAGATTAATATGAATAAAGTTAATAGATGGGATAATGTTGTTTCTGGTTCTGAAGAAGATAATCAGATTAAAGCATTTGAAAGTTATCTTTCATCACATGTAGCAAATTATTTGTCAGCGATTAATACAGTATTGGGAAATGACATTAAGGGTAAGTTTTATAATACTAGAACTAAAACATATATTGATTCTTTTAATGGTGGATTTGAGGATATTGCATTTCAGATAAGATATGATTTAAATAATCTTAAGCTTGTGTTTTTTGATAAAGATGGTAATGAGCTAACAGGAGTTAGAGATGTATTTTCATATTCAATATTTAACAGTAGCAAGATGGAAGGACTTGTAGAAGTTAGATATGTTAAGGCAACAGAAGTTACCAAAGATGATATTGATGATGCATCACTGGTATATTTTTCTAAGTATCCTAATAATTATATTCAGAATATTATGGTAAAAGATGGAACTGCAAGTTCTAGTGCATCTGAGACAACTTTTAATTCAAAGGATAAAGATTTAAAGGCTGATGTAGCATTATATCTGTATATTCAGAATGTTTCAGCAGGTAAAGCTATTGTATGTTCTTCAACAGAAAAGAATCAGTATAGTACTACTAATATAGGTAAGATAACACTTTTAATGGATGGTATAGACGGAGATTATTTCATAAAAGATTTTGCATTTGATTATTCATATAATCAATTGGGAGGTGTGTATAGTGGAGATTATGGCACGGTTGAGGCAGATGTAACAAATAATGAAATAAAAATGACTTTGTATAAAGATCGTACCAATAAGTCAAGTGGAACAGTTGCATTTCCATTTGCTAATAATATGTTTATTAATGGATTTTATCCGAGTGAAAGTGTTCATTATGCATTGAATTCTAATAATAAATCATATTATCCTGTTTATAATGTGGGTGTTAATAACAATTCTCTTAGAAGATTTTCGGTAGAACAGAATTTTGGTAATTCAGTTGTACAGAAGCTTAATGAAACAATGGATACACAGGATGACTATGCCGGCGATGGTAATAATTATAATGGAACATATTATGATGATGCTAAAAATAAACTTGGATTAGATAAAGATTTGAAAACAAGTGAAGCTATCAGATATATTCTTGGTGATTTTGATAATAGTGGTATTAATACAATTAATGTATTGGAAATTGAACCAGCAGGATTTTATCGATATGATTCTGATAACAATGATGATTTAGCGATTATCAGAAGATGGTTTGGTATATCTGATGAGAGAAATGCAGATGGTTCATTCAAAGTAAATAATGGAATAAAAATTAATATAGAGCACTGCTCAATGAATGCCCTTATTGGTAAGAATGTTGATTTAGCTACAGAATATGATCTTATTATTGTTGGAGCTTACGGCAAAGACAGAATGAATATGGGTATTCTTAAGAATGTATATAGTAAAGAAAACAGTAAAATTCAGGAACAGGGTTATTCAAATGCTGTAAAAGAAAATGGTGAAACAGCATTAGAATTAAATGGTAATGATATTACTGAAAAGATGTATAATGAATTATTTGATTATGCATTACGTGGAATGCCGATAGTATTTGACAGAAATATATATTTTGGAAGCACCAGCTATGTGGATACCGATACAAGAATGTATAGTACACGTATGGAAGCGTTCCTTAAAGATATTGTCATTAATCATAAAGGAACTAATGGTAATATAACATATACTAATCTTGATGATAAAACTCAGAATTTACCTCTCCAATTAAAGTATGCCAGAAGACCGGCTTCTACTATAACAGCAGACATTAGTAACTATGATGGAACTTCTAACACATCTTATTCACTGGATGATCTTAAACGTAGTGGAAATGTTGATGGTGATGGTAATATAACAATTACTTTCAGTGGAGTTTTACCAGTTGGAGATTATGCTATTAAGATATATATTGATAAGAATCAGGATAGTATATTTGCAGAAGATTCAACAAGTTCATCGAAGGAATTGTACAGAGCATCTAATGTAAAAGATGATATGGGAAATTATCTGGGTCAATATTATTCAAGTAATGGAAGTACACCATATTCTACAACTATAAAAATGCCTGCTGCATCTAAAGGATATTTTGCATGGAAAGTTGAAGTTATAAAGATAGATGCTAATAGTGTTGATTCTGATGGAAATTACGTGTCTGATGCAAAGAATAAGATTGCTAAAAAGGTTAAATCTGCAAAGACAGGCAATATTGTTATATCAGGTTCAGAAGCAACAGTTCAGGTATTACATATCTTAAATAGTGATGGGGGAACAGGAAGCCTTGATTTAAATGGTTCTGATTTCCAGGATTGCTTTAATGCTACATATGATATTACAAAGCTGAGAATAAATGTTACAGAGATAAAACAGAATGATTTAAATGCTTTGGCAGTAGGAAGCACTGATGACCAGAAGGTAGAGGCTGTTAATAAAGAATTAGAAAAGTATTCTATGATTGTTATGGGATTTGGCAGCAATTATGGAAGTGATTCTACATTAAATCAGAATGTAATAGATGCAATTAATGATTACATTGAAGCTGGTAATGCGGTAATGTTTTCTCTTGATACAATGTCGCCTTTATCTGATGATAATAGTAAGAATTATGTTGACGATAAAAATAAAGGTATTTCTGTAAAGGATTATTCAGATCTAAGCTATAAGACAACAGGATTATTAAGTTCAGTCGGTATGAAAAAAGCGTTTTCTGATCCATTTGCATTTAAAACCGTAAGATATGGCAAGTCTAAAATGGAATTTATTCCGTATAAAATGACTGCAAAGAATGAGATTACCCTTAGTAAATTTTTAGGAGGTGTTTATTTTAATAAACCAGGTAATATAGGAGATGGATTTATTAAATTAACAACAACAGATAATCAGAGTGACACGGTAGCAAAACTTAATTCTGGACAGATTACTAATTTCCCATATACAATTGAGAGTGAAACGGGACTTGTAAATAATAGTGATGGAATAAGAATTGCATCGACTCATGCACAGTATTATGCATTGGATTTTGATATAAGTATGGATTCACTCTATAATTCAGATGGAAGTATGAATGCACAGCCAGTTGTATGGTATACATTTGCTGAATCTAATAATGAAGATACATTTAAGGAAGAAGGTAAAATAAGAAGAAATCAGTATTTTGCATCAACAGACAGAGATGCTATGAATAATTACTATATATATTCATATGGTAATGTTACGTTTACAGCAGCAGGTGCTAATGATATATCTAATGCTAATCCTAATGAGATGAAGCTTTTTGTTAACACATTTACTAAGGCTTTGCTTTCAGGTAATAATCTGCCAGTTGTAGAGTATACAGATGCTGTACTTGATGATTCTGTAGCTACATATAAGAGTTATGTAAAGTTTAATTATGATAAGTTTGCTAATCATAAGTTATCATTCAGCTTTAGGATTCTTGATGCTGATTTAATATCTAATGAAGATTATATTAAGGATGCAGTTATGTATATTTATACAGATCCAGATGGAAGCAGAACAGATGGCGATTATGATCCGAATCGAGATATAATGTTAGGACATATTCATTCATCAGGAACGAATGGAATATCTCTTGGAGATTCTGGAACTTCGGTGATAGTCGGTAAAGAATATATTGTAGATGACTTATTTGATTTGATAAAAGGTATAGCCGGAGTAGATGAAACACAATTAAGAAGCAGACTTGGTATGGGAACATTAAAGATAGGAATAACAGCTCTTGATAGCAAAGATGGTAAGGGCATTTCTGTTCTTACATTTGATATTAAGAATCTGTTTGATCTTGATTAACTTACGTTATTGATTTAGATTAAATGCTATCTACCCCCTAAAGACTTCCCGATTGATTCGTGATTATACGGATTGGTCGGGAAGTTTTTTAATATTAAATATATTTATAATTTAATATGTAAATATATATTGACATCGACATTTTATAATGTTAATATATCAACACGAAATAACGCACCGCGAAAAGTGCAGTGGAAAGCAATATATACAGGAATAATATAGATTACATATATTCCAAGTATGATGGCACAAGAGTGGATAAAGATCTGTTATGGATGATTGGAAAGATAACAGAGAATAAGGATATGATAGAACTAAGCGAGATTAAGGAAGGGGAGTCGGTTGATATGTGTGATGCGTGGAAAAAGTTTTACGAAAAAGCCAGACAGGAAGGATTTACTTACAAAGTTTACAGAAGAAGAATACAACGAAGCGTTATCTAAGATGAAGACTATGTAACAGATGAGACAATCCAATCGAATCAAAGATATATAAGAACGGTTCGATTGGATATTTTTTACAATGTATATATATTTATAATTGCTATTGTATACGAGAGTGGAACATAGCGACAGAATTAAAATATAACTAAATTAACAAGAAGAGGAAGTGATATTTATTGTACAGTAGCGTATTGAGTGGTGTTTTACATGGGCTAAAGGCTGAGATTGTGCATGTGGAAGTTGATGTGGGGAATGGACTTCCAAGCTTTGAGATGAGTGGTTTCTTAAGCAATGAAGTGAAGGAGGCAAGGGAGAGAGTAAAGGTTGCTATCCGTAATTCGGGTTATGAACTGCCGCCGCAGAGGATTGTTGTTAATATTTCTCCGGCTGATATAAGAAAAAGTGGAACAGGGTTTGACCTGCCTATTGCTTTGGCGATTCTTGCGGCTAATGGACTGGTTGATGAGGTTAATCTTGATAAGACAGTAGTTCTTGGTGAATTGAGTCTGGATGGAAGCATTAACGGTGTGAGAGGTGTATTGCCCTGTGTATGTGCAGCGAAAGAAGAAGGCATTGAGAAGATACTTATACCGGATATTAATGTTAATGAGGGAAAGATTGTTGATTCCATGCATGTAATAGCTGCTGACAGCTTAAGAAATGCAGTCAGATATATTAACGATGGTATTATAGATAATGAAGAAAATGCTACATCAGATAAAAGTATGTTTAACAGATGTGCGGCACTTGATTATGCTGATATCAGGGGACAGCACGCTGCCAAGAGGGCTACTATGATAGCTGTTGCCGGCATGCATAATATTATGTATATGGGACCTCCGGGGAGCGGTAAAACTATGATGGCAAAGCGGATACCAACAATTATGCCGGATATGACATTTGAAGAGAAACTGGAACTTACTAATATATACAGTGTTGCGGGGCAGCTTGGAGATTGTGGTGGATTAATGAAAGAAAGACCTTTTCGGGCTCCATATCATAATGTGACAAGAAGTGCATTCTTTGGCGGTGGAATGTACCCAAGACCGGGAGAGATAACGCTTGCCGGGAAAGGGGTGCTGTTTCTTGATGAGATGACTGAATTCAAGCCGGATATACTAGAAGGGTTAAGACAGCCGTTAGAAGACAGGAACATTACTATTGTAAGAATGGGAAGGTCTTATACATATCCAGCAGATTTTATGCTTGTAGGAGCTATGAATCCCTGCAAATGTGGTTATTACCCGGACAGAAACAGGTGTAACTGTTCTGAACAGGAAGTTAAAAGATTTATGGGGAAAATAAGCATGCCACTGTGGGACAGATTTGATATGTGTATTAAGACAGAGGAGATTGGTTATGAGCAGTTAGGGGATAAGAATAATGGTGATACTCTTGATTCTTCATATATGAAGCAGGCAGTTGACAGAGCCAGAGCTGCTCAGATTAAGAGGTTTAATGGCAGGGATATTATGTACAATTCACAGATGGGTGGAAAGGAGATTGAGGAATTCTGTGGACTTGGAAAAGAGGAAGAACAGTTAATAGAACGTATATTTACAAGAAAACATATAACCGCCAGAGGATATCATAAGATATTAAAGACAGCAAGAACAATTGCTGATATTGAGGGGAATGATAAGATTAGCTCAGCTAATATCAGTGAAGCGTTTTATTACCGGGGAATACCGGAAATTGCAATTCATTAAATGGGAGAGAAGTATTGAGAGAAGATTATTATTGGTATTGGGTGAATAATATTGTTGGGATATCTAATGCAAAACTTAAGAAACTTTTTGCTGTGTTTGACACACCAGAGGAGATATATAAGGCTTCTGACAGATTATTGGAGAGTGTAAAAGATATAAGGCAGACTGATATTATAGCAATTAAAGAATCACGGAAAGATGATTATGTATACAGGCAGTATTCTGATCTGGAAAGGCAGGGGATAAGATTCACATATCCGGGACACATTAATTATCCGGATAAGCTGCTTAATATATATGATTATCCATATATTCTGTATTATAAAGGAAAGCTGCCTGATACAGATAAGCCGTCAGTTGCTATTGTTGGAGCGCGTAACTGTACAGAATATGGCAGGATGGTTGCACAGCATTTTGGAGAGAGCTTTGCAGGAATGGGACTGCAGGTTATAAGCGGGATGGCACTTGGAATAGATGCAGCTGCACAGAAAGGTGCAATTAAGAATGGAGGCTATAGTCTTGCCGTTCTTGGCTGTGGAGTTGATATATGTTATCCGAGGACTAATATTGAATTATATACACATCTGAATGATTGCGGAGGAATCATTTCGGAGTATCCACCGGGTACCGCACCAAGGGCAGGATTATTTCCTATGAGAAACAGGATAATAAGTGCTATGGCTGATGCACTGGTTGTTGTTGAAGCAAGACAGAAAAGCGGTTCACTTATAACGGCGGATCAGGCTTTGGAACAGAACAGGGATGTATATGTTGTCCCCGGACGAATTGGTGATGCATTGTCAGAAGGTTGTCTTAAACTTATAAAAGAAGGGGCTCAGGTTATTACTTCCCCAATGGATATTATGGCCACAAAGTCAATTGAACTTTATTATAATAGACGCCAGATTACTGATGATAAAAGAAATGATTTGAATACTAACAGTATATTTGATGATGGTTTTAAAAAATCAGGGCTTGCAACGCCATAAAATATGGTGTATAGTCAAATCAATTTGTTTCCAGTCAGTCTGGAGACAATTATTAATAATTCTGGAATAAGTCTTGTAGAGGCGGAGGGGATTCTGCTTGAATTGGAGTTGGATGGACTTATAGAAGAAATTTCTAAGAATTATTATATAAGGAAGCATATTTGATTTGGAGGGCTATTAATGCATAAGTATTTGGTTATAGTGGAGTCACCTGCCAAGGTTAAGACTATCAGTAAATTCCTTGGGGCGAACTACAAGGTAATGGCATCACAGGGACATGTAAGAGATCTTCCTAAAAGCCAGATGGGTGTAGATATTGAACATGATTATGAACCTAAGTATATTACTATCAGGGGAAAAGGTGATATACTTGCAGCTTTAAGAAAGGAAGCAAAGAAAGCAGATAAAGTATATCTCGCAACCGATCCCGACCGCGAAGGAGAAGCTATTTCATGGCATCTTGCAGCGGCACTTAAGTTAGAAGATAAAGATATATACAGAATAACATTTAACGAGATTACTAAGAATGCTGTTAAGGCTTCTCTTAAAGAAGCAAGAAAGATTGATATGAATCTTGTTGATGCACAGCAGGCAAGAAGAGTGCTTGACCGCGTTGTTGGTTATGGTATAAGTCCACTTTTATGGGCTAAGATTAAAAGAGGTCTTAGTGCCGGACGTGTCCAGTCTGTTGCTTTGAGAATGATATGTGACAGAGAGAATGAAATAGATGCATTTATTCCAGAAGAATACTGGTCTATGGAGGCAACTCTTAATATTAAGGGTGAGAAGAAACCGCTTGTTGCTAAGTTCTATGGTGATAAGAATGGAAAGATAGACATCAGCAATCAGGAACAGATGCAGAAGATTCTTGATAAGGTTAAGAAGAGTGATTTCGGAATAGAGAGTATTAAGAAGAGCGAGAAGGTTAAGAAGTCACCATTGCCATTTACAACAAGTACACTTCAGCAGGAAGCTGCCAAGACTCTTAATATGTCAACTAAGAGAACTATGAATATTGCACAGCAGCTCTATGAAGGTGTTGATATTAAAGGCAGAGGCACTATAGGTCTTATCACATATTTAAGAACTGATTCTACAAGGGTTGCAGATGAGGCAAAAGTATCATCTAAAGAATACATCGGCGAGAATTATGGGGAGAAGTATCTTCCACAGCAAGTTAGTGCTAAGAAGGATGATAAGAAGATTCAGGATGCGCACGAAGCAATAAGACCAACTGACCTGACACTTTCACCGGCAGTTGTAAAGGAATCTTTACAGAGAGACCAGTTCAGATTATACCAGCTTATCTGGAAGAGATTTGTTGCGAGCCAGATGGCACCGGCTGTATATGAGACAACATCTGTAAGAATTGCAGCAGGAGAATATATATTCACTGTAGCAGCTTCTAAGGTTATGTTTGATGGTTTTATGTCAGTATATAAGAATGAAGATGATGCTGAAGCAACTAATACTCTTGCTAAGGGCTTGGATGAGAATTCAGTGCTTACGCTTGATGATGTTAATGGAATACAGCATTTTACACAGCCACCGGCACATTTTACAGAAGCTTCTTTAGTAAAGGCATTAGAGGAGCAGGGGATTGGACGACCAAGTACTTATGCACCTACAATATCTACAATTATTGCAAGACATTATGTTATCAAAGAGAATAAGAATCTTTATATATCAGAGCTTGGTAATGCAGTTAATAATATAATGCTGACAGCTTTCCCTACTATTGTAGACGTTAAGTTCACAGCTAATATGGAATCATTGCTTGATGGTGTTGCCGAAGGAACTGTTGAGTGGAAAGAGATAATAAGAAACTTCTATCCAGACCTTAAGATAGCTATTGATGAGGCTGAGAAGGAGCTTGAGCATGTTAAGATTGAAGATGAAGTAACTGATGTTATCTGTGACAAATGTGGAAGAAATATGGTCATTAAATATGGTCCACATGGCAAGTTTTTAGGATGCCCTGGTTTTCCAGAGTGTCATAATACTAAGCCTTATCTTGAGAAGATAGGTGTTGCATGTCCTAAGTGTGGTAAGGATGTTATACTTAAGAAGACTAAGAAGGGAAGAATGTTCTACGGATGTGAGGGATATCCTGAATGTGATTTCGTTTCATGGCAGAGACCATCAGATAAAAAGTGTCCTAAGTGCGGCGGTTATATGATAGAGAAGGGTAATAAGCTTGTGTGTGCTGATGAAACATGTGGCTATGTAGAAGCTAAGAATGATAAAGAACAATAATATACGGGGATTGTTGTTTTAGAAGAAGGATGGGAGATTTACAATGAGTGTTCAGCTTCTCGATAAAACGAGAAAAATCAACAAGCTGCTCCACAATAATCATTCAGACAGAGTTGAGTTTAATGATATCTGTGAGGTGTTAAGTGGGATTCTTGAGTCTAATATTATGGTAATAAGCCAGAAGGGTAAGATTCTTGGAGCAGCTGTATATAGTGGCATAGATAAGATAGGAGAATTAATAACTGCTGATGTAGGCGGATTTGTGGATAAAATGCTTAATGAAAGACTTCTTGGTGTATTATCTACTAAAGAGAACGTCAATCTGCTAACACTTGGATTCTCAAGTGGCAATGAACGTAAGTTCAAGGCTCTGATAGCACCTGTAGATATCGCAGGAGAACGTCTTGGTACATTATTCATGTACAAATGTATAGCTGATTATGATATTGATGACATTATTCTCTGCGAGTATGGTGCAACAGTAGTTGGTCTTGAGATGATGAGTTCTGTAAGCAACGAGAATGCAGAAGATGAGCGTAATAAGAAAATCGTCAAGTCGGCGATAAAGACATTGTCAGCATCAGAACTTCAGGCAATCAAAGCTGTGTTTGCAGAGCTGGATGGAACAGAAGGGCTTCTTGTTGCAAGCCGTATAGCAGATAATACAGGAATTACACGTTCTGTTATAGTCAATGCATTAAAGAAGTTCGACAGTGCAGGTGTTATATCGACCAGGTCTTCAGGAATGAAAGGAACTAAGATTAAAGTACTTAATGAAGCTGTGTTTGATGAATTAAGAAAGATAGACAACTGATATTAATGCATTAAATATTGTAATAATATTGAATAAAAAGTACTTGCAATATAATTAATGCTTTGATATAATACGCTTTGTGTGAAAAAACATGCAGGTGGATTTTACGGCTGGTGCCGGTATACGCGCCGGTGGCCGCAAAAGATGAAGCTTGCAAAAGATTAATTAACCAATGGAGGTATTAAAATGAGCGTAATTTCAATGAAACAGTTACTTGAGGCAGGTGTTCATTTCGGACATCAGACAAGAAGATGGAACCCTAAGATGGCTGAGTACATCTACACAGAGAGAAATGGTATCCATATCATTGACTTACAGAAGTCTGTAGGTAAGGTTGACGAGGCTTACAAGGCAATCTCTGATATTGCTGCTGAAGGTGGTACAATCCTTTTCGTAGGTACTAAGAAGCAGGCTCAGGATGCTATCGCTACTGAGGCAGAGCGTTGCGGAATGTTCTATGTTAATGAGAGATGGTTAGGCGGTATGCTTACTAACTTCAAGACAATCCAGAGCAGAATTGCAAAGCTTAAGGAAATCGAGACAATGCAGGAAGATGGAACATTTGATGTTCTTCCTAAGAAGGAAGTTATCAACCTTAAGAAGGAACTTGAGAAGCTTCAGAAGAACCTTGGCGGTATCAAGGAAATGAAGAAGCTCCCAGATGCAATCTTCATCGTTGATCCTAAGAAGGAAAGAATCTGTGTTCAGGAAGCACATGCACTTGGTATCAAGTTAATCGGTATTGCAGATACTAACTGTGATCCAGATGAATTAGATTATGTAATCCCTGGTAATGATGATGCTATCAGAGCTGTTAAGTTAATCGTATCTAAGATGGCTGATGCAGTTATCGAAGCTAATCAGGGTGAAGAAGCAGCTCCAGCTGTAGAGGAAGAAGTAGCTGAGGAAGCTTAATATTTAAGCAACGACTTAAGTTTATGTATGCTTCAGCCTGCAAGTTCAGGTTGAAGCATTTTTAAAATTATTATTTATTGGAGGATATGATAATGGCAGCAGTTACAGCAGCAATGGTTAAAGAACTTAGAGAGTCTACTGGCGCAGGTATGATGGAGTGTAAGAAGGCTCTTACAGAGACAAATGGTGATATGGAAGCAGCTGTTGATGTTCTTAGAAAGAGCGGAGCAGCTAAGGTTGAGAAGAAGGCAGGAAGAATTGCAGCAGAAGGTATTACAAGAGTTGCATCTGAAGGCAATACAGCAGTTGTAGTAGAAGTTAATTCAGAGACAGATTTCGTGGCTAAGAATGCTACATTCCAGGAATTTGTACAGGCTGTTGCTGACAAGGCACTTAAGGCTTCAGTTGATAAGGCTGGAGATGGCGAAGATGTATGCGCTATCCTTGATATGCAGTCAGAACTTGAAGAGAAGACTCTTACAATCGGTGAGAAGCTTTCTATCAGAAGATTCCAGAAGATTACAGGTGACTGTGTAGCTTCATATATTCACGGTGGCGGAAGAATTGGTGTTCTTGTTGCAGCAGATGGCGCTTCTAATGATGCAATCAAGGAAGCACTTACTAACGTAGCAATGCAGATTGCAGCTATGAACCCACAGTACCTTAGCAGAAACGATATGTCAGCAGATGAACTTGCTAAGTTAAGAGAGATTACAGAGAAGAGTGCATTAAATGATCCAGCTTCTCTTCCAAAGCCAATCTTAAACAAGTTAATTGATAAGGCTATTAACGATAAGGTATGGAGCGATGCTGATATTGCAACATACGAAGAGCATAAGAGCAACATGCAGTACTTATTCAACTTCCTTTCAAAGGAAGCAGCTGCACAGTTAGCAGAGCTTGCATTAGCTGATGAGGCTAATATCGTAGCAGATAAGATTTTCAACGGATTAGTAGAAGGCCGTGTATCTAAGCAGCTTAAGGAAATTTGCCTTATGGATCAGGTTTATGTTAAGGCTGAAGATGGAAAGCAGTCAGTTGCTAAGTATCTTGCAGAAGTTGCTAAGGCTAACGGTGCTTTCACAGTTAAGGGATACGTTCGTTTTGAGACAGGTGAAGGTCTTGAGAAGAAGAACGAAGATTTTGCAGCAGAAGTTGCAGCTCAGTTAAAGTAATATATAATTATAATCAATTATAATATACGGTGAGTATTAACAATCCTCCGGAGTTTGATATTGGACTCTGGAGGATTTTTTGGAATATAACAGAGATTTAAGACTTCTATATTTGACAGTTATATGCTATAATCATCAATATATGACATTATAGGATATCAATTAATAACTGGAGGCACGTATGGATAACATTAAAAGAGTAATACTTAAACTTAGTGGTGAGGCTCTTGCTAAGAAAGAGGGCGGCTACAATGATGAGCTTATAGAGAATATTGCTAATCAGGTTAAGACAATAGTTGATAAAGGAACAGATGTTGGTGTAGTTATTGGTGGTGGTAACTACTGGAGAGGCCGTTCTAATGATAATATCGACAGAACTAAGGCTGACCAGATAGGTATGCTTGCAACAATTATGAACTGCATATATGTTTCAGAGATATTCCGTTCACAGGGACTTAAGACTAATATTCTCACACCATTCGAATGCGGAAGCATGACAAAGCTTTTCTCTAAGGACAGAGCTAATAAGTATTTCGAAAAAGGCATGGTTGTATTCTTTGCAGGAGGAACAGGTCATCCATATTTCTCAACAGATACAGGCATTGTATTAAGAGCTATTGAGCTTGATGCAGATGCTATTCTTCTTGCTAAGGCGATTGATGGAATATATGACAGCGATCCTAAGCTTAATCCAGAGGCTAAGAAGTATGATACAATCTCAATCAACGAAGTTGTTGAGAAGAAGCTTGGAGTTATTGATATGACAGCTTCAGTTATGTGTATGGAGAATAAGATGCCTCTTATGGTATTCGGACTCGAAGAAGAGAACAGCATAGTTAATGCTTTATTAGGAAAGTTTAATGGAACAGTAGTAACTGTTGATTAATATAATATTAATGGAGGATTTTATGGAAAATATTAAAGATATTGAAGGAAGAATGCAGAAGTCAGTTGACAACTTAAAGGAAGAATATGTAACAATAAGAGCCGGAAGAGCTAATCCACATATTCTTGACAGATTAAGAGTTGATTATTATGGAACACCTACACCAATCCAGCAGGTTGCCAATGTTTCTGTACCAGAAGCAAGAATGATTCAGATTCAGCCTTGGGAAGCAAGCCTTATTAAGGATATTGAGAAAGCAATTCTTGTATCAGATTTAGGACTTACACCTAACAATGATGGTAAGACAATCAGACTTGTGTTCCCTGAATTAACAGAAGACAGAAGAAAAGAACTTGCTAAGGATATCAAGAAGAAAGGTGATAATGCCAAGGTTGCTATCCGTAATATCAGAAGAGATGCCAACGATGCAATAAAGAAAGAGAACAAGGCAGGAGATATCTCTGATGATGAAGCTAAGAATTCAGAGGATGAAATTCAGAAGATTACTGATAAGTATATTGCTATGATTGATAGTGCTATAGATGATAAGACGAAAGAGATACTTACAGTTTAAGAAAATGTCAGGGCTGTTGGATATTTTACAACAGCCTTTTTGTAATTGAATGAATTGCGAGAGGAATCATAGATATGGATACATTTAACGAGAGTCTCGGATTAAAGATTCCGGGGCATGTTGCCGTTATTCTTGATGGTAATGGAAGATGGGCTAAGAAAAGACATCTCCCAAGAACAATGGGACATGTGCAGGGAAGCAAAGTTGTTGAAGATATGCTTTATGTCGTAGATGAACTTGGTGTAAAGTATTTTACTGTATATGCTTTTTCAACAGAGAACTGGAAACGTTCAACAGAAGAAGTAAGTACTCTTATGGGAATCTTAAGAACTTATCTTAAGGATTGTGTTAAGAAATCCATGAAGAATAATGTGCGATGCAGGGTTATTGGAAGAAAAGATGAACTCAGCCAGGATATTATAGACAGTATCAATAATCTTGAAGAGAAAACCAAGAATAATACAGGGCTTAATTTTACTATAGCCATTAATTATGGTGGAAGAGATGAGATAACAAGAGCGGTAAGAAAGATTGCCGGCAAGGTATCAGAAGGAAGTCTTAAGCCTGAAGATATAGATGAAGATACAATAAGTAATAATCTTGATACTTGGGAATTGCCAGATCCAGATTTACTTATAAGAACAAGCGGTGAGCAGAGATTATCTAATTATCTGTGCTGGCAGCTTGCTTATACAGAATTTTATTTCACAAATATTTATTGGCCTGATTTTGACAGGGAAGAACTTATTAAAGCATTTGAGAAATATAATAAGACGGAAAGAAGATTCGGCGGAGTTAAGGAGGAGTAGATTATGCGTACAAGAATTATGAGCGGAGCTGTGCTCATAGTCATACTTTTCACATGCCTGTATTTTGGAGGCTGGGTTACATTCGGGTTCAGTCTGTTTATTTCACTTGTTGGAATGTATGAGCTTATTAAAGTTAAGAAGCTTGAGAAGACAGGACTGGCAGTTGTAGGATATATAGCGGCAATTACTTATTATTTTATTCTTTTGCTTAATGATCCGGCATATATTTTACTGCTTCTTGTAGCTTCATGCATACTTATGATGTCAGTTTATGTATTTACATTTCCAAAATATAAGACAGAAGATGTTATGTGGGTATTCTTCAGTATAGTGTATGTTGCTGTAACACTTTCTTATATCTATCAGGTAAGAATGCTGCAGGACGGAATATATATCGTATGGCTTATATTCGTGTCTTCATGGGGCAATGATACATGTGCATATTTCACAGGTGTATTTCTTGGAAAGCATAAGATGACTCCAAAGCTTTCACCTAAGAAGACTTACGAGGGCGCAATAGGTGGAGTTGTCGGTGCGACACTTCTTGGCTTTGGATATGGATTTGCCATAAGCTCTAAGATGTCAGATGTACTTGTACATCCTGTATATACATTTGCAATAGCCAGCTTCATAGGTGCATTCCTGTCTATATTCGGAGACTTGGCTGCATCTGCTATTAAGAGAAATCATGATGTGAAAGACTATGGAAAGTTAATACCGGGACATGGTGGAATTATGGACAGATTCGACAGTGCAATATTCACGGCACCTGTTGTTTACTGGGCAATAGAGGTTATTAACAAAGTCTTTGGAGGTTGATAATGAAGAACGTTTCGATACTTGGTTCAACTGGTTCAATTGGAACACAGACATTAGATGTTATTAGAAGAAATGCTGATATTAACGTAGTTGCACTTGCAGCGGGCACAAGGGTTGCTGACCTTGCAGAACAGGTCCGTGAATTCAAGCCACAGCTTGTATGTATAGGTAAAGAAGAACTTGTTTCAGAGTTAAAGACTCTTATCGGTGATATGGATGTTAAGATTGTAAGTGGTGACGAAGGTCTTATTGAGGCTGCAACAATTGAGAGTGCAGAAATTGTTGTCACAGCGGTTGTAGGTATGATGGGAATTACACCTACAGTTGAAGCTATCAAAGCACATAAGGACATTGCACTTGCCAATAAAGAGACACTTGTGTGTGCTGGTCATATTATTATGAGTCTTGCTAAGGAATGCAATGTTAATATATATCCTGTTGACAGCGAACATTCAGCAATATTCCAGTGCCTTAACGGTGAGAACCGTGGTGAGATAGAGAAGATTCTTCTTACAGCTTCTGGTGGTCCATTCAGAGGAAAGAAAAGAGCTGACCTTGAAAATGTACAGTTAGAGGATGCACTTAAGCATCCTAACTGGGCTATGGGACGCAAGATAACAATAGATTCTTCTACTATGGTTAATAAAGGGCTTGAGGTGATGGAGGCACAGTGGCTTTTTGGAGTACCTGACGAGAAGGTTCAGGTTATAGTCCAGCCACAGAGCATAATCCATTCAATGGTTGAATTCAAGGATGGAGCTGTTATGGCACAGCTTGGAAGTCCTGATATGAGACTTCCTATACAGTATGCTCTTTATTATCCTGAAAGAAGAGAGCTTAATACAGAAAGACTTGATTTCTATGAACTGGCTAAGATTACATTTGAAAAGCCGGATATGGAGACTTTCAAGGGACTTAAGCTTGCTTACGAGGCTGCAGCACGCGGGGGAAATATCCCGACTGCACTTAATGCAGCTAACGAAGTAGCTGTAGCAAGATTTTTAGACAGAAAGATAAAATATCTGGATATTCCGGATATTATAGAATACGCCATGAATGAAGTGGATTATATCAATAATCCAACAGTAGAGCAGATTCTCTCTACACAGAAGATAGTAACAGACATGATAGAAAGCAGGTGGTAGGAGTTGGTTCTTAATGTTATTCTGGCGATTCTTGTACTTAGTATAATTGTTATTGTCCATGAATTCGGACATTTTATAATAGCTAAGGCTAATGGCATAACTGTAGTTGAATTCTCAATCGGATTCGGACCGAAGCTGATACATTTCAGAAAAGGTGAGACGGAATATTGTATTAAAGCACTTCCTTTTGGTGGTGCATGTACGATGCTTGGTGATGAGTTTCTTGAGATGAGTGTTATACAGTCAGAAGAAGATGATGACGAAGAGCTTACGGATGAAGAGAAGGAAGCTAAGAAAAGGAAGCTTGCTATCGAGAATGGTTATGACATGGAAAAGTCATTTGCAAGTAAATCAGTCTGGGCAAGAATTGCTGTTATAGCAGCAGGTCCGGTATTTAATTTCATTCTTGCTTTCGTGTGTGCAGTAGTTATTGTCGGAAGTCTTGGCTATGATCCATGTGACATTGACGTTGTTAAAGATAATTCGCCAGCCACAGAAGCAGGGCTTCAGGAAGGTGATGTCATAACTAAGGTTAATGGACATAAGGTAACATTTTACAGGGATTTTTATTTCTACAGGGCTTATAATGCAGATAAGACTCTTAACATAACATTTACAAGAGACGGTGAAAAGATGACAACAACTGTTACTCCGCAGCATATTAAGCAGCAGAAGTATCAGGTTGGAATTATGATGAATGAGAATTGTCTCATAAGTTCTGTTACCAAGGATTCTCCGGCTGAAAAGGCGGGACTTAAAGCTAATGATGTTATCAAAGCAGTTGATGGTACTGCAATGGAGAATAGTTCCAATGTGACAGAAGCTATTACATCAAGCGGCGGCAATAAGGTTGTATTCACGGTTGCAAGAGATGGAAAAAATGTTGATGTGACAGTTGAGCCTAAGATGGTTGAAGTTGAAAGCTATGATACAGGCTTTGTTGTATATGGAGACAGGGTAAAGACTTCTCCTATTGGTACGCTTAAGTATTCAGTGGAGGAAGTCGGATACAGTGTCAAGACAGTAATACAGAGTCTTGGAATGTTATTTACAGGAAAGATTGGGTTTGATTCATTGTTAGGACCTGTTGGAACTGTCAGCACAATGAGTGAGATTGTTGAAGAAAGTAAGGCAGATGGTGCATTTTATGTATTCCTTAATCTTATGAATCTAGCAGCACTTATCAGTGCCAACCTAGGAGTTATGAATCTGTTGCCAATTCCGGCACTTGACGGAGGAAGGCTTGTATTCCTTATAATAGAGGCATTAAGAGGCAAGCCGGTTAAGAGAGAACATGAGGGAATTGTCAATTTCATAGGTATGATACTTCTTGTCATACTTATGGTTGTTGTATTGTTTAAAGATATAATGGCATTGTTCTAATACAGAAAGGACACAGGGGTTATGTACAGAGATAATACTAAAGTTGTTAAGATAGGAAACCGCATGATTGGCGGTGGTAATCCTATTCTTATACAGTCAATGACTAATACACATACGGAAGATGTTGAAGCTACGGTTGCGCAGATTAAGGCACTTACCAAAGCCGGTTGTGAAATAATCAGATGCACAGTTCCAACTAAAGAAGCTGCACTTGCGATTAAAGAAATCAAGAAGCAGATAGAGATACCTCTTGTTGCTGATATACATTTTGACTACAAGATGGCTATTATGGCAATGGAAAATGGGGCTGACAAGATTAGAATCAATCCGGGCAATATCGGTGGAACAGACAAGATAAAGGCTGTTGTTGATGTTGCAAAGGAAAGAAATATACCGATCAGGGTTGGTGTCAACAGCGGTTCACTTGAGAAAGACCTTATTGATAAATATGGCGGAGTAACAGCAGAAGGAATCGTTGAGAGCGCACTTGACAAGGTTAAGATTATTGAAGACTTAGGTTATGATAATCTTGTTGTCAGCATCAAATCTTCTGATGTAATGATGTGCGTTAAAGCACATGAGCTTATTGCAAAACAGACTAATCATCCGCTTCATGTTGGAATTACTGAGTCCGGAACAATATTCTCAGGAAGCATTAAGTCATCAATCGGACTTGGACTTATACTTAATCAGGGAATTGGCGACACAATAAGAGTTTCGCTTACAGATGATCCTGTAAGGGAAATAGAGGCTGCGAAACTGATACTTAAGACTCTTGGCTTAAGAAAAGGCGGAATAGAAGTTGTTTCATGCCCTACATGCGGAAGAACAAGAATTAATCTTATAGACCTTGCAGGAAAGGTTGAGAAAATGGTTTCAGGGTATGACCTTGACTTGAAGCTTGCTGTAATGGGATGTGTAGTTAACGGACCGGGAGAAGCAAAGGAAGCTGATCTTGGAATTGCAGGCGGTGACGGCTGCGGAGTACTTATTAAACATGGAGAGATTATTAAGAAGGTTCCAGAAGAGGAACTTCTTGATACACTCAGGTATGAACTTGATAATTGGAATGAGTGATACATATGTACAGATTTTTTGAAGTGTTTAAGACGCTGAAGCTGCCAGAGGATCTGGCGGTGTATTTTGAGAATGTTGAAGTAACTAAAGTCTCGAAAACATCGACCAATTCTCTGGCACGCGTTTATATAAAGAGTGACAGGGTAATAGAAAAACCAATAATATTCAAGGTTGAGGATGCATTAAAGAAACAGATATTCCGTATATCCAACATGGACGTGCGGATTATCGACAGATATGTTTTGTCAGCACAGTATACGCCACAGACTGTAATGGATATATATTATGACAGTATCCTTGCAGAGCTGGAGAAATACTGGACACTTGAATATAATCTTTTAAAGAATTCCCAGTGGGAGTTTGAGAAAGAGGATATGCTTGTATTCACGATTGAGGACAGTTTCCTTGCACATCAGTATGCTGATACACTGACAGATTATTTCAAGAAAATATTCCTGAACAGATTCGGGTTTGAGATAGATGTTGAGTATCAGTATGCCAAGAAGAAGGAAAGCCAGTACGAGAGAGAAAATGCATACAGGATTAATCTTCGTGTCAAAGAAATTGAGAATAATATGATGGCGGCAGCAGAAGATAATGCCGACGGCAGGGATGATAAGAAGCTTACTTCTGAACAGAAGGCAGCAAAGAAAGCTGAGACAGCAGCCAAGCAGAAGGCGGCTAGAGCAGCATTTTTTGCAAGCGACAACAGGGGCAGGGAAGAGCTTAAGACATACAGCAGAAAGCCTGCTAACGAAGATGTTTTATATGGAAGAGATTTTGACGGTGATGTAACACCGATTGAACAGATAGATACGGCAATCGGAGATGTTATTATCTCTGGCATGGTCCGTAATGTTGAAATGCGTGAAATCCGTAACGAAAGAACTATTATTATGTTCAATGTCACAGATTTTACAGACACTATTACAGTAAAGGTTTTTGCAAAAAATGAGCAGGTACCAGAGCTTTCAGGTGTTATCAAGAAGGGTAATTTCTTAAAGATTAAGGGTAACGCTACATTTGACAAGTACGACCAGGAAATATCAATTGCCAATGTGTGGGGCATAAGAAAAGGATCTGATACAAGACAGGTGCGTAATGACCTCGCACTTCATAAAAGAGTTGAGCTGCACTGCCATACCAAGATGAGTGATATGGATGGTGTGTCTTATGTATCTGATATTATCAAACAGGCAATCAGATGGGGACATAAGGCAATTGCAATTACTGACCACGGTGTTGTGCAGGCATTTACAGATGCATTCCATACGATGAGCGACCTCAAAGGCTCTTATGCCAAGAAGGGTGAGAAGCTTGATTTTAAGATAATATATGGAGTCGAGGCTTATCTTGTTGATGATACCAAGCAGATAGTAACGAATCCGAGAGGACAGAGCTTTAACGATACATATGTTGTGTTCGATCTTGAGACAACGGGATTTTCTGCGGAAGTTGACAGAATTATAGAGATAGGTGCAGTCAAGGTGTGCAATGGTGAGATAGTGGACAGATTCTCTACATTTGTTAATCCTGAGATTCCTATTCCATTCAGAATTGAGACACTTACGCACATTAATGACCAGATGGTTATGAATGCACCTAAGATAGAGGAGATTCTGCCTAAGTTTCTTGAATTCTGCGAGGATGCTGTTATGGTTGCACATAATGCGGAATTCGATACGAGCTTCATAATCAATAAGGCAGAGAAGATTGGTATAAATGTGGATACTACCATTATAGACACTGTGCTTCTTGCACAGTTTCTTATGCCAAATCTTCATAATTATAAGCTGGATACGCTTACAAAGCATCTTAATGTTGTACTTGAAAGCCACCACAGGGCGGTTGACGATGCTGCTGCGACTGCAGACATATTTGTCAAGATGATAAAAATGCTTTACGACAGGGACATTCCTGACGTTGATAAGCTTAATGAAGAAGGTAAGATGGATGAGAACGCTATCAAGAAGCTTCATCAGTATCATTGTATAATTCTGGCTTCTAATGAGATGGGAAGGATTAATCTGTACAGACTTGTTTCTGCATCACATTTGCAGTACTTTAACAGATTCCCTAAGATACCGAAGAGTCTTGTTAACCAGTACAGGGAAGGTCTTATTATAGGAAGTGCGTGTGAGGCAGGTGAGCTTTTCAGAAGTCTTGTAAATGGTCGTTCAGAAGCAGAGATAGCGCGAATAGTTAATTTCTATGACTATCTTGAGATACAGCCAATTGGCAATAACAGGTTCATGATTGAGAAAGAGGATTGTTATGTCCAGAATGAGGAGGATTTGCGCAATCTGAACCGTAAAATAGTAGAACTTGGCGACAAATTCGGCAAGCCTGTTGTGGCAACCTGCGATGTGCATTTCTTAAATCCAGAGGATGAAGTGTATCGTAGAATTATCATGGCAGGAAAAGGCTTTGATGATGCGGATAATCAGGCACCGCTGTATCTTCATACTACTGAAGAAATGCTTCATGAGTGCGATTATCTCGGAAGCGACAAGGCATACGAGGTTGTTGTAACCAACACTAATAAGATTATGGATATGTGTGAGGAGATTGAGCCTGTAAGACCGGATAAATGTCCTCCGTTCATTGAGAACTCTGACCAGATGCTTCGAACAATCTGTGAAAATAGAGCTCATGAGATATATGGTCCGGAGCTTCCACAGATAGTAACTGAGCGATTAGAGCGAGAACTTAACTCAATTATCTCTAACGGATATTCCGTTATGTACATAATTGCGCAGAAACTGGTGTGGAAGTCTAATGATGACGGATACCTTGTTGGCTCAAGAGGTTCGGTTGGTTCTTCATTAGCAGCAACAATGGCGGGTATCACCGAGGTTAATCCGTTAAGCCCGCATTATCTGTGTCCAAAATGCTACTATAATGATTTCTATTCAGATGAAGTCAAAGCATTTGCCGGAGGCGCAGGCTGCGATATGCCTGATAAGATATGCCCAAAATGCGGAGCGAAGCTTAATAAGATGGGATTTGATATTCCGTTCGAGACTTTCCTTGGTTTCAAGGGAAACAAAGAGCCTGATATTGATCTTAACTTCTCCAATGAATACCAGAGTAAGGCTCATGCCTACACAGAGGTTATCTTTGGAAAAGGGCAGACCTTCAAAGCTGGAACTATCGGTACTGTCGCAGAAAAGACTGCGTATGGTTTCGTTATGAAGTATTTTGAAGAGAAGTCAGCAAAGAATGCACTTGAGGGCAAGCCTCCTATTGTTAAGAGAAAATGTGAGATAGAACGAATAGCAGAAGGCTGTATTGATATTAGAAGAACTACAGGACAGCATCCTGGTGGAATTGTTGTACTTCCAATTGGTGAAGAGATTCATTCATTTACACCGGTACAGCACCCTGCAAATGATATGACGACATCTATAGTAACAACACATTTTGATTACCATAGTATTGACCACAACCTGTTAAAGCTTGATATCTTAGGACATCTTGATCCTACAATGATACGAATGTTACAGGATTTAACGGGAATTGACCCTCTTGAGATTCCACTAGATTCTAAAGAGGTTATGTCACTGTTCCAGAACACTTCTGCGCTAGGAATCAAGCCTGAGGATATAGGCGGCACAAAGTTAGGAGCACTTGGAATACCAGAATTTGGTACTGACTTTGCTATGCAGATGCTTATGGATACCAAGCCACAGTATTTCTCAGACCTTGTCCGTATCGCAGGACTTGCGCATGGTACTGATGTATGGCTTGGCAATGCACAGACTCTTATTAAAGAAGGAAAAGCTACTATTTCAACAGCTATATGTACACGAGACGATATTATGATATATCTTATCCAGAAGGGACTTGATTCAGAGGAATCATTTAAGATAATGGAAATGGTCCGAAAGGGTAAGGTCGCATCCGGCAAATGTAAAGAATGGCCGGAGTGGAAGCAGGATATGATTGACCATGGTGTACCGGACTGGTATATATGGTCATGCGAGCGAATCAAGTACATGTTCCCTAAGGCACATGCTGCGGCGTATGTTATGATGGCATGGCGTGTTGCATACTGTAAGGTATTTTATCCACTTGCATATTACACAGCTTACTTTAGTATAAGAGCCACAGCATTTGACTATGAGAAAATGGCTATGAGTCCTGTAAGGCTTGAACACTACATTGCTGAGTACAAAGCCAAGAAAGCAGAAGGTACAATCTCTAATACAGAAGAAGATGAACTTGGTGTAATGCGTATTGTTCAGGAAATGCATGCAAGAGGCTATGAATTCACACCTATAGACATATATAAGGCAAAGGCAAGAACATTCCAGATAATTGATGGAAAGATTATGCCATCATTCAAGGTTATATCAAAGGTAGGTGAAGTCGCCGGAGAGTCAATAGAGATAGCCGCCAGAGATGGCGAATTCTTATCAAAGGATGACTTACGCCAGCGAGCCAAGATAGGACAGTCAGCGATTGATAAGCTTTCAGAGCTTGGAATACTTGGAGATATGACAGACAGCAACCAGTTGTCACTGTTTGACCTGTAATGGGGAATTGAGGTGAGTGTGATGGTGGCTTGGGCTGAGAAAATGTGTTAAGAGGATGTGCTAAGTGGATGCGCTACGGTGATGTTTTGCGATGATGTGTTGCGGGCATTACTGGGTGTGTTATGTGGCGAACACCTACTAAAAGCTATCGGATAACAGAATTAGTGGGTATTTTTCTTATAATATTGCTACGGTTTCAGAGCAGAGACCTACTAAAGTATCTAAGTATTGTACTTTGGTAGGTCTTTTTCGTTAGATTTCATATAATGAAGTGACATATTACTTGAAATTGACCTACGCAATAAGTTGTATTAGATGTTTGTGTAGGTTTTTCTATATAAGAGATCTTGGCTGACAAGAAAATTGACCTACTAGAAATGAGTATAAGAATATAATAGTAGGTTTTTGTATTTTGACTGTTGTGAAGAAATGAAAAACACAGCAAACAAGCGGCTTCACAGGTGTACGGACAGTACTAAAATGTCAATATTTGAGAAAAATCAAATTTTTTTGAAACTTTTTGAAAAAAGTTGTTGACAATGTGTGTACCTGATGATATTATGTACAAGTCGCCGCGGTAAGCGGTAACAAATAAGACTTAAAACACCAGATAAATACTGGGTTTGAGCGATACAGATCTTTGATAACTGAATAGAAAGACAACCTTGAAATTCTTTGAGAATTTTAAAATGATTCATTAATGAATCTTGCGAGTATCGAAAGATACACGAACCTAAACAGTAAGTTTTGGTAAAACTATTTAAGCTAGTTAGTTTATAACTGACGAGGCAAACTTTTTATGAGAGTTTGATCCTGGCTCAGGATGAACGCTGGCGGCGTGCTTAACACATGCAAGTCGAACGAAGCATTTAGAACAGATTATTTCGG
>NZ_QSEK01000079.1 GCF_003464165.1 Eubacterium sp. AM49-13BH | reverse complement strand
AGATTTCCAATAAAGATAAATCAGATATATCTGTACCAACCGATGAAAATGGTTTATATCCACAGCAGACATATGATTCATCAATTATTGATACTGATGAATTTTATCTTTGTGAAAGAATCATATCAAAAAAAGATTATCTTGAAAAGCAGGTTGTAAATATAAATGAAGAAGTTACATTTACAACATCTTGGATGAATACTTTTAAACACGATGTCAGAGATGAGTATCCGTCAAATACAATACAATGTCCAAAGCTTTCTCTGGTTGTCAATGATGCATATATTACAAAATCTTTAAATGGTGAATCAAAAAGTGACTACGATTATATAATTCTGGATATAACAGTTAAGAACTGTTATGATTCTCAAATAATGTTTGATCGAAGCATGCTAATACAGAATTATATGGGAAAGATATGCTCTTTTCTGAAGAAGCATGGAGTTCTTTATCTGTTGAACCATCAGAGAATTATAAAATATATATCAACAGTCCAAGAAAATGCGTTAAACAGGTATTAGGAATAAGAGAATATTCACCATATCAATATGATATTATTGATCCTAGTGAAAAAAATAATCGCGTAATAAACACTGATGCCGGTGAAACTATAGGCTACACTAATCATATACTCTATACAGATCCCGGTGAAACTGTACATTTCAGAGTTGTTACTATAGTACAGAAATCACTTACACCTAATATTGATAAAGGATTGATTGTTGCTTCTTATTCTGGACAAAAACTTAATAGTGAATATTGCGTTATAATACCAAAGGATAATATAAAATATGAGGAGAGTATAACATGGGAAGAGGATTGGTGGTTGAATTAAAAAAAGCTTTCTGTAATAAAGTTTTTTATGCTGTTATATTAATTGGAATTGTTGCTGCAATTATGGCATTTTTTAATTCGACAGCATGGGGACTGAGTAAATACTGGCTTAAATATATGGCAGGAGATGCAGTGACTGTTGAGTCTGCTTTGCGGTCAAATTATACGGATATGCCGCTTGAAGTATGGATGCCACGATATGGAACATCGAACCGGTATTATTATCTATGGATAACAATACTTCCGATTTTATGTGTACTTCCATATGGATTAAGTTACTATAATGAAAAAAGAAAAGGTATGATTAACCAGCTTATATACAGAATGGGACGAAGACAGTATTTTACAATTAAATTATTGGTTTCATTCATTAATGGCGGTTGTGTGGCTGTTATACCGATGATTGTTAATCTACTGATGTGTATGTGCTTTATTCCATGGGGAATGCCGCTGCTTTCTACTAAACTTTATCCGGTAGTTGAAGGAAATGTTTTTGATAATATATTCTATACAAGACCATTTTTATATGTGTGCATATATCTTGGATTAATGTTTATATTATTTGGCTTAATAAACTGCCTTGCATTGTTTTTTGTGTATTTTATAGATAATGCATTTGCACTTATGATAACACCTTTTGTGTTGTATTTGCTGAACATGTTCTATTCTCTCTTGGCTTTGGCAGGGGAGAACTCTCTCTGCTGAATAATAGTAATCTGTATAATGTTTTTAGTATAAATATGTGGATGTATGTAGTTCAACTATGTATTTTGCTCATAATCGATCTGCTTTTTCTAATCAGAATTAAAAAAGACGTTCTCTAATCACAAATATAGAAACGAGGGAGCTTATGAAAATTTTAAAGAAATATTGGGTATTAATTATAACGGCAGTATTACTTATTATAACTGCATGCAGAATAATATATGTAAATGTTACTTATCCATCAGGAAAAATAAAATATATAAATGTTGATGATGACATGAATTATAAAAATATTTCATTTAAAATCAGTGATTCTAATATATACAGCAAACAGGACTGGCAGAGTTATATTGCCGGACAAAATATTGAAGCAGAAGAGAAAGCTCATAAATTATTGTATGGATATGTTGATAACAGTGTCAATCCATCTGATTATGACTACTACGTTAATTATAATCCATATGATGATTATTATGTTCTTACACTCGATATAATGATATTCACGCAAAAAGAAGAAATTATTAATAATTTCATAAAAAATAT
>NZ_QSEK01000078.1 GCF_003464165.1 Eubacterium sp. AM49-13BH | reverse complement strand
TCTATATCGAAAAAAAAGCTCAAATGGTCAAATTAGAGATTTTCTATTAAATCAACCAGTCTATTTTTCAATATTTCAACTCGAATTTTTAATTCAGCATCATTCCTGATAATAGCTTTGTTATTCTTAAGTACATCAAAATTATTTTCTAACAGATTAAGTGACTGCTCCAGTTTAGCAATGGAATTAATTCTTTTAAGTTCTGAATCAGATATAGATGTCTGTCGCTGCTCTTTTTCTTTCTGTTGCTGCTTCAGCTTTTCAACTTGTGCTTCCATCTTTGCTTTTTCCCGTTCAGCTTTCTCTTTTGCCTGCATAGCAAATTTAACCATGTCGTCTTTATTAGGTTCCTGATCAGTTGACGATTTATCGCTATTCTGGAAGTTGTTAATCTTCTGTTCTAATAGTTCAATAGTATGCTGCTTATCTTCTATCTCTCTAGTTGCTGAATCAAGCTGTTTCTTATATTCTCGTGCTTCATCAGCTCTCTCTTCAGATAATTTCTTAATTGACTGAAATTCAGCATTTTCTATTGTTCCATTTTTCTGAATAATTGAAAGGATTGTCTTCTGTGCATCTTCATCGAGTTTACCGAATTTATCAGCCTGGTTAAGATCAATACCGTTAGAATTTAGAAGTTCTGACAATTCAGGAATCAATTTCTCTGCTGTAGTATATTTTCTTGCCTGACGTTCAGATATATTAAGCTGGTTGGCAATCTCTGCGTGAATATTCTTAATTTCACCATTGAGTTTTTTTGCTTCGTAAAGTTCAAGTAGACGACTTACTTCCCATCTTTTCACTTCCATGCTTGATTCTCTTACATCATGGTTGGCTGATATAAGCATAATCTCTTCATCTATTGCTGATATATCGGATTTTTCTATTTTACAAGGAATTCCTGCCGGAAAATTATTGCGGTATTCTTTATCTGTCATCTGACATATTGCATGATATCTACGCTCACCTGATATAAGGCGGTACAAATCTGTCTCTGCATCATATAATACTGAAAGATTATGTCGGAGGCCATTAACAAGAATACTTTCTTTGAGGGCTTCTATTCCATCCTGAGAATACTGCTCATTCTTAGGGTTAGGAATGATTTTATCTTTAGGAATGTATTTGAAATTGTACTGTGTCTTAGCCTGTATTTCTCTAAGCTTTTCGCCACCGTCGTTATTAAGTACACCTGATTTAGTTGTTCCGGCACTAAAATTCTTCTTAGCCATTACTACTTCTCTCCTTTCAGATATCTGGCAAGTTTACGATAATGTGCTGTATCCATAAGTCCAAGATAATTAACAAGCTCAACGTAATCAAGGGCTGCCGGACACTTCTTATCATATGTTAATAGTGGTTCAAATGTTGTGTTTGATTCATTGACTGCAATACAGTTCCTGATTGATATAGGTAAGAATCTGTCACCGAACATATTTTCATAACTTTCGTACATTTGTCTGAAAAGTGTAGTTCTTCCTGCTACTCTTGTCATGAAGATTCCAGCAAATTCAATGCTTAAAGCGTATTTGTCATTAAGCTCTTCTATTGTATCAAAAAGTGACATAAGTCCGTCATATGAGAAGTTGTCCACGCATATAGGTGTTATTACCTTATCGCTGGCACACATTGCACATGATGTAAGATATGATTTGAATGGTGAGTTATCTATAATTATGTAATCAAATTCATCTTTAATAAGACCAAGATTATTGCGGAGATATAATTCAACATTAATCTCTTTCATCTTGTCATAGATTTTATAGATGAGGCTGTTAAGTTCTCTTGAAGCTGTGAGTATAGATATATTGTTATAGTCTGTTTCAGTAATGAAGTCTATTACTTCAGATTTATTATTTAATTTAGTACAAAACAAACGTTCATAATCTATATCAGGATTAGCTTCAGCCTGACCGTACATTTTCGTTGTATTCATCTGTGGATCGAGGTCAATAAGCAGTATCTTATACTCTGAAATTGCCAGAATCTGGGCAATCGTAATAGCAGAGGTTGACTTACCTACCCCACCCTTTTCGTTAATTAAACTAATTACTTCCGCCATGGTATTTCCTTTCTTATATTGATCTGATTTAATTATACATCATTTCATTTTCTTTTCAATTGATTTTTTATAAAAATATTTCTTTATTTAAATATTTTGCACTCAGTTCACTTTTTTGACA
>NZ_QSEK01000077.1 GCF_003464165.1 Eubacterium sp. AM49-13BH | reverse complement strand
GTTTAATAAATGATAGTTTTATGTTAAATATTACAACACTTGGACAAAGTTATTTAATATTAATAAGTATTATTGTTTTATCAGTTGTATTTGCTTCTTCATTAATATTGCAGGTGGAATCGTTAACTCAGAGGACTCAGTGATTTCTGGTGGAAGTTTAATAAATGATAGTTTTATGTTAAATATTACAACACTTGGACAAAGTTATTTAATATTAATAAGTATTATTGTTTTATCAGTTGTATTTGCTTCTTCATTAATATTAATCAAGAAGCCTAAAGAAATATTATCAAAAATAAGTTAGGAGAAAATGATGGAAATATTAGAAATAAAGAATGTATCATATAGTTATGCCAATTCTAAAGAAAAAGTTTTGTCAGGAGTAAATCAAAAATTTGAACTTGGGAAGTTTTATGCGATAGTAGGAAAGTCAGGAGCAGGAAAATCTACACTTCTTTCCTTACTTGCTGGACTCGATAAACCTCAAACAGGACAAATATTGTTTAAGAATGAAGATATACAAAAGAAAGGATATAGTAATCATAGAAAAAATAATATATCTTTAGTATTTCAAAACTATAATTTAATAGATTATTTATCGCCGATTGAAAATATTAGATTAGTGAATAAATCAGCAGATGAAAGTATCTTGTTTGAACTAGGCTTAGATAAAAAACAAATAAAAAGAAATGTTATGAAATTATCTGGTGGACAGCAGCAAAGAGTAGCTATTGCCAGAGCATTGGTATCAGATGCTCCAATAATACTGGCTGATGAGCCTACTGGTAATCTGGATAGTGTTACTGCCGGAGAAATAATTAATATATTAAAGACATTAGCTAAAGAAAGGAATAAATGTGTAATAGTTGTAACACATAGTAAGGAAGCAGCAGATTCTGCGGATATCATTTTAGAGCTAAGTGGTAAGAAGTTAAAAAAAGTAAATAAAATGAATTTGGAGGTTGAATAATGATAAAAAATGCATTTGCTTATATAACTAGAAAAAGCTTAAAATCAATAATTATTATGTTAGTTATTTTGGCTATGTCAACTTTAAGTCTTATAAGTTTATCTATTAAAGATGCTACGGACAGAGCTTCAAAAGAAACATTTGCTAATATAACAAATAGTTTTTCTATGGAGATAAATAGACAAGTAAATCCAGGAACACCTAGAGGTGGAGGAAATGTAAAAGGTGAAGATATTAAAAAGATAGCTCAAACAGATAGTATAGACTCCTATGTAAAAAGAATAAACAGTGTTGCAGATTTAGTTGATTATGATATTATTGAAACTAAAGAGACTCTTGCGAATCAATCGCCTAAAAGAGCGAAGAATTTTAAAAGAACAGTGATGCTAACCGGAGTTAACGACTCATCAAAAGAAACAAAATTTGTATCAGAAGCATATAAATTAGTAGAAGGAAAGCATTTAGAAAATGAAGATAAAAATAAAATCTTAATGCATAAAGATTTAGCTGAAAAAAATAATCTTAAAGTTGGAGATAAGATAAAAATAAAATCTAATTTATTTGATGCTGATAATGAGAAAGGTGCAAATGAAACAGTAGAAGTAGAAATTAAAGGTCTATTCGATGGGCATAATAGCGGTGGAGTAAGTGCAGCACAGGAACTATACGAAAATACATTAATCACTGATGTTCATACTGCTGCTAAAGTTTATGGTAATACAGAAGATACAGCTGTATACCAGGATGCAACATTCTTTGTAAAAGGTGATAAGAATCTTGATAGTGTAATAAAAGAGATTGAGAAATTAGATATAAATTGGAGAGAATATAATTTGATTAAAAGTTCATCAAATTATCCTGCATTACAACAATCTATATCAGGTATCTACTCAATTTCAAATAAATTATTTGCTGGCTCATTAATATTTGCAGGAGTTGTAGTTTCATTATTATTATTATTATGGATGAATGCCAGAAAGAAGGAAATAGCAGTATTACTATCATTAGGTATATCAAAATTAGAAATTTTTGGTCAATTCCTGATTGAGATGGTATTTATATCAATCCCCGCATATGTTGGCTCTTATTTCTTAGCTAGGTATACAGCTGAAAAGCTTGGGAATAATATATTGAATAAGGTTACTGGTGATATAGCTAAACAAATTGCCAGACAATCTGCATCTAGCCAATTAGGTGGTGGGGCAGAAGCTGAAGGATTTAACAAGACATTATCAAGTTTAGATATAAATGTATTACCTAAATTCATATTTTATGTAGTTATATTTATGAGTTTAGTACTTCTTGTATCTTTGATTATTTCTTCATTCAATATATTAAGAAGGAATCCAAAAGAATTATTAATTGACAATAAATAAAATTTTTGGTGCTTTTT
>NZ_QSEK01000076.1 GCF_003464165.1 Eubacterium sp. AM49-13BH | reverse complement strand
TTTTAATGACATATAGCGTGCTATTAGCTGGATGTCAAAAAATGGATACAGTAACAGAAGAGACACAGGTAAGCATTAGTTATCAGGAGCCGGTTATAACTGAATATGAATCAGACGGAATGACATATGAAAAGATGTCAGGTGAATCAATAGAGGTAACATATCCAAAGCTTGATAAGACATTTTCTGATGAGGACTTTGTGGCTGCCTGGAATGTGAGTGGTACAGGAAGAATTGATGAACCAGAGAATGGTAAATCAGCATATCATAAAATATATATGATTAACTGGGATGGAATATATAATGATGAGAATATTAAAAGCATAAAATATACGATATATAATAGTACATGTGGTTTTACAGATATGTCAGATGATCCTGATAACTATAGAAAAAAGAATAATATAAACATGAAGAGTATGGGTGTTTCGGGGGTAGATGATAATGCTATAAAGTTAATGATTGTTGTTGAGCTTCCGACTTCAGAAGATGCATTTAACAGATATATGCAAAGCATTTATGAAGAAAAACAGGCCATGATAAAAGCTGTAAATAATGCGATAATAGAAGCAGATGTTACATATAATGATGGAACAGAAAAAGTAGAGTATTATAAGATAAAGACAGGGAAATATGCAATAACAACAATGGATATATATAAACAGGTTGAGTAAAGGACAAAGGAATATGAATAGAAGGATAGTAAAGTTTGTGGTGCCTGTTGCATTTGTGGTGTCGGTTATAATTGCGATAATGGTATATATAAGTATTCATAATAACAAGGAGGCAGCTATTAGTCTGGATTATACTGATTTACAGGGACTTGAGTATAGTAATGAATCACAAAGTTACTGGAATACAGATGGTGCACTTGATGTGGCGGCTGCGGAGAACGGATATTATTATGTAACAACGGAGAATATGCTTGTATATTTTGATATAGAGACTAAAGATGTTGTTCCTGTATGTGCCAAACCAGAATGCCTTCATGATACATATGACTGTAATGCATATCTTGGACAGCTTTATGTATTTGACAGCATATATTATTATAATGGATATGTTTATTATATGCCTGTTAATAATGGTATGGCAGAATTATGCAGGATGGATGCAAGTGGTTCGTCAAGAGAAATTGTAGGACAGCTTCTGCCTAGCGAAGCAACAAGTGCTATACATCTTGCATTTAATGGAGATTATGCATATGCATATAATTTCACATCTCATATAAGTTCAGAGGAGGAGTTTACAGAGGAACTGGTTGAACTTTCGCTTAAAGATGGTACAAGAAATATAGTATATAGCGTAACGGGAAAAGGATTGGCTGTTAAGAATGTAAAGAGCTTTGGCGATAAGGTGTTTTTTATAGTTCAGGAATCAGAGAATTTTATGGACAAGAATAAAATGCAGGTCAGGAGTCGTGGCTTATATTCATATTCACATGACAATGGTGTAAATGTAGTCAGTGAGAATAATATTAATGATTATTATATTCTGCCAGATGAACAGAAACTATATTACTATGTTACAGGAGAGGGATTATATGTAAGTGATATAAGCTCGGAAACATCACAGAATATATATGCTTCAACGAAAGAAGTGGATATGTGCAGTGTATCATCAGATGGCAGGTACATATATCTTAGTAATGCAAAGTACGCATTTTATGTATATGGAAAAGAGCAGTGGAACAAATTAAGGTATATAGTTCTAGATAAAGATGGAAATGTGGTAAATGATATAAAATGCGATTATGCACTTGAGTTGTATTTTGGAGATGAAAGGTTTCTGTTCTGCCGGGGAATGGGACAGGATCAACTTATGTACATTGATAAAAAAGATATAGAAAATGCCAGCGAGTGGAATGAGATATTTAATGGTGGAATAGATTTGATAAACTGGAGTAAGAAGTGAAATAGAAATAATGGATGGGGAATATGCAGGAATTAAGAAGGGTATTAAGTTTAAAGAAGCTGATGCTGATAGTATTGGTGGCTGTTTGTAATATAATATTTTTTCTGTATGCTAATAAGCCTGTGACAGATGATAATATCCTTGAAAAAGAGACAATACAGCACGAGACATATCTGAATGAATATTCACAGAATATAGATATGATAATCAGCAATGCCGAGAAACTTAAGAAATATAGTATATTTACAAAGGCAGGAACATTTTCATATGCAAATATACTTAGAACATCTGAAGATTTTGAAAGAGTGAAAAATGTTGAAGTATTTAAGGACGAATATAAAGGTGTGAAAAATTTTACATCTTATTATTATCAGTATTTTTTTACAATGGCACTTATGATATCTATAGTGTATGCTTTTTTTGCACAGAGAGATAATGGAATGTGGGTTTTGACATATGGAAGTTCTGGAGGCAGAGCACGCTATGCATTAAAACAAACAGTATATATCTTTAATTATTTTTGCACTTGTCTTATGTGTTGTTACATATGGAATAGAATATTACTGCATGTACCACAGATATGGTATGCCATATATGCATGCACCGTCACACAGCCTTCAGGTTATATCTGACAAAAGGTAAGATTAACAGAGCATTTAATATAGCTGTTATTGTACTGATGATTGTAGTTTTTGGGTACATAAGAATTAAGCTTTTATAATGACAAATTGTT
>NZ_QSEK01000075.1 GCF_003464165.1 Eubacterium sp. AM49-13BH | reverse complement strand
AGTAAATGATGTATAATATAATCAAAATATAGGTGTAGGGGTATAGATAATAAATGGAGGCATTTTATATAGGTAAAGATAGGAAAAGATTGTACTTTAAAAATTATGAGAGACGACCAGATGATGAAGAGTTTGAGGAAGTTGTTTCAATATTAAAGAATAATAACTGTGAATTTATGAAAAATCTCATGGGACCAGATTGCGATATCTATAGATATAAGATAAATGATATGTATTTTGACTTGGTTAGGACAATTGATGGAGATGGAAGTTTCCTTTACTGCGATGATATAAATGTAATGCATATAATAGAAAAGATGTTTAAAAAATAAAATGGCGTTAATGTGTAAAGAGGGAGTAATATTATTATGAAGATGACTATTAAGGATAAACTAAAGGAAATTATAAATGAATATACCAAAATGAATGGCACAAATACTGTAATGTCAGAAGAAGAAATTCGTATACTGATTGCCAAAAAGTATGATATAAACCCAGGGAGCTGCCAACTAACAGATTATTGTTATAATGTGTATAATTCCGGACTTACAAAATTTGATAAGGACTGCTTGTTTCAGTTAATTAGCAAAGGTAAATATAGATTACTAGGCTCTGATTATCCTTATACAGGAGAAGTGTATCACAACCCAAAGAAAGATGGGGTAAAACATTTAGAGGGGAAATGGGTAAGAGGAAAGTATCAAAAATTACCGCAATATCAGATTGAAGACAGAGAAAAATATTTAGTAGAAGCTGAAAAAGAGATTATAAAAATTGACAAAGAGATTGAGGAGACTGGACTTGAAGGTGCGGAAAGAGAGCAGATTGTTAAAGTAAGAGTCAATCAGAGTACATTTAGACAGCAACTTACAAATAGATATGAACATTGCTGTCTGTGTGGAGTAACTAACACAAGTTTACTTATTGCCAGTCATATAAAGCCATGGGCAGAATCAGATGCAAAAGAGAAATTGGATGTAAATAATGGATTATTATTATGTCCTAACCATGATAAGTTGTTTGATAACGGATACATAACTTTTGATGATAATGGGGGGATTATTATATCTGATGATTTAGATAAGAATGATCAAATATTTATGAATGTAAACGAAAAAATGGCTATTGATTTATATGAGGATAGCAAAGCGTATATGAAATATCATAGAGAAAATGTGTTTCATTAGCGATTGTTACAGGATTGATTATCTTAAAATCAGGGAGGCTACATGGAGAAGAAAAGATATACATTGGAAGATCTTAGTGAACTTAAGATTGAAAAAGAAGAAATAACAGTAGAAGATAAGGAAACTGGGGAAGAAAAAACCATTAAGACAGTAAGCCGTGCGGAGGTTGCAACGATTGTTGCTTATATGCTTGGTGTTCCGGATGAAATCCTTAATAAATATTACAGCCATCATTATTCAAACATTTTCGTGATGTTGATAATGAAATAGTATATAACTTATCAAATCTTGATAGAATGAGTTTCTTTGATAAAAAGGAAATTGACCAGTTATATAGGTGGGATGTGCCTGTAATTCAGACTAATTATAGAGCCGATAAGTATGTTTTACATGTAACAAGACTTATAGATAAAAATATCGATGCATGCAAAAAGCTTTTCCCAGAATCAATCAGGTTTGACTATATTAAAACGTTATTTGTTGTGCCTAAGTATGAAAGAAAAGGTGTGTTGATAAAAGAGTATGAAAAGTTTAAGGGAAAGAGAGAGTTATATCCATTTCAGATGTACATATACTGGGAGCCGGATGCATATGGAAATATTTTATATTCTGATTCAAAACTCTTAACTGTTGTATATGCCCAAAATGGAGAACCTTTTTATGATCCTTATAAATACAGGGATGCGTCTGATGATGTGAAAGAGAATATATATGACTTCATAAGGAAATCAGGAAAAGTTATAATGGCAGTTGATTGTGAAAATGCTGATCCTTATAAGTTGTATGGGGTAATCAAGAATTTAAAGAAGGAAGAGTTAGAAAAGATAACAAGAATTGTTCTTTATGATGATTATCATACGATAATTGCCTGAGATTACATAGAAAAGTTGATTTCGATTCCGGTAGTTCATATTGAAGTTGAGAGAGTTACCGACAGAAAGTCTTTAGTGGATATGAGAATGGCTGTAGGTGTTACAGAAGCATATCTTACTGAAAACATCGATTCTTTCATTTTATGCTCCAGCGATTCAGACTTCTGGGGGCTTATTTCTTCAATTCCAAGTGCCAATTATCTTGTGTTGTATGAAAACAGCAAATGTGGTAAGGAAATAAAGGAAGCACTTACGCAAAAGAGTATTTTCCATTGTGCCATGGATGATTTTTATATGGAGAATGCCAAGGATTTACAAAATATCGTCCTTAAGAAAACTTTAGAGAGTTACCTGCCATCAGTAGTGGGAGAAAGTGCATGGGAGCTTACGAAGCAGATATATGCAGATGCCTACATTCAGACAAGTGAAGAGGAAATGAAAAGATTTTGTGACAAGTATATTAAGAATCTTCGTTTAAAAATTGATGAGAATGGAAAGTTTAAAGTAGTGATAATTGAATAGTGTAAAGGAATGAAATTCTATTGATTTGGATTTCATTCCTTAACGGTAAAATATTATTGATTCTTCTTTTCTAAAGGAGAAT
>NZ_QSEK01000074.1 GCF_003464165.1 Eubacterium sp. AM49-13BH | reverse complement strand
AATAATCTTTTAAATTCTATCTTTAATAACACATTTAATTCATGCATTTAATTAGTTCCTCCTTTGTCAGCTTTATTATTTTTGATTCTTCCCTCTGCAATTTCTATTATATCATCTGATAAATAATCAAGTTCTTCTGCATCATGACAGGCAATAATAATAAGTGCTCCCCGTTCTTTATGTTTCATAAGAAGCTTGCTTACCTGCTCTGTTCCTGAATCATCCAAAGCATTAATCGGCTCGTCCAATATTATAATATCAGGATTTTCCATTATTGCTGCTGCTATGCCTAATCTCTGTTTCATACCTAACGAATACTTACGAAAAGTTCTTTTATCATATGGTTCAAGACCGACCTCACTAAGAGTCTCTCTTATTCTTTCATCATCAATTCTTTCTCTTATAGATGCAAGAGTTTTAAGATTCTCAAATCCTGTATAATTGTTAATAAATGCAGGGTTCTCTATAAGAATTCCTATGCTGTCTGGAAACATCATATCTTTACCCATTATTTTCCCATTAATATCGACAATTCCATCAACTCTTATAAGTCCTGCAACTGCTCTCATAAGCATAGTCTTACCACTTCCATTTTTACCTTTGAAGCCATATATATTTCCAGACTCCATACGAAGACTCACATTGTCAAGAACTGTTACACCTCTTATTTTCTTTGTTACATTTTTCAACTCAATATACATATTATTCACCTCTCTGTTTTATCCTCAATTTTTAACTCTATAAGATTCCCACTATAATTTTTAATACTATTTGTATCACACGCAGTTCCTAATGTTCCACCCATATATAATTCATTAATCTGCGGATTATATTTATATACACTGAACAGAAACCAATAGTCCCTCTCTTCTCCTGCTTTTAATATTACATCGTTTGTCCTGTAGCTTTCTTTCGGATATAATAATGTTGCTTCATCCTGTATAACTTGCAAAATCCCACGATTCCATAAATGACCATCATCCCTTTTTATTAAAAAAGTCTGCATACTTGTTTTAAAATCCTTATCGCCATCATATTTCACATGAATCTTAATCCACAGAAAATTATTTTCTTCTAATTTAACTCTTCCTGTTGGATATGCATTTATTTTATCGTTTACAATCAAATCTGCTGAATCTCTATTCATTATCTCATAGGCATAATTTAAATCCTTTGTTATTACTGCCTCTGTAACTGAATAGTCATATGCTCCCATTGAGAATTCTTCATTCATGCTTTTGTATTTTACTGTTCCTTCTTTATAATCAACTGCTGGATCTGTTATTCCCGTTACTGTCTCCCAGTCTGTGAATGTCGGCTTTTCTTCGCTGTATGCCTGTGTCTCTGTCTTTCCGTCTGTATCTGTTTCATATTCATACTTGCTTACATATGTTTTACTCTCTTCTATCTGCTTTGCATCCTCTACAGTCTGCGTTGTGCAGCCGCACAACGCCACTGTAAGGAACAAGCAAGGTACTATCTTTTTTCTTCTCATTACTTATACCCCGCATTTTCTTTACTCTTTTTATGTGTAATATCTTACAGACCTAATTATATAATAACCACACCTGTAAACCACTTTCAACCGCAATGTCGTAAACGACAAATATATGGCGTGAACGACATATTTTTTTAGTATAGTATTAAAAAAAGACCGCATTGCGGTCTTTTTTGCTATTACTACCACCTGATTGTGCAATAAAACATTTCACCCTCTTCGTAGTAATCACATATTCCTTTATTCTTTTTCATTAGATTTCTTATAATCTGCGTTCCTAAACCATGTGAAACTTTATCAGCTTTAACAGTCTGAAGCTCCTCATTATTATCAAGAACTGACTTCGACACAAAGTTTCCTATACGGAATACACATTCTTCTCCATTCCAGAATGAACTTATCTCAATCTCTCTGTATTCATTCTCTCTTAGCTCCGCTTCTATGGCATTATCGATTAAATTACCTATTACTGTACATAAATCATTATCCTTCATCTGCTTAATTTTTTTATTAATGCTGGAAGATACAATGATTTTTTCTGACTTTGCATACTGAATTTTATTATTAATAATTGTATTAAAAAGCAGATTGTCTGTATGTATGTAATCCTGTGTACTCTCAAGATTCATTCCGTACCTCTTCAAGAATTGTTCAGCTTCATCATATTTTTTTGATTTTATCAGTTCTGTAAGTGTCTGTAACTGATTCTTCATATCATGCTTAATCACTCTGATCTGCTTATCCATAGCCTGAACATTCTTCAGATAATCTTCTCCAAGATTGATTTTATTACGAGGCGGTCTGCCTCTTTCTCATTATAATTTTCTTCATAGAGCCTTACTGATATGCTATAAAATATGTAAGCCAGCATCAGCTGTAACAAGCCTGCCAGAAGCAGATATTTTTTATATTCCTGACCAATATAACCCGACAGCCATACAAGCATTGCATATACTGCTATCGTAATAATAATATACAGAAATACTTTCATCCTGTCCGCTGCTGTAAAACATCCTCTTCTTATAGATAAAAATGTCTCAAGTACAACCATTGTGACAATATATACAAGCATAAGAATAATAACATCTGACTGTGATGGTATATTTATATATACTTTCACAACCATATAATATATAGATGTAATACTTATAGTAACTATAATATATACTTTCACAACCATATAATATATAGATGTAATACTTATAGTAACTATAA
>NZ_QSEK01000073.1 GCF_003464165.1 Eubacterium sp. AM49-13BH | reverse complement strand
TTGTTATTAAAAGATATTATTTTTTTATTGCATCTATAATGATGGCTTAATAGTATTTCTTCACTTACTGCATCACATGCTAAATATGTTTTGTATATTGAATTTTTAACATAATCATATTCTGAAGTTATTCCATATATTTTTTTCAGTTTTTCATTGTCCGTCTGATTCAAAAGAATAACTGGACTTAGCTGCTGCGGATCACCAACCAGCATCAAGCTTCTTCCCCTGATAATTGGCACTAACGACATTGCTATATTCCCCTGACTGGCTTCGTCCATAATAACCATATCAAAATATGTTCCTGGTTTACCCAGTTTATGAGCTGAAATAGATGTTGTGGCAATTATTGGAAATATTCTTTGAAACTTTTTCAGATTTTCTTCCCGTCTAATATATGAGTTAAATTGTTGAACCTTCTTTTGTTCATCCTCACCCTCCACTATAGCCATTAAATCTTGATTCTTAGGTTCTCTAAGCCTTTGTATATACTTGGCTGATGTATAATATAAATATTTCTTAAAAACCTCCTCATCCTGTTCAACTAATTTCAATGCCTGCTCATCTGTTATATCTCCTATCTTAGACAACTTATCTCTGACTTCTGCTAACTGTACACCTTGAAGTTCTGTCTGAAATGTAAGATGATGATTAACATCTATCATTTTTAATATTGCTTCTTCTCGCTCTTTTAGTTCAATCTTGTACTCATGCTTTTCAAGAAGCTTCGTCATCTCAATTGTCTTTTTAGTTTTATCGTCTTTATTTTTCTCCAGTGTGCTGTCAAATATAGTTATATTTTTTGTCTTTTCATATAAACGCTTAATATAATTCAATGCCTCTAATACACATCTATCATTACCAAGCCTGATAATCGGAAACGGAATTTTCCCTTTGTTTCTATACTCAATGGATTGTAATTTATTACACACACCGTCTATTGGATGGTTATTATACGATGCAAACAAAACTGTTTTTTCATTAAAAAAAGCTGTAACTATTGTATTAACGATTGTGTTAGTTTTTCCTGTTCCTGGCGGTCCCTGAATATATGCTAATGGATATTTCATAGCATTATGTATTGCTAATAATTGATCAAGATTAATCCTTTTGTCCAATAACGTTATAGGATAATTCTTTCTTCTATCAACTTGCTTAAGAAGTTCTCCAAAAAAAGCTTTTATTGGTATTGTAACTTCATTATCCTCATACATTTTATTTATGGCTTCATATTCCTTATGAAGATCAACCATAACATTTCTGCCTATTGCTATTACATATGGCATATCATCAACACCATTGATTTGTGGATTATATTTTGTGATTTTATCTTTAATTAATTCTTTATTTTTATCAAAATCATCTAACAACTCATAATCATCTGCATCCAGAAATTTTCTTATACTAAATCTTGCCTCTGTTTTATTCTTTTCAAGTGCAAATTCCATGCAAACCGTTATTTCATCATCCTGTCTCAACATGCGTTTAGCCACATCCAGCCGCAACTTACGATAAGCCAAAACATATAATCCTTTAGAAGTATTAATGCTTAATTCATTAATAGCTAACTGTTTAATAGCCTTATTTACTTGTTCATATTGAGTTTTGTATTGAAATTTATTTACAATTTGCCGGAACTGATTTTCACTGAGCTTATAATTCCCCGTCCATTCCCCATCAAAACTATCTATTAATGCATAATCAGTTTTATACGGTACAGAATCCATTTTATTGCAATCCACCAAGTAATTTAATATTTTCAGATTAGCAACATTATCAAATACTCGTTTGTATTTAACAGGGTTCTGCGCTATATCATCTATAAGTTTTCGATTTGGTTCAAAATATGATCCCTCTATAACATGTGATGATTGTATTGAATCTATCTTAACATGCAATTGTTTTGTTATATATTTTCTCAAATGCAACCCTTCTACATACATATACCTATCTAATGGATTCAGGCTGATAATTCCAATCCAGTATTTTGTTATTTCTTTTCTTTCATTCATATACTCAATACTCAGCCATTTCCCCTCATGAATGGCTCTAAATATATCTCTACAAACTGTATTCATACTTTTATCCCCAAAATGTATAATCGTGCATCAATATATAGTGGCGAGATTAAACTTATAATATAATTATGATAAATCCCTTGTCTTATTATGTCAAATAAAAGACACTTGGGAACAGCGTAAGTTTGGGGACGTACTGGTTAGCTTGCAGAATAACACACTTTCCAGAGCTGACTTATCAAATGAGTCGGGTGTGGCAAAGAATGTTCATTATGGAGATGTACTTATCAAGTTTGGCGAAGTATTGGATGTTGGTAAAGAGCAACTTCCAATGATAACAGATGAAAGAGTTTTATCTAAATATAAAGCTTCATTTTTGCAGAATGGAGATGTGATTGTTGCTGATACAGCAGAGGATTCAACTGTTGGAAAATGCAGTGAAATAGTGGGGTTGAATGGCGATATTGTTCTGTCTGGACTTCATACTATTCCATACAGACCAGTAGAAAAATTTGCCACTGGATACTTGGGATATTATCTAAATTCTGGAGCATATCATAACCAGCTGATACCTTTAATGCAAGGAATAAAAGTTACATCAGTCTCAAAATCAGCTATGCAAGATACTGATATTGTTTATCCCAAATCAGTGAAAGAACAGGCTATGATTGGCAACTGTTTTCAGTCCCTCGACCACCTCATCACTCTTCATCAGCGTAAGTCATTTTTTATTTTTTCAATATGAAATGATTGGGAACAGCGTAAGTTAGGTGACAATATTATTGAATATACGGAAAAGACTACTATAAATAATCAATATCCAGTTTTGACATCGTCCAGAAAAGGTATTTTCTTTC
>NZ_QSEK01000072.1 GCF_003464165.1 Eubacterium sp. AM49-13BH | reverse complement strand
TAATTAAATTCAACAATAGGAAAAAACCCTACAAGAATTAAAGAACAAGAAGCAAATGTATATTCATTAGAAGATTTTGAGAATGATTTATATGGCATAACTGCAGAGGGTGATAAATCAGAGTGCATTATTAATCTTATTAAATCTAAAGTAGCACCTGTATCCTTGGATAATCAGAATAAATGTATCACTTCCAATTTTTTAAAATGCGAATTTAATCAGCAGATACTTGATAAGTGGTACTTTTGTTATCAGTTTAATGAGGGAAAAGAATTTGAGCAGCAGATAGCAATGTTTCATCAGGGAACTACACTTAGCGTAAAGAAACTGAATATGAAGATAATTGGAGAATTAAAAATCAGATTACCAGATATACAGATGCAGAGAAAGATAGGAGAGATATATAGACAGTCTCTGGTTCAAAACCGTTTGATGATAAAGCAGGCGGAAGATATAAAGAAATTAATACTTAATATTATAAGAAAGCTTGAGGAGGAATAAAACATGGCAGAGAGTAAAGATTTATTACAGGTATTGTGGAGTGGAGCAGATGTGCTTCGCGGAAAGATGGATGCTAATGAATATAAGACATATTTATTGGGATTAATCTTTTATAAATATTTATCAGATTCATATTTAGCAAAGGCATATGATTTGTTGAATGATGAGACTCCAGATAATTTACAGGAGGCACAGAAGCAATATGAGGAAGTAATGAATACCGAGGATGCTAATGATTTGATACAGGAATTAAGAGAGACTATGCATTACACACTTGATCCTGATATGACTTATGTAAGCATATTGAATGATGCTAAATCAAATGCATTTAACAGGGAAAAGTTACAGGCTGCATTTAACCGTATTCAGGAATCAGATGAATTATTTAACGGATTGTTTGCAGATGTAGATTTATATTCAAATAGATTAGGAACAGGGGATTTAAAGCAGAGTGCAACAATAGCAGAAGTAATAAAGGTTCTTGACGGAGCAGATCTGATTCATGCCAAAGGGGATGTCCTTGGAAATGCATATGAATATTTAATAGGACAGTTTGCCTCAGAAACAGGAAAAAAAGCAGGGGAATTCTATACTCCACATGGACCAGCGCAGATTCTATGTAGAATTGCAATGACAGGACAGGAAGATAAGAGAGGATTACAGGTGTATGATCCGTGTATGGGGTCTGGCTCGTTAATGCTTAGTTGTAGAAATTATTCAAAAGAGCCAGATTATATCAGATATTATGGACAGGAACTTATGCCATCAACTTACAACTTAGCTAGAATGAACATGTTTCTTCATAGAGTACATCCAGAAAATCAACATTTAAGAAATGGGGATACACTTGACGCAGATTGGCCTACTGATGAAGAAACAGAATTTGATGTTGTAACAATGAACCCACCTTATTCAGCTAAATGGTCAGCAGCAGAAGGCTTTAAGCAGGATGAGAGATTTATGGATTATGGTGGAAAGCTGGCACCTAAGTCAAAAGCAGATTATGCATTTTTACTCCATGGTTTTTATCATTTGAAACAAACAGGAACAATGGCAATTGTACTTCCTCATGGAGTGTTATTTAGAGGAGCTGCTGAAGGAACAATCAGAGAAACTTTATTACAAAATGGCTCAATATATGCAGTAATTGGTTTGCCAGCTAACATGTTTTACAATACGTCAATTCCGACATGTATAGTTGTTCTTAAAAAACATAGAGAAGGAAGAGATGTCCTTTTTATTGATGCTTCAAATCTTTATGAAAAAGAGAAAAAACAAAATGTAATGAATGAAGAACATATTGATAAAGTACTAGAGCTATACAATAACAGGAAAACAGTAGATAAATTAGCATATCTGGCTTCTTATGATGATATAAAGGCTAATGATTATAATCTGAACATTCCAAGGTATGTAGATACAAGTGAGGAAGAGGATGAGATAGATATAAAGTCGCTTATTGAAGATATAAAAGAGACAAATAAAGCAATTAACGAGAATAATGCTAATTTGGTAGATATGCTTGGAAATCTTACATTTAGTTCATCAGAGACAGAAACAGCAGTCAAGGAATTAATAGATATGCTCAAGGAGGTGTAAGGATGGGAAATACACCAAATATAAGATTTAAGGGATTTACTGATGATTGGGAACAGCGTAAGTTGGGGTGGTTAGTTGATAATGATGTCATTGAGGCACCTAAAGATGGTAATCATGGAGAAAAGCATCCGACATCAGATGAATATGTAGAGGAAGGCATTCCATTTTTAATGGCATCAGATATTCGTAATGGAAGAGTTGATTTAGAAAATTGTAAATATATCACTAAAGAACGAGCCGAACAACTTGATAAGGGCTTTGCACGAGAGGGGGATGTGCTTCTCACTCATAAAGCAACTATTGGAGAAGTGGCTATTTTAGAGGGCTTGCAAGAAGAATACGCCATGTTAACTCCTCAGGTGACATATTATAGAATTCTTGATAATAAACGACTGTCTCAGAAATATTTATATGCTGTATTTCATTCAGAGTCATTTCAAAATGAGATGCAGACAAAAGCTGCACAATCAACAAGACCTTATATTGGAATATCAGCACAGCAAAATTTAACCATTTCATTACCTTGTTCTACTGAGGAACAACAAAGAATTGGAGAGTATTTTGCAAGCCTTGATACTCTCATCACTCTTCATCAGCGTAAGTGTGATGAAACAAAAAAACTGAAAAAGTTTATGCTTCAAAAAATGTTTCCGAAAAAAGATGAGAAAAAACCAGAAATTAGATTCGCTGATTTTACTGACGATTGGGAACAGCGTAAGTTAGGTGACAATATTATTGAATATACGGAAAAGACTACTATAAATAATCAATATCCAGTTTTGACATCGTCCAGAAAAGGTATTTTCTTTC
>NZ_QSEK01000071.1 GCF_003464165.1 Eubacterium sp. AM49-13BH | reverse complement strand
GAAAATGATGGTAAGGAACAAATAAATTATAAGGATAATAATGAAAATTTGATTCAAAAAGAGAAAACATTAGATCGAATTCCTCTACTGCCTAAATATATAAATAAGAACGATTTTGAGGTTGATAAAGCTATGGATATGATGGTAAGACTTGTTCGAAAAGAAAACGAAATAAAAGAATATGACCTTTCCCAAGAAATAACAAATTTAAGCGATCGTATTATTGCTGTTTGTCGTTACATAATTGATTACATTAGACACGATAAAGATAATAAGCTGTTGGTAATGGATAAAGATCTAGTTGTTAATTATTTAGAAATAATTCAAGTAAAAGCAAACTGTTTGCCTAGAGATGATAATGAAGATAAAAGACAAAATTATATTAATGTGCTTGTAGACAGTATTTGCAATTTTTGGACATATGAAACATTCGGAAAGTACAATTTAGAGAAAAATGTAATTGATAAAAATAAAAATATTATAGATTATGAACGCTATGCATGTTTTTCGGCTTTAAAAAATGCCAGAAACTGGATTGCACATCCTCAAAATAATCAGAACTTTGATATTATTTTTTTAGTGTTTATCTTTGCAGTTTCAGTAAGATTTCTGTTGAAGCAAAGACTGGTGGAGGATTTTTATTTTGGGTATGGAGAAAAAATGAGTAAATTATTTGAAATTGTTCCAACGGATGTAAAAGAATATGAAGAACTTGATGAACAGACAATAATTGCTGCATATAAGAAGTTATACATGGCAGTAAAGATGAACTGTTTTGAATATAATAAAAATTATTTTGATACACAGCTGTCAAAAGGTGGATATAAGGATTTTTCATTTGACTATATTAAACCTCATGATTTGTTTGCATACTTAGGAAATAATAAATCAAAATATGCTGGTAAATTGTCACAAGGAGATGTTGGAGCTTCATTTTGGTTAGCATTGCACATGCGGTCTTGTTCGGAAGCAGAAAAAAAGGTATTTGATAATTCTAAACCTGATTTAACAAAGCATTTGATAGGAATTGCTAATATAATACAAAAGGAATCAACAATATTAAATATGTGAGTAATTGCAGATATTTTTCTTGATTTTAATGGTAATGCCGTGATACGCTCATAGTATAATTATATTTAATCTAAATTCTCTTGTTGAGAATGATAGTATTTCTGTGTGGATTAGTGACATACGGAACAAGGAAGCTATTAATGAATATCGGTATAATAAAGCCTTTGACTGCGGTCAGGGGCTTATTTTTTTACCATATTCTTATATAGAAAATTATTAAGCTTTAAGCTAAAGGAGGTGGCCGTATGGCAGAATTAACAAGAACCATTGATGGGAAAAAGATATCAATTCACTTAACCCACGATGAATTAGTGATGATTGGGCATGAGTATTTTGATAACAGGGCAAAGGAAGACATATCCATATACCTTGAGACAAAGGAAAGTGGCAATTTAAGTGAAAGAGATATGCAGTTAATTACGGACGATTTTAAGGATACTATTGAAAACTGTATATTAAGCGAAAAAGATGAGTGGCTGCAAGCAATATTTGACAAACGAACAGGGAAGAAGGTGGATGCATTTGGCTAGAGGAACATTATATAACATATTAAGACCGCAAAGGTTTTTAGAGGTTATAGGTCAGGATAATACAGTAAAGTCAATACAAATGGCGTTATCTAAGGGGGTGCTTGAGCATGCCCTTATTTTTTATGGTCAGACTGGCGGAGGAAAGACTACTCTTGCAAGAATAGTTCAGTTGAATTTGTGAATGTAACAAAGAAATGGAAAAAATAGAATGTTTAAGATTTATACCAGGGCATATGATTATGCTCTGGTTTTCTTTTTTTTGCCATTAATAAGGAAATAACAACATTTATTTTGCAAATCAATAGGTTTATTTATTAATGAAGTGACTATATAATATGTTTATAAATCAAATGAATGTATATACAGAAGTTTATAAATCAAATGAATGTATATACAGAAGAGAATGGCAGTTAACTATAAATGATTTAGTATTTGATTTTAGAACAACAGATAAATTCATATTTAATATGAGATCAAAACGGATAGTGGGGTAACATATGGGAAATTTATATGCGGATTTAAAGCAGGGCTTGGAAGAAGTAATTGAAATTGAGAAAAATAGAAAGCCTAATAAAGACGACAATAAAAAATATCCAGATAATAAAATGTACGGATATATTGATAAAAGTAAAAAAAGACGTGTAGTGCTGGTATATAGTAGAAATAATTTATCAAAAGGCATTTTTTCAAGAGCTGATAATCAGGAATGGAAGCTAAAGGGTAAATATGAGGAAAATGGTATAAAAATAGAATATTTGATAACTGTACAGGGGGATTTTAAAAATTTGTTTTTAATCAAGGATAAACAGATAAAAGTAAAAGGCGGAATAAATCACTTTGGTATAACAGTAAAAAGAAAAGGCGATAAGATTCCGTGGGAATTAAGGAAGAATTTCGAAAATGCTACTGTTTACATTAAGTGTACAGGTAGCTATGTGAATATTAGAAGGAGAAGAAAAAATATTTATAAAACATGTATGTCAGTAAATATCGGACATAGATCATTAGAAATATATGAAAAGCAGATAAAGGCAGGACAGGTGAAGGATGTCAGTACATCGCTTGGACAAATGCGGGCAAAGTATGGCTTATGATAACTATAATATGTTTGGGTAGAGTAGAGTCAGTCGAAAGGCTGGCTTTTTTTAAAGTTAATTAATCCAAGATTCATCTGGCTATAAATCTCTCTATTAATCCATCTCAATCAAATCATGCTCTCAGCTATTGTCATTTTGCTTTGTTTTATCGTTTTTCTAGTGATTATTACTGTTATAGACATTAAGCTTATGAATGTTTTTACAGAGGATGATATTCATATAAATGAGGTGTAAAGTACTTTCAGAAAGAGAAG
>NZ_QSEK01000070.1 GCF_003464165.1 Eubacterium sp. AM49-13BH | reverse complement strand
AAAAAGCTGTAAAAGAAGATAAATATAAGAGTATTAATGATGTTAATGATTTAGTTGAGAAATATATAGATGAAAAAAGAACGAAATGAATTTAAAAAATTCTAATGCTAAGCAATATATAAGGGAAATTAGTAATATAATAACTGATACAGAAACAGCACATTTGGAATACGATGAGCATATAAGTCTGATTGAGAGCGAAGAAAAAGCTGATGAAATGAAGAAAAGGCTTGATATGTATATGAACATGTATCATTGGGCAAAGGCATTTATTGTTGATGAAGTACTGGATAGAGATGAAATGTTTTATTCAGATATAGACGATATCTATAATATATTAGAAAATATAGTGCCATTATATAACAGGGTGAGAAATTACGTTACACAGAAACCATACAATTCTAAGAAAATAAAACTTAATTTTCAAAGTCCTACACTTGCTAATGGTTGGTCGCAGAGTAAAGAGTTTGATAATAATGCAATAATTTTAATAAGAGATAATAAGTATTATCTGGCAATTTTTAATGCTAAAAATAAACCCGATAAAAAGATTATACAGGGAAATTCTGATAAAAAGAACGATAATGATTATAAGAAGATGGTATATAATCTGTTGCCAGGGGCGAATAAAATGCTTCCTAAAGTGTTCTTATCAAAGAAAGGAATAGAAACATTTAAGCCATCTGATTATATAATTTCCGGTTATAATGCACACAAACATATTAAGACAAGTGAGAATTTTGATATCAGTTTTTGTAGGGATTTAATTGATTATTTTAAGAACAGCATAGAGAAACATGCGGAATGGAGAAAATATGAATTTAAATTCTCTGCAACTGATAGTTATAACGATATAAGTGAATTCTACCGTGAAGTTGAAATGCAGGGGTATAGAATTGACTGGACTTATATAAGTGAAGCTGATATTAATAAGCTTGATGAGGAAGGCAAGATATATTTATTTCAGATTTATAATAAGGACTTCGCAGAGAACAGTACAGGAAAAGAAAATCTTCACACTATGTATTTCAAGAACATTTTTAGTGAAGAAAATCTTAAGGATATCATTATTAAATTAAATGGACAGGCTGAATTGTTTTATAGGAGGGCAAGCGTAAAAAATCCAGTTAAGCATAAAAAAGATTCTGTATTAGTTAATAAGACATATAAAAATCAGCTTGATAATGGTGATGTTGTAAGAATACCGATTCCAGATGATATATATAATGAAATTTATAAAATGTATAATGGATATATTAAAGAAAGTGACTTGTCAGAAGCTGCAAAGGAATATCTTGATAAAGTAGAGGTCAGGACTGCCCAAAAGGATATTGTTAAAGATTACAGATATACAGTTGATAAATATTTTATACATACGCCAATTACTATTAACTATAAAGTGACAGCACGAAATAATGTAAATGATATGGCTGTAAAATATATAGCACAAAATGATGATATACATGTTATTGGAATTGACAGGGGTGAGCGTAATCTTATATATATTTCTGTTATAGATTCTCATGGAAATATCGTTAAACAGAAAAGTTATAATATATTGAATAATTATGATTATAAGAAGAAGCTGGTTGAGAAGGAAAAGACCAGAGAATATGCGAGAAAGAACTGGAAATCTATAGGAAATATTAAAGAGTTGAAAGAAGGATATATTTCAGGGGTAGTTCATGAGATAGCAATGCTTATGGTTGAGTATAATGCAATAATTGCTATGGAAGATTTGAATTATGGATTTAAGCGAGGTCGTTTTAAAGTTGAACGACAGGTATACCAGAAGTTCGAGAGTATGCTTATTAATAAGCTGAATTATTTTGCTTCTAAAGGAAAATCTGTAGATGAACCAGGGGGACTATTAAAAGGATATCAATTGACATATGTACCAGATAATATAAAAAATCTTGGGAAACAATGTGGTGTAATATTTTATGTACCTGCTGCATTTACATCAAAAATAGATCCGTCAACTGGATTTATCAGTGCATTTAATTTTAAGAGCATTTCAACAAATGCTTCGAGAAAACAGTTCTTTATGCAATTTGATGAAATAAGATATTGTGCCGAAAAAGACATGTTCAGTTTTGGATTTGATTATAATAATTTTGATACCTACAACATTACCATGGGTAAGACACAATGGACAGTATATACCAATGGTGAGAGACTGCAGAGTGAATTCAACAATGCAAGGAGAACAGGCAAAACAAAATCAATAAATCTTACAGAAACAATAAAGTTATTATTAAAAGATAATGAAATTAATTATGCTGATGGACATGATATAAGGATAGATATGGAGAAGATGGATGAAGATAAAAAATCTGAATTCTTTGCACAACTGTTATATTTATATAAACTTACAGTTCAGATGAGAAATAGTTATACTGAAGCAGAGGAACAGGAGAAGGGAATAAGTTACGATAAAATAATATCACCTGTAATCAATGATGAAGGAGATTTTTTTGACTCAGATAATTATAAAGAATCAGATGATAAAGAATGCAAGATGCCAAAAGATGCAGATGCAAATGGTGCATATTGTATAGCACTTAAGGGATTATATGAGGTGTTAAAGATAAAGTCTGAGTGGACAGAAGATGGTTTTGACAGGAACTGCCTGAAATTACCTCATGCTGAATGGTTTGATTTTATACAGAATAAAAGGTATGAATAATGGATGATATCATAATTATTTCTAACTTAAATGATTTTATATTTTGTCCGGCTTCTATATATTTTCATAAGTTATATGGAAGTCAGGACAATCTTACATATCAGTCTTCATATCAGATTAACGGAAGTAAGGCACATGAAAGTGTAGATAATAGCAGTTATTCTACTAAGAAAAGTATAATAACTGCGTTGGATGTTTATTCGGATAAATATAAGTTATCAGGCAAAATTGATATATATGATATGGAAAAGCAATTGCTTATTGAGAGGAAAAAACATATTAGTAAGATATACGATGGATATGTTTTTCAATTACATGCACAGTATTATGCATTGACAGAAATGGGGTATGCTGTT
>NZ_QSEK01000007.1 GCF_003464165.1 Eubacterium sp. AM49-13BH | reverse complement strand
TGGCAAAGGTTCTGGCGATTATAACGAAAGTATACTGAAGAAAATTATGTATATAAAACAATATAATGGCAGTATGAAGGATTTTATTTTACTTATATTGTTATTCATATTGGGTGCTTATACGATTTCTGTTATACAGATATGTATTTCACTTGCATTTTCATATATAGCCGGATTACTTGCAGCACTCGTTATATATATATCATCTATTTTTTCTAGTAATATGTTATTCATAGGAAATGCCTGCATGCTGCAGAGATGCAGTATGTTTAATGATACTGGCTGGAATCCATGTATCTATATTATAATAATCCTTATAATTCTTATAATAACTGTTATTCTGACTATTATGATCAATTCAAAGACAGATTATTTAAACAATTAAGAAAAAACAAGATAACTTGATTAAAACCCCATTTCGTAGTATATTCTTTGATAGTCAAATATGACTCAAAACTATAATTGCGAAATGGAGTTTAATTTATGGTTAAAATCGCACTTGACGCTATGGGCGGAGATAACGCACCAGCAGAGATTGTCAAAGGAGCAGTACAGGCTGTTGCTGCTGATAAGGACTGCTTTGTATATCTTGTAGGTAAGGAAGAAAAGATTAAAGAATGTCTTAACGGACAGCAGTATGATTCATCAAGAATAGAGATTGTTAATGCAGATGATGTAATTGAAACAGGTGAGCCTCCTGTTATGGCTATAAGAAGAAAGAAAGAGTCTTCTCTGGTTAAGGCAATGTATATGGTTAAGAATAAAGAGGCTGACGCATTCGTATCTGCCGGAAGTTCAGGAGCAATCCTTGTTGGTGGTCAGACTATCGTTGGAAGACTCCGCGGAGTTGACAGACCTCCAATGGCAGCACTTATTCCTACTAAGGATGGTGTTTCACTGCTTGTAGACAGCGGTGCTAATGTAGATGCAAGAGCAACTATGCTTGTGCAGTGGGCTGTTATGGGTTCTATATATATGGAGAATGTTGTCGGCATTAAGAATCCAAGAGTTGCAATTGTCAATGTAGGACTTGAGGAAGAAAAGGGAAATTCACTTGTTAAAGAAACATATCCAATGCTTAAAGAGTGTCCTAACATTAACTTTATAGGAAGTATTGAAGCAAGAGAGATTCCTAACAGCTATGCAGACATCATTGTATGCGATGCATTTGTTGGAAACTGTATCTTAAAGCTTTATGAAGGTGAAGCCAAGATGATACTTGGAAAGATTAAAGGTGTTATGATGTCATCTTTAAAGACTAAGATTGGTGCACTTCTTATCAAGAAGTCATTAAAGACACAGCTTAAATCAATGGATGCTTCAGAACACGGTGGAGCTCCGCTTATCGGTCTTAATGGCCTTGTAGTAAAGACTCATGGCAATGCCAAAGCTAAAGAGGTTAAGAATTCATTAATCCAGTGTGTAACATTTACAAAAATGAATATAAATGATAAAATTATTGAGGCGCTCGGTCAGATTCCAGAGCAGCATAATTAAACATTGAAAGGATAGATATTATGGAATTCGAGAAGTTACAGAATATTATTGCAGATGTACTTAACATTGATAAATCAAAGATTACTCCAGAGACAACATTTGTTGATGATCTTGGAGCAGATTCATTAGATGTATTTCAGATTATCATGGGAATTGAAGATGAATTCGATATCCAGATTCCTGATGATGCAGCTGAATCAATTGTAACAGTTAATGATGCAGTTGTTCAGATTCAGAACGCAACTAATAAATAAACCATACAGATAGCGATGAATAACAAGAGCATAAGGAGCAAATATTCTTGCATAATTTGTTCCTTATGCTCTTGTTTTCAAAAGTTCGCAGAAGGTGTATTAATGCATAATAAAGATTTGTCTGTGTTTATGCAGACTATTGGTTATGATTTCAAAGATATAAGTTTGCTTGAAGTTGCTCTTACTCACAGTTCTTATGCCAATGAGCAGAAGAAAGGAATGTGCGTGGATAATGAAAGAATGGAATTCTTAGGCGATGCTGTTCTTGAGCTTTCATCAAGTGATTATATATATAAGAATCACTCAGAGATGGCTGAAGGAAAGATGACAAGACTTCGTGCCAGCATTGTATGTGAGCCTACACTTGCTTTATGTGCAAGAGCTATTAAGCTTGATACATTTATAAGACTCGGTAAGGGGGAGGAACTTACTGGTGGAAGAAGCAGGGATTCTATTGTATCAGATGCCTGCGAAGCTGTTATAGGAGCCATCTATCTTGATGGTGGTTTTGCTAATGCAAAAGAATTTGTTAATAAGTTCATTCTTAATGACCTTGACAATAAGAAACTCTTTTTTGATAGCAAGACTATATTACAGGAAGTTATTCAGGGACTTGGAAAAGAAGTTGATTATGAATTCATCGGCGAAGAAGGTCCTGAACATAACAAACAATTCGTTGTAGCTGCTGTAGTTGACGGTCTTTTTAATATTAAAGGAACAGGCCACACTAAGAAATCAGCATCTCAGAATGCAGCATATGCTGCACTTATCGAGCTTAAGAATAAAGGCTACGATATCAACTCTGATAAGAAATAATAAGTGAGGGGTTATGTATTTAAAAAGTATAGAAGTACAGGGATTTAAGTCATTTGCTAACAAGATAGTATTTGACTTTCATAATGGTATTACAGGTATTGTAGGGCCTAATGGTTCTGGTAAAAGTAATGTTGCCGATGCTGTGCGCTGGGTTTTAGGTGAGCAAAGTGCCAAGCAGCTTCGTGGTTCTAAGATGGAAGATGTTATATTTGCAGGAACTGAGAACAGAAAGCCGGTTGGTTTCGCATTTGTATCTATAACACTTGATAACAGCGACCATGCACTTCCGGTTGATTACGATGAAGTTACAGTATCAAGAAGAGTATACCGTTCAGGTGAGAGTGAATATCTTATCAATGGTAACTCATGCCGATTAAAAGATGTAACAGAAATGTTTTATGATACCGGTATTGGTAAGGAAGGATATTCTATTATCGGACAGGGACAGATTGATAAGATTCTTTCTGGAAAGCCTGATGAAAGGCGAGAGCTTTTTGATGAAGCCGCTGGAATTGTTAAATTTAAAAGAAGAAAAGCTACTGCAATCAAGAAACTTGAAAATGAGCGGGCTAATCTTGTCCGTGTTAATGATATTTTATCAGAGCTTGAAAAACAGGTCGGACCATTACAGGTCCAGTCTGAAAAGGCCAAGGAATATCTTGACTATAAAGCTGATTTAAAGAAATATGATGTAAATGCATTTCTTTTGGAATCAGACAGGATAAGCAAAGAACTTGAAGAACTGACAGGAAAGATTGGCATTGCTGATAACGACCTTTCCAATTCAAGAGCTGAGTATGAGAGTACCAAGGCTGAATATGAAGAAGCTGAGGAACAGCTTTCTAAGGTGAATTCCGACATTGAGAATGTTAATTCACTTTTATCAAATACTGAGCTTGAAAGCCAGAGACTTAACGGTGAGATTAATGTTATCACAGAACAGATTAACAGATTCACTGATAACGAAAAGCATTACAGTGAAAGAATTACAGCTATTGATAAGGATAAAGCTGCAAAACAGACCAATGTGACTGATTTTAAGAAACAGCTCGATGAGCTTTCAACATCCGTAGAAGAGTTCGAGAATAATCTTAAAGCTAAACAGGATGCTGCTGATGTTATCAGGCAGGATATTGACGGAGTATCAGACCAGATTGAGAGCCGTCAGAACGATATCTACGACAGACTTAATGCAAAGTCTTCTATTAATGCTGAGAATCAGAAGTTTGCAACTATGCTTGAACAGCTTAATATAAGAAAAGCTGAACTTAACAGTCATCTTATTAAAGATAAGAGTGATGAAGCTGAACAAAATATCAAGATTAATGATATCAGTGCAAGATTAGAAGCTGCACAGAAAAATGCTTTGGAAATAGCTGAAAGAATTGCAACCAATAATGATGAAGTTACGGCTATTAAGAACGAAAATGCTGACCTTAATGTGCAGCATGATAAGATTGTTCAGAGTTATCACAGAGAGAAGTCAAGACTGGAATCTCTCGTTAACATTACTGAAAGATATGACGGTTATGGCAACAGTATCCGTAAGATTATGGAATTAAAGGACAGCAATCCTGGAATTCTTGGTGTTATTGCGGATATTGTCAAGGTTGAGAGAAAGTATGAAACAGCCATTGAGACAGCCTTAGGCGGAACAATCCAGAACATTGTTACTGATAAAGAATCTACAGCCAAGGAACTGATTGCATATCTTAAGCAGAATAAGCTTGGACGAGCTACATTTTTACCTCTTAATGCAATATCAGGAAGAAATACTCTTGAGAAAGAGCCATGTATTAAAGAAAATGGTGTTATCGGAATTGCAAGCAACCTTGTAAGAGTTTCTTTCGAATATGAGAACCTGGCTAAGTATCTTCTTGGAAGAATTCTCGTTGTTGATAATATTGATAATGCGCTACTTATTGCCAAGAAATACAAATACAGCTTAAGGATTGTAACTCTTGAGGGTGAGCAGCTTAATCCAGGCGGTTCTATGACCGGTGGTGCTTTTAAGAATTCAAGTAATCTTCTCGGTAGAAGAAGAGAGATTGAAGAACTTAAGAAATCTGTATCAGAACTCAGCAAATCATCAACTGAGCTTAAAACTAAGATTGCAGATAACAGAGCTAAGATAGCGTCTATAAGAGAGCTTATTGATGCAGATAACAAAGCTAACAGAGAGGCGTCTTTAGCTGTTAACACAGAGCAGATGAATCTTAATCAGGCAAAGCAGAAGTTATCTGAAATCAAAATTATATATGATAAAGATAAGGCTGAAACTACTGAAATTGACAGACAGATTAAAGAGATTGATGAGAATAAGAATCAGGTAAGCGGAAGCTTAAGTGCTCTTGAAATCCAGAATGAAAGTTCAAGAAAAGAGATTGAGAATCTTAATAAACAGCTTGAAGCAAAGAAGGCTGAACTTGATAAAGCTAATGATGATATTGAGAATCTTAAGATAAGATTCAGTTCTGTAGAACAGAAGACAGCATTTATTCAGGAGAACATTACAAGAATCAATTCTGAAATTGCTGTTCTTGAATTAGAAGAAGCTGATATAAGACAGCGAAAAGCATCTTTATCATCAGAAGTTGAAGATAAAAACGCACAGATTGAAAAATTAAGAAGTGATATTCATAAAGCAAAGAATCAGATAGCGGACTGCAACACTAAGATTGAGACTCTCCGCAAGGATAGAGATATTATTAATGCAAGTCATAAGACATTCTTTGATAAACGTGAGAAGATTAATGAACAGATTGTTCTTCTTGAAAAAGAAAGCATGCGTCTGCATAACCAGCAGGAAAAGTTGGAAGAAGAGAATGACTCTATAGTAGATTACATGTGGAATGAATATGAGCTTACATACAGCTATGCTGCTGAATTAAGAAGTGAAGAGCTTACTGATATATCTGATATTAAGAAGCAGATTAACATTCTGAAAGCCAATATTAAAAAGCTTGGTGTTGTTAATGTCAATGCTATTGAAGAATATAAGGAAGTAAGCGAACGATACAACTTCTTAAAGACACAGCATGATGATATGATTAAGGCTGAAGAGGCTCTTGTCCAGGTTATTGATGAGCTTGATAATGGTATGAGAATTCAGTTTAAAGAGAAGTTTGAAGAAATTAAGGTTGAATTCGATAAGGTATTCAAGGAATTGTTCGGTGGCGGACGAGGCACAATAGAACTTGTTGAAGGTGAAGATATTCTTGAGGCAGGAATTGTTATTATTTCACAGCCGCCAGGAAAGAAGCTACAGAACATGATGCAGTTATCCGGTGGTGAAAAGGCACTTACTGCAATTGCACTTCTTTTTGCCATTCAGAACCTTAAACCTTCACCATTCTGTCTGCTTGATGAAATTGAGGCCGCACTTGATGACTCAAATGTAGGAAGATATGCTAATTATCTTCACAAGCTTACAAAGCATACACAGTTTATTGTTATCACTCACAGACGAGGAACAATGGCTGCAGCTGACAGACTGTATGGTATAACTATGCAGGAAAAGGGTGTATCTGCACTTGTTTCAGTAGACCTTATAGCTAATGACCTTGACAAGAAGAAGGAGTAAATATGGGATTTTTTAGTAAATTAAAAGAAGGTTTAACCAAGACCAGAGATAATATTGTTTCCGGAATTGATTCTGTTTTCTCAGGATTCTCATCTATTGATGACGATTTCTATGATGAGCTTGAAGAAACCCTTATTATGGGTGATATAGGTGTTGTTGCAACCGAGGAGATTCTTGACGACCTTAAGAATAAGGTTAAAGAGAATAAGATTAAGAATCCTGCTGACTGCAAGCAGCTTCTTATTGACAGTATTAAGGAAAAGATGAATCTCGGCGAGAATGCATATGAATTTGAGAACCGCAAATCTATTGTTATGCTTATTGGTGTTAATGGTGTAGGAAAAACTACATCTGTAGGCAAGCTTGCCGGTCTCCTTAAAGCACAGAATAAGAAAGTTATTATGGCCGCTGCTGATACATTCAGAGCTGCAGCTATAGAACAGCTTACAGAATGGTCTAACAGAACAGGTGCTGATATTATTGCACAGAGTGAAGGCTCTGATCCAGCTGCCGTTATATATGATTCAATTGCTGCATGTAAAGCCAGAAAAGCAGATGTTCTTTTATGTGATACAGCAGGACGTCTTCAGAATAAGAAGAATCTTATGGAAGAGCTTCGTAAGATTGACAGAGTTATAGAAAGAGAGTATTCTGATGCATACAGGGAAAATCTTATCGTTCTTGACGCAACAACTGGTCAGAACGCCCTTTCTCAGCTTAGAGAGTTTAATGATGTAACTAATATCACAGGTATTATTCTTACTAAAATGGATGGAACTGCCAAAGGTGGAATTGCAGTTGCTATACAGGCGGAATTTGGTATTCCTGTTAAATATATTGGGGTTGGTGAGAAAGTCGAAGATTTACAGAAGTTTGATTCAGACACATTTGTTAATGCATTATTTGATGTAGATAACGGCTCTGATGAAGATTGATAAGTTAATAAATTAAGATGGGAGATTAAGTGTAATGGAAGAATTAACATTGAAAAGTTTCGAGGAAGCTGCTGAGAAGGTTAAGGAAGCAACACTTCCTACTAATCTGGTATATAGTGAGTATTTCAGCAGCCAGACTGGTAACAGAGTATACCTTAAGCCAGAGAATATGCAGTACACAGGTGCTTATAAGGTAAGAGGTGCATATTACAAGATTAGTACGATGTCAGAGGAAGCAAGACAGAAGGGACTTATTACAGCTTCTGCCGGAAATCATGCACAGGGTGTTGCATTTGCAGCTAAGAAATATGGGGTTAAGGCAACAGTAGTTATGCCTACAACAACACCACTTATCAAGGTAAACAGAACTAAGGGATACGGTGCAGAGGTTATTCTTTACGGTAATGTTTATGATGAAGCATGTGAATATGCAATGAAGCTTGCCAATGAGAAAGGACTTACATTTGTTCACCCATTTGATGATTTAGATGTTGCAACAGGTCAGGGTTCTATCGCAATGGAGATTATTAAAGAGCTTCCAACTGTTGATTATATTCTTGTTCCTATTGGTGGTGGCGGACTTGCAACAGGTGTATCTACACTTGCAAAACTCCTTAATCCTAATATCAAGGTTATTGGTGTTGAGCCTGCCGGTGCTAACTGTCTTCAGGAATCTCTTAAGGCTGGAAAGGTTGTTACTCTTCCTACTGTAAGTACAATTGCAGACGGTACAGCTGTTAAGACTCCAGGAAGCAAGTTATTCCCATACCTTCAGAAGAATCTTGATGATATTATTACAGTTCCTGATGAAGATTTAATAGTTGCATTCCTTGATATGGTAGAGAATCATAAGATGATTGTTGAGAATTCAGGTCTTCTTACAGTTGCAGCATTAAAGCAGCTTGATGTTAAGGATAAGAAGATTGTTTCAATTCTTTCTGGTGGTAATATGGATGTTATTACAATGTCATCTGTTGTTCAGCAGGGACTTGTACAGAGAAGCAGAATCTTCACTGTTTCTGTACTTCTTCCAGATAAGCCAGGTGAACTTGTAAGAGTAGCTTCTATTATTGCAGAAGCTAACGGTAATGTAATCAAGCTTGAGCATAACCAGTTTGTAAGTATTAACAGAAAAGCAACTGTTGAACTTAGAATTACTATTGAAGCTTTCGGACATGAACATAAGGATGAGATTGTTGACAAGCTTGAAGCAGCAGGTTTAAGACCTAGAATTGTTAAGGTAAACATTTAATCACTATCTGCAGAGGGAAATCTATGAAGAAATATTCTTTCAAAAGATATGCAGGAGTTACAATGGCATTATTTGGGGCAGCTGCGCTGTCCCTATTGCTTTTTTTTGCATTGTTCAGAATTGATGCTATCCACAAAGCATTTTCGCATATATGCAAAACTCTTATGCCTTTTATAATTGGCGGGGTATTAGCATATGTAATATGTCCAATATGTAATTTCTTCGATAATATATATAATAAGGTATTTAAGTTTATTAAGAATGAGAAGAAAAAGAAATGCCTGTCCAATAATCTTAGTGTGTTTACAGGGCTTCTTATAGCAATTCTGTTCATATATTTTATGATTATTGTTATTATTCCTAATCTTGTAAACAGTGTTATACGTCTTATTCAGATTATTCCTGATAATGTCAATAAAGTTATTGATTTTGTACAGAAGTTTCTTAACGAAAATGAAACTCTTATGAAATATTCAGAGAATATTATCGATAAAACATATACATTTATTAACGACTGGCTCGGTAACGAGTTTCTTGGATATGCACAGGGAATTGCTTCCGGTGTTTCAACCGGTGTAGTTAATATCATTGTTGTACTTTTTAATGTTCTTATCGGATTCATTGTTGCAGCGTATCTTCTTACTGCAAGAAAAAAGCTTGCAAAGCAGGGAGAGATGGTTGTCTATAGTATATTCAAGAAAGAACGTGCTGCCAGCGTTATGGAAGAGATTAAGTATACTGATAAGGTGTTCAGCGGCTTTGTTAATGGCAAAATCCTTGATGCCCTTGTAATAGCACTTATATGTTTTATAGCACTTAAGATATTTACAATATGTAATCCTGGCAAAGAGATGATGAGTGAGATTCTTATTGCATTCATTGTTGGAATATTTAATGTTATTCCTTTCTTTGGCTGGTACATAGCATGGTTTATCGGAGCTTTATTATGTCTTATTGTCAATCCTGCACAGTGTCTGTTCTTTGTAATATTTAATTTCATATTACAGCAGATTGACGGTAATATTATCGGACCTAAAATTCTTGGTAATACTACAGGAATCTCAAGTTTCTGGGTATTGTTTGCAATACTCCTCTTTGGTGATATATGGGGATTTGCAGGAATGCTTTTAGGTGTTCCTATATTTGCAGTTATATATCATCTTATTAAGAAATGGGTGTTTAAGAGACTACAGATTAACGGAATGGAGAATTTAAGCGAAGAATATGAGGCTGAATATCCTCCAAATGAGCGTGAAAAGAAGCTTGAAAGCTGATTTAATAATTTTTAAAAAGTGTCAAGTAAAAATGCTTGACACTTTTTTAAATATCTGATATTATACTCAAGGCTTATGAGTCAATCATGGCTTATATGATATTTAAGTTTGTGGCAGGTATTATGGAAAGAATTGTTGAACAGAATCTTTTATATGATTTTTATGGAGAGTTACTTAACGACCATCAGAAGAAGATATATGAAGATGCTATCTACAATGATTTATCTCTCAGCGAGATTGCCGATGAATACGGTATATCAAGGCAGGGAGTACATGATCTGATTAAGAGAGTTACGAAGACACTTGATGGATACGAAGCTAAGCTTCATCTTATACAGAAGTTCCTTGAAACCAAGGACAAGGTATCTAAGATTGATTCTTTAGTTGATGATTACATGGAAAGCCAGGATATATCTGATATTCATGAAATCAAGAAGTTATCCAATGAGATTCTTGAAGAATTTTAAGGAGAGATATTATGGCATTCGATAGTTTATCAGAGAAATTGCAGAATATTTTTAAAAATCTTCGTGGTAAGGGCCGTTTATCAGAAGCTGATGTTAAGGCTGCTCTTAAGGAAGTTAAGCTTGCCCTGCTTGAAGCTGATGTTAACTTTAAGGTTGTTAAGCAGTTTATCAAGTCTGTAGAAGAAAGAGCAATTGGTCAGGATGTTATGTCAAGTCTTACACCTGGTCAGATGGTTATCAAGATTGTTAATGAAGAGATGGTATCTCTTATGGGATCTGAAACAACTGAGATTGCCTTGAAACCTGGTTCTGAGATTACTGTTATCATGATGGCAGGTCTTCAGGGTGCTGGTAAGACTACTACTACAGCAAAGCTTGCTGGTAAGTTTAAGGCAAAGGGAAGAAAACCTCTCTTAGTTGCCTGTGATGTATACAGACCAGCAGCCATTGAACAGCTTACTATTAATGGTAATAAACAGGGTGTTGAGGTGTTCTCTATGGGAACCAACCAGAAACCTGTTGATATTGCCAAAGCTGCTATAGCTCATGCTAAGAATAACGATTTTAATACAGTTATTCTTGATACAGCAGGACGTCTTCATGTCGATGAAGATATGATGAATGAGCTTATAGAAATTAAAGCTAATGTATCAGTTGACCAGACAATTCTTGTAGTTGATTCCATGACAGGTCAGGATGCTGTTAATGTTGCTTCTTCATTCAATGAAAAGGTTGGTATTGACGGAGTTATCCTTACTAAGTTAGATGGTGATACAAGAGGTGGTGCAGCACTTTCAATTAAGGCTGTTACCGGAAAGCCAATTCTTTATGTTGGTATGGGTGAAAAGCTTTCAGACCTTGAGCAGTTCTATCCAGACCGTATGGCATCAAGAATACTTGGTATGGGGGATGTCCTTACCCTTATTGAGAAAGCCGAAGCACAGCTTGACGCTGATAAGGCTAAAGCTATGGAAGAAAAGCTTAAGAAAGCAGAATTTGATTTTAATGACTTTCTTGAGTATATGGGACAGATTAAGAATATGGGTGGTATCAGTTCAATTATGAGCATGATGCCTGGACTGTCAGGTCAGATGAAGAATGTTTCAATTGATGATGATGAAGCAGAGAAGAATATGAAAAGAACTGAATCTATCATATATTCAATGACTAAGGCAGAAAGAAGTAATCCGGACATACTTAATCCTTCAAGAAAGAACAGAATTGCAAGAGGTGCAGGTGTTGATATTGCAGATGTTAACAGACTTGTCAAGCAGTTCGAACAGATGAAGAAGATGATGAAGCAGATGCCGGGAATGATGAAAGGTGCTAAAAAGGGACGTTTCAAGTTACCTTTTTAACATAGATTAATTTTTAAGAATAATACAGGAGGTGAATGTAATGGCAGTAAAGATTAGATTAAAGAGATTAGGTGAGAAGAAAAATCCTTTCTATAGAATTATCGTAGCAGACTCAAGATCTCCAAGAAATGGTAGATTTATCGATGAAATCGGTACTTATGATCCTAATTACGATCCATGCAAGCTCAACATTGATGCTGAAGCTGCTAAGAAGTGGTTATCAAACGGAGCTCAGCCTACAGAGGTTGTTGGAAAGCTTTTCAAGATGGCTGGTATCGAAAAATAAGACTAGTGGAGGTGTAATTGACTATGAAAGAATTAGTGGAAATTATCGCTAAGGCACTAGTTGATAATCCGGATGAGGTTGTAGTAACAGAAACTGAAAAAGATAAGGCTCTTGTAGTCAATCTTAAGGTTGCTCCTTCGGATATGGGCAAAGTTATCGGCAAGTCTGGTAGAATTGCCAAGTCAATAAGAGCAGTTGTTTCAGCTGCAGCTTCTAAGAGCGACAAGAAAGTGATTGTTGAAATAGATAATTAAGCAAACACTACTGTCTAAGGCAGCCTTTCGGGGCTGTCTGTTTTGTTATTTATATATACATTTATGTCAGAATGGAGAATTTAAGTGGAAGATATGTTAAGGGTAGGGGTCATAACATCGACCCACGGAATCAGAGGTGAAGTTAAGGTTTTTCCTACAACAGATGATCCTCTTCGTTTTAAGAAACTTAAGAAATGTGTTATCGATGGAAAAAGAGAACAGGTAGCTGTCACTGTATCTTCAGTTAAATTCTTTAAGCAGTTCGTAATACTTAAGTTTAAAGAATTTGATGACATCAATGATATAGAGAAATACACAAAATGCGACTTGCTCGTTTCAAGAGAAGATGCTGTTAAGCTTGAGCCGGGAGAGTATTTTATATGCGATCTTATCGGACTTGATGTTATAACAGATGAAGGAAAGCATTTGGGCGTACTGAAAGATGTATTAGAGACAGGTGCTAACAATGTATATGAAGTAGAGGCGGACAATGGTGAAAGTTATTTAATACCGGTTATTGACCAGTGTATATTAGATCATGACCTTGATAAGAAGACTATAACAGTCCATATCTTACCGGGGCTTCTGGATATTAATAAATAATAAAGAAAATGTATTTTTAGTCTTGCATTATTTGCTTGATTATGATAATCTAAACAAGTTGTGAGAAAAAGGGATGGTCCTCTGTTACAGAACCTGTATTAAGAACATCATAATATTAAGGAGGTCACACATGAATACAATTATTAAGAACATCGAAGATGCTCAGCTTAAGGCTCAGGCTCCTGAGTTCAGAGTTGGTGATACTGTAAGAGTATCAGCTAAGATTAAGGAAGGAAACCGTGAAAGAATCCAGGTTTTCGAGGGAACAGTATTAAAGAAGCAGGGAACTGGCGTTAGAGCTACATTTACAGTAAGAAAGATTTCTAACGGCGTTGGCGTTGAGAAGACATGGCCATTACATTCACCTATCGTTGAGAAGGTTGAAGTTGTAAGACGCGGTAAGGCTAGAAGAGCTAAGCTTAACTACTTAAGACAGAGAACAGGTAAGGCTGCTAAGGTTAAGGAATTAGTTAGATAATTTTGTTATTCACGGTAAGGGACATTTGAAAAAATGTCCCTTTACTTATATATAAGCGACAGGAAAGGTCGGAATATTATGAGATTTTTTCAGAGAAGATATCAGGAAAATACTACATTGCTTAATATATGCAAATATGTAGCAGATGTATGTATTGTAATAGTACTTGCTTATGTTCTGGTTACATTCATATGCTGCCGTTCTACAGTTGTTGGTAATTCTATGGAGGAAACGCTGTCTAATGATAACACTGTTCTTATAAACAGAATATCATATGCATTTAATGGACCTAAGCGATTTGACTGTATAGCTTTCGAACAGGATTCTGTTGATTCCTCTAAGATATACATAAAGAGAGTAGTTGGACTTCCAGGGGAAACAGTCCAGATAAAGGATGGCAGGGTATATATTAATGATGTACAGCTTGATGATTATGTTGATACGACAATACTTACTCCAGGTGTAGCTGCCAATCCTTATAAACTTGCTGAAGATGAATACTTTGTACTTGGAGATAATCGTAATAATAGTGAGGATAGCCGTTTTGCCAGTGTTGGAATGGTTAAACGTAAGAATGTTGTAGGAAAAGTATGGATGGTAATAGAACCGTTTGATTCATTTGGTTTTGTTAAATAATGGAGATATATATGGAAGAGAAGAAAAGAGCCATTAACTGGTATCCTGGTCATATGACTAAGGCCAGAAGAATGATGGAAGAAGATATAAAGCTTGTTGACCTTGTTATTGAGATTGTAGATGCAAGAATACCGTTAAGCAGCCGTAACCCGGATATTGATAAGCTGGCTAAAAATAAGGCACGTATTGTATTATTGAATAAATCGGACCTTGCAGATGACACAGTAACGGATGAATGGATAACATATTTTAAAGATAAAGGCTTTTACTGCCTCAAGCTTAACTCAAGACTCAATGTAAGCAACCGCGCAGTTAATAATCTTATAACTGTTGCATGTTCTGCTAAGATTGAAAGAGACAGAGCAAGAGGAATTAAGAACCGTTCCATCAAAGCTATGATTGTTGGAATACCTAATGTTGGTAAATCAACATTTATTAATTCATTTACCGGAAGAAAGAGTGCCAAGACAGGTAATAAGCCTGGTGTTACAAAAGGAAAGCAATGGATAAGAATTAATGGAAGTGTTGAGCTGCTTGACACACCGGGTATACTCTGGCCTAAGATAGAAGACAGGAATGTCGGTGAAAGACTTGCAATGATTGGTTCAATTAATGACCAGATTCTTAACATTGAGGAGCTTGCATTAGAAACAATTAAGTTTCTTAAGAAGAATTATCAGCCGCAGCTTTATAGCCGTTATGATATAACAGAAGATATATTCGATAATGTTGATACTGAAACAATGATGAATCCTGAAAATGCTGCTGCACTCTGTATTATGGAGCATATTGCCAGAAAACGTGGCTGTATTAAGAAAGGCTCAGATATTGATTATGAAAAATGTGCTGCATGTATTCTTGATGATTTCAGAGAAGGAAAGATTGGAAATATCTCTCTTGAAAGGCCTTAATTAAGATATCAGAAAGGAAAGCTATGACACTTAAAGAAGAACGTGAACTTAAAAAAGCAGCAAAGCTGGAGGCTGAGAAACAGCGTATTGAAGCTATGCGTGAATACGAAGAAATGTATGATACATTTTCTTATATATGTGGAATAGATGAAGCTGGAAGAGGACCGCTTGCAGGTCCTGTTGTTGCAGGTGCAGTAATTCTTCCTAAAGGAAAAAGGATTCTTTATGTAAATGATTCCAAGAAATTAAGCGAAAAAAAAAGAGATGAGCTTTTTGATGTTATTAAAGAAGAAGCATTTTCATACGGAATCGGAATTGTATCTCCTGAAAGGATTGATGAGATTAATATATTGCAGGCAACTTATGAGGCTATGCGTGACGCAGTCAGCCAGTTATATGTACAACCCGATTTACTTCTCAATGATGCAGTTACAATTCCAGGAATAGACATTAAGCAGATTCCGATTATTAAAGGTGATGCCAAGAGTCTGTCAATTGCATCTGCAAGTATTCTTGCGAAAGTAACAAGAGACAGACTTATGACCGAATATGATTCTTTATATCCAGAATATGGATTTGCCAAGCACAAAGGCTATGGAACTAAAGTACATATTGAAGCAATAAAAGAGTACGGTCCATGTCCTATACACAGAAGAACATTTATTAAGAATTTCATATAATTACTATAAAAGAAAAGCAGGTAGATAATGATTTTTAATAAAAGAACTATCGGCGCAGATAAAGAACAACTTGCTGCCAGATATCTTGATGATAATGGGTATACTGTTCTTGAACGGAATTTCCGCAATAAAACTGGTGAGATAGATATTATCGCAAAGAAAGATAATTATATTGTATTTGTTGAGGTCAAATACAGAAGTAATAACAAATATGGATATGCAGTCGAAGCCGTAAATTACAGAAAGCAGCAGATAATAAGGCATGTTGCACAATTCTATATGGCAACAAGATATAAAAGCTGTGATATACCATGCCGTTTTGATGTCATAGGAATAGATGGAGAAACAGTAACACATATTAAAAATGCATTTTAACAAGGATTATAATCATGAATATTAAATATATTGATACAGGAACACTTTATGAAGGATTAAAAGGAGCTGTGGTTAATAATTCCACAAGAATATCACAGAAGAATGGAATTCCTTATATTGAATTTACACCATTTGATGAATTTGACTGGGTCACTCTTCATTTTTCAACAAGAAATGGTGGAGTGAGCAAAGGAATATATTCAAGCATGAATTTTTCTTTTGACAGGGGCGATGATTATGAGAATGTATATAAGAATTATGAACTTTTTCTTGATACAATGAATATTAAACCTGAAAACTGTGTTTGTACAAAGCAGACACATACAACCAATGTGATTGCTGTTGATTATAATATGGCAGGAATGGGACTTACAAGAGCAAGAGATTTTGATAATGTTGACGGACTTGTAACTAATGAACCCGGTCTGTGTCTTGTTACATATTTTGCAGACTGTGTACCTGTATATTTTATTGATCCTGTAAACAGATGCATAGGTGCATCACATTCAGGATGGCGTGGAACGGTTGCAGATATAACACATGAAACAGTACTGCTTATGAACAGAACTTATGGGTCAAAGCCGGAGGATATTCATGCATTTATAGGACCATCAATATGTCAGGATTGTTATGAGGTTGACGAAGCAGTTGCAGAAAAGTTCAGAAGTGTTTACAGCCAGAATGAAATCGGTATGATACTTTATCATACGGCAGGAGATAAATACCAGCTTAATCTTCAGGCGGCTAATTATTTTAATATGATTCATGCCGGAATAAAACCTGATAACATAGGTATATCTGACATATGCACAAGCTGTAACAGTGACTGGCTCTTTTCACACAGGGCTTCACATGGAAAACGTGGCGTTTTGTGTGGATTCATGAGTATATGCAGATAATATATTAAAAAGCCAGAACAGATAATTTTATTGATAATCTGTTCTGGCTTTTTTTATTTTTTGTTATGTTCCTGTTTGTATCTGGCTCTTAATTCAGCTTCCTCAGAAGAAAGCTTTGCCCTGCCTTTTCTGCCAACTTTGGTTATAAGCAGATATATTGCTGCAAGTATTGCGATAGGAATAGCTGCTGTAAGTATTGTCGATAAAGTCTCTGTAAATACACCATTTTCAAAGACAGATTTTTTAACACTTGTATACTGGGCTGAATTGATTATATATCTGAGGTTATTAATCATCTCATCAGTGATTTCATTATCCTTCGACTGAAGAGAATACATATAGATATATCCGCGTGCTACAGTGTAATATTTTCTTGTATAAATCGTCTGCTTTTCGTCTGATACAGATGTGACCTCTGTCCTGAAATATGGACGATCGTTAATTATATCTATAGCTTTGCCTGTCATTGTCTCTGTCAGGCCATCTTCCTGCTTGGCATTCTCTGAATCAATATATTGCAGGAACATGCTACTTAACTGATTCTCATCCAGTTCATCAAGGTTGGAAAGTGATGAACCTGCCTTCATTCCAACGACAGCAATCTCATAAGATAAATCTTTAGAAAATGCTTCAAGATATATATTAGATGCTTTCATTGAGTTCTGTACTTCATTGGCATCCTGTGCGCCAATATCCTTAAGATATGCATTATTGCCTGTTGTTGTCTGCGTAAAGCATATCAGTTCCTCAGGAACTTTTAATTTTAAATCAATTGCAGAGAACTTATAAGATGCATCTGCTGCCAGTGCAGTAAAAGATGGAAAAATAATTGCCGATATAAGGACCAATACCGGAATAAATGTTAATTTTTTACGGAATAATTTCACTAAAACACCTCCTAAAGCGCCTAAAATCAATATTTTGTATGATATCACAGTGCTTTACAAAAAGCAATTAAACTGATATTATATTATAGATTGCGTGTATTAATTTTTTATAAATTGAGAAATGAGGTAATTATGAGTAAACCAATAGTTGCTGTTGTCGGAAGACCTAATGTTGGTAAATCGACTTTATTCAACAGTCTGTGCGGACAGCAGATTTCAATAGTTAAGGACACTCCTGGTGTCACAAGAGACAGAATTTATGCAGAAGTAAGCTGGTTAAACCACAATTTCACACTTATAGATACTGGTGGAATTGAACCGGATACAGGTGATATCATTCTTGCGCAGATGCGTGAGCAGGCTGAAATCGCTATTGAGACAGCAGATGTAATCATATTCATGACAGATGTCAAGCAGGGACTTGTAGATTCAGATTCCAAGGTTGCTGATATGTTAAGACGCTCACACAAGCCAGTTATTCTTGTTGTTAACAAGGTTGACAGCTTTGAGAAGATGATGCCTGATGTATATGAGTTCTATAATCTCGGAATTGGAGAGCCATTTCCTATATCAGCAGTTAATAAGTTAGGCTTTGGTGAAGTACTTGATGAAGTAGTAAGCCATTTCCCAGAGGGATCTGATACAGTAGAGGAAGATGACAGACCTAAGGTTGCCATTATTGGTAAACCTAACGTAGGTAAATCATCTATTATCAATAAACTTGTTGGGAAGAACAGAGTAATTGTATCTGATATTGCCGGTACAACACGAGATGCAATTGATACAGCCATCAAATATAACGGTAAGGAATATGTATTTATTGATACAGCAGGCCTTCGTCGTAAGAGCAAAATCAAAGAAGATCTTGAACGTTTCAGTATCATTAGAACTGTTGCGGCTGTTGAGCGTGCGGATATAGCAATTCTTGTTATTGATGCAACAGAAGGTGTAACAGAGCAGGATGCAAAAATTGCTGGTATTGCACACGAAAGAGGCAAGGGAATTATCATTGCTGTCAACAAATGGGATGATATTGAGAAGGATGACAAGACTATCTATGAATTCACTAATAAGATTAAAGATACTCTTTCATTCATGTCTTATGCCGAGATTATATTTGTTTCTGCCAAAACAGGACAGAGACTTAATAAGATATATGAATTAGTTGACCACATTGTTGATGCACAGACTATGCGTATTCCAACAGGTGTGCTTAATGAGATTCTTACAGAAGCTGTTGCCATGAAACAGCCACCATCAGATAAGGGCAAGAGACTAAAAATTTACTACATGACTCAGGTTTCTGTTAAACCGCCAACATTTGTTATGTTTGTTAATGATGTAGAACTTACACATTTTTCATATACAAGATATATAGAAAACAGAATCAGAGAATCCTTTGGATTCAGAGGTACATCTATCAGATTTATCAATAGAGAACGTAAGGAGAAAGAATAATGCTAGTTAAAATAGGTATTCTTATATATGGATATTTCGCTGGTGCACTCATTCAGGCTGGTTACTGGATGGGAAAGGTCAACAAAATTGACATCAGGGATTATGGCAGTGGCAATGCAGGAACTACCAATGTTATGAGAACTCTTGGCAAGAAAGCAGGCATTGCAACTTATCTCTTAGATGCATTCAAGGCGGTTATTGCTGATATATTAATACATTTTCTTATAGTACCACATACAGCAATTCCAGAGATGCTTTTATTCCTGTATTGCGGACTTGGTATTGTACTTGGACATAATTTCCCATTTTACCTTAATTTTAAGGGTGGAAAAGGCATTGCAGCATCTTCAGGTGTTGTTATAAGTCTTATGCTTTTTCCTAAGTACTGTTTCATGTTCACAGTATTTGGTATCTTAACATTTGCACTTGTAGCCAAGATAAGCCGATATGTTTCATTGGCTTCTCTTATTGGAATGGCAATGTTTTTCGTTGAATTCCTTATATGGGGATTCTTAGGATGGCTTCCTTTAACCGGTACAAGTCTTGTTGAAGGAACTGTTATTGTTTTCGCTCTTGCAGCACTTGCATTTATCAGACACCGCAGTAATATTGTAAGACTGGTTCATGGAACAGAACGAAAAATCGGTCAGAAAAAAAATTAAATTTAAATACGCATTTTTGCGTAGATTGGAGTATAATTATGGCAAATATAAGTGTTTTAGGAGCAGGAAGCTGGGGCTTAGGTCTTGCTTTACTTCTTAATAACAACGGTCACAATGTAACAGTATGGTCAGTTTTAAATGATGAAGTAGTTATGCTTCAGACAGAAAGAGAACATAAAAGATGCCTTCCTGGTGTCAGAATTCCAGACAGCATTACTATCTCTGGTGATACAGCAAATGTTATTAACAATGCTGATGTTCTTGTGCTGGCCGTAGCTTCTCCATACACACGTTCTACAGCTAAATTAATAGCACCTTTCGTTAAAGAAGGACAGATTATTGTCAATGTTGCAAAGGGAGTTGAAGAACATACACTTCTTACTCTTTGTCAAATAGTAGAAGAAGAGATTCCTCAGGCTAAGGTTGCTGTATTATCAGGACCAAGCCATGCAGAAGAGGTAAGCCGTGGTATTCCTACAACATGTGTTATAGGTGCACATGAGAAGAATACTGCTGAATATCTTCAGAACATTTTCATGAGTGATGTATTCAGAGTCTATACAAGTCCTGATATGCTTGGTATATGCATCGGTGGTGCATTAAAGAATGTTATTGCACTTGCTGCCGGTATAGCTGATGGTCTTGGATATGGAGACAATACAAAGGCTGCACTTATCACAAGAGGTAATGCAGAAATAACAAGACTTGGGGTTGCAATGGGTGCTAATCCTCATACATTTTCAGGTCTTTCAGGTATCGGTGACCTTATAGTTACATGTGCAAGTATGCACAGCCGTAACAGACGTGCTGGAATCCTTATTGGTAAGGGTTATACTAAGGATCAGGCAATGGAAGAGGTTCAGATGGTTGTTGAAGGAGTCTTTTCTGCAAAAGCAGCATTAGAACTCTCTAAGAAATACAACATAGAGATGCCAATCGTTGAACAGGTCAACAAAGTCCTTTTTGAGGATAAGCCTGCCGCTGAAGCCGTTAAAGAACTTATGTTAAGAGATAAGAAAATAGAAATTGATAATTCCGAATGGAAATAATCATATTGAGTTAATAGAAGGGGAGAACTGATGGCTCATATTAAGAATATGTCAAACAGAGCATACATTTCAAGCAGCCTGAAAAATAAGCTTTCACGCTTTGAAATGTACAGATACAGCTTTATATATGCGCCTACAGGTTATGGTAAATCCAAGATAACTAAATCTTTCTTTAAGAACTACCCAGGATATACAGTTCTGTGGATAGATGCTCAAAGTTCAAGAGAGATTTTCTGGGAAAACTTCTGCAATGCTGTTAAACTTTTTAATGTTTCCCTTGCAGAATCATTCAAGAATATTGGATTTCCTGATTCAGACGAAGATATTAATGCGGTTATCAACCTTCTTTCTATTATGAATTCTGAACAGTCTTCAGCACTACTTGTTATTGATAATTTTGATAACATATTTGATGATAGTATGTGCAGAATATTTGCTGCATCATATCTTTCAACTGCTGTTGGCTTAAGATATGCGTTCATATTACGAAAGATAACTAATCAGAGTATTATTAATCTCATTACTAAAGATGATGCATTAGGTATAACTAAGAAGGACCTAGCTTTTTCACAAGAAGATATTGAAGATTATTTCAGGCTTAACGAAATAATTCTCGATAAGGAAACCTCTAAAAAAATATATCAAAAATCACTAGGATGGCCATATATTGTTTATCTCTATATGGAATCTTTCCGCAATAAAATTAATAATAATGATATTCTGGTTTCTGATAAAGCCAACACATTTATTGAGAATAATGTATGGTTTGAATTGAATAATAAAGAGCGGGAATTTCTTGCAAACATGAGTGTTTTTTCATCTTTTAATCTTAAGCAATGTATGAAACAGGCATTTCTTGAAGAAAAAGAATGTCTTAACCTGCTTAATTCGATATCTTTGATTGATTATGATGAACACACTCGAAGATACAGCTTTAATCCAATGTTTGATAATTATATTCTACAGGTCTTAAGCGAAATGCCAACACAGAATGTAAGAAGCATTACCATAAGGGCTGCCAACACTAATCTTGATGATGGTCATTATTTTGAAGCAATGAAGCTATACAGCCAGTCCAGAGAATATACAAAGATATATAGAAGTAATATATCATATGAACATATATATCCTTTCGTTATCAAACAGAATAAAGACATATTTACTGATATTGCCAATCATTACTGGGATATTGAAAAAAACGGACATTTTGAGTTCTCAATCTTAATATGTTTTTCACTTCTTATGTTTAATGAAAGACATATGGTTGACACACTTCTCACAGATATCGCCGCTGATATCAATAAAGATACATATCTTAATGAAAGTGCACGCAATTCGTATCTAGCTGAATTGCAGTTTGTTAAAGCATTTACAAAATATAATAATTTCGAATTAATGATTAAAGATTTTAATCTTATTTCATCATATTCGAAGTCACCTGTTAACATAATTGCTGGAGGTTTTCCATTTAATTATGAATGTCCATCTGTACTTATGCTGTATCACAGACAGGCTGGTGCACTTGATAAAGAACTTGCCGCACTTGAACATTATGCATCTGATTATTACAGAATAACTAATGGTCATGGTAAAGGGTTTGAAGCTGTTATGAAAGCTGAAGTTTTATATAACAGAGGCGATTTCGACGGAGCTGAAATTCTGTGTCAGAAAGCAATATATATGGCAGACAGCCGTAACCAGTATGGAATATATATTGCAGCAAGTTATATTCTTGCCAACATTGCCCTATATAGAGGACTTAATGACCAGTACAAGGAGAATATGAATAATATTGTCAGCATAGCTAACAAAGATAAAGGTAAGTCAAGATCTCTTGTTAAACTTTCAGACATATGTCTTGCATGTTTATATTCTAATACTGAGCAGGAAGAGAAGATATCATCATGGCTGAAAGACCAGAAAGCTATAGAAGATACTGTCAATTTCTTCTCACTGAGCTTTGTTAATGTTCTCTTTGGCAAATATCTGATACTAACACATGATTATCATCATTATCTTGGCATAAGCGGTCAGCTTCTTGGCTTGAATAATATGTTTTCATACGTTATGCCACAGATATATACATATATATATCTTGCAATAGCTAACAATGAAACAGGTGAAGTACTGAAAGCCCATAAGTTCATGAAAGAAGCTATAAAACTTGCTGAACCAGATAATATATATATGCCGTTTGTTCATAACTATGATGCTGTTTCAGAGCTTATGGCTGAAGCTGTAATCAACCGTGATTATCAGAGGTTCATTAAGAATGTAACAAGAATTTCCAAAGGATATTCAAAAGGTATCAAAGCAATTAAGAAAGCAGGGCATATGCTTGCTGATTATGGACTTACAGTAAGAGAATCTGATGTTGCAAAGCTTGCTGCCAAGCGGTATTCTAATAAAGAAATAGCTGAACATCTTTTTATTGCTGAAAGCACTGTTAAATCTAACATGAAAGTTATATTTAATAAATTACAGATTAATTCTCGTGCAGAATTAAAGAACTTTTTCGAATAAATCATAAAAAGGAATTAATATATGAGAGTAATAGCTGGAATTGCCAGAAGCATGCCACTAAAGGCTGCCGAGGGTGATAATACAAGACCAACAACTGACAGAATTAAAGAAACGCTTTTTAATATGCTGCAGCCAGATATAGCCGGATGCAGATTCCTTGATCTGTACTCAGGCAGCGGTGCTATTGGTATTGAAGCATTAAGCCGTGGTGCTAAAGAAGCTGTCCTTGTTGAGAATGCAAGAACTGCTTTAGCAGTTATCAAAGACAATCTTGCTTTCACAAAGCTTTCATCTAATGCTGTTGTTATGGAACAGGATGTTTTGTCTGCAATAAACAGATTGTCTGGCAAAGGAGTATTTGATATTGTTTTCATGGATCCACCATATGGCAAGGACTGTGAATATGATGTATTAAATGCACTATCGCATTCAGATATAATAGATAAATACACAATTATAATAATTGAAGAAGCACTTAATGTGCCTTTGGATTATATTGACGAATGTGGTTTTGAGACAGTTAAAGTTAAGAATTACAAGACTAACAAGCACATTTTTATAAGACTAAAGGAGAGTGAATAACTGTGAAAAAAGCGATTTATCCAGGAAGTTTTGACCCGGTGACATTAGGACATTTGGATATAATAAGACGTTCAGCAAGTCTTGTTGACCACCTTATAGTAGGCGTTTTAAATAACAGTACCAAAACACCATTGTTTTCAGTAGACGAGCGTGTTAATATGTTAAGAGAAGTGACAAAGGATTTACCTAACGTAGAAGTATTAAGCTTCAGCGGTCTTCTGGTAGATTTTGCAGCAGAGCATAATGTCTCTGTTATAATAAGGGGATTAAGAGCTGTCACTGACTTTGAATATGAACTTGCAATGTCCCAGACGAACAGAGTTGCAGCTCCGGGAATTGACACAGTATTTCTTACAACAAGCCTTAAGTACGCATACTTAAGTTCAAGTATTGTTAAAGAGATGGCTATGTATGGTGGAGATATTCACAAGTTCGTTCCAGAAGAAATCATAGACAGAGTCTACGAGAAATATGGAATCAATAAATAATCAGAATACTATTAAAGGAGTAAAGTTATGAGCAGAATTGAACAGTTAATAAGTGATATCGAAAGTTATATAGATACCTGTAAATATTATCCATTATCTAACGTTAAAATTATTGTTAACAAAGAGACGTTAGAAGACATGCTTACAGAGTTAAGATTAAAGACTCCTGATGAAGTTAAGAAATATCAGAAAATCTTAAGCAATAAGGATGCTATTCTCGCTGATGCCAAGGAACAGGCTGATGCAATTATCAATGCTGCACAGATTCAGACAGAAGAGCTTATCAATGAGCATGAAATTATGCAGAGAGCTTACGCACAGGCTAATGATCTTATTGAACAGGCTACAGCACAGGCTCAGGCTATTCTTGATAATGCTACAGAAGAGGCTAACAGTATCAGATATGGTGCTATGCAGTATACAGATGATATGCTTGCAAAGCTTCAATATATTATTGAACATTCAATCAAGGATAATAAAGAAAAGTACGATTCATTATTATCTGGTCTTGAAAATATATTATCTGTTGTCAACAACAACAGAAATGAACTCAGTGGAATTGAAGAGGGCTCTGAAGAAACTAATAATGAAGATAATTCCTCAGATACCGAGAACTATGATAATGATTCAGATGAAGAATAATTATTATTAATTTCAGACTTATAATACATATATCAGTAGCATAGCTGTTATAAGTGTAACAATGCACAAGACAAGCTTCTGGTATATGTATTTTTTTATGCTTATATAATTATTACATACACATCTGGTCTGCATAATTATACACACACCTCCAAATGCATCAAGTAACACAGTCATTAATATAAATACATCTGCTGCCAGATCTGAATTCTTAATAATTGCAAGTCCATTGGATATCTCCAGAAGATATGCCACAACTAAACCAGCCATATTATCAGGAATAAGGTATATGACAATATTGACAATAACCGAAAATAATATTATATATGCACCTAATTTCAGTGCAGTGTTAATTGAACTGTCAACAGCTTTCTCAAAAAATCGGATCATAAGTCCTTTGCTCATTTTATTTACACTTTTAACATTGTCCCGTGCCTTATCTTTATATAAAGCTATTACGACAAAAGAACATATTATTACGGGCAGATATGTAATTATTAGAAATGTATATATATCAATACATTTTTCTAGAATATTAATATATACATAGCTGATAAGAAATGCCGGACTCGGAATATTGATTATTCCTGCGAGCATGTCCGCAAGTCTGCTTTCTGGATTATTCTTATGATACCATGCGCAGATATAAGCCCCGTTAGGAAAACCTGTCATTAGTCCCGCAGCAACAAGTATCAACGGATTATTGATTTTCTTATACTCAATTAATCTTACAAGAATATTGGTAATAATAAATGATATGAATAATCCAGGAAATACTTTCAGTCCAAAAAGATATAATCCTGAAATTACTCCCTGACACACAGGAACTGATAATACTGACAACATAAATAAAAAGTATAAGTATTATACTTAACATACGGCCTCTTTAATAATTGATATTTAATAATATTCTCAAAAATGTTCAATTATGTGTTATAATGAAATGTAAATTTGCAATCAAGGAGATTACAATGGAAATTCAGATGTGGAAAGAGATTCTTACACCTTATGACTTAGCGGTGGAAGAACTTCAGATAAAATTCAATCATATTGTCAAGGAATATCGTCAGGCTGGCGTATATTCACCTATAGAACAGGTCCTTGGACGTGTTAAAAGCATTTCCAGTATAATACAGAAAGCCCAGCGCCGTGGTATTCCAATAGACAAAATACAAAAAAATATACTTGATATTGCCGGAATAAGAATCATCTGCCAGTTCACAGAAGATATATATACAGTTGTAAAGCTTATTAAGAAACGTAAAGACATGACTGTAATAAGTGAAAAAGATTATATCAGGAACATTAAAGAAAGCGGTTACAGAAGTTATCACATTATCGTGCATTACGAGGTTGAGACAGTTAAAGGAACTTCAGTAATTCCAGTTGAGATTCAGATAAGAACACTTGGCATGAATTTCTGGGCAATTATAGAGCACTCTCTTCAGTACAAATATGATGGTGAGATTCCTTTGCATGTAAGAGAAAGACTTAATGCGGCATCTGATGCACTTATAACACTTGATAATGAAATGTCATCTATCCATGATGAAATTATTAATTCCCAGACCTACTTTATGGTTAAAGCAAATATTGTTTCAGATATATTAAGTACAATCCAGAATTTGTACAAGGTTGCCAATAAGCAGGTTGTTATAAAGATTCAGGATGAATTCTACGAGATATATGAAAAGGGTGACATCAATGAACTTTCAAGGTTCTCACGCCAGTTAGATATAATTGCTGAGGATTACCGTGCACAATCGGTGCAGTAACTCATTACAGAAACTATACAGAATTGAGGTATACAAAGTGAATTTACCAGAGAAATATACAGAATCAATGAAAGCTCTGTTAGGAGATGAATACGACAGTTATATAGAAAGCTTTAGTGATAAGAGATTATATGGACTGCGTGTCAATAACCTTAAGATTTCAACAGAGGATTTTCTTAAGATATGTCCGTTTAAGTTAGAACCTATTCCATGGATTGAGAACGGATTCTATTATTCAGAAGATGACAAGCCTGCCAAACACCCATATTATTTTGCAGGCTTATATTATATACAGGAGCCTAGTGCCATGACACCTGCCAATGTACTTCCAATTGATGAGGGAGATGTTGTATTCGATATGTGTGCAGCTCCCGGTGGCAAATCAACAGAGCTTGCAGCTAAGTTAAACAAAACAGGACTTCTTGTAACCAACGATATTAGTAATTCGCGTGCCAAAGCACTTCTTAAGAATGTTGAAGTATTCGGTGTTCCTAATCTGTGTGTCCTTAATGAAGACCCTGTAGGTATTGCCTCAAGGTTCTCAGGATTCTTTGATAAAGTGCTTATTGATGCGCCTTGTTCTGGAGAAGGAATGTTCAGAAAGGACAATAAGCTTATTAAAGCATGGGAAAAGAATGGTCCTGAATTCTATTCACAGATTCAAAAGAACATCATTCTTGCCGGTGCTGATATGTTAAAACCTGGCGGTAAGTTATTATATTCTACATGCACATTTTCAAAGCTGGAAGATGAGGATTCCGTAATACATCTGCTTACTAACAGACCTGATATGCACCTTATAGATATCAAGCCATATGAAGGATTCTGCCATGGTTTTGATACTGACGAAGGATATCACCTTGAGAAGGCTGTAAGAATATTTCCTCACAAGATGTCTGGAGAAGGACATTTCGTAGCATTATTTGAAAAGGACGGCGAAGATTATACATCTTCTAAAAGACCTGTATCAGGAAAGACAAAGCTTCCTGTTGAATTAAAGGATTTCATGGATAATACCACATTTGAATATGACCCAGCTTATATCAATATAAGAGATACAAGAGTATATCTTACATCACCTTATATGGCAGAAGAACGCGGTTTAAGAATTATAAGAAATGGTCTGCTGCTAGGTGAACTTAAGAAGAACCGTTTTGAACCGAGTCAGGCATTTGCAATGGCACTTACTAAGGATCAGTTTAATAACTGTCTTGACCTTCCTGTTTCAGATGACAGAGTAATCAGATATCTTAAAGGAGAGACTATCGATATTGATGATTTTAATGTCAAATCTGGCTGGACACTTGTATGTGTTGATGGCTATCCACTTGGATGGGGCAAGAACGCTAACGGACAGTTAAAAAATAAATATCTTGCAGGCTGGAGATGGATGTAAATGCTTATAAGACTTGATAAATATCTTGCAGACATGCGGGTTGGTACACGTAGTGAAGTTAAAGAACTGATAAGAAAAAAGAGAGTCACTGTTAATGACAATATTGTGACAAAGCCTGAATTAAAGATTAATACAGATGGTGATTCTGTAAATGTAGATGGTAATGCTGTAGGCTATCATGAATATGAGTATTTTATGCTTAACAAGCCTGCCGGTGTTGTTTCGGCAACTGATGACAACACATGTACAACAGTAATTGACCTTATTAAAACTAAGAACAGAAAAGACCTTTTTCCGGTAGGAAGACTTGATAAGGACACCGAAGGGCTTCTTATAATTACGAATGATGGTGCTATGGCACATGATCTGCTATCACCTAAAAAGCATGTTGATAAGACTTATTATGCCAAAGTTAAAGGTAAGATAAGTGATATGGAAGTTAAGCAGTTTGCTGATGGACTATTCGTTGATGAAGAGCTGACAGCACTTCCTGCCATATTAAAGGTATTAAGCTATAATTCTGATAAGGATTATTCTGAGATTCATGTAACAATACATGAGGGTAAGTTTCATCAGGTGAAGAGAATGTTTACTGCCATAGGTTCAGAGGTTCTGTTCCTTAAGCGTATAACATTTGGTGCATTACCACTTGATGAAAGCCTAAAAACAGGTGAATACAGAGCACTTACCAAAGAAGAGATATCAATATTACAACGAAACCAGATTAAAAGATAAGGAGAATTCCATGGTTAAGGATTTTCTTCCAATTAGCAGAGAAGATATGAAAAAAAGGGGCTGGCAGCAGTGCGACTTCGTGTATATATGCGGAGATGCCTATGTTGACCATTCTTCTTTTGGAATGGCTATTATAACAAGGCTATTAGAAAGCCGTGGTTATAAGGTTGGCATTATTGCACAGCCTGACTGGAAAAAGAAAGAATCAATTACAATCCTCGGAGAACCAAGATTAGGATTTCTTGTTTCTGCAGGTAATATGGATTCAATGGTTAATCATTATACAGTCAATAAAAAACGCAGAAAGAATGACGCATATTCGCCTGGGGGCAAAATGGGCATGCGTCCCGATTATGCAACTATTGTATATTGTAATCTTATAAGACAGACATATAAGAAAACACCTATTATTATTGGTGGCATTGAGGCTTCATTAAGAAGAATGTCGCACTATGATTACTGGTCTGATAAGATGAAACATTCAATCCTTATTGATTCGGGTGCAGATATTATCTCTTACGGAATGGGCGAACATTCTATTGTAGAGATAGCAGAGGCGCTTGAAGCCGGAATTGATGTTAAAGACATCACATATATAAGAGGCACTGTATATAAAGCAAAAAGCCTTGATCATATATATGATGATTATATAGAGCTTCCAAGCTATGATGAGATTGCAGCTGATAAGAAGAAATATGCTGAGAGCTTCTATACACAGTACATTAATACTGATGCTTTCAGCGCCAGGATTCTTGTTGAAAAGGTTAAGGAAAAAATGTATGTCGTACAGAATCCTCCGGCGATGCCGCTTACACAGATGGAGATGGACGATGTATATTCACTGCCTTATATGAGAGATTATCACCCTATATATAAGAAAATGGGTGGTATTCCTGCATTATCAGAGATTAAATTCTCTCTTACAAGCAACAGAGGATGCTTCGGCGGATGTTCATTCTGTGCGCTTACCTTCCATCAGGGACGTATCATACAGACAAGAAGCCATGAAAATATAATAGAAGAAGCCGAATTGATGACACATGACCCCGATTTTAAGGGATATATTCATGATGTTGGCGGCCCTACAGCTAATTTCAGAAGAACAGCCTGTGACAAGCAGTTAAGTAAGGGAGCATGTGTCAATAAACAGTGTCTTTTTCCTAAGCCATGTAAGAATCTTGTCGTGGAACACAAGGATTATATAAGCCTTTTAAGAAAGCTTCGTAAGATTCCTTCTGTTAAGAAAGTATTTATAAGGTCAGGCATACGATTTGATTATTGTATGGAAGATTCTGATGATACATTTTTAAGAGAATTGTGTGAGAATCATATTAGCGGACAGCTCCGTGTTGCACCAGAGCATATATCAGATAAGGTTTTATCAAGAATGGGTAAACCTTCAAGAGCGGTATATGACAGCTTTATTAAACGCTATAAAAGAATTAATGATAAGACAGGAAAAGAGCAGTTTGTCGTGCCATATCTTATGTCCAGCCATCCGGGTTCAACCATGAAAGAGGCTATTGAGCTTGCTGAATATGTGCGTGACTTAGGTTATATGCCTGAGCAGGTACAGGATTTTTATCCCACACCGTCAACACTTTCAACATGTATGTATTATACAGGTTATGACCCAAGAACAATGGAAAAGGTATATACACCTGTATCCCATCATGAAAAAGAGATGCAGAGAGCACTTATCCAGTACAAGAAGCCTGAGAATTACGATCTTGTAAAAGAAGCACTTCTTGCCAACAACAGAAATGACCTGATTGGATTTGGTCCAAAATGTCTTATTCCACCTAGAAAAATAAGGAGCAGAAGTAATGAAAAAAGTAGAAAAAGGTGAGTTCGGTTATCTTGCCTATAAAAAAAGCCGCAATATGATTAAAACAATTATTGCATTTGCTGTTGTACTCGTAATATTTATCATTGGTTTCATAATATGGAAATCAAAGAATAACTACCTTACAATGCTTGCTGTTGTACTTGTTCTGCCTGCTGCCAAATTCGCAGTATCATACTTTGTTCTTATTCCACATAAGAACTGTGACGAAGAATTAAAGAGTGCTATTGAAGAACGTAAAGGCGAATTAAACAGCGTCTATGACCTTGTTGTATCCAATAAGCAGAAGCCTGTTGGTATTATGGCAGCAGTTATCAGTGATAACCAGATACTTGCCTATACAAGTGCTGCTAAAGCTGACAAGAACCTTTTCGAGACAAGTGTTAAGGAGTTCTTGAAGAATGAGAAGCTTACATGTGCTGTCCTTCTCTATAAGGATAAGGATACATATCTTGAAAAAGTTAAGAATGCAGCCTTGAATTTTGATGTGAGCAAGGAAAACAGCCTTGACAGAAAACAGTATATAACAGACGCATTACTAAGAATGAGCATGTAATTAAGCAGGTATTATATGAAAGAAATTAACATTGATGAAAAGCTCGCAGGTCAGAAGATGATGCGCTGTCTTGAGCGTTATTTATCCAACGCCCCTAAGAGCTTTCTTTACAAAATGCTGAGAAAAAAGAATATTACACTCAATAATTCCAAAGCAACAGGTGATGAGAAGTTAAAATGTGGTGATACAATCAAGATTTTCTTTTCTGATGAAACATTTGAAAAATTCTCAGCTGATAATAACAGAGCTGTCAATAACGACTACTACAGCAGAATATACAGGCCACTTGATATTATCTATGAGAATTCTGATGTTATATTTATTAATAAACCTTCAGGCATGCTTTCACAGAAGGCAAAGCCTGAAGATGTGTCACTTGTTGAATATTTAATTGCACACCTTATACATGAGAAAGAAATTAATGCCGGTGACTTAGCTTCGTTCAAGCCGGGCATATGCAACAGATTAGACCGTAATACAAGCGGAATTGTAGCAGCCGGAAAGACTACTAAAGGCTTACAGCAGTTATCGGAAGCATTTAAGCAGAGAACTCTTGGAAAGTACTATCTGTGCATTGTAAAAGGAGGCGTTGATAAGCGTGCTTTAATAAAAGGATATCTGCATAAAGATAATAAAACTAATAAGGTGATTATAAGCAGGACTGAAACTAAAGATTCACTTCCAATTGAAACAGAGTATATTCCGGTATGTTCTAATGGCAATGTGACTCTGCTAAAGATTCATCTTCTTACAGGACGAAGCCATCAGATAAGAGCTCATCTTGCAAGTATCGGTCATCCTCTTATAGGTGATTATAAATACGGTCAGAAATCTGTTAACGACACATTTAACAGACAATACAAAGTAAAAAACCAGATGCTTCATTCATATGAATTAGATATTCCGGATATGGACATTCATATATACGCTGCAATACCTGATTCTTTTAAAAATGTTATGAAAGGAGAACAGTTATGCCAACCTGGAATTCAAGAGGACTTAGAGGCTCTACATTAGAAGACCTTATTAATATGTCTAATGATAAATACAGGGCTTCACATCTTGCACTTGTCCAGAAGATTCCAACACCTATAAAGCCAATTAATATAGACCAGAGCACTAGACATATTACACTGGCATATTTTGACCAAAAAAGTACGGTTGACTATATTGGTGTCGTTCAGGGAATTCCTGTATGCTTTGATGCAAAAGAATGTGCTACTGATACATTTCCTATACAGAACATTCATGTACATCAGGTAGAGTTCATGCGTGAATTCGAAAGGCAGGATGGAATATCCTTCATTATTATATATTTTTCTGCAAAAGATGAGTTCTATTATATTCCATTTTCTGATATAATTAACTTTTGGGAAAGAAGTGAGAATGGTGGGCGTAAAAGCTTCACTTACTCTGAAATTAATCAGGATTTCCGTATATATGCCAATCATGGAATTCCTGTTCATTATCTTGAAGCTATACAGAAAGATATTGAATTGCGTTAGAAAGGCAGGTTTTCATATGATTAGTGATAATCATAATATATATAGCAATTACATTGACGAATATGAACTTACCGATGGATATGCTGTTGTAGATAGTAATTTTTCTATTGTCACGGCTAATGAACCTATGTATATGTTTCTTGGCATGTCCAAGCATTACTCTATTATAGATTCTATTCATCAGGTTGATCTTGATGATTTCATAGATGTTGCCAACAGTTTAAAATCTGACATTCTGAAATGCATGTGCATCCGCATGCGAAGAGTTGATAACACATACAGGTGGGTTCTGGTTGACATTGAAAAGAAGTATATTTCTGATAATAAACAGTCAGAATATCTTGAATTACATATATCAGATGTACTGGTCATGAAAAAACTCAACATACAATTAAAATTAAAGCTTGATGAACTCAATAACAAATCAGACGAACATAATGTCATGACATTTACACTGCAGGAACCTGACATCAAAAAGTACTGCATTGATAATATAAGTAATGATGCTGGCTGCAGATTAGCTTTGATATATTTTGAGGTAGATAATATCAACATCTTCAAACAGAACCATTCGAAAGATGATATACACCGTATATCACATGTAATAGAAGATGTTATTCTTAATACTGTTAATGGAAGGGGAGTTATTGGCTTCCTTGATGATTTCAGATATACAATTATATTAAAACACATCAATAACGAAGTACAGTTACGTGCTTTTCTCGAACATATCAGAACGATGATTGCGTGGAACTGCAAATTCATTGATTCAACATATAATATAAGTTTTTCTATAGGTATTGCAAGATATCCTGAGAATGGAAAGAATCTTGATATTATCAAAATAAAGCTTCAACGTGCTATAGATATAGCACGTGCTAAAGGCGGCAACAGATATATAATCTATAAAGAAGTACTTCATGGTGAAATCGAAGATTCTGATAAATAGTTTGTTGACAATAACTACATATTTATGTATAATTCATACAAATTTAGTGTGTTATCAAAGTATCACTTCAACGCATTAAAGTGTTCAATATAACGAAAGGATATACATTTATGAAGAAAGATTTACTACATACACCAGAAGGTGTACGCGATATATACAGTACAGAATGTGCAGAAAAGAAGGTCATCGAGAATCGTCTTCATGATGTCTGTGCATCATATGGATATAATGATATACAGACACCTTCTATTGAATTCTTTGATGTATTCAATAAAGAACGTGGAAGTGTACCATCTAATGAAATGTTCAAGCTTTTTGACAGATATGGCAACACTTTAGTATTAAGACCGGATATGACACCATCTATAGCAAGAGCTACAGCAAAATATTTTGAAGACAGAGTTCTTCCAGTCAAACTCTGTTATCTTGGCAATACATTTATCAATGTAAGCAAATATTATCAGGGAAGACTTAAAGAGAATACAATGCTTGGTGCAGAGCTTATCAATGATAACTCTCTGGCAGCAGATTATGAGATTATCTCTATGGTTATTGACTGCATGTTATCAGCAGGTCTTACTGAATTTCAGGTTGAACTTGGTAACGTTGCTTTCTTTAACGGACTTTTACATAAGGCTGGCATTACAGGAGATTCTGCAGAAGAATTATTAAGACTTATCAAGGATAAGAATTACTTCGGTGTTGAAGAACTCTTAGATAGTCTTAATATTGATGATGCAGTTGCCAAGGCATTGCTTGAACTTCCTCAGTTATTTGGCGGTACAGAGGTGCTTGAAAAGGCTAAATCTTTAACAGATGAAGAAGAGTGCATACAGGCTGTTAACAGACTTGAGGAGTTATATGAGCTTCTTAAGAATAACAATTACGATAAATATATCTCATTTGATTTAGGAGATTTATCTGAGCATGCATACTATACTGGTATTATTTTCCATGCATATACATTTGGAACAGGTGAGCCTGTTGTGAATGGCGGACGTTATGACAAGCTGCTCGGTCAGTTTGGCTGTGACAAGGCATCTATAGGTTTCTCTATTACAATTGACAGACTTATAGCTGCACTTAACAGACAGAATATCCATATTCCACATGACGCCAATGGAACGCTTCTTGTATACAATGCTGACAAGCTTAGTGATGCTATAAATGTATCTAAGAAATTAAGAAGCACTGGTGTTAATGTCTGCATGATTGAATATAAAGACAGCAAGTCTGATTCTCAATATATTGAATATGCTAAAGAATCATCATTAGTAAATGTAGCATTTATTGATCATGAATACGCTTCTGATTCAACAATAAGAGTTATTGATGAATCAGGAAAAAATGAAAGAGCAGCTGTAAAAAGCCTTGTAGGAGGTACATTTTAATGAGATATATAACTATTGCATTAGCAAAAGGCCGTCTTGCAAAGAAGGCAATGGAGATATTTGAACAGATTGGTATTCCTTGCGAAGAAATGAAGGACGAAAAGACAAGAAAGCTTATCTTCACTAATGAAGAATTAGGATTCCGTTTCTTTTTATCAAAGCCATCTGATGTTCCTACATATGTAGAATACGGTGCAGCTGATATCGGTATTGTAGGTAAGGATACTATCCTTGAAGAAGGAAGAAGTCTTTATGAAGTATATGACCTTCAGATGGGTAAATGCAGAATGTGTGTATGTGGTCCTGAATCAGCAAGAGAAAAGTTACAGCATCATGAGCTTATAAGAGTTGCTTCTAAGTATCCTAACATTGCAAAGGATTATTTTAATAATATAAAGCACCAGACTGTAGAGATTATCAAGCTTAACGGTTCTGTAGAATTAGCACCTATTGTAGGTCTTGCAGAGGTTATCGTTGATATCGTTGAGACAGGTGCAACTCTAAGAGAAAATGGTCTTGAAGTGCTCGAAGAGGTGTGTCCTCTTTCTGCACGAATGGTTGTAAACCAGGTAAGCATGAAGATGGAGCAGGAACGAATCAACAAGCTTATCAATGATGTTAAGAAATATATAGAAACACAGGGCATATAACAAGGAGGAAAATTCCTCTCCTCACTATGGAGTTCGGATTTTGCTTCGCAAAACAAGGAGGAAATATAATGCGTATCGTTGAATTAACAGATGAAAGTAAGAATAATATTTTAGAGAATCTTTTAAAGAGAAGTCCTAACAGCTATGGAAAGTTCGAATCGGCAGTTGCTGAGATTCTTCTTAATATCAAGACAAATGGCGATGAGGCTTTATTTGAATATACTAAGAATTTTGATAAGGCTGATATCAATGCTGACAATATTGTCGTAACAGAGGCAGAGATTGAAGAAGCATATTCTTTAGTTGACCCTGAACTTATTGAGGTTATAAGAAAGGCTATCGTTAATATTCGTTCTTTCCATGAGAAGCAGAAACAGTACAGCTGGTTTGATTCTAAGCCTGACGGAACTATATTAGGCCAGAAGGTTACTGCACTTGCAAGAGTCGGTGTGTATGTACCAGGAGGAAAGGCTGCCTATCCTTCATCAGTTCTTATGAACGTTCTTCCAGCAAAGGTTGCGGGTGTTGAGCAGATTATAATGTGTACTCCACCTGATAAACAAGGAAAGGTATATCCTACAACACTTGTTGCAGCTAAAGAGGCTGGAGTTGATGTTATATATAAAGCTGGCGGAGCACAGGCTGTTGCAGCTATGGCATATGGTACAAAATCTATTCCTAAGGTTGATAAGATATGTGGACCTGGTAACATATATGTTGCCCTTGCTAAAAAGGCAGTATTTGGTTATGTAGCATTGATTCTGTTGCTGGTCCTAGTGAGATTCTTGTAATTGCCGATGAGACTGCTAATCCTCGTTATGTTGCAGCAGATCTTTTATCACAGGCTGAACATGATGAGATGGCATCTGCAATTCTTGTAACTACAAGTGAAGACCTTGCACATAAGGTATCTGCAGAGGTTGATAAGTTTGTAGCTGAATTATCAAGAAAGGAAATTATCCAGAAATCACTTGATAATTACGGATATATTCTTGTTGCTAAGGATATTGATGAGGCTGTAGATGTTGCTAACGAGATTGCATCAGAACATATGGAAATCGTTACAAAGAATCCTTTTGATGTTATGACTAAGGTTAAGAACGCAGGTGCTATCTTCCTTGGAGAATACAGTTCAGAGCCTCTTGGTGATTACTTTGCAGGTCCTAACCACGTTCTTCCTACTAACGGAACAGCTAAGTTCTTCTCACCTTTAAGTGTTGATGACTTCATTAAGAAATCAAGCATCATTTCATACTCTAGAAATGCTCTTGAAGCTATCCATACTGATATTGAGAAATTTGCTACAGCAGAGCATCTTACAGCTCATGCTAATTCAATTAAGGTAAGATTTGAAAATTAATTAGCGCACTGGCGCGGAAACGGGGATAATATGGCTGTATCTGAAATCAGACAGGCAACTGTAAAAAGAAAAACAAGTGAAACTGATATTGCTTTATTTTTAAGAATTGATGGTTCGGGAGAAGCAGAGGTCGATACAGGAATCGGTTTTTTCGACCATATGTTAAAAAGCTTTGCAAAGCATGGTCTTTTTGACCTTAAGTTAAAAGTAACTGGTGACCTAATAGTTGACTGCCACCATACTATCGAAGATGTCGGAATTGTACTTGGTGAAGCTATCAAAGAAGCTATAGGAGATAAGATGTCTATAAGAAGATATGGCGACATTATTCTTCCTATGGATGAAACACTTATCATGTGTGCCATAGACCTTTCAGGAAGACCATATCTTGGTTTTGAGTCTACATTTACAGCAGACAGCGTCGGATACTTTGATACACAGATGGTTAAAGAATTCTTCTATGCAATATCTTACAGTGCAGGCATGAATCTTCATATAAGAAAGATTGCAGGTGAGAACGATCATCACATTATTGAAGGCATGTTCAAAGCATTTGCAAAGGCATTGGACGAGGCAACTGTTAAAGATACTAGAATCAAGACAATTCTCTCTACTAAGGGAAGTCTCTAAATATACTTAAGGAGTTACATATATGCGATTATATCCAGCAATTGATGTTAAAGACGGGCAGTGTGTCCGCTTAAAGAAGGGACTTTTTAATGAAGTTACTGTATATTCTGAAAGACCTTACGAGATAGCTAAAGGCTTTGAAGAGGCAGGAGCACAGTTTATACATACTGTTGACCTTGATGGTGCTTTGAAAGGACACGGTGTTAATGCAGAAACTATTAAAAAGATATGTTCAAGCGTTAATGTTCCTGTACAGATGGGCGGTGGAATCCGTACTCTTGAAAACATTCAGGAGGTTCTTGATCTCGGCGTATACAGAGTTATTATCGGTACTAAGGCTGTTGAGAATCCTGATTTTATTAAGGCTGCCATTGACAGATTCGGTGCTGAACATATTGTTGTAGGTGTTGATGCAAAGGATGGTCTTGTGGCCATCGAGGGCTGGGAGAAGGTCAGTGATAAGACTGCTCTTTCACTCGCACTTGCAATGAAGGATATCGGTGTACAGACAATTGTGTACACTGATATATCAAAGGACGGTATGCTTGCCGGTCCTAATGTTGAACAGACTAAGATTCTTTCTGATAAAACAGGCATTGATATTATTGCATCAGGCGGCATGAGCTGCATGGATGACCTTACACATATTAATGATGCCGGTATCCACGGTGCAATTATCGGTAAGGCAATATATGAAAAACGTATTGACCTTAAGGAAGCTGTTAATCTTTTTGAATCCGGAGCATCCTACAGCAAGGCATCAGCAATGCCTAAGGCTGATATTTCTTTTAAGGATTTAAAGCTTGATGCCAATGGTCTTATTCCTGTTGTTGTACAGGATTATGTCAATGGTGAAGTCCTTATGCTTGCTTACATGAATGAGGAAGCCTACAATAAGACTTTAGAAACAGGCATTATGACTTATTACAGCAGAAGCCGTCAGGAGCTTTGGATTAAAGGTCTTACATCAGGTCATTTCCAGTATGTAGGTTCTCTTGACATCGACTGTGACAACGATACTATTCTTGCAAAGGTTCGTCAGGTTGGTGCTGCATGCCACACTGGAAACAGAACATGCTTCTATAGAAATATTAAAACATGGAACAGATAATTTATGGAATATAAATATATAATCACAGATATTAACAATAAAATCTTCTGTTGCATATATACTTCTGATAATACCTGCCACTATCTTAAGCCTTTAGATAGTGGCAGTGTTGTTGGTAACATATATGTTGGAAGAGTTGAAAATGTAGTTAAGAATATTAACGCTGCATTTATTGAGATAGAGGATAAGCAGAAATGTTATTACTCTATACCAGACAACAAAGCACCAATATTTTTTAATGAGAAAAACAATCCTGCAATATGTCAGGGTGACAGAATTCTCGTAAAAGTTATAACTGAGCCGGTTAAAACCAAACCTGCAAAGGTATCTTCAAAGATAGAGCTTACCGGCAATTATTCTGTAGTTTCTAATGATGTAAAAGGTGTTCACATTTCAAAAAAGATAAAATCTAATGAAACAATCACAGAGATAAAAAAATGTGTTGCTGACATTCTCATTCAGAAGCAGCAGGAAGCCATAGAAAAAACAGGCTATGATTATCTTTCAAATTTCGGAATAATATTAAGAAGCGGCTGTGCTGATGCTGATACTAATGACATTATTAAAGATGTAAATGCATTGTGTGACGAATACACTGATATGCTCCAAAAAGCTGTTTTTTCAAAGTTCTATACACTTGTACATAAAGACAGACCTGGATATATTGAGGAAATTGTTCATCTGTCTGGAAAAGACAGTGTTGAGATTATCACAGATATTCCGGCTATATATAATGAATTAGAAACATATCTGCCTCGTAGCAGTAATATAAGTATCCGTATGTATAAAGATGAATTATGGCCTTTATACAAGCTCTATTCTATAGAAAAAGAGATAGATACCGCTCTTTCCAAGAAGGTCTGGTTAAAATCAGGTGGATATCTTATTATCGAGCAGACTGAAGCACTTTCTGTCATTGATGTTAATTCTGGTAAGAATGTAACTAAGGCAAAGAGCATGGAAGCAATCGAGGCTTCTGCATTAAAAACTAATCTTGAAGCCGCAGACAAGCTGTGCCAGCAGATTAAGATAAGAAATCTCTCAGGAATTATTATCGTTGATTTTATTAATATGAATCAGAGAAATTGCGATATTCTGATGGAACATTTGAAATCTCTGGCAAAAAAGGATATAGTAAGCACTACAATCGTTGACATCACCAAGCTTGGTCTTGTTGAGATTACACGAAAGAAAATTGGAAAAAGTCTGTCTGAAAGTCTTAATAAAGCCTGAAGATGCATGGAGGATTTATGGATAATACTGAAGTAAATATTTCACAGGAGATTCCTGCATACGAAAGAAGATATAGAAAGATATCAGAATGGTTTCTTAATTGTAAGCCAGCTTATGCAATTCTTAAATTCATATACAAATATATGGCTTATATAATAGCATTTGCATACATTCTTCTTATAATAATGAGTTTTCATGGGACTTTCTTTTCTGAGATAACTCCGATTATGTTAAGAAACAGCGGTATAGTTGTTGAAACTGATAAATTTTTACTTACATCCAAGCTTATTCTGACACCTTTTACATCATTTATTCTTGTATCAGTTATAAGAAAATGTATTGATGCGAAAAGACCCTATGAAAAATACAATATAAAGCCCTTGTTCGTTAAAGATACTAAAGGGGAATCAATGCCAAGCAGACATGTTTTTTCCATTACAATTATTGCGATGTGCTGGCTTTATGTTTCTGTTCCGGTAGGGATTATAATGCTTATGCTTGTAGCAATTATGGCAGCAAGCAGAGTGCTTGCAGGAGTACATTTTGTAAGAGATGTTGTTGCCGGATTCGCAGTAGGAATTATATGTGGAATTGCCGGCTTATGGATTATCTGAAAATTTTCAAAATATTTCTAAAAAACATTTGACAAATAGTAACTGAATGTATATTATATATTTTGTGTGCCGCTCAGTTAGGGTATAAGTGTATCTGATGTGTGTCGGATTCCCCAAAACTGGCGAGTATTTAATTAAGGAGGATACCATATGTACGCAATTATAGCAACAGGTGGTAAGCAGTACACAGTTTCTGAAGGCGATACTATCAGAGTTGAGAAGCTTGCAGTTAATGCTGGTGACACTGTTACATTTGATCAGGTTCTTTTTGTAAACAACGGCGAGGCTAAGGTTGGTGAGCCAACAGTTGCCGGTGCTACAGTTACAGCTAGCGTTGTAGGCGAAGGCAGAGATAAGAAGGTTATCGTTTACAAGTACAAGAGAAAGACTGGATATCACAAGAAGAATGGTCATAGACAGGCTTACACAGAAGTTAAGATTGAAAAGATTAATGCTTAATTTTTGTATGGGTGTTTGTGAGGTGTGTTATTCATGACTCATATAACTTTTTTTAAGAACTCTGAAAAAGAGATCACAGGTTTTTATTCTGCAGGTCATGCAGGATATGCTGAATCCGGCAGTGATATTATATGTTCTGCTATTTCAGTTCTGACAATCAATACTATTAATTCGATAGAGGCTTTTACCGATGATAAGTTTGATGTGTCAGTTAATGAGGATGAAGGAATTGTTATCTTTAAGATAGCTATGCCTGTTAGTCCGGAAACTTCGATTTTACTTAAGTCATATGAATTAGGTGTTAGTTCTGTGGCTGAGGATAATCCGAAATACTTATCAATTAGTGTTAAGGAGGTGTAACCTTATGTTAAATATGAATCTTCAGTTATTCGCTCATAAAAAGGGTGTAGGTTCTACAAAGAATGGTAGAGATTCAGAGTCTAAGAGATTAGGCGCTAAGAGAGCTGACGGACAGTTTGTTTTAGCTGGTAATATTCTTTACAGACAGCGTGGAACAAAGATTCATCCAGGTGTTAATGTTGGTCGTGGTGGCGATGATACATTATTCGCACTTGTTGATGGAACTGTTAAGTTCGAAAGAAAGGGCAAGGATAGAAAGCAGGTTTCTGTTTATCCTGTTGTTTCAAACGACTAATTTGTTTTTTAGCTCCAAGTCTTCGGATTTGGAGCTTTTTTCTTGATTTATGAATGTTAATTCGAACAGTTAACATAATTTAAATATAGAATGGAGGAAAGGTTATGTTTGCAGACAGAGTCCGCATTTTTATTAAATCCGGCAAGGGTGGAGATGGTCATGTAAGCTTCCGTAGAGAGCTTTATGTTCCTGCTGGCGGTCCTGATGGCGGCAATGGCGGTCATGGCGGAGATATTATTTTTATGGTCGATAAAGGGCTTAATACACTCGGTGATTTCAGACATAACAGCAAATATATTGCTGAAAGCGGCGAAGAAGGCGGCAAGAGAAGATGCACAGGTAAAGATGGTGAAGACCTTATAATTAAAGTGCCTGAAGGAACTGTTATATATGATGATGAATCCGGTAAAGTTATTGCAGATATGTCTGGAGATAACCTTCAGGAAACTATTCTTAAAGGTGGCCGTGGTGGTAAAGGTAACATGAACTATGCTACATCTACCATGCAGGCTCCACAGTATGCACAGCCTGGACAGGATGCGCAGGAATTATGGGTTCGTCTTGAACTTAAGGTTATTGCTGATGTTGGTCTTGTAGGATTCCCTAATGTTGGTAAATCAACATTTTTATCAAGAGTAACTAATGCAAGACCTAAGATTGCCAATTATCATTTCACAACACTTAATCCTAATCTTGGTGTTGTTGATCTTGATGGTGGTAAAGGTTTCGTTATTGCTGATATTCCTGGTCTTATTGAGGGTGCATCCGAAGGTGTTGGTCTTGGTCACCAGTTCTTACGTCATATTGAGAGAACTAAAGTCATTATTCATATTGTTGATGCAGCTTCAACTGAAGGCCGTGATCCTATAGCTGATATTAAGGCTATTAACAAAGAGCTTGAGAATTATAATCCTAAGCTTCTTGAAAGACCTCAGGTTATTGCCGCTAATAAGATTGACGTTATATATGATGATGGCAGTGACCCTGTACAGGCTATAAGAGACGCATTTGAGCCGGAAGGCATTAAAGTATATCCTATATCAGCTGTTACAGGACAGGGCGTTAAAGAGCTGTTATACGCGGTCAGAACACTGCTTGATAACTTCAAGGACGAACCTGTATTATTTGAGAAAGAATTTGACTACGACGAGCTTATGGATAATCCTAACGACAGCTTTGAGGTTTCTATTAACGAAGATGGCGTATACGTTGTCAACGGACCAAAGATTGATAAAATGCTTGGTTATACTAACCTTGAATCTGAAAAGGGATTTGATTTCTTCCAGAAATTTATGAAGCGCTCAGGTGTTCTTGATGAACTTGAGAAGCTTGGAATTGAGGAAGGCGATACCGTTATCGTTGGTGATTACCTTGAGTTTGATTACTATAAAGCATAATTAAAATAGGAGAGAATATATGACAAGCAAACAGAGAGCTTATTTAAAGGGTCTTGCAATGACAATGGATCCAATATTCCAGTTTGGAAAGAATAGTCTTACTCCAGAGAACACTGCAGCTATTGCAGAAGCTCTTGAGGCAAGAGAACTTATCAAAATAAGTGTTCTTAATAACTGTGCTGATGACCCTAGAGAAATCGCACAGATGGTTGCAGAAAGAACACGTTCGCAGGTTGTTCAGGTTATTGGAAAGAAAATCGTTCTTTACAAGGAATCTAAGGACAACAAGAAAATTATTTTACCATGATTAATTCAGACAAAATAATAGGTATTATGGGGGGAACATTTAATCCAATCCACAAAGGACACACAGGTATTGCCAGATGTGCCTACGAGCAGTCTGATATGGATGAAATATTATTCATGCCTTCAGGCACACCTGCTTACAAAGATAATTCTCCCATTGTAAGTGCAACTGACCGTTGTAATATGGTAAAGCTTGCAATTAAACCTTTTGATTACATGTCACTTTCTACGATTGAACTGACCGTCCCGGTAATACCTACACAGCCGATACACTTGCACAGATATATGATTCATATAAGAAAATATATTTTATAATAGGTGCAGATTCTCTTCTTTATATTCAGGACTGGTATCATCCTGAGTATATATGCAGCCATTGTCATCTTTTATGTGCTAACAGGGACAATAATTCAGCCAGTGTACTTATAGATCAGAAACATTTTCTTGCTGATAAATATGGTGCGGTTATTGATTTTATTGATGTTCCGGAACTCCCTTACAGTTCAACTGATATACGAAAGAAGGTTTCAATGGGTCTGTCAGTAAAAGAAGATGTCGGCGAAGAAGTAGAAGAGTATATAAAGTCCAGAAAACTTTATGTTTAAGAGGTTCTATTATGGATAACAAATATATTGAACAATTAAGAACACAGGTAAAAGACGCACTCCGTACAGACAACATGCGATACCAGCATACACTTGGTGTTGCAAATGCAAGTGCCTGTCTTGCCATGTGTCATGGTGCAGATATGAACAAGGCGTATATTGCAGGTCTTCTTCATGATTGTGCCAAATGTGTTCCTGATGATGTAAAGATTGCTGAATGTGAACAATTTGGACTTCCAATATCAGATATTGAGCTTGAAAGTCCTTATCTGCTTCATTCAAAGCTTGGTGCATATTATGCAGCACACAAGTACAATGTTGAAGATGATGAAATATGTTCTGCCATCCAATGGCATACAACAGGAAAGCCTGCAATGACTTTATTAGAAAAGATTGTATTCATTGCAGATTATATTGAACCCTACAGAAATAAAGCTGCCAATCTTGATGACATAAGACATATGGCATTCACTGATATTGATATGGCGGCTTATGTAATATTAGACGACACCCTTTCGTATATAACAAAAACTGGTCGTAATATCGATACACAGACCGTTGATACCTACGAATACTACAAAGGGATTATTAAAGAAAGAGAGAATTAAGATATGACAGATTCTAAGGATATGTTAAAGGTTATCATAGATGCCTTACAGGATAAGAAGGCTGAAGATATCAGAGTTATTGATATCAGCAATGTATCTGTTATTGCAGATTATTTCGTTATTGCTAGTGGTAGCAATACTAACCAGATTCAGGCTATGGTAGATAATGTAGAAGAAGAAATGTTCAAGGCTGGATATGATGATCCTAAGGTTGAGGGTTATAATACAGCTTCATGGATTCTTCTTGATTACAAGGATGTTATTGTTCATGTATTCTCTGAGGATGACAGAGCGTTCTATAATATTGAACGTATATGGCGTGATGGTAAAGAGGTTGATATTAACAGCCTGTAATTACTGCTTAAGTGGCTTCCCGGGAGGGAACTCTGCCGGAGGTATATAGATAATCAGAACCCGCTTTCGCTCGGTCTCGGACGCAGCGGTACTAGGTTCGCTGCCTGCAGCAGCTTACCAAGTGCCGGCGTCCTCAAACGGTTCTGATTATCTATATACCTCCGGCATCGTATTCTCAGGGATGCTGCGATGTATTACAGGTTGTTAATTGGTGATAATATAAAAATATATCCAGCTATAGATATATTTAAATCCGGACACCGTGAAAGCTTGTTTTGCTGCTTTGACAGCTCACCAGGCTCTCATGTCTGGTTATCAGATTTCTTATATATCTATGGCTGGATTTTTCATATGGACTAAAATTAGTCTATGCCTAGTCTTATGAGACCTATTACTTTTCCTAATATCTCGCAGTCATCTACGATGATTGGGTCCATGAAATCGTTCTCTGGCTGGAGTCTTATGTGTCCGTTCTCCTTGTAAAAACGCTTGACTGTTGCTGAATCATCTACTAGTGCAACAATTACTTCTCCATTAGAAGCTGTATTCTGCTTTCTAACTATTATCTGATCGCCTTCGTAGATTCCCATATTAATCATGCTGTCACCCTTGACCTTTAACATGAATACTTCTCCACCTGGCATGTATTCTGATGGGATAGGAAAGTACTCTGTTATATTCTCAACGGCAAGAAGTGGCTGTCCTGCGGCAACCTGACCTAATAACGGGATATTAACAACCTCTCTCCTTGAAAGATTAAAGTTATCATCAATTATCTCTATTGTACGCGACTTAGTCGGGTCTCTTCTTATATATCCATTCTTCTCCAAAGACTCAAGATGTGCATGAACAGATGATGTAGACTTAAGATTAACTGCCTGACATATATCCCTTACTGATGGTGGATATCCTTTGTTAAGAATCTGTGATTTAATATATTCAAGAATCTCAGACTGTTTCTGAGTTATTCTGCCATATGCCATATTACGAACCTCCATTAATTTCTTTTAAATAATTTTACCACATTTATACATTATGTGCAAACATAATTTCTGAAAAAATGTTCGGAAAATTTGTTCGATTTTTATTGACAAACGCATGTTCTGATTATATAATCAACTCATAAGCAACAGAACACTTGTTTGATTGGAGGTTTTACGTATGAATAATTCAGAATACACATATAGAAGAGCAGCAGCTAAGAAAAGAAGCGACAGACGCAGAAGAAACAGACAGATGACTGTCAAGTCATTAAGAATGGTTATTATATGTTCAATTCTTATATTCGCCGTTTCTATTGGAGGCATTATTGTCAAGGCTTCTGATGACTCGAACAGAACACGAACATATAAGTATTACACAACAGTATCTTTAGAAGACAATGATACATTATGGTCACTTGCTGACAGATATAATAATGGTAATGAAGATACAACTTCATATATTTACAATATAATGCAGATGAATGATTTATCATCTGACACAATCCATTCAGGTAAGAATCTTGTAATATATTATTATTCAACTGATGTAAGATAATATCTAATTGCATATACATTTCCCGCATGCAGTGAAAAGCTAGTTAATATTGGACTTTTCACTGCATTTTTGTTAAAATTTATTGATAGCGAAATGGCTGTAAATATAACTAAATTTAAATAATTTATTCATAAGGAGATTGACTATGAAATTCAGCGATATAGAGACTATTTCTCATGGTGTATCAGATTACCTTGCAGATAATAAAATCGTCGATATGACCGAAATACAGCGTCAGACATATAAGCATATTATGGACAACCGTGACATTATAGCATGTTCATCAACAGGAACAGGTAAGACACTTGCTTATCTTATCCCGATTATTAACAGATTAAAGAGAGATACTCATAATATTCAGGCTGTTGTTCTTGTTCCAACAGCAGAACTTGCAATACAGGTCAATAATACACTTAAAGATATATTTGCACATATGGATAATACATTTACATCTGCTGCATTAATAGGAGATGTGAATATATCTAGACAGATTGATTCTATTAAATCTAATAAGCCTGCAATAATTATCGGAACACCTAACCGCATACATCAGCTCATAAGCAACAGGAAGATTAAAGTACATGAGGTTATGACTCTTGTTCTAGATGAGGCAGACAAGCTCTTTGATAAGACATTTATCCAGGATGTAGAAGCAATAAGAAAGTCTTTAATGAAGTTCACACAGGTTCTTTTATTCTCTGCAAGCGTAGATAAGAAGACAAGAACTAATACTTTGTGTTTCAAACCAATATTCATTGATATTAACAGTAATTCTGGTAATACAAGCCAGATTCCTTCTACAATCAAGCATATAAGCGTCATTTCTGACAGAAGGGAACGAATTGAAACTTTAAGAAAGATTATTAAAGCTGTTAAACCAGAGAAGGCAATTATATTCGTTAATTCCAAGTATGATTTGGAAGAATCCCTTCAGAAGCTAGAATATCATCATTACAATGTAGCTTCAATTGCCGGTAATAAAGATAATTCAGCCAAGAAAGCTGCAATAGAGAATTTCAGAAATGGAAAGATTCAGCTTCTTATTGCAACAGATATAGCAGCCAGAGGACTTCAGATTGATAATATTGATACAGTAATCAATGTAAACCTTCCTGAGGACAATAAGGAATATATTCACAGATGCGGACGATGTGGACGTAATGGCAACACAGGAACATGTATATCAATTATAACTGATAATGAGCTTAACAAGATTAAGTCATATCAGAAAGCATTTCATATCAATATAGTTAATAAGAGACTTTATCAAGGAAAATTAGTTGCAAAATAACAGATAGAAGAATATAATTATCCATACAGTAATCACTTCGCTAAAGTCAGGTTTAACGAAGTGATTAGTAATTTTTTATATATGGAGGTATTCTTAATGGCTGAAAAAACATACACAGAACAACAAAACATCAAGTACAAGAAAAAGCTTAATGAATTACTTGATATATTACCGGATTTCTGTACGCAGTATTTTGACAGTCTGGAATTTAATAAGCAGCCAAGAACTAAGATTGCCTATGCAATGGACATTAAAGGCTTCTTTGAATTTCTCATTGAATGCATACCTAAGTTCAGTTCATATGCTATGAAAGACTTTAAGCCACAGGATTTAGAAAAAATAGATGGTACTGATATAACCAGATACTTACGACATGTAAAGCTCTATAAAAAGAATGGTCGTGATATAACTAATTCAGAAAGTGCTGCCAAACGTAAATTATGTGCATTAAGACGTTTTTATGAATATTACTGCCGTTATGAAATAATCAGTTTCAATCCGACTATAAAGGTTGATATGCCTAAAATTCATGAAAAAGCTATTATAAGGATGGAACCTAATGAAGTAGCTGAATTTCTTGATAATGTAGAATCTGGCAATAAACTCACCAAAACACAGCTCCAAAGCCATGAAAAGCTTAAAACACGTGATCTGGCTCTTCTTACACTTATGCTTGGAACAGGTATACGAGTGTCTGAATGTGTTGGATTAGATATTAATGATGTCGATTTTGATAATGACAGAATCAGAGTTATAAGAAAAGGTGGCTCTGAAAGCTTTGTATACTTTGGTGATGAAGTCCGTGAAGCACTACTTAATTATTTTGAAGAAAGAAAGAATTTAACGCCTGATGAAGGACATGAAAATGCTCTATTCATATCAGCCAAAAAGAAGCGCCTATGTGTACGATCCGTTGAACTTCTAGTTAAAAAATATGCCCAGACAGTTACAACTGTAAAGCATATTACACCTCATAAGCTTCGAAGCACTTATGGTACTAGTCTGTATCAGGAAAGCCAGGATATATATCTTGTTGCCGATGTTTTAGGACATAAGGACGTTAATACTACACGGAAGCATTATGCAGAGATTGTAGAAGAAAACAAGCGTTCTGCAAGAAACATTGTCAAATTAAGAAAAGATTGACAATAAATAAAAGGTGATACTCTTCCACTATTATGTGGCAGAATATCACCTTTTATAATTTTAATTATTCTACTGATAAATTTCTCTCCATTCCATATCTCCTCGCTCAAGCGACTTAACAAGCAGCTCTGCTGTTGCAAGATTAGTTGCCAATGGAATATTATACATATCACAAAGCTTGCATATATTATCTGAATCCGGCTCATGCGCTAGCGGATTCTCTGCCTCTCTAAGGAAAATAACAAGATCAATCTGATTATGTTCTATCTGGGCACATAACTGCTGATCACCGCCAAGATGTCCAGCAAGAAACTTATGTACTGACAGATTAGTAACTTCCTCTATAAGTCTTCCAGTTGTACCTGTCGCAAAAAGCTGATTCTTATTAAGAATCCCCTTATATGCGATACAAAAATTCTGCATTAACTTTTTCTTAGAATCATGTGCTATTAAACCGATGTTCATTAAAGTTTCCCCCTAATGTAAGTATAATAAAATGTATAACAAAAAGTTATCCTCTAAAATCATCTGCAAACATGTCATCATCTCTTTCAACATTACGCTGAAGACTGACATTGAGTACAATTCCCATAGCTGTGAATAATGTAAGAAGCGATGTAAGACCACAGCTAAAAAATGGTAATGGAACCCCCGTATTAGGTAATATCCACGATACAACTCCTATATTAATAAAAGTCTGGAACCCTATATATATAGCAACCCCGCAGCATATCAGCCTTCCTTCAAAGTTCTTCGCTCTCACGGCTACTATTATACACTCTAAGACAATCAGAAACAATAAAAAAATTGTAATACAGCCACCTGTAAAGCCTAATTCTTCACCAATAACAGCAAATATAAAATCATTCTGAGCCTCAGCAATATATCCAGCATTCTTAAGTGAAGATGTATCATTATTATTAAGACCTTTTCCTGTAAGCTGACCTGAACCAATTGCCTGAACAGCGTATGCCTGCTGATATGTTCCTGCATCAGTCATATCTACTTCTTCTGACTTATTACCTTCAATAAAGTCAACTATACGCTTTCTCTGATAATCCTCTATAAGTATTGGATGTTCAACTGATACAACATATACCAAAAATGCTGATATAACCGGAACTGCAATTAATATCGCAATTCCAAATATCTTATAGCTTACCCCGGCACAATAAAGCATTGCAATAACGATAATACATAAAAGTATTGTCGTTGAAAGGTTAGGCTGCATAGCAACTAACAATATTGGAAATAATGTTAAACATGCTATTAACGCAAGAAACTTAATTGAATTAAGTCTCTCTTTATTAGCGGCAACAAGCTTTGCAACCAGTAATATAAGTGCCAGTTTTAGAATTCTGAAGGCTGCAGCTGTATTGGTCCTATCTTAAACCATCTCGTTGCACCATGAGAACCATGACCGAATACAGTAAGAACACCTATAAGCATGACAGTAACAACACCATACCATATCCAGAAATACTTAAGAATCCAGTTGTAATCTATAAATGATACAATAATCATTATTACAAATGATACAACCATACCAGCACCCTGTTTCATTGTATACGCACTATTGGCACTATTGACTACAGCCAGAGCAAACACTGACGTTATAATCAGAATAAACACCAATATAAAATTGTATGAACGCAGCTTATACTTTTTTAACATAATAAAATCCTTATTACTTTTCGCTATTTCTCATATCCTTAATTGGAATATTAGCAAAAATCGCTGGTACAGAACCATTATTGGTATCAGACTCTGTAGATGTAATCTGAATATCAAGTCCGTCTGTATCAATCTCCATATATTTAGAAATGACTTTAATAATATCATTCTTAATCATTTCCATAACCTCTGGTGAACAATTAGCTCTGTCAGATACAAGTAATAACTTTAATCTGTCTTTTGCTACATCACTTGAACCTTTTTTCTTAAATAAATCAAGTAATCCCATATTTAATCCCTCCCTGAATAAGCGTTATAATGCCTATCTCATACATATATTAATTCTTCTTGTCACTCTTAAAAAATGCTGAAAGTTTCTTAAAGAAACCACCTTTGCCATTAAGATCAAGAAAAGGAATCTCTTCACCAGTAATTCTGCGGCAGATATTCATATAAGCCTGTCCTGCAAGAGAGTCATCTCCAACAAGTGGCTGTCCCTTGTTAGTAGCCACAACAATATTCTCATCATCTGGAACAGCACCAATAACATTAAGCTGTAAGATATCATTAACATCATCAATTGACATCATCTCGCCTCTGTTTACCATATCCATTCTGATTCTGTTCACAATTAAATCCTCATGATTCTGAAGACCATGCGCATCTAATAAACCTACAATTCTGTCAGCATCTCTGATAGCTGAAACTTCTGGTGTTGTAACAACTAATGCTCTGTCAGCACCAGCGATAGCATTCTGGAATCCCTGTTCAATACCAGCCGGACAGTCAAGAATTATGTAATCAAATCCTTCTGGATCATTCTTGATTTCATCAATAACCTTAACCATCTGCTCTGGTGTCACTGCCGACTTATCTCTTGTCTGTGCAGTTGGTAAAAGAAACAGCTTAGGACATCTCTTATCTGCAATCATTGCCTGCTTTAATCTGCAATTACCTTCAACAACATCAACAAGATTATATACAATACGGTTTTCGAGTCCTAATACAACATCAAGATTTCTAAGGCCTGTATCTGTATCAATCATAACGACCTTCTTTCCAAGTTTGGCAAGACCTGTACCAATATTAGCTGTTGTTGTAGTCTTACCTACACCACCCTTTCCTGATGTTACAACTATAACTTCACTCATATTAAACCTCCATTAATAATTCATAATAAATCGCAATATATTAATTATGCGAGATTTTTTCTGTTAAATCAACTATTTTTTTTAAAACAGTATAAAAACATATTAAATTAATCTAAGCATATATCATCCAGTGCATTCTGCTCTAAATCTTCGATATATATATTCTGGTCATAGACATAAGCAATCTTAGGTTCTACAACCTTAACTTTACCTCTGCCCTTTGTAGCTTTAGTTCCTGAATCTGAGCTTCTTGCAATAATATCTCCAATTTTAATCTGCATAGGACTCATTTCAAGTGCAACAACAAATGCATTCTCGTTGCCATCGACACCTGCAAATATATTACCTTTAAGACTTCCAAGTACTATAACACTTCCCTTGGCAACAACTTTTCCCCCCGGATTAACATCGCCTAATACAACAACACTTCCGTCAGCTTCAAATACCTGACCTGAACGAAGTGTCCCTTTGTAGAACATACATGATGTTCTTTGATCTGACACTGTCTGGCTTACCGGCTGTAAAGCTGGTTCCGGCACCTGGACCGCCGTACTGGCGATAGCTTTCTTAACAGCTTCTTCATATACAGTTTTCATGTCATTATTCTCATCAAGAACGCATACAATATTAAGGTCAGATACATCCGATATAATATTAAGTATTTTCTTTTCTTCTTCTGCAGATAAATCTCTTCCATCAAAAGAAATTGCCATATTAGCATTATTAAAGAACTTTGATGCATTTTTAAACTTATCTGAAACACTTTCAAGTAACTCTTCAAAAGGCATCTCATTGTCAAGAAATACTGTTATTCCACTTTTACTTCCTTTGATTATGACTGAATTATCCAAAGCACTCACCTCACATTTTATATTATTATTTCTTTAGTATATATCAATAAATATTATTCATTAATATTAAAAAGCATTTTATATATCTCTGCGCCTAATGTTACTGCATTAGAAGCTGCATAACCATTCTGAATACGCACAGCCATACAATATTCAGGATTATCATAAGGTGCATATGATATTAATGTAGCATGGTCAGGATCTGTTGTCCTTTCCTGTGCAGTTCCTGTCTTAGCAGCAATCGACATATGCAATGATGATAATGCTGTATATGTTCCTGCAGCCATATTCATACCAGAATGAACTGTATTCCATATATCAGAACTTAATTCTACCTGATTATTAACTTCTGCGTGGTTTTCCTTAATGATATTGCCATCATAATCAGTAATCTTATCAATAAGAGTAAGATTATAACATGTACCTGATGTTGCAAGCGTTGTAACATAACGGGCAAGATTAAGTGTACTGTATCTGTGGTTACCCTGTCCGATTGCTGATGCAATGGCATTCTGTGAAGATGCACCAGGTGTTCCTTCCTCAATCTCTATGCCAGTTTTGTTAGATAACCCCAACATATCAGAATAGTTCTTTAATATATTAGTTCCATAAGTACTATTATATGAACCATTCTTACTACATGCAAGATTATAACCAACATTATACATATAAACATTACATGAATCTCTTATCGCAGTAGCAGCCGATTCACTTCCATGACCCCATCTCTGCCAGCATCTTGGTGAAGGCGTTACCTTGTCAAAAACTCCTGAACAGTTAAATACAGTAGATGATGATATTATACCTGTATCCATGCCGGCAATAATTGTACATGGTTTATAAGTAGAACCTGGAGCAATAAATGACTGTGTCGCCCTGTTAAGCAGTGGACTTGCATTATCAGTAACAAGTGAACTGTAATACTTTGCATCTACTGTTCCTGACAACTTGTTATTATCATAACTTGGATATGAAACAAGTGCCAGAATATCGCCATTATTAGGATTAGTAACAACTGCTGAGCCTGAGCATGGTTTAAGTGCAAGCTGTCCAACAGTAATAATCTTATTAGAGATAACATATGACATAAATTCATATGCTCCCATGCTTCCTGATGAAAGAGATTGATAACGTGAATCATCTGCATTCATATCAAGAACGCCCTGTTCATAAAGAAGCATACACACCTGTCTTCCTGAAATACTTCCAGCATTAATCATATATTTGTACATTTTCTTAAAAAATGCTGTATCAGAATCAAGTGCTGAAATAATATAATCAACAAGTGCATCATATGACTCCTGAAGACTTGTATACTTCTCTGATGTAAGCGATGACATATCTATCCAGTTCTTAGATATACCATACGTCAAAAGCTGTGAGAGACTTGTCGAATCCCCGTATACCCAGTCATAATAAACACTGTCGCTTGTATCAACATTAGCCAGACTGAATATATTCTCACTTCTTAAAAGGTCATATATATACCAGATATACAACTGCTGTTCCTCTGAAAGTTTTCCATAAGCAGTGTTACCAGATTTAAGCTCACTATCCAACCATGATAAAGTCTGTGCCTTTTTTGTCTCAAACTGACTGTAAATCTCAGCTTCATTAGGTGTATTCTGTTCTTCAATTTCTTTTAATGAAACCAGATTATTATCAATAAGTGCAAAATATACTTCCTGTGCTGTTATATATATAGTATCAACATCACCAGAACCATTATAAGTTATCTTATTGCTTCCAGGTGTGAAATATTTCATGAATATATCGGTTATCTCATCTTCTATCGCATTATATATTGATTTCTGAAGGTTAATATCTATTGTAAGATATACATCATGTCCAGCCTGTGGATCTTCCTGATCAAGCACCTCTGTAACTCTTCCTACAGTATCAACATATACCGATTTCTCACCCTTTACTCCGGATAACTCATTCTCCATGCTCTTTTCAATTCCTGATTTACCAACAACATCATTACTTTCATATCCGTCGCCAAGCTCCTCTAATTCTGAATTAGAGACTGTTCCAGTATATCCAAGTATTTGTGAGCAATATACACTATCAACATATCTTCTTATATACTGCTCTTCCACAGTAACACCAACAAGACCATCACTGTTTTCCAGTATAGCTGCAACAGTTTCATCCGATACTTCATTTGCAATAATAAATGTAAGATATCTGTTATACGAATTGGCAGCCATATATCTTCTTAGATTAACAATCATAAGAGAATGTTCTATTCCAAATTCATCATAATTAACCTCATAAGTCTTGCAAAGGTACTTGAACATATTCTCTGCTGATGTAGCCTTCTGTTCGTCAGAAAGTGCTGCTATCGACTCAGTTCCATAAGAATCTCTTAAAAATCTTAAAAGCGATGTACCCTCAACATTATATGAGAACTGTCCATTATTATAGATAATAGGAAAATCATTAGAATATGTATCTCCATGATTTTCTATAATATCTAATGTCTTGTTAATAGAATTATTAATAGTTGTATTCTTAGTTGCGTTATCTGAATATCTTCCAGAGTCGCTTATCTTGACTGCGTATGACAGATCATTGTAAGCAAGAAGAACACCGTTACGGTCATAGATACGGCCTCTGGCAGCCGCAACACTCATATCTTTCTGTATAGAGCTTGATAAGTCCTCAACATATGAATTTCCCTTTATTATCTGAAGAACAAATAATCTGTGAACAAGAACAGAAATCAGAACAATAAACACAAGAATCATAGGAAAAATTCTGGATTTGAGAAGACTTACAATATAATCAAATACTTCCTTCATCAATCTTACCCTTCTTTTTTCTCTCTCTCCCTGGCTCCGTTATCGTACAGAAATAATGTATAGGATGATATATAATAAGAGAAACCAGTGCTGTATATACAACTTCCGGCAAAATAAATCTCGACATAAAAAATCCTACATTAAGTCTGTTATGAAGCAGGAAATTACCAATATATGATATAAATCCATATCCGAAATCAGCAGTTATCACAAGTGCAAGAGGGATAAGAATTTCTCTCACCTCGTACTTCTGATAAAAAAAGCCTGAAAAATATCCTATGTAAATAAAAATAAGTGCTGTAAATCCGAATAATCCGGAATAAAACAAATCATACATAATTCCTGCAAAAAATCCAGCAAACATTCCATCATTTTTCCCACAGAAAAACCCAAAAAATACTGGAAGAATAATAAGCCAGTTAGGCGAAATATTAGCAATTGAAATAACTCTTGCAACAGAAACCTGCATGAGATAGAAAAACAATATAATAATCAATTCTGTTATCTTTCTTTTCATAATAAATAGTCCTAAACACTTATTCTTTAAGCTGGGTTATGACTAATACCTCCTGCAGATTATTAAAATCAACTGCGGGAACAATATATCCAGACTGGGTAAGATTGTTAGAATCCAGCTTAACATCCTTAACATATCCAATCAGAATTCCCTGAAGATATTTATCACTTATATTGGATGTAACTACTTTATCACCATTTCTGACAATAACATCACTTTTAAAATGTGAAACACGTATCATTCCTGTATCCATAAGTTCAATATCACCTTGAACTATACATGTTTCATTAGTATCTATAAGCATTCCGCTCACATTACTGTTATTCTCTGTGATTGTCTTGACAATAGAATAATTACTTCCTGTTTCAGAAATAATACCTACAAGACCACCACTTGCAATAACATTCATATCAACTTTAAGCCCATCATCTGTACCTTTATCAATCTTGAATGAAGAATGCCAGTTATCTGTTGTAACTTCAATTACTCTTGCTCCGACTTTAGAATAGCCTGCATACTGCTGGTCAAGCTCATACAGCTCACGGAGCCTGTTAAGTTCATATGAATCCTGCTTTAACTGATTATTTTCTTCTGTAAGCTCATCAATCTGACTCTGAAGATTCTTATTCTCATCAAGAACAACTGATATTTCCTGAAGCGTCTGGTATTTGTCATAAACCCAGAAGCCTATATTGTTCATACCTTTCTGTACCGGAACAACAATCATTGAAACACATTTTTTAAGAGGCTTGGTAAGCGTATCTGTAAAAAAGCTTGTTCCAATAAAGAAGCAGCACAGAACCGTAAGTGCAATGAGAATATTCTTCGAAGTCATAAATGAAGAAATTTTCTTTCTCATTCTAAAACCTGCCCTTAATCAAAATTTTTCTCTGTTGGAGTATATGCAACCTTGGCAAATTCAGGATTAGATACAACTCCCATAAGACCTCTTACAACGCTTTCTGCAGGATGTTCCACAATGTTGACATTAAGATTAGTCTCATCCTTAATAAATTTCTCAAGATTATTAATCTGAGATGTTCCTCCTGTAAAATAAACACCATCTTTAATAATATCTGCCGCAAGTTCTGGCGGAGTTCTCTCAAGAATAACTTTAATTGCATCCATAATCGAATGTAATGAATCAATTATTGCCTGATATATAATATCAGAAGATATATCAACACTTACAGGCAGTCCTGATAAAACATTTCTTCCAAAACCAGGTGCAAAGCTTTCTGATACAGGAACAGCACTTCCTAACTGTTTCTTTAAATTCTCAGCAGTCTTGCTTCCAATAACAAGATTATAGGCTTTTCTTACGTTGCTTATAATGCAGTCATCAAGCTTATTACCACCAATCTTAACAGCCTTGCTATAACGATTCCTCCTAAAGAAAGTACAGAAATTTCTGTTGTCTCAGCGCCGATATTAACAATCATGATACCTTTAGACTTGGTTACATCAAGACCTGCACCAATTGCATCTGCAACAGGCTTATCAACTACATAAACATTCTTAGCCTTTACCTTTGAATCAACCACAAGTTCATAAAAGGCTCTCTTCTCTACTTCTGTTACATCTGTAGGTACAGCAATATAGAAATCTGAACCTGTAATCTTCTTTCCTTCATTAATCTTATTAAAGAAACTAAAAAGAAGTGTCTGCATATTCTCAATATCTGCTATAACACCAAACTTTACAGGGAAAGAAACCTCTATATGCTCAGGAGCTTTCTCATACATCTCATATGCTTCATCTCCAAAAGCTAAAAGCTCTGTTTTATTAGCAATAGCTATAATATTCTTCTCATTAAGTATCTTATCTTTGTCACTGCAGCACATTTTGAAATTACTTGTGCCTATATCAATTCCGTATGCGTTACCCATATCTTACTTCCTTTCTTAATTGTTAATTAATATATTGCATTTGTTTAAAACTGAAATAAGAATTATCTCCTATAACAATATGGTCCAGCAGCTCAATCCCTACAATCTTCCCTGCTTCTGCCACATTCCTTGTAACCTTCATATCTTCCCTGCTCGGAGAAGGATTGCCTGAAGGATGGTTATGAAGAAGAACTATTGAAGCTGCCCTGTTATCAAGTGCTTCTTTAAATATCTCTCTTACCGAAACCATTGAACCAGTGGAAGTTCCTACAGAAAGCACCTTATCTCTTATAAGACAGCATCTGTTATCAAGCATAACAAGTATAAGATGTTCTTTCTCAAGATGTCTCATGTCTTCCATATAATACCCTGCTATTGTCTCTGCATTGGAAAAATCTAATTTTTCTCTTGCCTTCTGCTTGGCAATACGCCTTGAAAGCTCAAGTATACAGCATATCTGCACAGCTTTAGCCTTTCCTATGCCTTTAATCTGCATAAGTTCCTGAACAGACATATTATATAGTCCGTTAAGATTACCGGCACTCTCCAGTAACTTTTCAGCAAGTTCGATAGAACTTAATCCGTTCGTTCCGGTTCTGATAATGGCAGCTAACAGCTCCGCATTATCCAGTGCTGTTGCTCCATACTCAAGGCACTTCTCATAAGGAAGAAGCTTATCCTCTTCTACACCTGTTATTATATTCTCATATACCATAAATTAAACAGCAGTCAGATTAAATAAATCTGTAAATAATAATTGCAAGTATAACGCCTATTATACTGGCAATAGTAATCTTAATCTGGAGTGCAAATGTTAATACAAGTACCCCAAGATCTAATACCAGTGGACTGTTAAGACCAAAACTCTGTCCATAAGACAGCCAGCTTAATGTATGTACACCGGCAGTAAGTTCTGCAATAAGACCGCCAAGCACAATGCCTATCAGAATGAATAGCCATAAAAGCCAGCCGTTCTTATATTTAGAAATGTTACTCATAGATTTCACCCTTTAATCATAAATTGGAGTACGGAAAAATCCATACTCCAATGCATTATAACACAAATATTAATTCAATCAAAGCTTTATAAGATCTTTTTCAAACATTTTCTGAACACTCATCATAATTCCAAGCTTTGCATGATACCATGTAAGGCCTCCCTGGAAGAATACTGAATAAGGTTCTTTTAATGGGCCATCCGCAGAAAGTTCTATTGATGAGCCTTGAACGAAAGCTCCGGCAGCCATGATAACGTCTGAATCATATCCTGGCATCGGCCATGGTTCTGGTGTAACAAAGCTGTCAACAGGTGCTGCCGCCTGGATTCCTTTACAGAAAGCAAGAAGCCCGTCTGCACTTCCAAGTTCAACTGCCTGAATAATATCATATCTTGGCTCACTTCCATCAGGTCTTACTACAAAGCCTGCCTTTTCGTATACATTTGCAGCAAATATTGCACCCTTAAGTGCACCGGCAACAACTACAGGTGATAAGAAAAGTCCCTGATAAAAGCTCTGGTTTACACCAAGTGTTGCACCAACTTCTTTTCCAAGCCCCGGTGAAGACAATCTGTAAGCTGCCTGCTCAACGCATTCTTTCTTTCCTGCGATATAGCCGCCGCATGGAGCAAGTCCTCCGCCAGGATTCTTTATAAGCGAACCGACTATCATATCTGCCCCAACCTCTGAGGTTCAATTCTTTCAACAAATTCACCGTAGCAGTTATCAACCATGCATATAACATCTGGCTTGATTCCCTTGATAAAACTTATAAGTTCTCCAATTCTTTCAACTGAAAGTGTAGGTCTTGAAGCATATCCCTTAGAACGCTGGATTGTAACAAGCTTTGTTCTTTCATTGATTGCATTCTTAATTCCGTCATAATCAAAGCCTCCGTCTGGCAGCAGGTCAACCTGTGCATATGTAATTCCATATTCTGCAAGACTTCCCTTAGAAGGTCTGATACCGATAATTTCATCCATTGTATCATATGGCTTTCCAACAGGCGACAAAAGCTCATCACCCGGTCTTAAGTTAGATGATAAAGCTACATTTAACGCATGAGTTCCGCAGATAATCTGTGGTCTTACAAGTGCATCCTCTGTCTTGAATATATCTGAATATACTTTCTCAAGAGTATCTCTTCCATCATCGTTATAACCATAACCTGTTGTTCCTGATAAATGCATCTCAGCAACCTTATTATCCTGCATTGCCTTTATAACCTTCATCTGGTATATTCTGCATTCTTGTCTATCTCTTCAAATCTGTCATGAAGCGACTTAATTATATTATCGCAGTAATCATATACTTCATCACAGATTCCCATATTCTTATACATTTCTCTCATAATCATATAATTTCCTTTTCTTTTAGTTGTTCAAGCATATACGAAAGTGCATCTTCTCTTCGTATCTGGGAAAAATCCACCCATGTAACCGACGGTTCTCTTCTAAACCATGTAAGCTGTCTTTTTGCAAAATGTCTTGTATCCTGCTTAATCATTTCTCTAAGACCAGCCTCATCACATCTGCCTTCAAGATAATCGAATACCTCTTTATATCCAATCCCCTGCATGGCAACATCGTCCTTTACAAGCCCCATGTCCGACAAATGTTTTACCTCATCAAGCAGTCCATTGTCAAACATTATATCAACACGCCTGTTTATTCTGTCATATAAAATTTCTCTTTTATCATTAAGGACAAAGTAGCAGAAATTATAAGGCGACTCTTTAGCTCTCTGCTCGTTATTATGTTCTGATATCTTCCTGCCTGTCGTCTTATAAAATTCAAGTGCACGGATAACTCTTTTGACATTATTGGCATGAATTGCCTCTGCAGATTCAGGGTCAGCTTCCTTTAACATATCGTGAAGCACCTCTGCGCCCTTGGTATCAGCAATCCCCTGAAGGTAATCCCTGTATTCATAATCACTTTCATCATCTTCAAATGTAGAATCATATAAAAGTGCCTGAATATAAAATCCTGTACCGCCAACAACTACAGGAATATGACCGTTCTCACGGATTTTTTGTATTGCATCTACAGCCATAGTCTTGAATCTTGCCACATCAAAGCCCTCTGTCGGCTCAATCTCATCAACAAGATAATGCTTAACACCCTGCATCTCTTCTTTTGTTATCTTGGCAGTTCCGATATCCATATATCTGTACACCTGCATGGAATCGGCACTTATTATCTCACCGTTTACCGCCTTTGCAAGTGCAATGGAAAGCTCTGTCTTTCCAACTGCTGTCGGACCTGTAAGTATTATTAAAGGTTCTTTTTTCATATCAGCCTCTATACTATTCGTTTAAATTTCTTTTCTATCTCATATTTGCTCATCATAATAAGCGTTGGTCTGCCGTGTGGACAGTTATATGGATTTTCTGCCTTCATAAGCTCGTCCATCAGTTCAAATGCTTCATTAAATGACAGTCTGTTATTGCCCTTTACAGCCGCTTTACACGACATACTTGCAACCTTTTCAGTGATAATATCAGGATCTTTTCCGGCACTTTCTTCAGAAAGTCCATCCAGAACATCAATAAGGAGCTGTTTGTAATCCATTTTAGGAAGTCCGGCAGGAATTCCTGTAACCTTATATTCATTACCGCCGAATTCTTCTATCTCATATCCTAATCTTTTAAATATATCCTGATTAGCCTTGTATATTTCTTCCTCATGCATATTAAGTGACAATACAATCGGTGGAAGAATCATCTGAGTTCCTATTGTCTTATTATGAAGCTTATTCATTGTTCTTTCATAAAGCACCTTTTCATGTGCTGCATGCTGATCCATCATATAGAACTTATCTTCAAATTCAATGAGCCAGTAGGTATCAAACAGCTGTCCTATGATTCTGTATTTGTTACGGCTGTTCTCATCAAGAAGTTTATTCTCAAAAAGGTTCATCTGCTTTGGTGGTTCGGATTTTGTCAGAGCTTCATATCTTACTTTATCTTCTTTAACCATCTGCTCAGAACGCTTAATTTCAAAAGGTTCAGGCAATTTAATATCTGGCATAACATTTCTTACAACAGGTGCTTCCTGCATTTTAACTGCAACAGGCTCTGGCACAGAAACTTCTGCTATAAGTTCCTTTGAATTAAGTGCTTTTAAACATGTATCGTACACAAAATTATATATATATTCATTGTTCGAGAAGCGCAGCTCCATCTTGGTTGGATGCACATTTACATCAATAATTGCAGGATTAATCTTAAAATGTATTGCACTGAACGGATAATTGTGTGGCATTATAAAGCCCTTATAGGCATCCTCTATAGCCTTAGTTATAATACTGCTCTTTATATATCTGCCATTGATATAATAATTCTCATAAGTCCTGTTTCCGCGGACAACCATAGGCTTGCCAATAAAACCGGAAGCCTCAATATCCTGAGACTTGCCGCTGATTTCATACAGATTATTAGTTATATCCCGGCCATACACATTATATATTATATCCTTAAGATTCATATTACCCGATGTATGCAGCTTATTCTGGTTATTGCTTATGAATCTGAACGAAATATCAGGATGCGAAAGTGCCAGATATTCCACAAGCGAACCAATATATCCACCCTCAGTTGTAGCAGTTTTTAAGAACTTTCTTCTAACAGGAGTATTATAGAAAAGATTTCTTACAATAAATGTAGTTCCCTCCGGAGCACCTATTTCTGCCACTTCCCCGGGTACGCCGCCATCAATAGTATAATGCACACCGCTTAAGCATTCGGCAGTCTTTGTAATAAGTTCAACCTGGGATACAGCAGCTATACTTGCAAGTGCCTCACCTCTGAAGCCAAGAGACGAAACCGCCATAAGATCTTCAATTGATTTAATTTTACTTGTAGCATGTCTTTTAAATGCTATCTCAATCTCATCTTTATTGATACCACTTCCATTATCAGTAACCCTGATAAATGAAATTCCACCTTCCTTTATCTCAACTGTAATCGCAGTTGCTCCGGCATCAATAGCATTTTCAACAAGCTCCTTAACTACAGAAGAAGGTCTTTCGACAACCTCTCCTGCAGCAATCTTATTAATCGTATTCTGGTCTAAAAGTGTTATTGACATACAATCCTCCCTGTTTTGTGAAACAAAATGCGACTGCCCTTGCAGGAGCAGAGGATTTAGCCTCCCTGTTTTACCAGCGGTTCTTAGCTTTTCCCTGCAGCTTATAAAGTGTATTAAGTGCATCTATAGGTGTCATATTGCTTATATCAAGATTCATAATATCAGTTACTATATCATCATCCTTAACAGTATCAAAAAGTGACATCTGCTTAACTTCAAGGTCATTAACCTTTCTGTACTTGTCATTCATCTTGTCAAGCTTCTTGGAATACTGTGCAATATCCCTGGCTTTCTGTGATATATCAGCGTCACTTAAATCAACAACAAGTTCCTTTGCCCTGTTAAGCACCACATCAGGAACTCCTGCAAGCTTGGCAACCTGAATACCATAACTCTTATCCGCACCTCCCTTTACAATCTTTCTTAAAAAGACAATATCATCGCCATTCTCCTTGACAGCAATACAGTAATTATTGACTCCGTCAAGAGTTCCTTCTAATTCAGTAAGCTCATGGTAATGTGTTGCAAAAAGTGTTTTGGCTCCTAAGTATTTAGTATTGGCAATATACTCAACAACGGCCCATGCAATACTTAATCCATCAAATGTGCTTGTACCTCTTCCGATTTCATCAAGAATTATAAGACTTTTAGGCGTTGCATTTCTTAAGATATTGGCAACCTCTGTCATCTCAACCATGAAAGTAGACTGTCCGGAAGCCAAATCATCAGACGCTCCGACTCGTGTAAATATACGGTCTACGATACATATATTAGCTGAATCAGCAGGTACAAAAGAACCTGTCTGTGCCATAAGCACAATAAGTGCAGTCTGTCTCATATATGTAGATTTACCAGCCATATTAGGACCTGTGATAATCGAAATCCTATTCATGCCATTGTCAAGATAAGTATCATTAGCAATGAACATATCATTAGAAATCATCTTCTCAACTACAGGGTGACGACCATTCTTGATATCTATAATACCCTTTTCATTAATCTTAGGTCTTACAAAATTATTCTGTGTTGCAACAACAGAAAGTGATGCATACACATCAATCATCGCAATAGCCTTGGCCGTATTCTGTATTCTTACAACCTCTGCTGCAATACGCTCTCTGACCTCACAAAACAGGTCATACTCAAGTGAGTAGAGCTTATCCTCTGCACCAAGTATAATATCTTCAAGATGCTTTAACTCATCTGTAGTGTATCTTTCAGAACCGGTAAGAGTCTGCTTTCGTACCCATTCAGCAGGAACAAGATTTTTAAATGAATTAGTAACCTCCAGGTAATATCCGAATACCTTGTTATACTTAACTTTAAGATTCTTAATTCCTGTCTTTTCTTTCTCCCTGCTTTCAAGCTCTGCAAGCCATTCTTTTCCTTTAATCTTGGCATTACGAAGCTCATCAGCCTCTGCTGAGAAGCCGTCCTTTATCATTCCACCATCACGCATTGTAATTGGAGGATCATCTATAATTGCAGTGTCTACAAGATTATATAAGTCTTTTAAGTCGTCCATCTGCTCAAAGCACTGTCTGAATACATCACACTTAAAATGTCCTGTCTGATTCTTAATGTGAGGTATCATCTCAAGGGAATTCTTAAATGCAATTAAATCCCTTGGATTAGCTGACTTACAGCTAATCTTAGTCATAATTCGCTCAAGGTCATATATAGGACCGAGATATTCACGAATCTCTTCCCTGTCAATTGCATTATCAGAAAGCTCCTCTATAGCGTCCTGTCTCCTTATAATCTCGTCTCTGTTAATAAGCGGCTGCAGCACGAGATTTCTTAACGCTCTTGCGCCCATTGCAGTCTTGGTCTTATCAAGTACCCACAGAAGCGAGCCTTTTTTCTGCTTTTCACGCATAGTCTCAACAAGTTCAAGATTTCGTCTTGATGAACTGTCTATAAGCATGTATTTACCTGTTGTGTAAGGTACAATGCTTGTGATATGAGACATATCACTTTTCTGTGTCTGGGTAAGATATATAAGAAGTGCTCCCGCAGCATCAATTCCTACCGGATAGTCCTTGATTCCAAGTCCGTCCAGCATATTTACATGAAAATGTTCTTTCAGCTTTGCCTTGCATGAATCATCATCAAAATACCAGTTCTCAAGTGTTGACACTGATACAGAAAGCTTTTCAGATATAAATGTAAGATCAATTCCACTCATTGCAAAATACTCGTTAAGTATTATCTCTGAAGGAACAAACTTATTAATTTCATCAATAAGCTCCGCACCTGTCTCAATCTCAGTTACAAAAAAGTCACCTGTTGAATAATCTGCAATAGCAACACCAAGCACATCTCCAAGATAAACAATACTCATAAGATAATTGTTCTTAGTTTCATCAAGTGCCTGACTGTTTAAGTTAGTTCCTGGTGTTACAACCTTTATAACCTCTCTTTTGACGATACCTTTCGCCTGCTTAGGGTCTTCCATCTGCTCGCATATTGCGACCTTGTGTCCATTAGAAACAAGCCTGTTAATATAAGTTTCTGCCGCATGAAAAGGAACGCCGCACATAGGCGCACGTTCCTCCTGTCCGCAGTCTTTTCCTGTTAATGTAAGTTCCAGTTCCTTAGAGACAACCAAAGCGTCATCAAAAAACATTTCATAGAAATCTCCAAGTCTGTAAAAAAGTATGCAGTCCTTGTACTCTGCTTTAGTAGCAAGATAATGCTGCATCATTGGTGAATACTCTGCCATTATATTACTCCCTGATTAATCCTCTATAAGTCTTCCCATATAGTAAAATCCCTTGCATTCGTCAAGATGTACTGTCACAATCTGTCCGATAAGTGATTCATCTCCTGCGAAATGTACAAGAATATTGTTAGTCATTCTGCCTGTAACAAAGCCTTCTTCATGGTCATCTTTACCCTCAACAAGCACCTTCATATCCATGCCTTCGTATCTCCTGATATGTTCATGTGATACTTCATTGACAGTTGCAAGCAGTCTGTTAAATCTGTCCTTAACAACATTCTCAGGCACCTGATTCTCCATTCTGGCAGCAGGAGTACCCGTTCTTTTTGAATAAATAAATGTATATGCGCTATCAAACTTTGCTTTCTTTACAACATCAATAGTATCCTCGAAATCTTCCTCTGTCTCTCCTGGAAACCCAACAATAATATCAGTTGTAATAGAAACATCGGGCAGGATTCTTCTTATCATCTCAACATGTTCTAAGTAATGCTCTTTAGTATACTTTCTGTTCATCAGTTTAAGAAGCCTTGAGCTTCCTGACTGAAGTGGAAAATGTATATGATTACATATTTTCTTGGAATCTCTTATAACTTCAAGAGTTTCTTCCTCAATATCCTTAGGATGAGGTGTCATGAATCTGATTCTTTCAAGTCCCTCTATCTTATCAATCTCTCTTAGAAGCTGCGCAAATGATACCGGATTGTCAAGCGTCTTTCCATAAGAATCAACATTTTGTCCAAGAAGCATAACTTCCTTGACGCCATCCTTTACAAGCCTTTCAATCTCCATAATGATATCCTTAGGCTCACGGCTTATCTCTCTTCCTCGTACATAAGGCACAATACAGTAAGTACAGAAATTATTACAGCCGTACATAATATTAACACCTGATTTGAATGGGAACTTTCTTTCTGTAGGAAGCTCCTCAACAATATCCTTTGTCTTTTCCCAGATATCAATAACCTGGCTTCCTGATGTGATTCTGTTATATATAAGCTTTGCCATTGCATATATGTTAAATGTACCAAAAACAATATCAACAAACTTATAAGAATCTCTTATCTTCTCGACCACATCAGGTTCCTGCATCATACAGCCACACATTGCAATAAGCATATGCGGATTCTTTCTTTTGACATTCTTAAGATGTCCGAGACGTCCATAAACCTTAAGGTTGGCATTCTCTCTTACAGTACATGTATTATATATAACAAAATCTGACTTATCCTCGTCCTCTGTCTCAAGATATCCAATCTCTTTAAGTACACCGAGAAGCTTCTCCGAATCCCTTGCATTCATCTGGCATCCAAATGTGTGTACACATGCATACAATGGTCTGCCTATTTCTTTTGTTTTCTTTTCCAAAAACTTCTTACATTCTCCAATATAATAAAGCTGTTCTTCAAGTGCACTGGTGTTATTAACTTCCTGCATTATCTACATTTCTCCATTCTATACTTATCCTAATATGAGCTTTTTCAAATGCTGTTCTTCAAAATCAGCAACGCATACAGCTTACCATAATAGTATCCCTGAATATAATCTGCGCCAAGTTCCCTGACACACGAAAGCTCTTCCTTTGTCTCAACACCCTCAATACACACATGCAATCCCATCTCATGTGCCATCTTAACTATAAAACTGACCATAAGATAATTATTTCTCTGTTTATCTATGTCAGTTATAAATGACCTGTCAACCTTAACTATATCAAATATTTTGTCACGCATATATCCATAGTTGGAATATCCCGTTCCAAAATCATCAATAGCAAGTCTGAAATCATTCTTTATAAATTCTTTAAATACCCGCTCAACTGCCGGAATCCGGTCCATCTCAATTGTTTCGGTTATCTCAAATACATAATGATTATTGGCTGCACTATACCTTCCAATATACTCCAATACATCTTTAATTATATTACTTTTGACAATCTGTACAAAAGACAGATTAATATGCATTACAAAGTCTGGAATATTGGTAATCCATCTGTTGCATGCTTTGGCAGCCGAATCAATTATCCATCTTCCAAGTGGAATAATAAGTGCGCTTTCCTCCAATAGTGGAATAAACTTGTCCGGTCCCATAAAGCCATACTTTGAACAATTCCACCTTATAAGTGCCTCAGCTCCTGACAGCCTATCATTCTGTGGATTATATATAGGCTGAAAATACAACTCAAAGCCTTCAAAACCTTCGCTTATACATCTGCGAAGTTCATCCTGTATACCAAGTTTCCTAATATATTCTATATAATTGACAGAATCAAATATTTCACAGCGGTTCTTACCATTTAATTTGGCAGCATGAAGCGAGAATTTAGCATTTTTTAATAAGTCATTAAAGCTGTCTCTTTCCGTATCAAATTCAGCAGTTCCCGCAGATATAGTAAAGAATATATCATACTTTCTATGTTCTATCACCCTGTCAATCCTGTTTCTGATTCTCTTATATAAATTCTTAGCCTGCTCAATATTATCCTCGATTGTATATGGCATAAATATAGCACATTCATCACCTGGCATTCTGAATATTCTGAGCGGAGTATCTATATATCTTCTGATTGCATCCGTAAGAATATTAAGTACTTCATCACCTGTCTTAGCACCATATTTTTCATTAAGTTCCTTAAAATTATCAACTCCTACAAGCATGAGGAAACCTCTTGAATGTCTGACTTTGCAATACTCATTGTACACGTTTTCAAGAACTACTTCTCTGTAAAGTCCCGTGTTATTATCAAATCTGCTCTGCTTTCCTATCTCAGATATTCTTCCTATAAGGTACTTTATGCCTTGGCTTATGACATACTGCCCCCGGCAGCTTATGGCAACATATGTGCCATCAACTGTTTTCCATCTGTATTCAAGATTGTGTTCTTTTCTTCTGCCATTAAAACCTTCCTGAAGATCTTCCATAAGCATATCAATGTCATCAGGATGAACAACCGCTTTTAATTGGGCTGTAGCATTTTCAAATGCATTGGATGCAAATGGAAATACATCTGTAATTGATTTGGAATATATAGCTCTGTCATTAGTAAAATCAAATATATACAGGTAATCATCTGTACTTAATTCAACAAGATTAAGGAAGTATTTCATTTCTTCCAAATCAAAATCTCTTCTAATCATAAAAACACCCAATACTTATAAAACATTTTACTGCCTTATCTGTCCCTCTCCATATATAACATACTTAGTTGTTGTAAGTGCCTTAAGCCCCATTGGACCTCTTGCATGGAGCTTCTGCGTACTTATTCCAATCTCAGCGCCAAAGCCAAATTCAAATCCATCAGAAAATCTTGTAGAAGCATTTACATATACACATGCAGCATCTATTTCATCAAGAAATCTGTTGGCATTATTGTAATCTTTAGTAATTATTGACTCTGAATGGCCTGTGTTATATGTATTAATATGTTCTATTGCTTCGTCAACAGAGTCAACAGTCTTCACAGATATAATATAATCAAGATATTCCATTCCCCAGTCATCATCACTTGCTGGAACAATTCTTGAATCACACTGCATTGCATATTCATCACCACGTACTTCAACATCCTTTTTCTTAAGTGCGTCAACAATAAGTGGAATAGCCTGCTTTGCAACAGCTCTGTGAATAACCAGCGATTCGCACGCATTACATACTCCAATTCTTGAAGTCTTGGCATTATATATAACCTTAACTGCCATATCAATATCAGCATATTCATCAACATACACATGACAGTTGCCTGTACCAGTCTCTATTACAGGTACTGTACTGTTATTAACAACATTCTTAATAAGCCCTGCTCCACCTCTTGGAATAATTACATCAACATAATCATTCATCTTCATAAGCTGGTTAACAAGTGCTCTATCCGTATCTTTTATAAGATTAATAACATCAGGATTAATTCCGTTGTCATAAAGAGCCTTTGCAATAACATCTGCAATTGCAATATTAGAATTAATAGAATCACTTCCGCCTCTTAAGATGCAGGCATTGCCTGATTTGAATGTAAGTCCAAATGCATCTGCAGTAACATTAGGTCTTGACTCATAGATAATCGCAACAACGCCAAGTGGAACTCTCTTAGTTCCGATAACAAGTCCATTAGGTCTTTTCTTCATTCCTGTAACTTCACCAACAGGATCTTCAAGTCCCGTAAGAACTCTTATTCCGTCTGCCATTGCATTAATTCTCTTAACATCAAGTGTTAGTCTGTCAATAAGTGCAGGCTTCATTCCGTTAGCTTTGGCATTAACAAGGTCTTTTTCATTGGCTGCAATTATACTCTCTGCATTAGCTGTAAGTGCATCAGCAACCGCTTCAAGTGCCTTATTCTTCTCATCTATTCCAAGCTTTGCAAGATATCTTGATGCTTTCTTAGCCTTAATTCCAATCTGTTCAAGTGATTCCATCAGTTCTCCCTCCTTATAAACTGTGTCTGTGTAATAATATAATCCGGCTTTAAATCATGTTCCTCATAAGGAATACTCTCTAATAGCTGGAAATCAAAAGCAAGCGCCGCTTTTATAAATGTATTATCTTCTGATAAATATCTGTCATAAAAGCCTCCGCCATAACCTATTCTGTGAAAATCATAATCAAACGCAAGCCCAGGCATAATAAAAAGTCCATCTCTGGTATCAGCTTTCTCACAGGCGTCAGATGGTTCCATAATTCCCATATAGCCGCTAACAAGGTCATGTTCATCCATAATACGATAGAATTCCATATCTGTCTTTGATAAAACTCTCGGAGCATATACTTTCTTATCATCTGTTAGACACTGCGAAAGAAGCATATATGTATCAACTTCCCTGTTATAGCTCATATACAGAAATACATTTTCCGATGTCTTATATATGTCCGATTTTTTCAATCTGTCAATTATAAGTCTACTCTGCATTTCAATATCTTCATCTGACAATTCATGTCTGCGGTTCATAATAAGCTGACGCACTTCATTCTTATCCATCTAGTTACCTTTCTCTGCCTGTTCCTCTGACAATCTTTTCATCTTCTCATCATGTCTTGCCTTGACATCTATTAAAGAACCATCAGGATTCTTAATCTTAATAGATTCTAACTGTCCTCTTAAGTTTTCTCTGAAAGCTTTAACATATTCAGCTCTTAACTGCTTCTGTTCAGCAAGCTCTGCATCTGTAAGTCCCTCTGCTTTAGATTTATGATAAAGCTCGTTAATTCTTTCTAATGTTTTCTCTGTAACCATACAAACCTCTGTCACTAATTAGTAAATATAATCAAATCATCTCCGCTTTCTACACAACTATTATACACAGCCTTTGTAGAAAACATAGGATGATGAAGTTCCGATATTCTGTATGCTTCAATATATTCAGAAGCTTTCTTAATAAAGAAAAATCTATGTCTCATACGGGTTATAACAACAATATCATTCTTCATATATCTGAATTTCATATCGGAATGAAGCCTGTATTCTGGCTTCTGTGTATTAAGATTAACAAAGCATGTGCTCTTGTCCTCATTCTTAAGTATATAAGGCGTGTCATTAATAATATATGTAAAACTCAAATCCATTGCATGCTCGACATTGTTATTAAATCTTACCTGCTTAACCTTTGTTATAGCATCATATATCACAATCTCTTCTGACTGGCTCTGGAAATTATATTTGGAATAAATAATCTTCCCCGCACTAGCTTTAATATATGGAAATGTAGTATCTTTATCAGATGCATCCAGTTCTTCCATAGTAATCATCTGTCCGTTAAAAGATATCTCCGATACAAACTGCTTGGCATTAAAAAGTGCTATCTTCTCATCATTATGTGAATCATCTGATATAAGCCTGTCAGCTCCGAATTTAATCACACAATTATTACCCCCTGTAGGAAGAACCTTGTATATCCCCAAGTCCTTTACAAATGTATCACTCAGATTATTGTCTGATTCAGAATTAATATCATGTAAAAATATATCTATAAGTTTTCCATTCGTGTCAAGCTTCTCAACAAAAAAGTAGTTAGAATCCATTACAAATATATAATATCTTAACTTCCGTGAAATATCAGTGTTATCTATCTCCATACTGAATACAGCTTCATTCTCATTAGTATCAAACATAAATCTGTATACAGTAAGAAGTGTACGGCTTTCAGTCACTGATTCCAGTGATGTGAAGAACATATAATTTCTTTCAAGGCATGCATACCTCACCTTGCAGAAATGATACTTCTTAACCTGTGATGCCACTTCATACTTCTCATTAGTTGCTGCATTAAGAATAAAATATTTTTTTCCATGAAGCCCCTGATACTGATAATTATCATCTGTTATCTGCATTAAAAGCCTGTCATTAATTGGAAAAAAAATTCCCTTCTCTGAATTCTTCATCAGCTTAATATCCATGTATGACCTCCCATAGTTGTGCAAGTAATATCCAGTCTTTCTAGTCTATAAGTGACATCAGATCAAAATCAGATGCCCTGTGATTCAAGAACAGAGTTCCAACATTCTCTCCAGCCATAACCCTGATAATATTATCAACATCATTACCGTTAGTAATAATCATATCTGCCCCCGACAGTGTTGCAATCTTTCCTGCGATTAGCTGGTTGTCATACCGCCAGTCCCCATATTACTGCCGGATGAGCCTTTGCCCATTCCCATAAGCTTATCATCAATCTCATATACAGTCTCAACGAATTTTGCATTAGGATTAGTATTCGGATCATCTGTATACAGACCGTCAATATCAGATAACAGAATAAGAAGATCTGCCCCGATAATTGAAGCAACAATTGCTGAAAGTCTGTCATTATCTCCAAAAGCCTGAAGCTGTTCAATCTCATAAGTTGATACTGTATCATTCTCATTAACAATTGGAACTGCGCCAAGCTTTAAGATTTCGTTAAATGTATTCTGTGCATTAGTTCTGTTCACATCATTAACAATAGTGTTCTTAGTAAGAAGAACCTGGGATGCAACAGCACCATATTCTGCAAATATCTTCTGGTAAACCATCATTAACTTAGCCTGTCCTATCGAAGCGCAAGCCTGTTTTACAGGAAGCTCTGTAGGTCTGTCATTAAGTCCTATAACAGCTCTTCCTACTGCTATTGCCCCGGAAGAAACAAGTACCACATCCTTGCCTGAATTCTTAATATCAATAAGAATTCTCACAAGCTTCTCGATTTTCAGAAGATCTAATCTTCCTGTCTGCTCATGCATAAGCGAAGATGATCCTATCTTTATGACAATTCTTTTCTTGTCTTTTATAAATTCTCTATAATTCCCCATATTCTATATCTCCAGTAAAAAATTCAAACATTGATTTATTTTACTATATTTTTATTAAAAAGTCCATATTATGCCATGTCAGCAGTCTCACACAGTCATATACTCTGCAACCTTAACGCCGTCAACCGCTGCGGATGTTATGCCTCCAGCATACCCTGCACCTTCACCGCACGGATACAAGCCACACACCGATGTGCTCACAAGTTCATCATTTCTTACTATTCTTACAGGACTTGAGGTTCTGCTCTCAACACCCGAAAGTACGGCATCTTTCCTGTCAAAGTCATGTATAAATCTTGAAAAACCATGCACACCTTCAACAACCGAATCTGTCACATAAGAAGGTAATACATTCTTAAGATTAGCAAATGTATATTCACCCTTTATACAAGGCTCAACCTCTCCCAATTCCGTTGTTGTTATATTTTTTTCAAAATCGCCAAATAACTGTACCGGAACTTTTCCATTTCCTTCAGCATAAGCATTTGCTTCTAACTGTCTCTGAAATTTTATTCCGTCAAGTACTCCATGTCCGAAATCATCTGGTCCGACTGTAACAATTATTGCTGAATTAGCATTGCGGGAATCACGGCCTGAATAACTCATTCCATTAACACATGTCCTGCCGTTCTCTGATGAAGCATTAACAACATAACCTCCTGGACACATGCAGAAAGAATACACACCTCGTTCTTTATCTGTATTCTTTGTCTTGTAAGTAACTTTATAATCAGCAGCCGGAAGCTCATATGCAGCATCAGCATAAGCATTATAATTAATCATTTCCTGAGGATGTTCTATTCTTACTCCTACTGCAAAAGGCTTCGGCTCCATATCTATATTCTCACTGTGAAGATATTCAAATGTATCTCTTGAGCTGTGACCTATTGCAAGGCACACTTTACTGCATTTTCTTGCGTGCTCTCCGTCTTTGTCAGCTATGACAACGCCACACACTTTACCATCTCTAATATCTATCTTTTTAAGACAGCTTCCAAAATTAACTTCACCGCCAAGCGCGGTAATATGCTGTCTTATATTCTTAATTACAACCGCAAGCACGTCTGTTCCTATATGTGGCTTATTGACATACAGAATATCTTCTGATGCACCGAACTTTACAAAGCTCTGCAGAACATATCTTATTCTTCCAAATGTATCTGAAATCTGTGTGTTAAGCTTTCCATCAGAAAATGTGCCTGCTCCGCCTTCACCAAACTGCACATTACATTCTGTATCAAGCTCACCCGTCTCCCAGAACTGTGCAACCTTCTTAGTTCTTGTATCAACATCCTGCCCACGCTCATATACAACAGGTTTAAGCCCCGCTTTGGCAAGCTCAAGAGCACAGAATATTCCTGCCGGTCCAAATCCGATAACTACAGGTCTTTTATCTTCATCAACATTTTCTGTAGCAGTAACGGGAAACTTATAGATAACTCTCTTAGACATAACGGCATTCTTACAGCCTGATTTCTTAAGAACATTTTCAAGCTTTTCTTCCCTGCCAGAACGCACCACCTTATACACTTCGACACTGTATATATACATAACCTGAGGCTTGTGTCTGCAGTCAAGTGACCTTTTAGCTATTTCATAATCAATCTGTGCATCTTTTCCAAGTCTTAATTCTTTTCTTATAGCTCCTTCTAAAAAAGTCGTATCTTTATCAGGAGATATCTTTATATTACTAATCTTAATACATTTCTTTTCCATTATTCTCATTCCTGTCTGTTGCAATAATCAAACGCTGACTTAGCAGCAACCACACCGCTGCTCCATGCCCACTGAAGGTTATAACCTCCACATTTACCGTCTATATCCACAAGCTCCCCTGCAAAGAATATTCCAGGATTATCAACTGATTCAAGATTGCCATTCAGTCCTGACACATCAACACCACCCTGGCAGACCTGTGCATAATCATTGCCCTTATATCCTGTTATATGATAGTGGAGGGATTTCATATGTCTGGCAAGTTTCCGGCATATGTCGTCATCTATATCAGAAGCCGAGGAATTGCCCTCAATTCCGATATCCTTACATATCATCATTACAAGCTTTTTATTAAACAGTCCCGACAGACTTTCACTTACTGACTGATGTTTTCTTGTATTAACAGCATATTTTAACATTGATACAAGGTCATCTTCTTTAATATCTGCTGCCACATCAACAAGTGCTTCAACCCTCCGTCCTTCTTCCATCGCTCTGACAGCAAAACGGCTCACCTGAAAAACAGGAATTCCTGATATTCCATAATCAGTAAACTGAATCTCGCCAGTATCCTCAGATACCTTTCTGCCTGCTGCCATAATCTTAACATTTCCAAGTGCTCTTACACCTGTAGCAAGCTTCATATTCTTCTTGTCCGATTCAAGTGCCGTAAGAGCCGGAAGAGGCTTAACAACCTTAATCCCAAGCTTCTTAACAAGCTTATAACCGCTTCCATCAGAACCAGAAGACGGTGAAGCTGCCGAACCACATGCAAGTATCACTGTCTTAGTCTTAATCGTATTAGTCTTCGCTCCTTCAAGCTGTAACACATATTCGCTGCCTGCCCTGTCAATTCTTTTAACAGATGTCTCAAAAAAAACCGGAATATCAAGTGCCTGTATCTTTCCTGTAAGTGCCAGAGCCACAGAAGCCGCCATCTCTGACCTCGGATACAGATAACCATTACGTTCCTTCTTATATACACTTAAGTCCTCAAAAAAATGTATTGTATCATCAACATTAAACCTGTTAATAATCTCCATCGCATAATCTGCGTTATTGTTCTGATACATTTCCTTAGTCATAAATGTATTAGAAAAATTACATTTGCCATTGCCTGTCTTTAAAATCTTAGTTCCAAGCTTTGCTGTGTGTTCTATAATCACAGTCTGCATATTATTCTCTTTACATTGTATGGCAGCCATCATTCCGGCTGCGCCTCCGCCTATAATCACACAATCAAAACTCATAAAAATCTAATCCTCATATTCAAAATAATCAAAATCAGCCGGTATTCTGCTTCCGCAGCCGCCATTATTGGCATATATTCCAACAAGCGTTCCAGTGTGCCTCTTTCTGTCATCAGGCACTCCCTCATCACACAGATATATACAGTTTTCAAGCACTCCAGCAAGTTCCCATTGTTCACCATCATAGCTGTAGTAAAAGCTTCTTGTCAGTTTATCAACTACAACCTTTAAGTATATGCTCTGCTCCTTTATATTGTCCACCTGTGAGATAAGCTCCTCACCGTGGTTTCTGTTAATCACAAGCTGCAATTTTCTTCCATTTTCATAGCACAGTGAAAATCTCACATAAGTCGCAGTACTGTAATAGCATGTAAGCCCTGCCTGCTCTCCGTCCTTTTCAGGATAGAAGTCAACCTTTGTATGTGCCGTATACGATAATTCCTGTTCTCTTCTTACAAGAGTATTCTTAGCCCTTATCTCATTAAGAGTTCCATCCATTGTCCAGAGCCTTAAGTATCCTTTTCTTTCCGTAAGAGAATAATTACCCTTAACAGGATTTCTTACAAACTCCCAGTTAAGATTAAGAGTATCATCATCAAAATCATCCCTTGTCCATTTTTCAAATGTGTATTCTGGCAATTCAGGTGCTTTCTGTGTAAGGCTTGGTCCTTTCCTGTCATTAATCACAAACCAGTCATCCGAAAGCCATGTAACAGGGTCAAGTGCTGTCTCTCTGCCTATCGTTGTGTAATTGCCCTGATTAGGTCTTCCACACAGATAATAACACCACCAGCTTCCATCCTGTGCCTCTATCATATTGCCATGTCCCGTTCTCTGTATTGGTGCATCAGGATTAAACTGTCTTAATACAGGATTGTATGGCGATTCCTCATATGGCCCATACAGATTCTTTGAACGGGCAACATTGATTCCATGTCCATAGCCTGTACCACCTTCTGCCAGCATTGCATAATAATACTCACCCTTCTTAAAAATGTGTGGTCCTTCCGGGCATCTCTCTCCAGTTCCCGGCCATACACACACACTTTCGCCCGTAACCTTAGTGCAGTCATCACTTAATGGTAAAAGATTGATTCCCGGACTTATAAGAAGATACTTCTTCCCGTCATCATCAACAAATAAAGACGGATCAATATTATCAACCTCAAGCCAGGCTGGCTTTGAATATGGTCCTTGTGGCTTATCTGATGTTACAACAAGCTGACGTCTTAATACATTATTATCTCTTTTGCCATCTCCGTTAAGCCTTAAAGTTGCCATTATAATGAATTTACCATCAACATAATTAATATCCGGTGCCCATATTCCATGTGAATCCTTTATATCTCTTAAATCAAGTTCCTCCGAATCTGTAATAGCATGTCCGATTACATGCCAGTGAATCATATCCTTCGAATGGCTGATTGCAATTGCAGGGAAATACTGAAATGTTGAATTAGCCATATAATAGTCATCTCCAACTCTTACTACCGAAGGATCTGGAAAGAATCCTCTCTGTACCGGATTGTTATACATATCACTCATATCGTAAACTCCATTTCTTTAATATATTTTCTGAATTTTGCAGGTGTCATGTTGTATTTCTCAGTAAATATCCTGTAAAAATATCCTTTGTTTCTATATCCGACTTCCTTTATAATCTCATCAACATCCCTTGAATCTTCTTTTAAGAGAATGGCCGATTTGTTCAATCTGCAATCCTGCAGATATTCCGTGAAAGTCATACCTGTCTGTGCCTTTAAAAACCTGTTGAAATAATCCTCCTGATAACCGAATCTTTCAACAAGCATATCTATTGTAACATCTTTCATATTATCTTCAATAAAATCTGTAATTTCCTGATGCAAAAGCCAGTTAATTTTCTTTCTTATGTATCTTGACTGCGCATACTCATATACTGTTCCTAGCCGCCACAGAATCCTAAGCATAAGTCCCTGACATATATATGCAGACGCCATATCCGCCACACCACACTCATTAATAAGATCCGTCAGCATATCTTTTAATTCATTATCATAATGATTTCTGAATGTAAAGTGTATGTATCCGCTGTTCTTTAATGCTTTCCCTAGCTCTTTAATATAATCGGATGCCTGTTCATCTGCCATTGAATTCGTTATAAGTGCTTTAACAATCACATCCGATACTTCAAGTCTTATTACAAATGCAGCTTCATCCTCAAAGCTTTCCCAATGTACACAATCCGAATTAATCAGGCATACATCACCTTTCTTCATATGTACATCATCTCCACTTATATGCTGTGTAAGACTTCCATCAGATACATACAGCAATTCTGCATAAGCATGATTATGCCGGTCAGTTTTAGTGCCTGACACATATCTGTTCAGATGAAATAAAGATTTAAGTACATTATCACCAGTCATTTTATCCAAATCACGCACCTCCTGACATCATAGAAACATTTTAACATAAAAAGTCGTCTTAAGAAACTTATATTTTAAAAAGTCGTTATAGGTAACTTTTGTATATAATCATTCACCTTTGATAAAACATTTGTAATATAAACCCTTAAATGCTATAATAATTATGTTAGTTATACCTAACTTACATAGAAAGGAGCTTTTATGTCAGAATTTATAATATTAGCAATTCCTTTTATCGGAACATCTCTTGGCTCTGCATGGTGTTCTTCTTAAAAAAACGGATTGCTCCAAAGTTTGAGAAAATGCTTTTAGGATTCGCGGCAGGAGTTATGATTGCCGCATCAGTATGGTCTTTGCTGATACCATCTATAGATATGTCAAAAGGAAGCAGTGCTCCGGAATGGCTGGCTGCACTGGTTGGTTTTCTTGCAGGAATATTCTTTCTTCTGCTTCTTGATACTGTCATTCCACATATGCATATTGAAAGCAATAATCAGGAAGGTATTAGAACCAATTCCATATCCAAAACTACCATGATGCTCTTCGCCGTAACATTACATAATATTCCTGAGGGCATGTCTGTCGGTGTTGCATTCGCCGGCGCAATGATGAAGGATTCAGGAATAACTGCTACTGCTGCAATGGCTCTTGCAATTGGTATTGCAATACAGAATTTTCCAGAAGGAGCAATTATATCAATGCCATTATGTTGTGAAGGCATGAGTAAGAAGAAAGCATTCATATGCGGAGTGCTTTCTGGTGTTGTTGAACCTGTCGGCGGATTCATAACAATTCTTATTGCTGGTATTATCACGCCTGTTCTTCCTTATCTGCTTTCTTTCGCAGCAGGAGCTATGATGTATGTTGTAATAGAGGAACTTATTCCTGAATCACAGAACGGCGAACACAGCAATATAGGAACTATAGGTGCCGCTGTAGGATTTGCACTTATGATGGTTCTTGATATAGCATTGGGATAGTGATTACTCAATCACTATCCCACAATCCTCGCCTATATTTCTTAATATAAATGCCATATCAGACTCTGGTACTGATACACAGCCTGCCGTTGGTCTTCCATTAGAGCAATGTAAGAAAAAACAGCTTCCTTTTCCCGGAACACCTTCTATGTTATATCCAATAAACAGACAGTACCCATAAGCTGTCGGATAATCAATTATTCTTTCAGACTTGCTCTTGTCCCAGTCTGTATCAGAATCAGCTCTTGCATACTGATTATATAAAGGAGAAGACGAATCTCCTACCCAGTAATCATATTCATCTACCTGAAGATAAGGAACTTTCGTTCCCGGATCCGGATTAATTCCAAATGCAAAATACAATGGAAATGTTCCCTGTGGTGTAGCTGATGTAAACTCACTCGCCTCACCAACTCCATTAGAACCTACAAATCCATCTGTCCTTAAAATCTCAGTCCATACGCCATCCTGCAGTTCATGCATAGTTACAGTTGCATTTGTTCCATTCGACTGGACAATTACAAGCTGGGAATACTGTGATGCTGCTGCATAACCCGCTGCAAAGCTGTTATTATCTGGCTCTGCTGCCTGTGGTGCTGTCTCATATACAGTCTGTGAAGAATCCGTAACCTCCGTTGCCACAACTGTCTTGCTTTCTTCTTCTATTGTCTCTTCCTGCTGTGTTTCAGAATCCATTGTCAGTCCAGTAGTTGTCTCCTGTGTGCTTAACTGTGTTGTTTCCTGTTGTACCGCTGAGACATTAGTTTCTTTATCTTTCATGTCTGTTACATTTTTCTTATTGCCGCATCCATTTGCAGCCAGGACTGTTATCAATAACAAAGTTAATATTATAGTCTTCTTCACTTTTATCTCCTGATGTATTATTTCCCTGCAAAAAGGGATACCAGCCATAAGTTTAACTGGTATCCCTTCATGTTTCAACATATTTCAACTAATATTTCAACTAATATTTCATATAATCTTTAATTACATCATGGTCTTTTAACACCTTTTCAATAACAGTTCCTTTTATCTTCTTTAAGACAACCTTCTTGATAACATTAAGCGGTCCTAAATCAATCTCTAATGGTGATTTGCCATCCATAAGCTTAACAGATGAATCAAGCAGGTCTCTTACATCATATACACTGCCCCAGACCTCAGGAACACCTCTGTCTACGCCAAGCAGTCCATATACAGCCTCCATTGCAGTTCTGACTGAATACTCTGTCGTAAATATTGTGTCTCTCGGAGTCTCAGCAAACTGTCCAAGAAATGCAAAATTAACGCAGCCATCAGGAATAACATCAGGTCTGTCGCCTTTTCTTCTTGGCATGAAAAATGCAGTAATAAATGGCATCATTGTTGGTGTAGTGTTACAGTGGTTCTTAGCAAGCTCATCAATCTCTTCAACAGGAACGCCAAGATGATACAGCCATTCTGCTGTAATCTCTTCACCTGTACACTCTTTCATAGGCTTCTTGATATAATCACCATCAACATCAGTAAACAGGCTGTATACCCATACACACACCTCATCCTTCTTCTGTTCCTTAAACTGTCCCTGTCTGTTAATTGTCCAGCTTAAAAGCCAGCTTGAATCCTTACAGCTGACAATTCCGCCTGTAACAACATTTCCAGTTCTTGGGTCCCTCTTACATATTTTCTTAATGTAAGAAATAATCTTCTCATCGCTTGTTGTAACAGTTGCAGACTCCCAGTTAGACTTTGATATATCACCACAGAACTTCTCTGGGTGTCCAAATGAACTGTCCTGTGCTGCAATATTCTTCCACAGACTCCAGCAACCGCTTGTTCTTACCTCTGCATTACCTACAGGGGCATGTGTATGGTCACCGTATATAGTACCTTCTGTACAGCTTCCATTAGTAACGAACACCAAATCATTCTCAGTAAGATCAATTGACTTAGTCTCACCTTTTACAGTACATTCAATAGTCTTTGCAATCTTTTTTCCATCCCTGAAATCAAATATTACATTATCAACTCTTGTGTTAAACCTGAACTCAACACCTGCATCTTCAAGGTATTTCTGCATAGGCAAGATAAGTGATTCATACTGGTTATACTTGGTAAACTTCAATGCTGAGAAATCAGGAAGTCCGCCTATATGATGGATAAATCTTTGAATATAAAGTTTCATCTCAAGCGCACTGTGCCAGTTTTCAAATGCGAACATCGTACGCCAGTACAGCCAGAAATCTGAATCAAAAACTTCCTCATCAAAGAAATCTTCAATTGTCTTATCATACAAATCCTCATCTTTAGTGAAGAACAGCTGCATTATTTCCATACAGCCCTTCTGGCTTAAATTAAATTTGCCATCTGTATGTGCATCTTCACCTCTGTTTACAGTTGCCCTGCAAAGAGAATAATTAGGATCATGCTTGTTAAGCCAGTAATATTCATCAAGTACAGAAACTCCCGGAGTCTCAATAGACGGAATACTTCTGAACAAATCCCACAGACATTCGAAATGATTCTCCATCTCTCGTCCGCCACGCATTACATAACCTCTTGTAGAATCATTAATTCCATCACATGCACCGCCTGCAATATCCATAGCCTCAAGTATGTGAATATTCTCTCCTTTCATCTGTCCATCTCTTACAAGAAAACACGCTGCTGCTAATGCACCAAGACCGCTTCCTACAATATAAGCTGATTTATCATCAACTCCTTCCGGTTTTTCCGGTCTTGCAAATGCTTCATAATTACCATTAGAATAATATATTCCCTTACTATTCTTAGTATATTTTCCTCTTTCAGTATTGCGAAACTCCTTATGTGCTCTTTCCTGAATGTCTTTAGTCGCTTTCCTCTGCTCATCCCTTTTGTTCTTTTTTGATACAACTGCCGCACCTGCCCCCAGTGCAAGAATAGAAGCTGCTCCTAGTTTTAACGCCTTTTTGCCCATAATCTTTTCCACCTTTCTGTGCTTTCTTATTTATTTTTGCCGTTTTTATTGTATTTAGCATACATTTTTTCTCAAAATAAAAAAACAGGCAAAACATGTACTTTGTCCCAAAATCTAACACTTTACATGTTTTGTCTGTTTTTAATAACTAATTATTAGCTTCACACAGATTAATCATTATATCTATCGTTGCATCAAATGACTCAGAAAAACGCTTAATAAGATCTTTATCATATGGCGGCATTCCATCACCTATCCATCTTGACACAATTCCAACAATAGAATAGCTGTAAAAGCATGTTATATACTCTCTGTCATCTTCTGTAAGCTTATGGTCTTTAGAATATTTCTTAACAAAAAGTCCTACAAGATATTCTATTGTATTATGCAGATATTTCTCAATAATATCTCTGTTCCTGGAATTATACACATGAATAACTGCCGCACGATACTCAATAATAACAGAAGCTGCCTTACTGTATGTCTCATCTCCTGAAATTATTCTCCAGCAATAAAAAGAACTCCTAATGTTCCCTGACCACAATGTGAAGATATAACGCCGCCTGCCCTTGTTTCATATATTTCATCAAACACATCAAGTTGTTTAAGATAATTCTTTACTTCATCAACTATCTCTTTATCACAGCCAGAGTGTGTAATGAATACACGGTCTTTTTTAGCCTTCTTAAGGTCTTCTTCCATATCCTTAACATAATCCAGTACAACATTCTTCATGCGTCCTCTGTACTTCTTTCCAGGATTCATCTTTCCATTATTAACTTCAATTCTTGGATGAAGTTTAAGTACACCGCCAGCCATGGCAGCCAGTCCGCTGCATCTTCCTCCTCTGTGAAGATAAGTAAGCGTATCAACAACAAAGCTTGCCCTGACTCTCGGTCTTAATTCTAATATATTCTTCTCAATGTCAACTGCAGACATGCCTTTTCCTGCCATAACAGCAGCCTCGACAACAAGATGTCCTATTCCTGTAGACAGATTCGCAGAGTCAATTACATGAATCCTGTCCTCTGCCTCAAGCTCTCTTGCAGCAAGTCTGAACACATTAGCTGTAGTTGACATATCCTCTGATATTGCAAATGCAACAATATCCCTATCCTCTTCTAGAACACATTTAAACATCTCTATTGTATCATCAATAGACACCGCCGATGTCTTAGGTGTTGTCTTATTCTCATCTGCCCATTCATATATCTTATCTGGCGTAATATCAATTCCATCCCTATATTCATCATTGCCTAGCAGAATGTGAAGCGGAATAACTGATATATCAAGCTTGTCTATAAGTTCCTTAGTCAAATCACTTGTACTGTCCGAAATAATCTTAACCATGTAAATGTATATCCTTTCTAGCTGCTATATGTCTGCAGAAAATCATACAGCTGTGCTTCTCCTTCAAAATATATCCCCTTAATTAGTCTTTCTCTTATGTCATCCGGAAGTGAATCCATATTAATATCTGCATAATCATAGAACACTTCGCGTCCTTCGTTCACAATATTTCTGTATATTCTTAAAGTATCTCTTTCATACTTAAGCACATACTGGTACTCCTCACTTTCAGTTACTTTAGTCACCTGTGAGCTTACCTCTTCTTTAAAATGCTGATTAGAAGGCTTCTTATTATCTGTTACCACAAGTATAACTATTGCAAGTACTACAGCTATTACAGCCATAGACATAATCACAACATAAAGCCAGAATGATTTCTTATTCATCAATACTCCCTCCTGTAAGTTGTTCTTACTGGGAAGTATTAACATTTATAAGCAATATTATACTATAACAAAAAGCTGTCTGGAAGAATTTCGCTCATTGTATAAGTCTTAAGCCCGCTGTCTTCCTCAACAATAATTCTTGTATCAGGATTGAAAAATTCGGACATCACCTGTCTGCATATTCCACACGGATAGGCAGGCTGGTCTCCTGAACATACAACAGCAATTGCCTTAAAATCCTTTACACCCTCACTGACCGCCTTAAATATTGCAGTTCTTTCTGCACAGTTAGTAGCCCCGAAAGAAGAATTCTCAATATTACAACCTGTAAATACCTGTCCATCAGTACTTAAAAGTGCCGCACCAACTGCAAAATGCGAATACGGTGAATATGAGTACTCAAGTGCCTCTTTAGCTTTAGCAACAAGTTCATTATCTGTCATATATGTCACCTCTTAACGGGTAATTCCAAGTCTTTCAAGTACTTCATTCTGCTTTGCTTCCATAACTGCACTTTCTTCTGGTGTCATGTGGTCATAACCGAAAAGGTGCATCATGCTGTGTGCTGTAAGGAATGCAAGTTCTCTCTTTTCAGAATGTCCATACTTGTCCGCCTGTTCCTTAATCTTCTGAACGCACAGAACAATATCTCCAAGAAGAAGCTCTCCTGTATCCGGATTGAAATAATCCTCAGCATTGTTTTCTAACTCGTCCTCAATTGCATCAAAATCCGAAGGTGTAACATAATTAACTCCCGGAAATGAAAGTACATCTGTCGGAGAATCAATATTTCTGTATTCCTTATTAATCTCGTGGATAGATTCACTGTCAACAATTGTTACATTAATCTCTGCTTCATAAGGACATTTTTCATAATCAACCGCCTCATTGACAACATCAGTAATTATCTTCTCATAATCTAAGTCAAGCTTTTCCACAGCTTCGTACTCTATATTAATAGTCATATCAATCTTTTCTCCTTCCTGTCTGACCGCCCTTTCTTGCTTCTCTTCTCTTGGCAGCCTTAGCCTGATTCTCCTCGTAATCCTCGTATGCCTTGACAATCTTCTGTACAAGAGGATGTCTTACAACGTCTTTATTAGTAAGCTTTATAAATGCTATCTCTTCAACCTTGGATAAAACCTTAGTTGCAACCTCAAGACCTGACACAGTATCCCTTGGCAGATCCTTCTGGGTCATATCACCTGTAACAACAACCTTAGAGCCGAATCCGATTCGTGTAAGGAACATCTTCATCTGTGCAGGTGTTGTATTCTGCGCCTCATCAAGTATAATAAATGCATTGTCAAGTGTACGGCCTCTCATATATGCAAGCGGTGCAACCTCGATAAGTCCCTTTTCCATATTGGCATTAAAGCTCTCTGCACCCATAATCTGGAAAAGTGCATCATACAGAGGCCTGAGATACGGATCAACCTTACTCTGCAAATCTCCCGGCAGGAATCCAAGCTTTTCACCAGCCTCAATCGCCGGTCTTGTAAGAATAATCTTGTTGACCTCATTATTCTTAAATGCATTAATAGCCATCGCCATTGCAAGATATGTCTTACCTGTTCCTGCCGGTCCTACTCCGAACACAATCATCTTATCCCTAATGGCATCAACATACTCCTTCTGTCCGAATGTCTTAGGCTTGATAGGCCTTCCTGCAATCGTCCTGCACACTGTATCAGAATCAATCTCAATCAGCGAATCAGCCTTTTCTTCAAATGACTGTGCAATGGAATAATCAACATTCTGTCTTGTAATCTGGTTGCCTCTCTTAGACAGCTCATACAGATAATTAAGTACTCCTGATGCTCTCTGCACTGCTGCCTCTGCACCTATAACCTTCACAGAGCTGTCTCTTACAATAATCGTAACTTTAAGTGTTTTCTCTATAACCTTCGCATATTCATCAAACTGTCCAAATATATTGGAGCAGTGTTCTATCGGTATATTAATAAGACTCTCTACCTCACTCATCAGATGTCTCCACCTTTCTAACATCAAAATCCGCAGGAACAGTTGCATCAATATCACCATGTGCAATATACTTATCCCCACTTCTTTCTATATTAACATGATAATCATTTATTTGCACTTCATTTTCTTTCAAATGTTTTATAAATCTCTCAGCTTTTTCATTAAGAATAGCCGCTGCTTCCTCCTCACTATACTCAGTCTCGTTTTCCTTATACTCATTAAGAGTAATCTTCTGTACAGATACAGGAAGTGCAATAAGATTAGCAATCTTTATATTCTCATCATTTACAACCTTGTCATACTCTTTTAAATGTCGTGGAAAGCCGAGAGAAATTTCATATTTATCTATGCTTATGGCATATGTCGTCATCTTTCGTCCAGTATATATTTTATCGGCATATACCGCATTTATCTCCTTATCCCATGACAACTGCGTTCTTATCAGAATATCTGCCTGAGCCTGAGTCTGGAATTGCTGTATGTTCTCCTCGTAATCATCTGGAACATACAATGTATTTTCAACAAGTATATCACCCTCTGATACTTCGTCACCAACAGTAACCTTAGGCGTTCCGCTTCTTGTTATAATGTATTCAATAACACCGGAATACCCTGATATTATATTGCCATCATTAGTGGTGCTATGTAACTCATCAGCTTTAGATTCATCAATGCTGACTTTCAGAATATTCCCCTCAATCCGTACATTAACCCATGTAACCTGCGACAATTCATCTTTAATTGCCTTCTCGATACTTTCAGTATCTATGCTCTTAACTTTGTCGCCTGTACTGATGCCATGCTCATTAAGGAATCTCAACATTGCATAATCTGTATATATGTAATTTCCGTCAAATTCAATACTCCACACGAATCTGCTGGCAATAAACATCAATACAAATGCAGTGGCAAAGCCAGCAATTATCGAATAATTTCTTCTGTATCTAGCAAAAAGAAACTCTATATCATGTTTCTTTAAAACTTTAATATGAACATGACATTTTCTTCTCAATTCCTTAGTCTTGAAATAATCCTGTCTTGTTATTCTCGCTCTTATTGTCTCTTTCACACACTGGCAGTTATATAATGTAATCCCGCGCCTGCAGCACAGATTAACGAACCTTTCCCGCTCCCATCCGGATATTTCAATAACAATATAATTATGTATCCTTTCATCAGCCTCTCCTTTTAGAGAAACTTTGCCAATGCGTCCCCTAAGAAGGATTTCGTCCTGATTCATATGGTATATCACAAGATTGCTCCCGCTTACTCTTATATTACCTATCTTCGTAGAACCTTAAGATATTCGCTTGAATACTCAAGTATCCCTCTGTAATTCTCTATAAAAACCTCGCAGTCACCCAGCATTGATATAACAGGAAGTCCTGCAACAACATCTCTGCTAAGATCACACATCTGTCCGAGCCTTATACCGCTGCTGATAAAATCGACCATATAAGCAGACTTCCAAAATCTTTTTATATTCTATGCTGGGGAGTGGGAAAATATGAAATAAGAGATTATGTATTTTATAATTACACAATCCCTTTCTCTAACATAATTATCAATTCTCATTTATATTTATCACAAAAAGAAAAACAAAACTAACATTAT
>NZ_QSEK01000069.1 GCF_003464165.1 Eubacterium sp. AM49-13BH | reverse complement strand
ATATGGAATGGGCGGAATAGGAAAAGTGAGTTAGTAAGAAAATATTTGACCGAAAATGAAGAACAGTAAGAAAATATTTGACCGAAAATGAAGAACAGTATAGTAAAATAATTTATATTGAGGAAACAGGAAATTCGATAAGAGAAACTATAAATAATGATGAAAACCTAAAGATAGAAGGATTATATCACTTTGAAGGTTTATCTGCTGATGATTACTTTGATAATAAAGTTGAAGCTATCCATTCCGAGTGTGAATTGGCAAAAGAAGAAAAGAAGAATGTAATAATTGTTTTTGATAATACAGAATTTTTTGTTGAATTAGTGTATTTAAATAAGCTACGGGATGCTGGGTGTAAAATTATAGTTGTTTCAAGAGATCCTTGGGACGGAATAGCGTTTGATAAAAAAATAGAGATTAATAGAATTGGTAACAAGGATGACGAACTCTCTTTATTTTTATCATATATGGATGTGTCTGGATTGGATAAAACAGAAAGTGAAGCAGTTGATAAAATTATTGAGCATTATGATGGACATCCACTTTTACTTGAATTAATTGCGAAAGCTATGAATTCAAGTGGAAACTTCCTAGTGAGATGTTAAATGAGATAAATGAAAAAGGAATTGGTTCAAGTGGGGAGGAAGAGATACGTTATATAGAAAACGGATATATTAAACAAGAACGTATAGAAAATATCGTTTACAGTTTATTTGATTCTGGTGATTTTTCTCCCGAAGAAATAAGATCATTGCAATTTATGTCGCTAATTTCTGCAGATGGAATTGAGAAAGCTGAAACGCGAAAATTTATTGGTGATTTAAAGGCAATAAATTCATTGATTGGAAAGGGATTTATTAGATTGAATAATGGGAAATTTAGTATTCATCCTATTATTAAAGAAATGATCGAGAAAGAAGAAAAATATAGACCGCAAGAGGAAGATTTAAAAGGTTATAAGAATGTTGTATTTGAAAATATATCTGGTTCAGAAAAGTATGCTCTGTTATCATACAAACAGATTTTGCTATATACATGCATTGGAAACAGTATCGATCTGTTAATAAATATAAATGATGCTGAATTTTATACTGCAATGGGAAATGCATATCAAAGAGTTGGACAGGGAGATAAGGCTAATGCTTATTTTAAGAAGAGCCTTGACTTATCAGAGCAGAGATATGGAGAAAATGATGAGCATGTTGCTATAGCTAATATGAGATATGGTCAATCGTTAAGAAAAAATGGATATTATGAGAAGAGCAAAGCGTATTTAGATAAGTCGGCTGAATTTTATAAATTACTTGTACCATTAGTAGGAATAGGAACTATGCTTCCATCAAGAATGCCTTTTTTTGGAGGTATGATTGCTGGTGCAGTAATTGGAAAAACATTTGGCAGAAGATTATTCTCGGCACATACTAAGAAAAATGGTTATAACGAAGTAAATGCTAAATCTGATATTGAAATAAATTATGATAAAAGTTTAGATGCAGCAAAGGTATATAATCAATTGGCCAAATGGTATTGTGAGCAAGGCGATTGTGAGAATGCGTTACTATATTGTCAAAAAGCCTATGATATAGCATTTGAAAAAGCAGAAACATATAAGAGAGCTAAAACAAAACTATACTATATTGCTGACACGATGGCAGGAATTAAATATGAAAGTGCAGAATATGAAGAAGCGTTGAATTATTATCAGGAATCATTGGATTTGAAACAGGAGTTATATTCAAAGGAAACTATTTATTATATGCATAGTTATTTGGGAGTTGCTAAGTGTAAATATATGCTAAATGAGTTTCAAGAGGCTTTGAAATGGATAATAAAGGCAATGGATTTGGCAGAACATATGAAAGGTAGCGATAGTATAGATACAGCGAAAGTATATTATATAGCAGCAAAAATATATCAAGAATTAGGCGGTAATAAAGAAGCAACTATGTATTACGATCAAGCATTACAAGTTGAAGAGAGGATACTTGGAAAAACAAATAGTTTTACATTACTCGTAGCAGTTGACTATATGTATTATAGATGTGTAAATTTAGGCATCACTATAATGAACGATGATTATCTTGAAATGGTCGACAAGATAAAGACAAAAACTAGGCCTCATACAGCATCGTTTCAGCAGATGTACAAGAAATTAGATAAAATAGCTGAAATGAATAATTTTGATAAAGTGGTTTAAAAAGAAAAGGAACAGTTAATTTAAAATTAACTGTTCCTTTTTTATTCATCTAGTATAAATGTAATACATTGACGGAAATATGAAAGTGGATCGTCTGCTTGTGCTGAACACATAAAAATCCAGTCATATGGATTACCCGCATACATTTCTTCATATCCACAAAGATACAATGTATAATTTATTTCATCTATGAATGCATCACTTAATGGATTTTCAAAGTCATCATATTCCTCATCCATTATTTTAATACTACACCAATATCGATAAAATTCTAGCAGGATAATTAGCTTTCGTATTGAATCATATGATTTGCTTTGAGTTATTTTGTCTTCTGATAAAACATCTGACATAGTTTTTCTAGAAGGAAAATTATTCTTTACTATATCAGGTATTGAAGCTTTATCAATAAATCGTTTCTTTTCTTTATCGGTTATTAGTTTCATTCCCAGTATCTGTTCTAGAAGAAAGTTTTTGGATCTAATATTTTTACCATCGAGGATATCAAGATATGACTCATCTGTGAGGTCATAAAAAAATTCCTGCATAATTAGTCCCCATTCGTTTTGGTTATTTTTTTTTGGAATGATTCCATATATAGAATGGGTTGCTTTAATTTTTCGTTTTATTTTCTCAATCTCTTTTTTTCCGTTTTCTGAAGGTAACAAATCTTTTACCAAATCATCAAGAGTTTGATAAGCACTCGCATTCCATGATTTAAAGTTGGCTTTATTCAATGTCAAAAAAGTAATTAATTCATCTACAGATTCGATTTTATCAATAGTTTTTTTGTATAAATAATGTATAGTTTGATGTTTCTTCATAAGAAGAAGTGATGTCTGGCGAATTTTCAATTTCTTTTATTATGT
>NZ_QSEK01000068.1 GCF_003464165.1 Eubacterium sp. AM49-13BH | reverse complement strand
TACATTTCCGGGAATTATAACATATATTGATTTTTATGGTGGAATATCGTTTTTGCAAATATGCATAATCGTTGGAGTGGTGCTTGCCGGAGTGATTCTTAATTCAAAAGTTGTAAAACTTTTTTGATTAATGAAAGATTTGATATATGTTACAAAAAGTGACATAATAATCTTAATAAGATATCCGTGGAAATATCATATAGGGGGATTACATGAGAAGTGCAGCCTTGTCTTATAAATTATTATAGTTGAGTGTTTTATATTATGTTACCATATTAATCGGTATGCGGGCTGGTATTTTAGAATTACTTTTCATCACCGAATATTACATGTCTTACTGGTGTAAGTGCATATAAAAGTATCATTCCGATAATTCCGCAAACAATTATCTCGCCAGCGCCAACAGTAACGAAGAACATTGCAAACATGCCCTCTGAGCCATAAGCGAATTTAAGTACGAATGGCACGATGATTGTGTTAGCAACAATTGGTGGAACTGGGGCAAGCCACTTATTTTTTCTTAAGAGGTATGTTCCGATTGCACCGATAAGTGTAGCAATACTTCCAAATACTACATCCCATACGATTGCACCACCAAGGATGTTAGCAATTATACAGCCAACAAATAATCCTGGGATTGCTGCAGGTGTAAAGTAAGGCAGTATTGTAAGTGCCTCTGCGATTCGAAACTGGACTGGTCCAAAACTGATGTAGTTAAAGATTACTACAAGTACAACGTAGATTGCTGCGATTACAGCGGCCTGTGTGATGAATTTCACACTCATTCCTTTTTTCTTCATATTCAATTATCTCCTTTAGTTTTGTTTTGCGTGTGGAAGGTCTCGAACACACGATATGCTGTATATTAACACAGCCTGTGTAGTTTAGCAGATTATCATGCGATTGGCAAGTACAAATATATATTATCATATGTCCATGTAAGCTGGATGTAAGTTTCATGTTGTATAATTATGGTAAATAAAGAACACATTTTTAATAAGATGCATTGGAAAAGGAGGGCGGGATTTATGGATGATAAAAATGTTGTTAAGAAAAGGGTGACTCTTGCTATTGCATTTGCAGTATTTCTGCTTGCAGTCATTGTTATTATTGTGCTTATTAAACCAGTGATTTTCAAGGTTAAGGATAATAACAGGGCAGAGGTTTCGGAGCAGACACAGAAGGAGGCTGAAGAGTATCTTAAGGTATATTACCGTAGTCTTGTGATTGATAAGTGCGAAATGAGTGTAGAGGAGTATGAACCTGAGACAAATTCTGAATATATCAGTTATGTAAAGGCTGGAGATGAGGCGTATTCATATGCATCTTATGTATTTTATGGTACAATGGATACACCAGATGCGAAAGGAGACAGCGTCATAATCTATATGTCGGACAGTGTGAAGTCGCCATATTACTCAATTAATGGCAATGACAAGTGGAATATGTCAATTGTTCAGAATAAGCCAGACGGCGCAAAGACTTGGAATTATGCGTTTACAGAGAGGTAATGCTTAAGATTATAGGAATATATTTATTGATTATTAATGTAGTAACATTTGCTTTGTATGGAATTGATAAGTGGAAAGCGATACACAACAAATGGCGCATAAGGGAGGCGACTCTTCTTATTACAGCGCTAATCGGCGGTTCGCTTGGAGCTTTTATTGCAATGCAGATGTTCAGACATAAGACAAAAAAGTGGTATTTTAAGTATACGGTTCCTGCGATGCTGGTTGTGCATGTGGTGGGGATGATTTTATTGGTGATTAAATTGTAAGCAGGCTGTTATGTGGGACAGCCTGCTTGATTTATGTTTGGTGAATATGTGCGTTGTCGAAAAAATAAACTGTAAAAAATTTTTAGGTTATAACCGCAAAACTTTCTGATGGGACTATAAATTAAGGAGTGTAACCGCATTTTTACCAAGTATGGCATCGGTAGCTTTTTCTGAAAATCCACATTCTTTAATTAAATCTACTGCGTCTTTCTGGTCGTCCCACGGGCTGTCAGAGCCGAATAATATGCGGTCTGCGCCGTGGATGTTGACCATTTTCTTGAATTTCTCTATTGGAAGGCTGGCATTATGATTGAGTTTCTTGATGCATGATGAGGTATCAAGATATACATTTTTCATGTAATCCTTTTCTAATACGGAAGAAACTTCGTTCCACTGTCCCCAGCCACCCATATGTGCAAGGACGAGTTTTTCAGGCTTTACTTCCTGAATCATTGTGGCAAGTCTGTCGACGCTTGACTCGTCGCAGCCCGGAAAACTCACATCGAAGCCTGCATGTATAAGTATTATAAGTCCGAGTGATGACGCATATTCTATAAGTCTTAATGATTGCATATCATCTATATTGGTTTTCTGGAAAACCGGGTGAAGCTTGATTCCTTTGAAACCATTGTTGGAAAGCCAGTTCAATATTTCTCTGAAATTCTCACAAGCTGGATGTATTGCCCCAAATGAAATTAATCCGGTTGTCTTACTTGTTTCATTAGTCTTTAAAGCAAGTGTATTGATAGTGTCGCACTGATTAGGCTTGGTTGCCACAGGAAGCAGCACTGAGTAATCAATTCCTGCCTTCTTCATGGATTCTTTAAGTGAGTCCACTCTTCCGTCAAGATAGTTATGGATGCCGCCACTGTGGGCTAATGTACCAACAGCCCTGTCAGCGAGTTCATCTGGAAATGTATGTGTATGAAAATCTATTATCATAAAACCTCCATTCTTGCGCTGCTTCTTAGCGCATTTCAAGTTTGAGCGAAGCACAAATCTTGTGTGTGAAAAATTACATTTTTCACACCTGCCTCCTTTTGCGGGTGGAGCTGTCCGCTGATATATATATGATATCCATTCAGCTTCAGAGTATGCAAAATTGCCATAAACATATTGGCATTGCTTAATTATGTATATATTTGTGTCTGAAAATCAAGTGTTTTTTGAGAGGATGTTCTAACTCCAAGGTGGAGGGTGGCAAATTGGACGTTAGAGTGGTGAGAAGGCAGGATGAAGTCCAAAAGGAGAGCGAGAGTATGGCGGATTGGACGCTGAAGTGGTGGGAAGGCAGTAAATAGGCAGGAGGAAGTCCAAAAGGGAGAGCGATAGTATGGAGGATTGGATGTTGAAGCGGTGGGGAGGCACGAGGAAGTCCAAAGGGGAGCGGCATAGAGTGGCAGGTTGGACGTTGAAGTGGTGGGAAGCCAGTAAATAGGCAGAAGGAAGTCCAAAAGGAGAGCGAGAGAGTGTCGGATTGGACCGTTAGAGTGGTGAGAAGGCACGAGGAAGGTCCAAAAGGGAGCGGCATAGAGTGGTGGGTTGGACGTTGAAGCGGTGGGGAGGCAGTAAAGTAGGCAAGATGAAGTCCAAAAGGG
>NZ_QSEK01000067.1 GCF_003464165.1 Eubacterium sp. AM49-13BH | reverse complement strand
AAAGAAAAAGAGGTAATATTTGAAAGTGATGATGTTACGGAAGTTATTGATAAGGCAAAAGAATTATTTGGTCAATGCGAAAGGAATATGATTAACAATCACATCAAAAAAAGCCTGTCGTTATCACGGAAACTGTAAGGAATGTGTAGCAATCCACAGAGCGCATCAGGAACATGTTCCTAATTGTATGCGACCATTGATTAATAAAAAATTGAAATTGATGTCAGAATTAACAGAGCATACCTTGGCAAATGAAATAGAAGCTCCACATGAGATTTTAAGAAAATAGGCAAGTCAAATTCAAATTTGTCGAACACATGAAAATTTGAAGTTTACAGCGAGGTAAAAGTTTATGAATAACTATAATGAAGTGAAAAAATCATTTGGTACACAAGCAGAGAAATTTGCTTCATATCATATGTCTAAGGCAGAATATACCGATTATTTGATTCGTAGTATTCAGGCAAAGGGCAATGAACATGCATTGGAGGTTGCTGCTGGAACCTGTATATGTGGAAGAGCAGTGGCTCATTATGTTAAGGACATTACTTGTTTGGATTTGACAGAAGCAATGTTGGAGCAGGGAAAAAAACTGGCAGAGCAAGAAGGTATTCAGAACATATCATTTGTATCGGGGAATGCGGAATGCTTACCTTTTGAAGATGAAACATTTGACCTTGTGATTACAAGACTTTCATTGCACCATTTTGTTGAGCCTGAAAAGCCTTTTCGGGAGATGCAACGAGTTTTGAAAAAAGGTGGAAAACTTGTTATTTGGGATATGGTAGCGACTACAGAAGAATTGCGTGAAACTAATGACGCTATTGAAACGATGCGTGATAACTCACATACAAGAATACTTAGCAGAGAAGAATTTGAAGCATTGTTTGAGGATGCTTTTGAGCTTCAGCTTGAAGAAACAACACTTGTTCCTGTAAATCTACAAAGTTGGATGGATTTGACATGTACACCAGAGGATATTCAAAAAGATATTATTGATAAAATGGAATACGATTTGAATGGTGGAGATAAAACGGGTTTTAATCCCTATATCAAGGAGGGACAAATATGCTTTGACCATAGGTGGTTATTGCTGATTGGAAAAAAGGAAAACTAATCCCCATTTATCAAGAAAAAGAAACTTTCAGTAAGCTGGTGTGTTTAACCGAGAGACGAATTTGATTTTTACTAATTGTTTATGTAAAGGAATGCCTTGTGATTATATCTGCGATAGTTGTGTAATTGGACAAAAGAGAGCAAAATATGTCGGGACAAAAATATGCTTTGGAGATAAGATGTGTTTTGTAGGAAGGAGTAAATAAGCATGAGCTGGTTGGAAGATATCACTTCATCAATCAAATATATTGAAGGACATCTTACAGATGAACTTACTCTGGAAAAAATTGCTGCAAAGATTAATCTTTCGCCATTTTATTTTCAAAAAGGGTTTTCGATTCTTTGTGGAATTACGGTATCCGAATATATAAGAAATAGAAGATTATCACTTGCCGGCAGAGATTTGCAAACAGATGGTGTTAAGGTTATAGATGTAGCAATGAAATATGGCTATGATTCTCCAGACAGCTTTACGAAAGCCTTCACTAGATTTCACGGTATTACGCCTGCACAGGCGAAGTCCGGAGACGGTGAACTCAAAAACTACCTTCCTCTAAAAATACATGTATCTATGAAAGGTGGATTTGAAATGGAATGTAAAATTGTTAAAAAACCGGCATTTACTGTTGTCGGAAGTGCCAAAATTATTAAAAATGAAGAAGGGTATAAAGAATGCCCACAATTTTGGACAGAGCATTATGAAAAGGGAAACGGTAAGTATATTTGTGGTATGTATGGAATCTGTTTAGATGATGGAGCACCGGAAGGATTCTTCAAGTACATGATTGCTGATGATTATATCCCTTCAAAAGACATACCGGAAGAATTTGAAACGGTAGTTATTCCTGAAAATACATGGGTAGTATTTCCATGTAAAGGATCTATGCCGGAAGCGTTACAAAAAGTGAATACAGAGATTTTTAAGGAATGGCTTCCTGGGAATAGTGATTATGAAATTGCAGGAATGTATAATATAGAATACTACACCGCACCTTGTGATTATCCGAAAGGAAATCAGGATGAGAATTATTATTGCGAAATTTGGATGCCGGTGAAATCAAAAGAACAGTAGATTTTAGAATAATTAGTTAAATTCTTGCGAGGATATGATATGAATAAGGCCAAAAGAATAGTAGATAATATGGATTCTGAAAATGCATTTGCGGTTTGTTCGGAGATTGGAATTATTGATGAAAATGCAACACCGCTTAAGCAGGCAAGATATATTAATGAGCTTTTAAATACCACTGAGAGTATGAAGATATATATGACTGATACTATGCGAAAATGTGGTGGGTGCTGCTTGTCAACCAATGCTATAAAAATAGCAAAAAAATTATACGCTAAATCTAACGATATAGCAGAATTTTTGAATCTTCTGAATGAAGCAGATATTGGCGGAAGGAACTTACATATTTTTGATGGAAAGATTATTGCTGTATACAAAAAATGTTATTGTAATATACCTAAAAAAGTTGAGAATATGAATAAAAAGTATTGTGAATGTTCTGCTGGTTGGTATATGCGATTGTTCTCTGAGGTTTTTGAAAAGAGTGTAACAGTTACTATTGTTGATACAATTGTCAATGGAGCTTCTGAATGTGTATTTGAAATATCAGATTATGTATAGAAAGACAAATTTCTGTTTGTCGAATTGAGAGTGATAACTATTTGAGGTATAAGCTATGAAACTGAAAAATATTTTGATTGTTGTTAATGATATAGAATTAGCCAAAAAATTTTATCATGATTTGTTTGGACTTGAAGTATTACTTGATAGTGATGGAAATGTAATTATGACAGAAGGGCTTGTGCTGCAGGATGAAAAAATATGGTGTGAATTTGTGAATAAAGATATTGTTCACAAAAATAATTCAACTGAGTTATATTTTGAAGAGAAAGACATAGAAGCTTTTGTTGAGAAGCTAGAGAAACTATATCCAAAAATTGAATATGTTAACCATCTTATGACTTACAGCTGGGGGCAAAAAGTGGTTAGATTCTATGATTTAGATGGTAATTTAATAGAGGTTAGAACGCCACTGTAATGTGATATGGTTAGGTATTTCTATTAGATTACCACAAAGACAATTAAAATAATTGGGAGTATTGAAGCTGTGTTAATGATTGTAACACAGCTTTTTTAACTTATTTTTTAAAATAGACATATATATTATGCTAACCCGTGAATATATGTCATACGATCACCTTTTCGTGATGAAAGTGAATATGAAAGTATTTCATTGTTCCATAAATCCATAAAAAGTGTTAGTTCATAATAACTTCC
>NZ_QSEK01000066.1 GCF_003464165.1 Eubacterium sp. AM49-13BH | reverse complement strand
GTCTGTTCCAATCCACTCGTCAGACACTGTTCTGGAAGCCTGCTTTGCAGTCAGCCTGACTTCTCTGTCAGACTGTCCACCGGCAACCCCGGAATCCGTCACGGCTATATCAACATGTGCATGCTCTCTTACTTCATTCCACGGCACAACATATCCCGAACCGCCTGCACAGAATACTGAATCTACCGGGTTTCTTGTATCACGCTCAGGCTCATATCCGAATCGTTCAGTAACCTCTTCTGTATTATGGCATGGTCTGTAACCTGCCATCTTAAGTGCAAGCCTGCCTGTTCCTTTTGTGTAGGCATTGACCTCTGCCTGATAGTTGCCAATCACTGAAACCGGACCTTCACCTGTGATAACAACATTATCACCATCAGCCTCCTGCATGTTAAATGCTGCCCCCATTCTCTCGAAGTCGGTCATTGCCCTGCCGACATAATCTCTCTTTACCTCAAGTGAAAATGCATAGAATGGCTCTAACAATACTGATTCTGCCTGCATAAGCCCCTGCCTTACAGCTCTGTAGGTTGCCTGCCTGAAATCTCCGCCTTCCGTATGCTTTGGATGCGCTCTTCCTGCAACCAGTGTAATCTTCATGTCCGTGAGTTCAGAACCTGTAAGCACTCCTCTATGCATTTTTTCACACAAATGTGTATACACAAGCCTCTGCCAGTTCTTATCAAGAATATCCTCACTGCAATGACATTCGTATCTCATGCCGCTTCCCGGCTCACCCGGTTCAAGCAGCAGATGAACCTCCGCATAATGTCTTAAAGGCTCAAAATGTCCGATTCCATACGCCTTATTCTTAATTGTCTCTTTATATACAATGCTTCCTTCACCAAATGTTACATCTATGCCAAATCTTGTCTTAATAATATTAGTAAGAACCTCAATAAGAACCGGACCCATTACGCTTACATGTATCTCTTTAAAATTCTCATCCCATTCAATGTGAAGCTCAGGTTCTTCCTCCTCAAGTGTACGAAGCTTTGAAAGAAGTGCCACCGGATCTGCCCCTGCCGGAAGATTAAGCTTGTAATTAAGTACCGGCTCAAGCACAGGTATATTATCCTCTCCGCCTGCTCCAATAAACTGACCTGCCTTAGTCTCTGAAAGTCCTGTCACAGCACACACCGTTCCGGCAAATGCTTCATTAATGCTTGTAAACTTATCTCCTGCATAGACTCTTATCTGGTTGACCTTCTCATTGCCAATAAGCATTTTTGATTTTAAAGAACCACCGCATACTTTAAGATGTGTAAGTCTTTCTCCTCTGTCATCTCTTGTAATCTTATACACCTTTGCCGAAAACTCTTCGCCATAATTAGGACAGCTTACATATGTATCAATTCCATTTATAAGTTCCTCAACTCCGTTCATTCTGAGTGCCGAACCAAAATATACAGGAAACATTTTTCGTTCCATAATCATGCGGCTCATAAGGGCATCATCAACATGTGCAGATTCAAGAAACTGCTCAAGTGCCTCTTCATGGCACATTGCAACTTCTTCGTAATCTATATTATTAAAATCCACGCATGACTCTGACAGCCTGTTCTTTAGCTGCTCCATAATTCTTGCCCTGTTCGTTCCCTGCTGGTCCATCTTATTGACAAATATAAATACCGGAATTCCAAGTCTTTTAAGCAGACTCCACAGCGTCTCGGTATGTCCCTGCACTCCATCCATTCCGCTTATTACAAGAACCGCTGCGTCAAGCACCCACAACGTTCTCTCAGTCTCTGCCGAGAAATCAACGTGTCCCGGTGTATCAAGCAGCGTGTATGAACTTCCATTATAATTATAAGCCGCCTGCTTTGAGAATATGGTGATTCCTCTTGCTCTCTCCATATCCCCTGTATCAAGAAATGTATCCTGATTATCAACTCGTCCTAATTTTCTTATGCTTCCCGCACTATATAGTATCGCCTCTGACAGCGTCGTCTTTCCTGCATCAACATGTGCCAGCATGCCGATTGTTATCGGATTACTATGTGCCATATCATTTCCTTTCTCCAAGTTTTATTCCATGCCTTCTTTAAGCCATCTCGCAATATTGGTAAAATCAATCTTAAGTTCTCCATTATATATATTCACCGGAACCGGCTTATCAAATCCATATATCACCGGATATACATCACTCTCAAAGAAATACACAAGGACCTTCTCCTGCGCAAAGTCCAGTATCCAGTATTCACGCACTCCAGCCTCCATATACTTGGAAAGCTTCAATGCATAATCCTTCTTCTTGGTAGACGAAGAAACGACCTCCACAACAAAGTCCGGTGCACCATATATACCAAATCTCTTAATCTTAGATGTATCGCATACTATTCCTACGTCCGGCTGAACCATAGTCCTTTCATCACAATCAAGCTGTACATCTACAGGTGCTATAAATGGGCGGCAGCTTCCACCATGTTCCATAATATAATTAGCAATCTGCCTGTAAATCTCCCCGCCAATTGACTGATGTCCGAAAGTTGGCGAAGCCATATCATAAAAGTATCCGTCAATCAGCTCCACTCTCTGATCATCAGGCAATGCCCTGTAATCATCAATAGTGTATTCACCATTCTTTCTTGCCTTATATAATCCACCTGACTCCCTTACTTCCAACTGTTCATTAAAGACCTGTTCCAGTGCTGTAAGAGTATCATATCGCGGACTCTCTGTTTCCCCAGAAAAAATCTTCTGCACTGTTCCCAGAGGCACCCCAGACAATTCAGCTATCTTGGCATATGAATATCCTTTTTCCTTCTTCTTCTCTTTCATCTCATTAATTGTCATATAACCCTCTCCAATCAAAACATAAGTATCCGTACATGATTAAATATAATTTCTATACTCATTATAATAGTTGTATATTCATTAGTCAACCAAAATATAGTAAATAAATATCCGTTTTATAACCGTTTTGTTTCCAAACTCACTGGTTGTAACTTAAATGATGATAAATATCGCACTTGAACCTGGCTCACCCCATGATTATTCAATAACCTACCAGATTGCCTTATCATCATAATTTCGTAGGTCATTTTTGCACTAAAAAAAAAGTTTTATATTCTAAAAAACATACTAAATGACTCAAGTTCCATTAAATAGTAGGTTATTTCTTGGATTTTCCGTTGCGAATTGCTTCAAAAGCAGAAAAAACACCTACTAATCATGCGTAAAACGCAGTTATAGTAGGTGTTGGTATAAAAATTTTTTGAAAAGAATATCTTAGGCAGAATTTTATTAGGTCCAGGAAACAGATTGTATACCATTTTCTTATAATCAGTATAACTCTTTCTCTCCCCACTGCCCTGAATTATCTTTTTATCAGGCTTATTTTTGCGTTAAAAACTGCAAGAAAACACTTGTCATCTACAAAGTAGAAATTATTTAAGGTTATTCAAACTACTATAGACACCTTTATGCCATTTACTTATCTACAAAGTAGAAATTATTTTAAGGTATTCAAACCTATTTTGCCAGTATCAGATTATTATATCTACAAAGTAG
>NZ_QSEK01000065.1 GCF_003464165.1 Eubacterium sp. AM49-13BH | reverse complement strand
GGCGTGCGTATTACAACGAGAAAGGAGAACTTACAAATGTACACAACGACAACTAATAACTCAATCCTATTCTGCGATTACTATAAGCAGTGGATTACAGTTTACAAAGAAGGCGCTATCCGTCCAGTCACTATGAACAAATACAACATGGCTCATCAATGGCTCGAAAAACTTATTCCTAATCTTACATTAGCTGAGCTTGACAGATTTGCATATCAGAAGCTCCTTAATGATTATGCACTATCGCATGAACGACAGACCACAATGGATTTCCACCATCATCTAAAATGCGCAATTCTTGATGCAGTTGATGAAGGACTTATAACGAGGGATCCTACAAGAAAGGCAATCATTAAAGGCAAAACGCCTAGAAAGAAGAAACCCAAATATCTTAATCAATATGAGCTTCACAAGTTATTAGATGATCTTGATTTAAGTTCAGAGGTTAATTTAGACTGGCTCATTCTATTGATTGCCAAGACAGGAATGCGTTTCTCGGAAGCATTAGCACTCACACCTAAAGATTTTGATTTGTCTCGTCAGATGCTTTCTGTTTCTAAGACATGGGATTACAAGAATCACACTGGCTTTCTCCCGACTAAGAATAAGTCTTCTGTTCGGAAAATCCCATTAGACTGGCAAACTGTTATGCAGTTTGCGGAGCTTGTAAAAAGGCTTCCTGAAGATGAGCCTATTTTTGTAAACGGAAGGATATATAATTCTACCATAAACAGTATTCTGGCAAGGCATTGTAAGGAAGTTGATATTCCAGTAATATCAATTCATGGGCTAAGGCACACTCACGCTTCACTTCTTTTATTTGCTGGTGTGTCAATTGCAAGCGTTGCACGCAGATTAGGTCACTCAAATATTACAACAACACAGAAGACATATTTACACATTATTCAAGAACTGGAAAGTAAAGATATAGATTTAATTATGAGGTCTTTATCTAACTTGAATTAATAATTTCAATACGCACGCTAATTATAGATAACGAAAGCTTGTAGCAAAAACTACAAGCTTTCTTCATCTAATTATACGATTAAAGGACTAATTTCTGGCATAAGATTTTCCTTAAATTCTCTGATAAGCATTATATTGAATTTCAATTTAGAAAGTGCATCAGGAGTGTTGGCTTTATATCCAGCATAATCAGCAAGCTCCTTTAACTTATTTCCGTTAGCAAGTTCCCCATCTTTATAATTATATGCCTCATATTTTACAGCATCAAATGGAACAAACCACCTCTTTGCAAACTTTTCTATTTCCGTATCTATTGCAGTATAGCGCATCTTATTTATGATAACCGACATATCCTGCCCCATAAACTTAGCCTTATCCTGTTCAATCTCATTCAACACCTGCAGCAATAAATCACTCAGTATTGGATTATCATTTGAAAAATCTTTTACAATTTCCTTTAACTCTGAAAGTTTATGTTCAAATTCTTCATCGTTAAATTCCTTATCCTTTTGATCCAGAAAATCAACAAATCCTTGCAGTAATTCTACAATATATTCAAAATCAATTTTAAACTTATTATATGCCACCAAATCATAATCATCCCGGATTGGATCCTCCACAGTATCGTCTGGTGGATCTTTCCTTATTTCTTCCAAGACATTATTATAAACCGCTGCATAGTCCTCATATACCTGCTGACTAAATTCATATTGTTCCAACATCTGTGGTTCAAATGCTGAAAATGATTTCAAATGTGCATAATCATGGTCTAAATCTCTAAACAACTTGATAAATGTTTTTTTCTGTTTCTTAGATAATCCCATTACATCTGTTGGGGCAGGTGCGAATGTCCTTATTGTTTTTAAAGATAGAATGAAGTTACTGAGTATAGTATCCCAATCCTCTGCCATTGCCTGTCCTATACCGCCCTTAGAATATAAGACAAGTGCAGCATTTATCTTTTCCTTATATTCTTTTGGATTTCTAAATGTAACAATCTGACCGTATTCCTTATTCTGATCAAACAATCGATTCGTCCTTGAAAATGCCTGTATTAATCCCTGTGGACTCATAGGTGGTCTGTCAATAAATAATGTTGATAAGCATGGAGCATCAAAACCTGTAAGAAGTCTGTCAACAACTATAACAATATCTACCTGCTGTTCCCTGTCAGTGTAGTATTTCTGTTTTCTTGCTAATCTGTCATTCAAATTATTATTATATATACCAATATTGTCTATTGCATATTTTGTTCCAAAAAGCTTATTATAATATGCTAAATATCTCTTCATTGAATCCTGATTAACTTGAGACGCCTCTTCATTTTCTGATACAGAAAAAGTGATTGCTACTTTAGGAAAATCTGGTAAGATTTTCTTTATTTCATCACTTATTTTAAGTTCATCTTCTCCTGCTTTTATTTTCAGAATCATATCATAATACTTCTGTGCAACTGCTATGGACTCAACAGTAAGCATAGCTTCATAGGTCTTTCCCCTTCCATTCTGCATTCCAAACTTAGCCAAAGATTGATTAATAATTATGTTCAGCACATTTCTCATATGATTCGTACTATGATAATATTTCTCTTCTTCATCCTTTGAAATATCCTTCGGACCAAGATTTTCTACATTAAATCCTAATACTGCCCCATCATGAATAGCTTCTTTTATAGTGTAACTATGAAGGCACGGACCATATAATTCTTCTGTAGTCTGTGGCAAATCACCTTTTTGCTCATATTTGTTTTCTTCAAATATAGGTGTTCCTGTAAATCCAAACCAAATAGAATTACTAAAAAATTTCTCTATATCTCTTTTGGTTTGTGGTGTAACTGCTCTATGACATTCATCTACAACAAATGCTACTTTGAGTGACTTTATTTTATTATATTCCCTCGTGCCCTCTTTAAGACGCCTGTTAATCATGACCTGCATTTTCTGACGTGTAGTTACAATCATCTGCCTGTTATCATCTGATAATTTTTTTATTAAGCTGCCAACATGTTCCGTATCATCAACCTCAATAGTATCATTGTTAGCATATGACTGGAACGCTCCTTTAGTCTGCATATCCAAGTCTTTTCTATCAATTAAAAAGATAGTTTTCTGTATCGATGGTATATCCATTAATAGATTTCTTGTAGCCTTATATGATGTCATTGTTTTTCCAGAGCCAGTTGTATGCCATATATATCCTGATTTTCCAGCTTTTGAAGCTTCCCGCATTGCCTCAATAGCATGAATCTGATATGGTCTTAGAATAAGCAGTTTCTTCTTGTCATTATCAAGAACTGTATATTTAGTTACCATCTCATGTGCTTCTGGAATTCTAAGTACCGCCTGTGCGAAATCAATGTAATTACATACTGGCACATTCTCTCTGTCAATCCATCCTGTGAGGAATTTTTTGTTCAATTCCGTATCTCTTGCTGCCGAAAAATATTTTGTATCAATAGCATTACTAACTATAAACATCTGCACATTTGAAAAAATGCCATGAAACTTTCCCTCTGCTATATATTTCTTTATCTGACGGTATCCATCCATATAGGAATGCTCTTTGTTTTTTAACTCAATATGAATTAATGGTATTCCGTTAATCAAGAGTGTTACGTCAAAGCGTCTGTTTCTTGCGTTCTCATCATTTTCCTCTTTAAACGCCTGATACTGGTTAATTACTTCATAAACGCTTGAACCACCTGCTACATGCTCGTTATTCATTACAACCAGATGTAGTGTTTCATTTCCTCTTTGAACATGAACATATACTTTTCCATTTTCTCCAACCAACCACTTTCCAGCATCATAGAATGAGGCATGTGACACATCGTTTTTCACTTTTGCAAACTCTGATTCGCTAAGCGGAATATCATCTAATTTAGCTTTATTATTCTGTTCAAGAATATATTGAAAGTTATTCCATAAATCCTCTTCTGTTCTAATATCTGGTCTGTATGTCCATTGAGATTCCCCACTGCAAAGCTGATCTATAAGCCTTTTTTCAATTACTGATTCTAATTCTGCCATAATCATTATCCTTTCTGTGGAAACATATTTTGCAACATAAATTTCTTTATTTCTTTTATTTCATCGCACTTACGTT
>NZ_QSEK01000064.1 GCF_003464165.1 Eubacterium sp. AM49-13BH | reverse complement strand
AAACAATGTCCGAATCCACCAAATATTCTAATATTTTTTTTAAACTCTGAGTACGTGCAATCATATCTAAATCTTTCAGTAAATATTCTCTTTCCTCTGAGTACGTGCAATCATATCTAAATCTTTCAGTAAATATTCTCTTTCATTTAATAAATAAACAAAAGCCAATCCACCCCTAAAAACTGCTAGATTATTCTGATTCAACTTCATCATCACATCTCTTATTGTTTTTGGAAGTTGAGATTCATAAAATCTCTTTAATGTATATTCATTAGAATCATATTGTCCATATATCACTTCACTCATATCTATAAATGCCTTTCTAACTTTTCAATTATTCTATTAGTTACTTCTTCTTCAGTTCCAACAGCATTTATGTAATACACTGGTATATCTGGCATTTTTGCCAGATAATTTTGAAGTTTTATTTTATCATTACTCATTTCTTCTAGTTGATCCATTTTCCGCAATGGACCTCTGTTTCTTTTTACCACCCTTGCATATGCATCTTCTTCAGGAATATCCATAAAAATAATTGCTTCAGGCATATAAAATGCTTTCATATGCTCTTGCATCATATGCCATGCCCTATTCTCGTCAGAATCATATGCATCTAAATTATAGTAATATGTTGATAAAACGCCTCTAGACATAAACGCATAGTTAGTGCCTTCTTCAACAGCCCTTTTTATCGCAAGTCGTAAATCAGCTGAAATCATTATAGGATTAAGCCATGGACTTTGAATTCTTACTTCATTCCAACGTTGTTCATCTGAATATAAAGATTTCATAATTTTTCCAATTGGTGACTTCGTTGGCAAATCAATATAATATGACTTACCATATTTTTTAGTTAAAGCCTCTGAAACAAGTTTTATTTGTGTAGTTTTCCCAGCACCAGGAAGTCCCTCAAACGAAAAAATAGGAATAGGAGACTTCTCACATTCAGTTTCTGACTTTACCATTTGAATTGTTTTATATAACTCATCAAGTTCTTGCATATTTATTCCTTTCCGTATTCAATAAATGAAAAATAATAGTCTTTAGGATTTCCTAAATCAAAACTTTCTCCATCAATAATCAATGCATACACATCTTGTCTTTGTGCATATTCATTCAAAAATTCGGAAAATCCTATTTCTTCATCCCCAGACATTGACATTCTCCGTAATATATCATTATCAATGATATATTGGCCAAAAAATGCAAAAACACATTTTTCTCCATTATGCTCCATCATTAAATTCTGCCTAGCATATTTAGGGTCCGGTTTCTCAACAATTTTTGAAATGCGAATTACATTGTCTGTTATCCAATCACCAAATACGACACCAAATTTTTCAGTCTCTGTTGTCAAAATCGATTTGATACCAACTACAGATTTATTATTTTTTTTCCAAAAATCAACCAACTGCTTAGTACAGTCACCAATTTTTCTGCTCTTATAAACATAATCGCCTAAACACACCATTGAAAATCCTGGTTCATACAAACATTCAGAACTTGATATTGCACCGCCAAACCCTTTTCCAATTTGTTCCGTACACACCAGTCTAATGGACATTCCTTCAAAACGTAAAAGATTATCCAGTTTATTAATAATTTTATATTGACTTTCATTAACTATCAAATTGATTTTCTCAAGTTGACTACTATAATATAATTCTCTAATAATCAAATATAAAGCTGGATATACTTTTCCAGAAAATATAATCGGAAGCATTGATTTGTCTATAATCTTTGTATACGGATACATTCTTGTACCCTTTCCAGCAATTGGAATAATAGCATTTAGTCCAATTTGTCCAACTCTATATAAATAACAATCCATCCCTAATTTATTTTTAATATCCTTAGTTATCTTACTTATTGAATGGTGGTCATCTAATAAAATTTGTGCCATACCATCCCCTTGTGAACCGACTCCCTTACAAGCAACAATCCCGTCAATATTGCTACAATAGTCCATTAATCTATGTAATCTAGGTGATTTCAATTTTTCTGAAAAGCAGGCAACATTTCCATCAAAACTATTTTGGAAGTTATTTAGTACACGACCAAATTCTTCTGTATTCCCACTAATCAAATACCTACATGCATCTTCAACATAGTATTTATTGCTCTCCCCAATGGCTGTAATTAATTTATGTTTACCAGTATTTATTTCCTCAGTAAATTCACAATTCAAATCAGCTAATATTCTTTTTGTATCCTTTTCACCTCCTAAATCAACCAATATGAATTGCAATTCATTACTTATGCTCAATGGAAATGTCTCTATTTTGTCTGCATCAAAAACAACCTTTCTTATACCTTGCCCATACGCACACACTTGATCCATTTTTCCACACATTGAACCCGTTGAAGTTTCAGCCTCATACGCTAAAGTCATTTCATCTTCCACTGACAATTTCAAATCATAAAGTAAATTATAAATTCTAATCACAGCAACACAAATTGCTGCACTTGATGCCAACCCTTTTTTCATTGGCAAAGTCATTTTATCACATATAATTCTTGCACCAGGCACATTATATTTAGAATGAATAACTTTCGCACTTGATATAACATATTCAAAAAAATTCTTTGAAGTCCAACTCAACAATTTCTCCCTTGATATATTTATTTTTTTGTCTTGAAACTCATATGAAAAGCCCTCATTTTCATAACCTCGTAGGTATATTCCTAAATTTAACCCTGCTACTAATGCATAACCTTTTTCAATATCATGTTCTTGCACTCTATATCCGGCAGCCCAATCTGAATGCTCACCTAATATACACAATCTACCAGGTACAAATACCTCAACTACATTACCATTACTCATCTATTTCTCCTGCCTCAAAAATTTTTTTGATAAGCTGCGTAGTTGATATTCCTTCTATCATAGGAACATACTCAACTTTTTTAACATAATCTGCTTCAAGCAATTTCTTATGTTTGTACTCTTCACCTTTAATATAAACATCCGGTTCAATAGCCTTTATAACATTAATTGCAGTATCTTCGTCAAATCCAATCACTAGATCAATCATACTTAAATACGCAAGAGTATTAATTCTTTCGTCATTATTATTGATAGGTCTACCTTTCCCCTTTAGTCGTCTTATCGAAGAATCTGAATTTACGGCTACTACCAATTTATCACCATATTTTTTAGCATACTGGAATGATTTTATATGACCTAAATGCAATAAATCATAACAACCATTTGTAAAGACAATTATTTCTCCGTTTTGTTTCCAAGCATTAACAACATCTTGCGCTAAAGAGATATCTACAATCTTATTGATACAATCCTCTTGGGTCCATTCCTCAAACAAAGCATCAACTAAATCATGCTTACTTAATACATATGTAAGTTCATTCTCTACCGCTAACTCTCCTGCAAGATTACTTATAACAAGTATATCGTCGACAGAAATATTATTTTCACCATAAAAAGCGGAAATCATTGCTAATACAGTATCTCCTGCACCTGAGACATTTATCGGATACTTTTTATTGGCCATCCTTTCTACAATTTCTTTTCCAAATTTATAGCATATTCCATTGTTCCCTTTTGTGATAAAAGCTTTTTCATATCTACTAGACTTTTTCCATTGATTCCATTCATTCATGTTCACAACAACAATCGGATAATCAGTAATTTCAAATTGATTTAAATTCCTTGAAGTGTAAAATATAGGTATACCTTTCTTCTCACAAAAGGATGTTGTAATATCCAATACTTCTTGTGAAATAACCCCATATAAATAGTCCGCAATTATTACAAAATCTATTGTTTGCGACGATAATATTGACATCAATTCATTTTTAATAGTTTCCGTATAAGCAATTGAATCAATTCGCGATACCTGCTGATTGTCAATATATATTCTTTGTTTTACAGTTGTTTTTTCAGTTCCAAAATTCGCTAAATTAACATGATATGATGAACATAATTTTTTTACTATACTCCCAGCATCATCATCTGCACATCTGCTAATGAGTGTTACATTTCTACATAAACCTGCAACATTAGCTGCAACATTAGCTGCTCCTCCTAAACGATAATCAACAGACTTTTTTTCTATAATTGGAATCTGTATTCCAGTCGAAACATTTTCCACAATACCATAGACATATTCATCAAGTATAATATCTCCTATTACTACAGCGCTTTTTTCACTGACTTTTTTTATTAATTTTAAAATCTCATCGACTGATTTACTCATATATCACAGCTCCTCATATATTTCCCTTAATTAACATCTATGAAAGTCTAAATAATGT
>NZ_QSEK01000063.1 GCF_003464165.1 Eubacterium sp. AM49-13BH | reverse complement strand
TTTTTTTAAATATTCTTTTATTATCTATATTTTTTAATTTCAACATATGGACTCTGAAAAGAGACTTTATATGAACTCATATCAAGACAGGATTTTATAATTTCAAGAAATAAATCATACAAATATGTTTTTGAATATCTTCCGGTATTGTTAATGCATTTGAGTAATCCTGCTCTTTCATGTTTCGCTAATTCTCCTTCTTAAAAAATTTGCCCCAAAACGCCCCTTTGCTTGATGACCGACTTTAATATAAGATGATTTTAACAGATAAACGGCACAAACGCCATAATGAAAGGAGAAAGATTATGAATAAATTATTATATGAAAAGGTGTACAATGCATGCAATCATGAACTTAATTTATACATGAATAATACAAAATATGCAATGACACGTAAAGAGAAATTTTTTTTGACAGGGGAGGGAACTAAACCGGATTATGTAATTAGACAGATGAGACCACTTTGTATCAGAAATACATCAGAAAAAAAAGAGAACTCGCTTTTATTGGCACCGGAGGTTTTTGAGACGCAGATAGATATTGCTCCTAATTATAATCTTTATGATTTGATTGTTGTGTCTTATAGATATGCAACTTTCTGTTATAAGCAGTTTCCGGCATATGTTGATTATATTGACAGACTTTTTGTGCCTGTAAAATTGTATGACAGAAACCCTGAAAAGGAAAAAGCAAGTGTAGTAGGATGTGTTGGATTTCAGAAATACTGTTATCCTAAAACGCCGGAGCAGTATGTTATTGACATTAATAATGGATACAAACCAAGCAAAGCAGCAGTACAAGTATGTTGTGAGTTGTACAACAATCCGTGTGTATCGAAAACAATCACAGATACAATATGGATTTCGCAGCTTATTAATTATGTAAATACGGAGGAGTAAGTATTATGAAGAATATTCTGTTTATAGGAGAAAAGGGAGCTGGGAAAAGCTCTTTGATAAATGCATTGATTGCAAAAGATGCACTTGAGGTTGGCGATGGAATTAACTTATGTACAAAGAGTGAAACATGGATTAATGTGAAAGAAACTTCGCTAAGAGAATTGCCTGGATTTGATATGTCTCAGTTTGAATTTAATGAAAGAATTCTTAGTAAGGCAATTGAAATGTTGACATATAAAATATATGGTGATTTTAAGTGGAAAGTGGATGCGTTAGTGGTGGTTGTTGATGCTTCAGATGATAATAAGGAATTTCTTGATTACATAACAGAGTGTTTATTTTATAGATGTTACAGGGATGGTCAGAAATCTAATATTGTCTTGGCTATTAATAAATCAGATAAACTTATTAATAGCGAAGCACAGCATATAAATTTAAAAACGGTATGTGATGAACAAGAAAAGTTATACAAAGATTTCTTTAAGAAAAAATGTGTAGATGTAACATGTGTCGCATGCTGTACAGATGGAGATTTGGAACATATTGATGGAAGCTACAATATAGACAGGCTGTCTAAAGAAATTATGAGAAAATGCGAGGTATAAACAAATGTGTAAGATTAAAGATATAAAGAATTCATATATGATATTTGCAAAGAAGAATGGAAAACAGCTGGATTATTATATTATGGGGCTAGACAGAGATGAACATTACTTATTTAGCAGGGATTTTTCTGTCAAATGCTATCAAAAATGCAAATCAGGGATGCCAATTAATAAGCTTCTTCACGATAAAAGTAAGGATACCGCATATATGAAAATGATTAAACGACTTAACTTTATGATGCCGTATTTCAGGGAATATTATGATCTTGAAGTGACCTAAAAATTAGATATGTGAAAGGAGATAAGTTTATGTTATTTGGTATATTGGGTAAAGTGTTATTAACTGCAGCAGCTACAAAGACAGTTGAAAATGTAGTGCCAAAGGTTATTGAGGGTGCTGTTATTGGAAGTGGAATAATTAATAGCAGTACATCGGTATCAACAAGTGTAGGAAGTAAAATTGTCAGGGATACAACAGAAAAGGCATCAGAGCAAATGGTGATAAATGCGCTGTCATATGTAGTATCAAAAAATCAGGAAAAGGAATTAAAGGAAATACAGGAAAAAGCTGATAAGAAAATACAGGAAACAAACAGCCTTGTGTCACAGACTAATGAAGCATATGTTAATAAAGTGAAAGATACAAATTTGCTAAGAAAATCTGTGTATGAGAATTGTTTGATACCAGCAGCTGATGTAATTCGCCAGATGAATGTATATGGCATTTCTGATAATAAAACAATAATTGGTGAGGTGACTACAATTGATAGTTTTAAATTATCAATAGATAAGTGTAAAGCGAAAGCAAGTTTCATTGGTTTATTATCTTCTTATTTCGGTGCAACATCTTCATTTGCTGGTGTAGGTTTTGGTGCTGGATATAATTTTGGTTTACATACTGAAATAAAAAAAGCGGAAACAGAGTTAGCTAAAATTGAAGTTGAGTGTGAGAAAGCTAATATTGAATGTACAAATAGGAAGTTCATGATGCGGAAGATGGACATGACTAATGAAGTTGTAATACAACTGACCAATTATCTAAGAGCACTTTATATGAGAGCGACCGAAATAATAAATACAAAGGGATATATGTCGTATTGGTGGAGTGAAGACGATAAGAATTGCGTGCGTTCATTCTGTAATGTAACTTTTGCTTTGGCAGATATAATTAGTGCAGATTTATTAACTCAAGATGGAAAATTAAATGAGAGCTATATTGATGCTGTCAATGAAAAGAAAAAGATCATTTCGCAGGAGGGTGAATAGATATGGCAGAATTATACGATAAAGAAAATGAGGAGCATATTGTTAATGGCTATGTGTTAAGAAATGTAAAAACTTCAGAACATCGTGGACAATATGATGCCAAAATGCATAGAAAATTGTATGACGATCCAGCAAAAAGAAAACATTTTAAGGAAGAACAGTTTGGAAACAAGAAAACAGTTGATGATATTTATACAAAAAATAAATTACATAAAAATGCAGATGCAGCAGATAGAAAATATGGAAGTAATCATGCCAATTCTCATAAAACGCATGTTGATCATACAACACCGATTGCGGTTGTATATAAGAATATGAGAGATAATCCATATGTTAGCAATGAATCAATAAAAAATGTTGCGAACAATGAGGATAATTATAAACTTACAAGTGGTAAATTTAATCAGTCTAAAGGTGCAAAGACTAATTCACAATATGTTAAAGATAATAATATTACAGGAGAAGAAAAAAGAATTTTATTATCAGAACAAAGAAAATCAGAAAAAGCGATATTGAAGGGCATATGTAAGGAAACAGTTAAAGGAATGAATCAGGTAGCTTAACATCAGCCAAGTACGGAGGAGCAGCAGGAGCAGTATCATCAACTATTTATAATGTTCAGGCAATTGTAAATGGTGATAAAGATACTATAGAAGCCGTGGTGGATGTGGGGTTTGATACAATAAAAGGCGCATCAACAGCATATGTAAATTCATTACTTATGAAAAATTGTGAGTGGGGAATGACAAGTGTAGCCAATACGATTGAAAAGAAAACGGAAAAAACTGCATTTGAAAAGCTGGGAAATAAAATAAGCTCTAAGATGCTTAATGTAGCAAAATCAGACTACTTAGGAATGGCTTTTTCAATAGTAATTGATACTGGGAAATTAATGAAATTATATCTAAGTGGTGATATAACAGCGGAAGAACTTATGAAATTGTTAAGTCAGCAGGCGGTCAGTATGTCTTCTTCTATTTGGCTGGGTTGTGTTGGTGGTATTGTAGGTGGCGTATTAGCGGGGGCACCAGGTATATTTATAGGTGACCTTATTGGAAGCATGGTAGGAGGCATGTTAGGTACTCAAATATATAAGGAATTGGCATCGGTATTCAAAGCTGATGAAAACATAGGAATGTATAATTGCATTGCAAATAAGTTTAATGAATATAATAGGTCAATTGAGAAGATGTATAATTACATGGAGTTATATTATGCTGACATTATTAGAAGATCATTTACAGGGATGCGTGATGCAATTATGAATAATGATGTTCATAACTTTTCGGTGTGTTTGGATAATATATGTAAAATGTATGGTACAAAACTGGCATATGAAAATAATAAAGATTTTGACCTTTTTTGGAATAACATGAGTATAAAAAAAAGAGTGGGAAATACGTTATTAAAAAAGTGTGTAGAAGGAGTATTTACGTGTTTGGATAATATATGTAAAATGTATGGTACAAAACTGGCATATGAAAATAATAAAGATTTTGACCTTTTTTGGAATAACATGAGTATAAAAAAAAGAGTGGGAAAT
>NZ_QSEK01000062.1 GCF_003464165.1 Eubacterium sp. AM49-13BH | reverse complement strand
CCAAGAAGATAAAGGGTAATTGTTTATAAGAAATCATAATTTTATTATATTTTTTTAATAAAACACAGCTTGTTATTTTTTTATCACAATGTTAAAATGTATTCAACTTGTTAAAAGTGAACAATTTTATAATTATGGAGGCGTTTTTATGGCACAGAGATTTATTTTGAACGGAACTTCTTATCATGGAGCAGGTGCAATTCAGGAGATTGCAACAGAGGTTAAGTCAAGAGGATTCAAGAAAGCATTTGTATGTTCAGATCCTGATCTTGTAAAGTTTGGAGTAACAGCAAAGGTCCTTAAAGTTCTTGATGATAATGGCTTCCCTTATGAATTATATTCGAACATCAAGCCTAATCCAACTATTGAGAATGTACAGACAGGTGTAGAAGCATTTAAGAATGCTGGAACAGATTACTTAATCGCTATTGGTGGAGGTTCTTCAATGGATACAGCCAAGGCAATCGGTATCATAATTAATAATCCTGAATTCGCAGATGTAAGGAGTCTTGAAGGTGTTGCTGATACTAAGAAACCAGCAGTTCCAATTATTGCAGTCCCTACTACAGCAGGTACAGCTGCAGAGGTTACTATCAACTATGTAATTACTGATGCAGAGAAGAATCGCAAGATGGTATGTGTGGATCCACACGATATTCCGGTTGTTGCTGTTGTAGATCCTGACATGATGTCAAGCATGCCTAAGGGACTCACTGCAGCCACGGGTATGGATGCACTTACACATGCAATTGAAGGCTATATTACAGCTGGAGCATGGGAATTATCTGATATGTTCCATCTTAAAGCAATTGAGATTATTGCCAAGAGTTTAAGAGGCGCAGTTGATAACACTCCTGAAGGAAGAGAAGGAATGGCTTTAGGACAGTACATAGCAGGTATGGGCTTTTCTAATGTAGGTCTTGGTATTGTCCATTCTATGGCACATCCTCTTGGAGCACTTTATGATACACCACATGGTGTTGCTAATGCTATTATTCTTCCAACAGGTATGGAATACAATGCACCATGTACAGGTGAAAAATATCGTGATATTGCCAAGGCAATGGGTGTTGAGGGCACAGAAAAGATGACTCAGGATGAATACAGAAAGGCTGCGATTGATGCAGTTAAGAAGCTTGCTGCTGATGTTGGAATTCCTTCTGATCTTAAAGATATTGTTAAGCCGGAGGATATTTCTTTCCTTGCACAGTCTGCATATGATGATGCATGCCGTCCTGGTAACCCAAGAGAAACAAGTGTTGAAGAAATCACAAAGCTTTATGAAAGTCTTATCTAATCATAATATTTATGATAAAGATTAATAAAAAATTAATATTTATTAAATTATGAAACCGCGATATAGCGTAATGCTGTACCGCGGTTTTGTTTATCAAATTATTGTTAAAATGTTATTCATTCTCAGACATTTCTATAAATATGACGTTTAATTCCGGAAGTGAACGCTTCAATGAAACCGGACGGCCTGATGCATCAAGGAAACAATGCTCACTTTCACCTGTACATCTGACTTCACCAGTCTTTTCATCAACCACTGAATATTCAAGAGTAATCTTTACTCCGTTATATTTTACAACTTTGACGTTAATAATTACAGTATCATAGTAATGTGTCATTGACTTATATCTGGCATTAACTGATAACACAGGCTTATTATGCCTAACTCTTCCATCTTCTTATATCCAAATCCGTTCTCTTCAAGGATATATGATCTTGCCTCTTCAAACCATCTTATATAATTAGAATGATGTACAATTCCCATCTGATCAGTTTCATAATATTGAACTAAATGTTATATGGTTTATATATCATAATGTCCCTCCGTAATCTGTTATTTTATCAAAATGTATTATAGTTATTCATGTCTGTTATTGTCAATTCCAGAAAGGCTGATATTAATTATATTATAATTGGCAGCTGCATTTATAACATCTGAAGCAATAATACGGTCATATCTGTTCATCCATTTTCCAGTAACTCCTGTATAAGCGGCAACCTCATCTTTAGAAGCACCACCAATCAGCATGTAACTTATTGCTGCATGACGCAGTGTCTGCATTGTGTAATGTCTACGCAGCTTCCTGCTTTTTACTAACTTTTGTGTATAAGAAGCAAGTAATCGTTCAGTGTCACGCATCTTAATTCTGTTCTTTCTATGATTCAGAAAGATAGCACCACTCTGGATATTCTCGGCATCAATGTATCTATCAAGTAATGTCCCAATATCATCAGGAATTATAAGAAATCTGCTTATGTGATTCTTAGGCGGCATACTAAAACACAGATGTCCTTCACTGTCATGACAGATGAATTCTCTATTAAGACTGCATATTTCCTGATTGGTAAGTCCCATCTTAATAACAAGTGAGAATATTAAAAATGCTTTGTTATCATTGTCATCAAATGCCGCACTGAGCAGATTATCAATTTCTCTGGCATCAGGAATTGCATCTTTAGGCAGTATCTTATCCTGTTCGGGAAGAGACATGCTTTCAAAATGGTTTATATAACGCTTTCCGTGGTTAACAGTATATGTCTCTATAAATGTACATACAGATTTCATAACCGACAGACGCATAACGGCAGTATTATAGGAAAGTTTATTAGAGTTAACTTTTTCTATAAGGTTATTGTAATAATTCAAAGCTTCTTTTCTTGTAAGTTTCATTGGGTCATGCCCTGTCAATCTGTCAAAATCTTTTACAATATTCCAATATTCCTTTCTGGTTCTTGAACTTAGATTAGTCTGAAAATATATCCATATTTCGTCTTCAAATTTAACTGAAATCATATGTATTCCTTTCAATAGAGCAGTGTTTTATTGATATTTTACATCATATGACGACATATGTCTAGACCTTAACAAATAAAAACCAACCCTCCACTTTAAAATCGAAATAAAACAAAAATCAAACCAAATAATTAAAAAAAGCTTCAAAATTGAACTCAGTTCACATTTGCTTTTTATGTCGAAAGCCCGTATAATATAATATATTTACATTGAAGGAGTTAATATGGAACAGTATTCTAGGCGATTTATAGAAGAGCTTGCCAAGCATATTAATCCTGCTATTCTCGAATTCTTTAATAAAAAAAAGAATCTAATGAATTTTCCGGCGGATAATGTGGCAGAGCTTATAGATGATACTCTCATGGAATATCTTGAAGGTAAGACAAGCCGTGAGGATTTAATGCCAATTATTAATAAGATTAAGAAGTCGCGTTTACAGAAACGTGCAAGATGGTATAAGGCATATAACAACGATATTGACAATATGAACTTTGATGATCCTAAACACCCTCTCGCAAGTTTTATCTCACTGGCTAGATCTTTAAGACCTGATGAGTATGCTAAACTGTATGGTGATAAGGAACTTAATGACATTATCAAAGATAAGAAGGATGCAGCTAATGAATGGAAGAATGATTCAGGAAGTCTGTTAATTGATTTCCCAGGGCTGTACTCTTTCACTAATAATTCAATATATAATTCCCTGAAGAATGACTTAATAATAAGTGCATGGAAATATATTGAAAGTGAGCTTGCCGGTAATATTGATTCATATCTTAGAATGTATCCGGTTGACCTTGTTGATAAGCCTCTGTTCAGCCCATCATCTTTCACTCTGATGATGGAGACTGCATCGAATAATTTATTAAAAGAGATTATTACCGATGATGAAGGTGATGAACTGTTAGAGGTTACGGTTGATAATGGAAAGCTTACCCCACCGAAGTCAATGGATACTGACGACCTTAAGCTGGTCAATGCATTTATATCGAATATTAATATGCAGGAGTTCTCTAAAGAAAAATCAGTAATTGTCGATCTTAATACGTTGGGTAAAGAAGTCGTAGATTATCATGTAGGTAAGAATGTTCTTAACAAAATAAGTAATTCCTGTCGCAAGCTTGTAGAATATAACTTCTCTTACGAAGCTGAAGGCAGCAAGATTTATTTCAATTTATTTGATAATATTGTTATTAAAGAAGATGCTGAAAGACCATATGCAATAGCACAGTTTGGAGAAATTCTCAGTAATGCTATTATTCAGAAGAAGCTTATCTCTATTACTTCTGCTTCTTATGATGTTCTTGATAATAACCTTTCCAAGATTATATGTTACGCAATAAAACGTGAGCAGATTGCTAATCAGGAAACAAGAGTTAATGAATATAGTTATACATACTTCCAGAAAATTGTAAGATTTAAGCTTAAGAATAAGAAGAAGAACCTGCAGCTTATTCAGGAAAGTCTTCAAGAGTTCGTTGATAACCATATTGCAATCGAGAAATTCGAATTAAAGAACGGCGTATTTATTATAACTTTCCTTCCTTTATCTGATGCAGAGATAGAGGATCTTAATTCTGATAATGCTAAGAATGATAAAGGATTGTTAATTGATGGTCTTAATATGTAATAAAGTCTACATTTTTTATTCTGAAAATCTGATGTAGAATAAAAAAGGATAATT
>NZ_QSEK01000061.1 GCF_003464165.1 Eubacterium sp. AM49-13BH | reverse complement strand
GTATAAATAATGTATAGTTTGATGTTTCTTCATAAGAAGAAGTGGATGTCTGGCGAATTTTCAATTTCTTTTTATTATGTCAAGAGAATCTAAATAATGTATAGTTTGATGTTTCTTCATAAGAAGAAGTGGATGTCTGGCGAATTTTCAATTTCTTTTTATTATGTCAAGAGAATCTTTATAAGCTATATTGTTTTTTAAACAATAATAATATACCGATTCATCTATTGTATGACAATTAAAAGCCCTATCGTAGTAAACATGATGAAAAAACCATATTGTTTCATTAAAAGTAAGGTTTAATGCATAACATATTTCATAAATATTTTTTCTGTATCCTGCTTCAACTTTTGGGCGATGGTCACCTTTAATCCATGAACTAATGGTATTTAATGAGAGGGAGGAGCCAATGTCTGTAAGTTTTTTATATAATATTTGCGATATTTCATCTGGCGCTGTACTGTCAGAGATATAGCCTTTTTTAATCATTATTTCTGAAAGCCCTTCATTGAAAGTTCGAAAATTACTTGGATCTTTTATAAAATCTATTGCTTCAGATGCGTCATCTTCATCTAGAAATTTGTAAATACTATCTGAATTATACTGAGTATAGTTGTCGTTCAATGTAATACCCTCCCTTTGTACATAATTTCCTTAATGAATACATTATATATGCATAATGCAAAAAAATCTATATATTGTAAATTCAAAAAATATTTGTGGTGTATTTTTCAGAATAGGACATACAAAAACACTCTTACAAACTCTGACAGCACATTTATTACAATTAGGTCATCAAATAGGAGGTGACTAACATGGAAAGAATTGAATGTGCAGGATGGATTGATAGCAGTTGTGATGATGGACCTGGTATAAGAAGTGTATTATTTCTTCAGGGATGTAGGAAAAATTGTAAAGATTGTCATAATCATCAAATACAGGGACATGGAAAAGGCACTATGATGAATATTGATAAGCTAATTAATTTTATTAATAGTAGGTGTTGTAATAAACGGATAACTATTTCAGGAGGAGAGCCACTTGAACAGTTAGATAGTTTATTGATATTGGTGGAAAAATTAAAAAAAGATGGGTATGAAGTCTGTGTATATACAGGATGGGAGCTTAATGATGTACCAGAAATCCTACTTAAAAAGATAGATTATATTAAAACGGGTGGTTTTATTAGTAGCTTAAAAAGTGCAGATATTCAATATGTTGGTTCAACAAATCAACATATGTTTTCATTAAAAAATGGTTCTGTTATGGAATTTAATTTATCAGTAAAGGAGAGATAAAATTATGGTTAAAGAGCTTGCAAACAGAAAGAATAATGCCTCAGGAAATATTGTTGAGGCTGGACAGAATTATCGAAAAAATTATGTATTAAATAATGTGATTCCTGAGAAAAACGCGAGAAAGCATAATACGCGTACATGTCATATACACGATTTGGAGTTTTATGACATAACTTATAATTGTATTGGCGTTTCAGTCTCTGATTTGATTGGTAATAAACATAGAAATTTTAATAATATGATTTCTACTTTACATAGAGCAATATTGGAAGTAACTAATAATCAGTCGGGAGGAATAGGGTTTATAAATTTTGATTCTGACATTGCACCATATATTGCGAATGAATCAGATGTTGAAATTATAGATTGTTTCAGAGATTTTTTCATGAACCTTAATATGAATACAAGAAAAGGTTGTGAAAAGCCATATGTAACATTTAACTTTGGGTTGGAAACAAGTGAGAATGGTCGTAGAGCAAGTAGATTAATGTTAGAGGCTTATGAAAAAGGAGATGAAAGAGGAAATCCTTTTATTTTTCCAAACCTTGTATTTAAATTGAAGGCTAGTATTAATGTGGATAATAGTTCACCCAATCATGATTATATCTTAAGGCGCTTAATGTTACATCAAAAAGAATGGTACCGACTTATTTTAATTGCGATAGCAGTAGTAATAGAAATTATTTAGCAAATAAAATTGGTATTATGGGCTGCAGAACAAGGGTTGCATCAAATGTAAATGGATTGGATGGATCATTCAACAGAGGCAATGTTGCCTGTGTTACATTGAATCTTGTGCAGTTGGCATATCAAGCTGAACATGATATAGATAAATTTTTTGAATTACTACAAGAAAATATGGATGATGCTAAGAAACTTCTACTTCATAGATTCTATCTTTTGTGTAAACAAGGTGTTTTTGATGATGTGTATAAAAAAGGATATTATTTAGGGGCGGAAAAGAAAGATGCATATGCGATGTTAAAAAATGGTACTCTTTCCATTGGTTTTATTGGATTATGGGACGCAGTATCTGTATTAATAAACGAAGGAATATATTCAATTGATATGATGAGAAAGAATTTTCAGCTGGCTTATTCTATCATTCAGCGAATGAGAGATTATACAGATCAGGCAACTAAAACAGAATGCTTAAATATTTCTCTTTTAGCATCTGCTGCGGAAGGAGTAACAGGTAATTTTGCTCAATATGACAGTATGCATCTTGGAAGAGAGTTTGATGTATGTAAAAAAGGGTTTTATACTAACTCCTTTCACGTTCCAGTAGATCTTAGTGTAAACTACAAAGATAAGATTGATATGGAAGGAAGATTTCATCATCTTTGTAATGGGGGGTCAATAACATACATTGAATTAAATGAAATGCCAGGGATCAATGTTGAAGCTGTTAAAGAAATAGTGGAATATGCATATGAAAATGATTGCAATTATATAGGAATTAATTTTCCAATGGATAATTGTAAGACATGTGGATTTATTGGGAGAATATCTGACAAATGTCCATGCTGTAAATCGGTAGATATCAGTAGACTTAGAAGGGTATCCGGTTATTTGTCAGAAGAAAAAAGCTTTACATCAGGAAAACACAAGGAACTAAAGCAAAGAAAGAGTCATTTATATTTTAATGAATGGGGAGATAATAGAGATGATTGATAATAGAACGAAATTGCCAGAAAATTATTTATTAAGAAATAAAGGCGTAAGCTACCAGATTATAGATGAAATCGGGAGAGGAGTAAATAATATCGTCTATAATGCTTTATGTTATGATCGTGATGGAATAAAACATCTGGCTAGAGTTAAAGAATTATATCCTGTTTATTATCAAATTGAGAGAGGGAAAGAATTTAACCTAAGATGTAATGAAATAAACAGAAAGAAGTTTGAAGAATCAGTAATAAGATTTGAAAAGACATATGAAAAGAATGTAATATTTAGAAACAAATATGGAGTAATTAATTCTGCTATTAATATGACGGGTATTTTTAAGGCTAATGGTACTGAATATGTAGTAATGAATTTGGATGAAGGTGAGGATTATCAAAGTTATAAAGATGAAGGCCTGACAGAGACATTAATTCATGTAAAAGTAATTGCTTCTATGATTGCAAAGTATCATGAAGATGGATATTTACATCTTGATATAAAACCAGAGAATGTTTTGATAATTCCAGGTCTTGTTGCTCATTTATGTATTTTCGATTTTGATTCAGTTTGCAAGATGAGCGAACTTCAATCTAAGAATATTATTGATTTGTCATTTTCAGAGGGATTCTCTGCACCTGAAAAGGTGCAGGGGAATATTTCAAAAATAGGACCTGGAACTGATATTTATTCAATAGGGGCATTATTATTCTTTAAGTTATTTAATAGAAAGCCAACTATTGAAGACGGTCGTTATGCTGCAAAATTTAATTATCAGGAAATGCCATTTTATAATAAAACATTAGGGTCTTCTTTTTTAAAAAAATTTGATGAGTTTTTTCATAAGACATTGGTCATATCACCAATATTACGTTGGAATACAATGGAGCAGGTGATTGATTCGATAGACGAATTGTTAATATTATCTGATCAGAATTCAAATGGATATCTAGGAGCATAATTGAAAAATTGTAATTAATTAGTGATGTATGAGAAGCGGATACAACTAGGTTGTATTTGCTTCTCTTTTTAGATTTATCACTCTTACAAACTTTAAAATGTTGGATTTATTATAGTGTTAACAAAAGTAATCCAAAACAAAAAACGAGGAGGTAATAGTATGAGATATATATTTGTTGATTTTGAAATGAATCCAATTGATGGTAGTTACACAGAGGAAAAAAAGATTTGTGGAAGTGAAATTATTGAAATAGGAGCAGTAATGCTTAATGAAAAGTTTGAGGAGATTTCATATTTTAAGAAACTTGTAAAACCTCAATTCAATTCTCAAATATATAAAAAATGGGAGGTGTTCACAGGGATAAATACTGAGATGGTTATTGATGAGCAGCATTTTGAAGATGCATTTAAAGAATTTATAAAATGGTGTGGCAATGAGAATTATGAAATTTATGCATGGAGTAATTGTGATCGTAGTCAGATTATCAAAGAAATGAAACTTAAGAAGTTTGAAAATAATGAAGCAAGTGAGTATATGCTAAACAATTGGATAGATTTCCAAAAAATTTATGGTGAAATCGTTTCAGAAGAGAAGCTGGTTTCACTTGAAAATGCTCTTAGTGCTTGTGGAATACCATTTTATGGAAGAAAACATGATGCCCTTTGTGATGCGAGAAATACAAGTTTACTTTTTGCTGAATCAAAGATTAATGACCTGGCAAAAATGGTAAAAGATGTAAAAAACACAATGTATCATAAGGAGCAATGGATAACATTAGGGGAATTATTTAATTTCGAGCAACTGGGTTTTTCTTTTAGCTGAGCAGAATAAGGTATTTTTACAAAATTAGATATTATGTGATGTTAAAAATTGTGTGATGGGAAATAAGGAGGATTAAAAAATGCATATTGCAATTGAAGGAATGGATGGAAGCGGAAAGACAAGTACAGCACAAAAGGTTGCAGAGATTTTGGGTTTTGACTTCATTGAGAAACCGCTTCATTTGATAACTGACTCAAACAATCATTTTGAAAACTATATGAATGTTATAAGTAATGTAAATAAAATGGACCCTGATTTTAGGGCAAGATTTTATGGATTAGGTAACTATCTTGCATCAAAAAAAGCTAAGAAAATAGATATTGTGACAGATAGGCATTTGGTTAGTAATTACTACTGGAATTGTGTTGATGATGAGCATTACTTTAATATGCTTGTTAATGAATGTGGTGTACCAGATATTACATTTGTTTTGAAAGTTTCAGCTGACGAAAGAAAAAGAAGAATTGCCAAGAGAAATTTAAACGATCCTGATCTTAGACGAAATGTATTTGATGATTCATGTTATGAAAAGATGAAAAGCTTTTTAGAGATATATCATATGAATTATGTATTTATTGACGCAGATAATAAAAATTTGAATGAGGTAGTGCAAGAAATTGTTGAGGTTATTAAGGATAATAACACTCTTACAAACTCTGATAATGTATAGAGTAATATACAGATATCAGCTAAAGAAAAGAGTTGCAACTTAAAGTTGGCTGTATTACGAATTCATGAAATATAAGGGAGGTGAGTATTTATGGCAAGTCCAAGTAAAACAGGAGGTCCGGTAGTAAAGACAGGACCAACAGCAGGTAAAAACAGATCAAGAAATGGAGATGGAACATGGCGTAAAAAACGTAGTGATGCAGGAAAGAAACGCAGTTAGGTAATGTACAATAATAATACTAATTTATTTAGTATTTATTATTAACAGTTAGAACAAAAGGAGGAAAAATCATGATATTTGAAAGAATGGCAGAAGGAGCAGGATTAGGAAGCTTGATAGGTGGAGCAATTGGAACAATTTTTGGAGGAGCTGCAGCAGTAGCAGCGGTGGTAGCGGCACCAGTAACAGTACCAGCATTGATAGGAGGTGCAGCGGTAACAATAGGTGCTACGGCGTTGACAGCAGAAACAGGAGCCGCAGCGGGAACATTAGTTGGAGGAGGTCTTGGAGCAGTGACAGGAGCTGTGGAAGATGCAAAAGGAAAAGGAGAAAAATAAGTATGGTAAGTCCAAATAAAACAGGAGGTCCAGTAGTAAAGACAGGACCAACAGCAGGTAAAAACAGATCAAGAAATGGAGATGGAACATGGCGTAAGAAACGCAGTGATGCAGGAAGGAAGCACATCTAGCTGTTAATTATTAGTTGAAACGGGTTATTAATCGTTAGATATTAAATATTTAATGTATTAATAACCTATATATAATA
>NZ_QSEK01000060.1 GCF_003464165.1 Eubacterium sp. AM49-13BH | reverse complement strand
CTTGTAACCATTGATTCCCCCTTTTAATACATCATCCTCTGAATTATTCGCTAGTACATTCTCAAATAATTCTATACTATCCGGAAATAAATCTTCTATGGAAAACAATCGAGTTTCATTTTCCAACATATAACGAATGATGTATACAATATAATCTTCTCTCGATTTTATTTCTGACACAATCTTATCAACTATCTCTCCCCAATTTTTGCGATTTAGATTTCTCCGGTATTCTTTCATATCTAAATCCGTAATAAAGCTACTCAGAGAGAGCAATCCTTTTGTTCTCAACAGAGCATCTTGACAGAGTAACATTGCTTGATCAATTCTAAAGTAATGTATTCTCTTATTTCTAGCATCGTCAATGTATTCAATCTTAAACCCTTGGTGAAACAACTCATTTACAATGAATGTTATTGTATATTCTCTCTTCGTTGTTTCGTTTGTTCTTATGATACTACAATCAATTCCCTGTTTCATTGCATCCTCAAGCCATTGATTAAAATGTTCTCGTAGAATAAAATCTTTTTCTCCTAAATAAACAAAATTATCCTCAAATTTTTCTATTATTGGTGCTATTGATGCATTTTTTCTGATCAGATCTCTATAGTATTCTGGCATATCAGCTGTTACAGATAAAACTAACATTCCAATCCCAATATCTTTATATGGAGTGCCACTTTCATGTCTATATACTTCACATATAAGATTAGCTAATGATTGTATTAGTCTATCCTCTAAACCATTTTTCCATTGATTATTTTTGCTAAACCAGTTAAATAACCAACTATAATATTCTTTCCTATATGAATTACCCGGAATTTCACAAAAACCTGAAAACAAGAAATTTGAAAGTTCTAACTCATAATAATTTTGATTACCACTGTCAACACTCTCATTCATCACTGTGCGATATGAAAAGACAGAATAATTAGCTAATAACCAATCTGATACTTGGCATTTCCATAACTCACCTCGTTCAGTACACCATACATATTTCATAAGCTTTATTAATTCTCTTTGCAGGTTATACATGTATCCGGAGGATTCTGGCATTACACCCTGATGTATCATATCATCATCTAATTTACTTTCTGATGCTGTAATATAAACCAAATAATCACACATTATAGAAAGTTCTTCTGGAATCTCTTGACTAACATCCTTTCCGTCTGGCACTTGTTCCAATAACAATTTCACATAATCAAATGGCGGAACAATATATGCATAACCTTCATTAAACATTTGTGTAATAACATTAATATACTTCTCATCCGAAATAATTCTTTGCTCATGTAGTAACTCTACAATATCAGTAACGGAATAGATAAAACAATCATTAAAATTATTGTAACTATTTGCCCATCTATCATCACAAACAAGTATATGACTATTTAAAGATGCATAGTGAAATAAATCCAGAAAATCATTAGTAAATATTTCATTCTTTCTTTTATGTTCATCTTCGTAGAAGCCATAATAACCAATATATCCAGCTTCTTTATTCTCTTGAATATCGTTTTTTAAATCTTCCAAAAAAACATAAGCATCCTTTGCCAATTCGACTCGCTTCATTTCACTCTCAATATTATCAAAAATATTGCTAATTACATGAATATTACATTTTTGCGAAATAACTGACACTCCATCCATTTCGAACATTTCTAGCAAAAAATTTTCATCAACTAAAATAGGCAACTTTCCATTATAGCCAACAAGTGTATCAATTAATTCATTTCCTTCTCTTAGTTTTCTACCTCCCTTATATTTATTTTTAAATTCACTATTAATATCTCCTCTCTTTTCTAAAATGGCCAATAATTCATAGGGCGAAATAACATTATTTCTCATTTCGTCTGTTATTTTATATGACTCTTCTAATAAATCAGATATAAAATTATCAGAAACTAAAATCAAATTATTACACTTTGCAAGCTCATACGGAACAATATCACCCAGATTAATTCCAGTTTCAACCCATTTTTTCAAATCGTTTTGTGAAGCTAATTCAATGTAATTAAGCGGTTTTCTTCTCCATGTAGCCACCATTTTTTCCTTTGCTGCTAACATATCAGGTTGACTTGGCAAACATTTATTTTGTTCTGAAGCAATAATATTGCTAATATTTCCCGATATAACTATTTGGTTCCAACACGATTTAATATCATCTAATATTTCAAAATGTTTCATATGAATTAACGAAGAGAAATCAATAGTTATTGCTTGTCCCAATGTTTTCTTTATTTCTTCAATTGAAGCATGATGCCCTCCGAAAGATGTTAACAACAATTGTTTTCCTACTGAATTATTAATATTTTTACTCCATAACTGCTGACAATACAATGTATAACTAGCATTCCCTGAGTGATCAAAGAATAAGTGATATGGAAATTGACACTTCATATACATTTCATATCGTTTTTTACTTTCTTCCTCAACTTTATCAATCCATTCCTTAGCTTCTTTAAAAGTCAATGTTCTAAAACAATCGACTTTGTCTAAAGCTTGTAGTTTAACAAATAATTCGGATGCACTATCACTCTTTCCAATTGAATAGAGAAAATTCATTGCCCACATCATTACATTCGGATCGTTATCCGATTGTATCAACGCTTTTTTAACATATTTCTCAGACTCGCTTACACTAATTCTTTTATTGTATTCCGCATACATCTGATATACTTCAACATTTTTTATTCCCTTTTTAATGCCGTCTCTTAAAGTGTAAATTGCCTCTTGTTCCTGAACATTCAAATAATAACATTCCGCCAGCAAAAAAAGTATTTTAGGAGACACTTCTTTACTCCATAAGTTTTCACCTTTTTCTATCGCTTCACTATATTTTCCCATAATTTTAAGTGCCTGAACTTCATAAAACAAGACCTCTTTTGTAAGACATTCTTCCTGTCTAGATTTTCTAAGCTCGCATACCTTATTCAAACATTCTTCTTGTCTATTTTGTAATGCAAGATATCTTACTATTTTTATGTTTGCCATAGGATTATGAAATTTTTTTAACCAATCGTTGCAATAATATTCAGCATCCTTCCAATCCTGATTTTTTTCATAACAATTAATAAGATTTATCAAATCTATTTCTAGATTTGTTTGCTGATATAATGACAATGCATGATTTATGAGCTTTTCATTTTCCCCAAGCGCCTCTAAAATCATTCCATTAATTCTCTCTTTTGTAGTTAAATCCATGTCGAATTTATCTAAACTATCTTGCATTTGGCTCAACTGTTTTGAATCATCACAGCATCGTACCGCCAGCTCAAACCAATGACTCATCATGTGCATCTCTTCAAATTTAAAACGATACTCTTTTAATTTTTTATATGCTGACACATAATCCTTTTTGTTCATGAACAAATACACACAAGAAATCATTGATTCAATATTGTTTCCTTTTTTTTGAACAATCTCTGTTGGATCAAAATCTTTTCTAAGTGGTATTTCTTTTCCAGTAACGCAAAAGTAAATAACTGCTTGACACTGATATGGTTCTAATTCCATTAGTTTAGAGGCAATTTTATAACCTTCTTCTCTATATTCATCAGATATTGAAAGTGTATTCAACCATACAACTAATATGTGTTTCTGTAATTCCGTGTTTTCTGCAATTTCAGCCATTTCATATGCTTTTTGATATAAAGACACTATTTCATTGACTTTTTGCTTGAATTCGCTATTTAGCAAAAGCATTGAATTTACATACATGGAGGGCAACAGACTATCACCATATATCATATTTGACGGAAGTAACTCCCAATACAAAATCACTCCTTCCATCATAATATGAAGTGGCATATCCTTATCTTCTTCATTTGCCTTCTTCATATACTGATGCGCTAATGCATAATCTCCGTCCAAGATACATATTAAGGACATCAAATAGTAAGTCCCATCATTAGCCAAGTGTTTACTACTTTCAAAAACTTCATACGCATCTTCAATTTCGATATTATATACACATAGTTGTATGTATGTATTTAATATAGATACATTATCAATTGGATAGAGCACTTTCTTTACTTCAACAACATTTCCCTCCTTAAAGAGTTTTTTCGCATTATAATTTCTACAATCATAATCCGGGTTTATTTCCAAAGCTTTCTTGATATATTTTTGTGCATTGCCACTATCCTCATAATCATCAAGATACCAACATGCTTGCAAATAATATAAACGCGATAGCGTTTAGATGGTTTGCTTTTACTTCCTCTCACCATCACTGTCAACTCTCGCAATTCATCCCAGGCCTTTTTTATATTGCCCTTATTCTTAATTGAGAAAATACTTTTTAATTTAATTTCAATTGATTTTTCATAATCTTCAATAGCACCATCTAATTCACAGTAATCTGCAACGTATTTTTCTTTGTAATTCTTCTTTCTTTCATCATAAGAACAACCCTCTTCACGATACTCCTTTGGTTGTTGCATCTTTTTTAATTCATCACATAATTCCACGTACTTTATTGATGAATATTGATTTCAACTTTGTCGAGTAGCTTTTGTATCCTTTTTATACTAATCATTTTTACATCGACAGCTTTTCGGTTATTACCTATTGATTCTATTCCTTGCTCAATTAATATTCCTATCACATTTTTTCTATAAACAACCGGGCTTCCAGACATTCCTGCAAAGTTTTCTATTCGAATTTTAGGATCAATTACTAACGTCACATCACCATCAATGACAACATTTTTGCTCAAATAATCATTGATAAATATATTAATAGGATATCCCTCATCCCCTTTTACGTGAGGATATCCATATGCCATAAGTTTTTCCTCCTGACTAATGTGATCTTCACAACAAAATATCCCCAATGGTTCAATCTTAATTTCATCGTCCAGTCTTAAAACTGATACAGGACAATCTTCTTCATATGGTACAATAGATGCTTTTGTCTTTATTTCATCTTGACCTGGTATATTTTTAAAGGTAAGATTTATATCCTCCCCATTTGCAATTGCATCCACAACACAATGTGTCATTGTTAGTGCTAATGTGTTACTAACCAAAAATGCTGTACCTTGTTCTTCTCCACAGACAAGTAATGCGACAACAGATTTTACATTATCCATTTCAGTCCACCTTCTACAGATATATTTTCTGCCCTTCCCTTAAATAAACAAACTCTATATCCTTCATCCCGTAAATCTTCTTTTCAAAATCTGTAACTTTGTCAATTTTATAATTAAAATATATTCTCTTAACATACTCTGTTCTCTTATATGCAATCTTTGCCAATGTTTCTATATCAGGATGGTTATACTTTTCTGAATTTGTTGAAACCAAATATGTATCGGATTCTATACATTCAACAAAATCATCACTAATATTATTTGCGGAACCATGATGTGGTAATTTTACTAATGAATACCCCCTGTCTTCTTGTGATAAATACTCTAGAACATCATCAGCTATATTGTCCGCCAAAAACAAGAGCTTCTTATTTCTATATCTAATTATTACTGAAATAGAAGACCTATTCGTAATAGAATTATCTTCACTCATTGGTTCCCTAGAAATTTCTTCAATAGTCATTTCTTCTGTATTATGGTTCGAGTAACATATCTTTTCATTATTTCCATTTCCATCTGTTGGCATACAACGACAATAGTATTCGAAAGCGTCATCAAATAACTTATCTTCCGAAAATACAAATGAGTATTTTGATTTCTTTAAATCTCTCTTCCATTTCTTACCAAGCTTCTCTAAGTCAGAAATATTGGGTTTTAATACTGATATAAAACATTCTTTTCCAAACTGATAATTTATTCCATTATTAATGATAGCCTGCCCCTCAGATTGTTCATTCCAATGATAGCAGCCTTCAAATATTAACCCAGCAAGTGTTGTTCCCTGTATTGCACTAATCGGACCACTCTTACCTAAATTGTAATTTAAGGAAACTTCTCCATTAGCAATAATCTTATTCAATATACTTTTTTCAGATTTACCTAACGTCTGATTTTTATCAAACTGTAAATGCCTATAACTATTATGCCATATATTTTTAATTCTGATTATTTTAGAATCCATATCTGAGCCATTTTCCTTAAGCAGCTCAATTATTCCTCCTATATGATCATTATCAATATGTGTAACAATTAATAAGTCAATTACCTTTCCTTCATTTTTTAACTGAATCAAACGAGTTTTTAAATAATTTCT
>NZ_QSEK01000006.1 GCF_003464165.1 Eubacterium sp. AM49-13BH | reverse complement strand
TTTTGCTATAATAAAAAAATGGGGGTGGGAAAATATATGATGAATAAAAAGAAATTATGTATAATAATAGTTATAGCTATAATTGTAGCAGGATTAGCTGTTACATTTGCAGTATTATCAAAATCAGGGAAACATAAGGAAAATGTTAATGCAGAAAGTACGGTGAATAATGAGAAACAGACTGGTTCTGTGACAGAGACAGCTAAGGAGATAATTCTTGCCAGTGACGGAAAGGCATATAAAGCTGGAGAAGAGATTGCAGATTCAAGTGAAGAATCAACAAAGGCGGAAAATGCAGGCATAGTCACAACAGTTCCAACAGGAAGACTTCAGGTATCTGGCACGAAATTAACTGACGAATCAGGTAACATTATCCAGCTAAGAGGGGTAAGTACACACGGAATATCATGGTTTCCAGACTATGTTAATTATGATGCATTTGCAACCTTAAGGGACGATTGGGGTGCAAATGTAGTGAGAATTGCTATGTACCCTGAAGAATATAATGGATATCTTTCAGGTGGGGACAAAGATTCATTAAAGCAGATAATTGATAATGGAGTTAATTATGCAACAGAGCTTGGAATGTATGTAATCATAGACTGGCATGTGCTTAATTATGCACCATCAAGACATACTCAGGAGGCATGTGATTTCTTTGCAGAAATTGCATCTAAGTATTCAGGTCACGACAATGTAATATATGAAATATGTAATGAACCTGTAGGTGCAGACTGGAATTCAGACATTAAGCCATATGCTGAGACTGTAATAGGCACAATAAGAAAATATGATGACCATGCACTTATACTTGTAGGAACTAATACATGGTCACAGGATGTTGACAGCGTTGTCGGCAATACGCTTGATGATGGAAATGTTATGTATGTGGCACATTTTTATGCAGGAACGCATAAAGAAAATATAAGAAATAAGATAAGCACAGTACTTAATGCCGGAGTTCCAGTGTTTATCAGCGAATGTAGTATATGTGACGCATCAGGCAATGGTGGAATAGATTATGCATCTGCCAACGAGTGGCTTGACTTCATGAACAGCAATCAGCTGAGTTTTATTGCATGGAGTCTTAGCAATAAGGCAGAGACATCAGCACTTATATCATCTGGCTGCAGTGCCAAGAGCGGCTGGAGTGATGGTGATTTGTCTGAGACGGGAAGATGGTTTAAGAGCGCGATATCGGGAAGGTGATAGTTATGAAAAACCGTATTTTAACATACAGAAAATACATAGATTCATTATTACAGTCAGAAGAAGACTGCGACTGGAAATACATCAAGCAGGAGCATCTTACACAGGTGGCATTCTTTCAGCATGAAAGGCTTGTGCATTTGATTGTAACCATAACATTTGCAATATTGGAGCTGCTGACAGTGTGCGCATATGTGATAGTTGGGGCGATAGACTCTGCATTAAGCATGCCTCTGCTTGTCCTTGCAATTGCAATACTTATCCTTCTTGTTCCATACATCAAGCATTACTATCTGCTTGAAAACGAGGTGCAGAAAATGTATAAGCAGTATGACAGGATATGTGAAAAGGAACGGAAATTATGATAACTGTTGTTGAAGATGAGAAGGAATTATGTGAAAGCCTTAAAATGCTGCTGACTGAGAAGGGGTATGAGATAGTTACTGCCAGAAGCTGCGGTGAGGCAGATAAATTTATTGGCAATCCGCAGATAGATATGTTTCTGTTAGATGTCAAGCTGCCTGATGGAAGCGGATTTGACATATGCAGGAAGATAAGAAAATCAAGCGAAGAAGTGCCGGTTATATTCTTAACTTCATGCGATAATGAGGAAGAGATAGTTACAGGGCTTGATATAGGTGCAGATGATTATATAACAAAGCCGTTTTATACGAAGGAACTGCTTTCAAGAATAAGTGCCAACTTAAGAAGAAGCAAGTTCAATGCAGGCAATATCTATAAGAAGGGCGATATTGTCGTTGATTTTGACAGATATAAGATAAGCCGTCAGGGTGATGAACTAAATATATCGACTAATGAATTCGATATTGTAAAAATGCTTATAGAGAATAAAGGCAGAGTCGTAAGGCGTGATGCTATATATGAGAAAATATGGGATATTCACGGTAATTTCGTTGAATATAACACACTTACCGTTGCGATGAGTAGAATAAAAGCAAAGCTTGGAACATATGGTGAGAAGCATCAGCAATACATTGAGACTATAAGAAATGTGGGCTACAGGTGGATTGACTAATAACTTTCAGGGGGATGTATGGATAACACGGTTAAGAAGAAACTGTCTGTATTCAGAAAAAGGCAGACTGTTTTCGTTATTATATATGGATTGATTAATGCGGCTGTTATAGCTGGAATTATAGTGTATTACAGGCTTAAAGAGCAGGCACTGGCAGGTGCATTGTATTTACAGGATAATGCATATGGTGAAGCATTTGTACGAAAAATGTTTTCATCAGGGATAACAGATAACAATATCAGAGCAGGCAGAACAGCCATGGAAAGTGCCGGATACGGCAGCCATGGCTTTTCGTATGTGAGCAGAATTAATGGGGAAATGTACGCTTTAATAGCAATAATAGTGGTTCTTTTAATTGCACTCGGTTCAGGATTATATAACTGTTACAGACTTGGACATAAGGGCTTTGTAAAGAAAGTGTGCGATGTATATGCAGATAACGAGAGGCTTTCTAAGCAGTTAGATAACGAACACATTTATAATAAAGAGCAGCATCAGAAGATGCAGGATTTCATTGAGAATATAGCACATCAGATTAAGACACCGCTGGCAATTATAACTATGAAGCTGGAAATGCTTGAGGAAAAATGTGATGATAGTTCGCAGCGTAAAGAGATAGCTGATTGTACTGGTAATGCATTTAGAATCAAAACTTTTATAAAGAAGCTGCTTGATATAAGCCGCTTTGAGGCAGGAAAGGTTGTCATGACAAGTGATGAGGTTGATGTTGCGGCAATACTTCAGGAAAGCATTAACAGCAGTGTAGTCGACAGAAATAGAATTGTTATGGATTATGGCAATGAAAAATTATGTATGTACGCAGATGAAGGCTGGATTGTTGAGTGTTTTATAAATCTTTTCGACAACTGTGCGGAATATTTAGCAGATGACAATACTAAGGTATATGTTGATGTAACAAGAAAGAATGATGACTGCGTAGTTACGATTGCTGATAATGGCAAAGGATTAAGTACGGAGCAGTTTAACAGTATATTTAACAGATTTGAAACTAATGGCAGTGCGGCGGATTTTAAGGCGGGTATAGGACTTAATCTGTCAAAGCTTATTGTGCAGGCACATCATGGAAGCATAAAGGCTGGTAACAGTGAAAAATATGGTGGAGCTGAATTCGTTGTGACACTCCCGATGTACAGATTAAAAACAAAATATCAGTCCATGTAAGCTGGATGTAAGTTTTACAAGATATAATTATCCCAGATAGAAATCAGGGATGAGAGGGGGATGCATATGGACATAATATTAAGCGCAAAAGGTATATCTAAAACTTACACAGCAGGACAGGTAAAGATTAATGCGCTGAACCAGTGTGATATTGAAGTAAGAAAGGGCGAATTTACTGCAATTGTCGGAAAGAGTGGTTCAGGCAAGTCAACACTGTTAAGAATTCTTGGAACTATAGACAAGCCAGATGAGGGAAAGGTGTACATAGAAGGAAAAGAGATTGATAATCTTAAGAATTCAGAACTGGCAAAATTCAGACGCACGCATATTGGGTTCATATATCAGGATTATAAGCTGATTCCTGAATATACAGCATATGAAAATATAATACTTCCGTTAATTCTTGACAGTGAGGAAGCTGATGAGGAGGAAGTCACTGAATTAATGGAATCACTTGGCATAGATTACTGTAAGGATAAATTTCCTGCACAGATGTCAGGTGGTGAACAGCAGAGAGTTGCAATCGCAAGGGCACTGATTACACATCCGTCAGTTATATTCGCTGATGAGCCGACCGGAAATCTTGACGCGGCGAGTGCAGAAACAGTTGCCCAAATGCTTACTCTGGCAGCGTCTAAGTATCAGCAGACTATTGTTATGGTTACACATGACAGGCAGATGGCAGAATATGCAGACCGCATACTCACAATCACAGATGGAAATGTGACAGGGGGTGTGGGGGTATGAACAGCGAAATTATAGCATTGACATTTAAGGGACTTCGCAGGAGATTTAAAAACATTTTAAGGTCCATGGTATTAGTAGTGCTCGCATTTACATTTGTTACAGGGGTACTGTTATTGCAGGAAAATATGTCAAACTGGCAGAAGGCTGATAATAAAAAGCATTTTGGAGACTGGTTTGTAATGTACAGGTCTAAACAGCCAGAGGAAAACGAAAGCATTAAAAACCATCCTTATACCGGAAATGTGTACACTGCAAAAACTGTAACAAGCGTAAAGGATAGAACCAATTCATCAGATATTATGATTGGTACAATGTCAGATGGCTTTATCAGCATGGGCAGTATAGCACTTGAGAAAGGTAAGATGCCGGATAATGACAATGAGGCAGCAATAGACAGGAACTCTCTTATCAGGCTTGGGCAGGGCACAGACATTGGAGATATTATAACACTCAATGATAAAGAATATACACTGTGCGGAATAATGAACAGCTATACAAATGTATGGAATGATGGTAAAAAGCTTCCGGGAATTATTGTTACGGAAAATGAGGCAGACAATATTGCGACAGACGAAACATACATATATGCATATTCATTACAAAGTTTCATAGATGAACAGGATTATAGCAGTATAGCTGGGAATTTAAGGGAAGATTCAGGGCTCAGGTTTAATTTTACATATAATAGTAATGTGTATGATTATAAGCCGTGGGGATATGCAAAAGTTAATAATTATATTTATGTATTTATTATGCTTGTTGGAATAACGATAATATCATATCAGATTACAATGTATAATAAGACAAGAAAAAATGTCCGATTTATTCAAAAATGCCTTGGGGCTGATAATGGACAGATAGTTCTTATTACATTAACAGAGAACATATTTATACTTTTAATTTCGGCAGTCATAGGTTTTGGTATAGCATCTGGAACAGGGTATGTCATACAGGCTTTAATAAAATATTTTAAAAATGTGTCATTTTTCTCAATAGGACAATATACCCTGATAAGGATTATTCTGACACTTGTAATTGCAGTAGCAGTCAGTTTTCTGTCGGAAATTATTACGGACAGATTAAGCAGCCTGAACCGAAAAAAACGGACATACAATTTTAAAAATGTTATGACAGAAAGAACATTTGTTAAAACTACTGCGAAAAGATTTAAGTGGTCTGATGGCTGTTTCCAGAATATAGTAATAAGAGTGTTTTCTCTGGCAATGGCTGTTATTACTGTTGTATGTGCCATTAATTGTATCATTGCATACAGAGAGTACTTAAGGATAACGGATAAACCTGATATTGTAGGCTATGCGGTAAAAGAGACTCCCCGTTCATATACAGTTTATTATGATTACACAGCCAGTCTTGTGAAAAAAGGAGATGTGTATACTGCAGAGCAGATAGAGAAAAAAATACCTGATACATGGGAGTATTCTCCATTTCAGAATCATTCCATATCAGAATATTATTTTAATGATGTTAAATTTGGCGACAGCTGTATGTACAGGAATATAAGTGATGATGTTTTGAATTATCTTAAAAATATAGATGGCGTAGATGATATAACCATGGGATATTACGAAACAGCAAGAACATTTACATGGACAGGTATCAATACTGATAATGTTGGAAATGGTGTATCATTGGTAAGATCATTAAATTCAGGTGGTGCAGATAAAAAATATATTTTTGCTGCCGGATATGTGGAACCAGAGGAGGATATATATAATTCTCTTAATGATTATGCTGGGGGAAATCTGGATTATGACGGATTCAAAGAAGGTTCAGAGGTTGTTGTATTTCTGGATGTAAATAATTCCGGGATATATGATGACAGCATGAAGGATGGTGTTACTCTTAAACTTCATAATTATGAAATGGTTTTAGAAAGAAATGACAGTTATGAATCAGGCGACGAATATATCAATGCTTATAATAAATTGCTTGAGGAGACAATTGATGGATATGAAGGTCAGACAGATACACAAGCAATAAAAGATTATATATGTAAAAATATAACTGACCAGCAGATAACAGAAATTTTAGATGTATATGCCGAGACACATGATAATGCCTATATTATAAATACATATAATCAGTATAAAGCTGGGAATATAAGTAAAGAACAATTGCTCGATGCTTCAGGTTCAGATGAGTATTACAGTGGTGTCTGGAGATCAATTATTTCACAGGAGTGGTGGTATAGTCAGTATGGATTTTACACATATCTTGTACCAGCAGCCAGCACTAAAGTGGTTAAAGTAGTAAAGGTAACTGATGAAATAAAAGAAAAATTCAAATACATAATACCTGAATTTGGCCAGTATACAGTAATTGGTTCAACACAGCTTTTGCATAATGCATTGGACAGCCAGAATGAACTTATTAAAAAATACCTGTTTCTTGATGAACTGCCTGATTATATGAAATTAAAGATGAATCCTAACCGGATTAATATAAAATATAATCTTGGTTCGTCTGTAATGGCAACAGATAATGTTGCTTCTTCATATCTTGGTTCAGCCGGATTTGCGTATACATCATATTCAGATGAAAAGAACCAGATGAGACAGAAGACAATAGAAGCATTGATGACATATGGAATTACAGGAATTGCTGCAATTGTAATATATCTTATGGTAAGTACAATCATTCTGAAGGGAAGGCTGGAAAGGTATACAGAAAGGATTAAACTTCTTATCAATACAGGAGCGGAAAGAGATAAAATTGTAATGATATGCATGTATGAATGTATCTGGCAATCGATGTGGTTTATAGTACTGATGCCGTTAGAGATTCTGATATGTCTGGTAATGGTAAGAAGATTTGTTAAACAATTATAACAATTGAGGCGCGGATTTTTCCGCGCCTTATGTTTTTAATTCGGATACTGTGAAGTAATTCCAAAGTACTCTTCAAGCGATAACCAGTCACCATTGTTATATAACTTAGTTGCAAGGTCAACACCTACATAACGAAGATGCCATGATTCATACTGATATCCGGTAGCAGAATCTTTGCCTTTAGGGAAGCGGATACAGAAGCCGTATTTGTAGCAGTTATCATTAACCCACTTGCCTTCGTTAGTGTACTGGAAGCTGTCCTCAATAGTGTTAAGGTCAAAGCATAAACCAGTCTGATGTTCAGAGTTGCCAGGTCTTGATGAATATGTGTCAGCTACAGCAGTACCATCACTTTTAACATATCTGTTATATACATTAACCTGATAATTATATGAACGGTATCCACTGGCAATATATATATTAAGACCTTTAGCAGTTGCATCCTTTAACATAGTGTTCCATGCACTCATAAGAGTCTTGTCAAGACATGTTGAGCTTCTGTCTGCATTAACAGGCTGGTCAGGATTAGTGGGAATGAAATCCTGAGGAAGAGCATATGTCTTATTGGCAATAAGTACTCCGTCAATATAAGTTGCTCCATTAATTTCCTGAATCTGGAAGCCTTTAGAAGTAGTACCTTTGGAAACTGTATTACCAGATGGAACTACAGGTGGTGCAAATTCAGAACTGTCAGATGAAGCAGAGACTGATGTTGCATCTGACATAATTGAAGATGAAGTATCAGTTGATGAAACTTCTTCACTTGTAATTTCATTCTCTTTTGTCTGTGTTGATTCTTCAACCTTGGCAGTTGTAGATTCCCCATTCTTATCTGTTTTCTTAGACTTAGAACAGCCTTTCATGGAAACAGATATTATTACAATAATAATGATAAGTAAAGCAGCAGATGCACAGGCGAGAATAATACGGTTTCTTCTTACCTGACGCTGTCTGCGTGTCAATCGTCTTTTAGTCATGATGAATTAATTCCTTTCAATTAAATTATTCAAAAGTAATTATTGCATTGTTTGCTGGATATTTCAAGGATAAATGTGCTAATATGGTTACTATATTGATATGTGAAAAGCGAGGACTAATATGTATACAAAAGAACAGTTAAAGAAGCAGGTAGAGAATATGGGCTTAACAGGCGAGGAAACAATTCTTATTCATTCATCAATGAAATCTATCGGAGAAGTTGAAGGCGGTGCAGATACAGTACTTGATGCATGGATTGAATATTTCGGACATGGACTTTTACTTCTTCCAACACATACATGGAAGAATATAAATGCGGACTCACCAGTATATAATCCTAAAGAAACACCATCATGTGTCGGACTGCTTACTAATATGTTTCTTAAAAGAGATGGAGTAATAAGGTCACTACATCCTACACACAGCATGGCAGGAATTGGAAAGAAAGCGGCAGAATATCTGGCGGGTGAGGAGAACAACAATACACCGTGTACACCAGGCGGATGTTATGACAGATTAAGAAGCTGTGGAGGAAAAGTTCTGCTTGTTGGAGTAGGACATGAGCGCAATACATTTATTCATAGTGTTGAAGAGGTACTTAATGTACCACACAGATTATCAGATAAGCCGATGAAGTTACAGATTGTAATGCCTGATGGCAGCATTAAGGATTCATATATGAGAAAGCATTACAACGCAGACCAGCCTCACATATCAGAGGATTTCGTTAAGCTTAATCAGGCATTTCTTGACTGTAAGGCTGTGCGTGAAGTGACATTTGGTGACGCAGAGAGCCTGCTGTGTGATGCACAGGCGGTGTTTGAAGTTGTAAGGCATGTCATTGCACCAGACCCTGAATGTATTGTGACGAGCAGTTCAATTCCAAAGGAGCGCTGGGAAGCACTTGTTAAGTAGTAATGTTTTCTGAGCAGTACTGCATCGCAAAATCTATAAATAACTGGGCACTGTGGCTCAAGAAATTCCCCTTCTTCCATACGATTCCGATATTAACATCAATCGGTGGTTCAAGGGGAATTCCTTTATATTGCTTGAAATGAGGCAGCATATCTGAGAAAAGGAAACAACCGCAGCTTCCGTTTTCAATGAATTTCAATGCAGTATATAACTGGCTGCTTCGCATAATAATTCTCGGGTTAAGCTTTAGCTGGTCAAATCTGTTTTTCAAAAGCTCATTCTGTACAGAGTCCACATTAAACATAAGCAGATTCTCATCTCTGAAGTCTTCAATTGTCATACATTTTTTCTTAGCCATAGGATGTTTCTTAGAGACAACGTACATAAGCTGTTCTTTAGCAAGAATACAGCTTTCGAATTTATCTATATTAAATTGCTCCATATTAACAATTGCAAGGTCAAGCTTTTCATTCTGTACGAGATCACATGCACGCACAGAGCCGAATTCATCGAGCTCTGTCTGGATATCAGGATGATTCTTTTCAAATGCATTAAGTACTTCAGGGAAAAAGATTGTACTGAACATAGGTGGTATTCCTATCTTAAGAACCGGAACCCGGTTGCCTAATTTTAAGAATTCATTCTGCATTTCTGTACTGTGTTTTAGCAGGTCTTTAGCTTTTTCATAAAATGTCTCACCGGCACTTGTTAGTTCCAGATGATTACCATTCTTGCAAAAAGAATAATATTAAATTCAGCCTCGAGGTCTTTAATGGCAATCGAGATTGTAGGCTGCGTCACAAAAAGCTCTTCTGAGGCTTTGGTTATGCTGCGGGTGCGGCATGCAGTGCAGAAATATTTTAGCTGATTAAGTGTCATAGCGCGCTTCCTCCTGTTAAATGCTGCAAAAATTAGTGCATTTTATATATATATTTTAACATAAAAATTTTTTATTGAAACATAAAAATCATCAAATTGTTTTTTTACGAGAACAGGATTATACTTTAGTTACATTAAAGATGAGTCCGGACAGAAAGTTAATTAATAATATGTGAAAGGGGGAACGTTATGTCTCAAACCACAATAACATTACTGTTTTTATTGTTTGCTGTAGTCAGTTTCATACTTGAAAAGATTCCGCTGGGGCTTACAGCTACAATAGTTGCACTTGGTCTGAATCTTACCAACGTACTTACGGTAAAGGAAACATTTGCAGGATATGTAAACAGCAATGTAATACTGTGTGTCGGAATGTTCGTAGTCGGACAGGCACTATTTGAAACAGGTATGGCTAATAAAATCGGAGGTATTGTTACTAAATTTGCCAAATCTGAAAAGATACTTATTATTGCGATAATGTTAATCGTAGGAATTATGTCAGGGTTCCTTTCTAATACGGGAACAGCAGCAGTACTTATCCCTGTTGTCTGCGGAATAGCAGATGAATCAGGATATTCAAGAAGCCGTCTGTTAATGCCTCTGGTATTCGCAGCAGCACTTGGGGGAAACCTTTCAATAATTGGAGCACCGGGAAATCTTATGGGTGTAAATGCTCTTGAAGAATTAGGGCTTTCAACAAGCTTCTTCATGTATGCACCGATTGGAATACCAATGCTTATATGTGGAATTATCTATTTCGTTGTAATAGGCTGCAGGCTTCTTCCAGATAAGAAGGTTATTACAGAGGATGCCACAGAGCAGACAAAAGATTTCAGCAATGTTCCAAAATGGAAACAGGCAATGTCACTTATTGTGTTAATTCTTGTTATTCTTGCCATGATATTTGAGGATAAGATAGGAATTAAGATACAGGTTTCAGCATGTCTCGGAGCAGTAATACTTGTTCTTGCAGGTGTTATATCTGAGAAGGAAGCGCTGAAGTCAATTGATTTAAAGGTTGTACTGTTATTCGGTGGTTCACTTGCACTTGCAAGTGCTCTTGAAAAAACAGGAGCAGGAACACTTATAGCAGATAAGATTGTTGGAATTATGGGTTCTAATCCAAGTCCTATAGTTCTTCTGCTTGTGATATTCGTAGTCACATGTGTACTTACGAACTTCATGTCCAATACAGCAACAACAGCGCTTATGGTTCCAATTGCTGTATCACTGGCAGAGAGCCTTAACGCAGATCCAAGAGCAGTAGTAATTGCTACAGTTATTGCCGGATCATGTGCATACGCAACACCAATCGGAATGCCGGCTAACACAATGGTAGTTGGCGTTGGCGGATATAAGTTTAAGGATTATGTAAAATCAGGACTTCCGCTTATACTCGTATCATTTGTGCTGTGTATGATTTTGTTACCTATATTATATCCGTTCTATCCATAGGATATGGCGGAGATAAAAAATGTTACATAACAATGCAAAACAAGGAGGCTAAAATCCTCTGCTCCTGCAAGGGCAGTCGCATTTTGCTTCGCAAAACAAGGAGGACTAATATGAACAAAGAAGAGAGCGTAAAGCTGATGACAGACAAGATGGCTAAGTTTGTTGGCCATATCGGTAAGAAGTTACCAGATGATGTAATTGCAAAGCTTGAGGAGCTTGCAGCACAGGAAACAGCACCACTTCCTAAGGTATTATATGAGACAATGACTAAGAATCAGGGACTTGCAGTATCACTCGACAGACCTAGCTGTCAGGATACAGGTGTATTACAGTTCTGGGTTAAATGTGGAACCAACTTCCCACTTATTAATGAACTTGAGGGCTTGTTAAAGGAAGCTGTTGTACAGGCAACATTTGCAACACCATTAAGACATAACTCTGTTGAAACATTTGACGAGTACAACACTAAGAGAAATGTTGGTAAGGGAACTCCGACAGTATTCTGGGATATCGTTCCTAATGACGACCACTGCGAGATATATTCATACATGGCAGGCGGCGGCTGTACACTTCCAGGTAAGGCAATGGTTCTTATGCCAGGTGCAGGTTATGAAGGAATAACAGATTTCGTACTTGACCAGATGACAAGCTATGGACTTAATGCATGTCCTCCACTTCTCGTAGGCGTAGGCGTTGCAACATCTGTTGAGACAGCAGCACTTCTTTCTAAGAAGGCACTTATGAGACCAATCGGTTCACATAATGAGAATGAAAATGCAGCTAAGATGGAGAAGTTACTTGAAGACGGAATCAATGCTATCGGACTTGGACCTCAGGGTATGGGCGGTAAATTCTCCGTTATGGGAGTTAATATTGAAAATACAGCAAGACATCCATCAACAATTGGTGTAGCTGTCAATGTAGGTTGCTGGTCACACAGAAGAGGTCATGTAATATTTGATAAAGACTTAAATGCAGTATGTGATACACATTCAACAATAGACCTGAATGCATAGGAGGATTAGAAAATGGTAGAAATCAGAGGCGATAAAAAGGTTCTTGTTACACCAGTAAGTGCAGAGGACTTAAAGGATATTAAGATTGGTGACATTGTATGGCTTGACGGAGATTTAATGACATGCCGTGATGTTGCACACAGAAGACTTGTAGAATATGGAAGAGAGCTTCCTTATGATATTAAGGACAAGGCAATATTCCATGCAGGTCCTATTGTAAGAAAGATTGAAGGAACAGAGAATGATTATGAGATGGTATCTGTAGGACCAACAACATCAATGCGTATGGAGAAATTCGAATACGAATTTACTAAGCAGACAGGTGTAAGAGTAATTGTAGGAAAAGGCGGAATGGGTCCTAATACAGAGAGAGCATGTAAGGAATTTGGTGCTATCCACTGCGTATTCCCTGCTGGATGTGCTGTAGTAGCAGCAACAGAGGTTGAAAGAATTGCTGAGCATCACTGGGATGAGCTTGGTATGCCAGAAACATTATGGTGCTGTAAGGTTAAGGAATTTGGACCGCTTATAGTATCAATAGATGCTAATGGTGACAACCTCTTTGAACAGAATAAGGTTACATTCAATGAAAGAAAAGAAGAAGCCAAGAAAGCAATATATCCTAATGTCAAATTCATAAAATAAATATACATAAAAACAGGGGCGGCAGACCTTTATGGTCTGTCGCCCCAACTCCTTTATACGGAATATTATCTTATACCAAAGATAAGGTAAAGTAGATTGTAGTTGTAGAACATTACTGCTGCAACGAGTGAAACAGTAGACATAATCTTGATAAGGATATCAAGAGATGGTCCTACAGTATCCTTTAATGGATCACCTACAGTATCACCAACAACGGCTGCATCATGTGCTGGAGAGCCTTTGCCCTGTCCTTCAATAGCACCTGATTCGATGTACTTTTTACCATTATCCCACGCACCACCAGCGTTACCTGTAAAGATGGCAAGCATGATAGCTGAAAGAGTAGCACCGATAAGAAGACCGCCTACGAAGTAAGGTCCGAAAAGGAATCCAGCAATTACAGGGAAGATGATTGAGATGATAGCTGGCATACGCATTTCCTTTAATGCACCCTGAGATGATATCTCAATACATGTCTTATAGTCTGGTTTAGCCTTTCCTTCAAGGATACCAGGAATGTCTCTGAACTGTCTTCTTACTTCTTCAACCATTTTACGGGCAGCATTGGCAACGGCTTCAATAAGCATACCTGAGAACAGATATGGAAGAGCACCACCAACTAAAGCACCGGCAAGAATAAGCGGGTTAGTGAAGTTAAGGTCGAGGCTGCTTCCCTCTGGCTGGAATGCATAAAGGAAACTAACCATAAGTGAAAGTGCTGCAAGTGAAGCTGAACCGATAGCAAAGCCTTTACCGATGGCAGCAGTTGTGTTACCAACGGAATCAAGCTTATCAGTAATTTCTCTTACTTCAGGTTCAAGCTCTGACATCTCTGCAATACCACCAGCATTATCAGAGATTGGTCCATAAGTATCAACAGAAACAGTTGCTGATACGAATGAGAGCATACCTACGGCAGCCATAGCAATACCGAACATGCCTGAAACTGCATATGATGCATAAGTTGTAATACCTAAAACAATAAGTGGATACATACAAGACTTCATACCAACTGAAAGACCCTGTGTGATAGTTAAAGCTGCACCTTCTTTAGAAGCCTGTGCAATTGTCTGTGTTGGCTTGTAATCATAACTTGTATAGTATTCTGCGATACCACCGATGATAACACCACTCACTACGCCAAGTGAAGCAGCAATCCAAGGTGATATGAAACCAATGTTAAATCCTGCAACCTTAAGAATATCTGCATTCTCGCCATTGAATAACAGATATGTAGCAACGAATCCGCCGATAATTGTAATTCCGGCAGCACTCCATGTTGAGATATTAAGATCTCTGTGAGGATTATCAGAACCCTTCTTTAAGAGAACATAAGCGATACCAAGAATAGATGCGATAAGTCCGATTGCAGCGAATACAAGTGGGAAATACATCATCTTAGAGAGCATTTCGTCTGAAACTTCAAGGTTATTAGCTACATTTGAAAGGTAAAGACTTACCGCAAGAATAATTGCTGAAGATATAGCTCCAACAAATGATTCAAGAAGGTCAGAACCAAGTCCGGCAACATCACCTACATTATCACCAACGTTATCTGCGATAGTGGCAGGATTTCTTGGATCATCTTCAGGAATGTGTGCTTCTGTCTTACCAACAAGGTCAGCTCCCATATCAGCTGCCTTAGTATATATACCGCCACCAACACGGTTAAACATAGCAACAATAGAGCAGCCAAGTGCGTAGCATGAAAGACACTGTGTGAATACATGAGCACCACGGAGCGCCTCAATGTCAAGCATGTTAAGACCAAATCCAAATATGATGTATACAAGGAAAAGTCCTAAAAGTGCGAAACCGCCAACGCAGAGACCCATAACTGAGCCACCTTTTAAAGCTACCTTAAGTGTTGAACCAATGTTCTTAGTGTTGCGGGCTGTATTAGAAACTCTTACATTAGCGTAAGTAGCAATTTTCATACCTACCCAGCCTGCTGATGCACTCATGATAACACCAATCATGAAACATACAGATGGCTCCCAGCTGAATTCTCCATACTGGACAGTGAATATAGCTGCAAATGCGATTGCAATAATAACAACTACTACTGCAATGATCTTATACTCGTATGTAATGAATGCGTTAGCACCAACTCTTATGGCTGCTGCGATTTCTTTCATACGGTCTGTTCCTTCATCAAGATTCTTAACACCGATGAAGTTGAATGCTGCATAACCGAGCGCAAGCAGGGCTGCAACGATGACTAGAATTAATAAAGCTTCCATGTTTTTCTCCTCGTTAAAAAATTATGTCCGTTACGCGTGCCTGTAGAGATAATAATGTGGCGTCATTTATTATCATACTTCAAAACACCAACTTGTTAAAGTTTACTAAAAAACATTATGAAAGTCAAATGAAATTATGCATATTCACTATATAATTATGTTAAATTATTTAATGAAAGCGATAGGGGCACAATTGCTTAATTATTAAGAATAAGATATAATTAATGCTTAAATAAGGCACTATATATAAAATTAATTGAAAGGATAGTTTACCCTATGAAAATGAAATTAAGAAAATTAATGCAGCAGGCTGCCTCATATGTTGAGATTGTATTATCTGCATTTTTACTGATAGTTATAATGTTTCTTGCAGGAAAATTTATTGTGGAAAGCGTGCTGGGAATAGGCTGTGATAATGCCACGCTTGAGTATTTCCTTGAGAATGTTATGACATTTGCAATTGGAGTTGAGTTTGTAAAGATGCTTTGCACTCATACTCCGGGTACGGTTATTGAAGTTCTGCTTTTTGCTATTTCAAGACAGATGATTGTAGGACATGTATCAGGTTTTGAGGTACTGGCTGGAGTGGCTGCAATTGCGGGATTATTTGCAACACATAAATATCTTTACGCTAAATCATTTGGAACTGAAGAGAAAGAAGAAAAACAAGATAAGTAGAAAAGGAAGTCTAAAAATGTATAGTTCATTTTCAAACAAGTTTAGGCAGATTAAACCTTACGATAATTATAATGTCACAGATGTACCATGGCATGAGGCTATGGTGGCAGGTAATGGAAGGCTTGGTGTGCTTGAATCATGTGCGCCTATAGAGGACAGTCTTATATATCAGAATGTTGAATTTGTCATGCCATCGGAAGAGCCAAGACATGTGCCTTACGATGTTACAGCACAGTTGGATGAAGCCAGACAGTCAGTTATTAATTTTGATGATACATGGAATATACATGATAGAAAAAGAACGAATATGTACTGTTATCATCCAGGCCATATGATAAGACTGACACTTGAAGGAGAGCCGGATATTTCTGGTTACAGAAGATGGACAGATTATAAGACTGGTACAATAAATACTACATTTAAATCAGACGGAGCTTCTGTTTCAAAAAGTACATATGCATCGAGAAAACAGAATGTGATTATAACTAAAATAATATCTGAAAAGTCTGTGAATATGTCGATATCAATAGATGATTTTGAGTCTATGCCGAAATTCGGAGTTCAGAAGAACAATATTCCTGCACCTGAAAGAAATATGCTGTATTCAAGATTTGTAAGAGGTAACATAATAGGTACGGTTGTGCATTATCCTGAGTATGAGGGAAGTGAGCTTGCAAAGGGTGGATTTGCAGGTGTTACAAGGATATTGACAGATGGTGATATGAGGGTCTCATCAAAGCCTAAAGACAGCCGGGCGTACACTTGCATTGATGAGACTGCGCCGGTTATTAATATATCACATGCAGAGAGTATAACACTTATAACTTATACGGATTGGACAGATGATTTGGGGGAATATTGTGAGTTCAGGGACAGAGTTAATGGCAAAGATACATTTGCACTGATAGACAAATGTATTAACAAAGTTGACAGTGCCGATATAACGGAAGAACCGGTAAGCTTAGAACATAAGAATATAGAGCTTAAGCTTGACGGCGGATATTTTTGTGAGTCTGCTAATGAAGAACTGCTTGACTTGCAGAAAAATGAATATGACATTATGCCTCATCTGCTGGAGAAATTATATTATAACGGTCTGTATGGAATGCAGGCATGCGCAGGAACGACAGCACCAAGACTCAGCGGCTTGTGGGTTGGTGAGTGGAATCTGTTGTGGAGAAGTGCGTACACAATGGATGCCAATGTTAATATTCAGGTTTCGGGAATGAACAGCTCAGGGTTGTATGAAGCAGGTACTGGTTATATGTGGTTTATACTTCGACAGATACCTGACTGGGTTAACAATGCGGCAATGGTGTATGGAATGAAGGATGCAGTGCTTGTTCCGGTTAATACTGATGGACACAGGGCAATGATGGTAGAGTACGATATTAATTATCCATTCCAGTACTGGAATGCCGGTGCTGGTTGGATGCTTATTCCTATTTATGAATTCTTACAGACTTACGGCGACGCTGTGATAACAACTTTTGATGCGTCGCTGATTAAGATGTACGGCAAAGATACATTTGATGTAAGAAAAGATGTATATGAGCCACTTCTTAAAAAAGCCTATAATTTCTGGAAACAGATAGGAAATCCTGAGTATTATACAGATACAGACGGTAATGCAAGGTATGAGAAGGGAAAATGCAGCCTTAATGCGGGGGAGCATTATCTTATTATTCCATCATTTTCACCGGAGAATAAGCCTTTTGGATATCATAGTGCGATTACTGCCAATGCAGCAATGGATATCTCTGCGGCTAAAGATGTAATTAATATGTATATTGAGATGATTAATAAAGAGATGGCTGAAGAGAATAGGACTGCAGCAATGCAGGCTGTATCAGAGGCGGAAGCACTCTTAAGATTGTTACCTGATTTTATGTATGATGAGTCAGGTGCAGTTAAGGAATGGTCTATGAAGGAGTATGGCGAGAACAATGCACACAGGCATATAAGCCATCTTTATCCGGCATGGCCGACTTTGCAGACTCAGCATGATAGTAAGTTAGCAGCTGCGTGTCGTCAGGCAATAATTAACAGAAACCATGAGAATAAAGGAAAAGATGATACCGCTTCACATGGCTGGATACATAAGGCGTTAGTAGAGGCTCGTCTTAAAAATGCAGATGCTGTATATGATACACTTAATCTGCTTGTACACAGTGACATATTCTACACAACTTTATTTACAGACCACAATACTGACAGGAGCAAAGGTGTGTATTGTACAGATACCGCATTTGGACTGGTTGGAATTATTAATGAAATGCTTATATATTCGGATGAACACACAATTGAACTGCTTCCGGCATGGTCAGATAAGCTTGGAAGCGGCATGGTTAAGGGACTTCGTACAAGATGTGGAATAACTATTAATGAACTTAAGTGGGACGTTGATAAGAAAAAAGTGTATGTTAGTCTTGACTGGGATAAGACAGAAGGTATTAATGTTGTATGCAGAAATTATGAAATTGAAAAAATCGGACATGAAAGGTAGAATTGATGATAACTACAACTTTATGTTATATAGAGAAGGACGGGAAGTATCTTATGCTTCACAGAGTGAAAAAGCATAATGATATTAATGAAGGTAAATGGATTGGAGTAGGCGGACATGCTGAGAATCAGGAGACTCCTGAGGAATGTCTTGTGCGTGAGGTAAAGGAAGAAACAGGTCTTATGCTTACTTCATACAGATTCCGCGGGTTTGTAACATTTATAAGTAATGAATGTGAGCCAGAGCTTATGTGTGTATTTACGGCAGATGGCTTTACAGGTGAGCTTATTGAATGTGACGAAGGAGAACTGGCTTGGGTTGATAAAGAAGAAGTTTCCGAGCTTCCGACATGGGAGGGTGACAGGGTATTTCTTAACCTTCTTCTTTCGGGGGAGGAGAGATTTTTCTCGATAAAGCTTAAGTATGAAGGCAGCAGACTTATGGAAAAACAGGTCAATCTGTATTAAAATACAGGTTTGAATATATTTACAGATGGAGTAATTTAGCAGCAATGCTTGACAAGTTCAAGAATATGGGGTGGAAGAAATTCTATCTCATATATGCAATGTGTACTATTGGAACTATGGCAACGCGTTTTCTTCCGTTTATTATATTTAATGAAAAGAGGACAACACCAAAGTACATAACTTATCTTGGAAGGGTGCTTGCAGGAGCTATATTCTCAATGCTTATTGTGTATTGCCTTAAAAATGTTAATGTGACAGGCTACAGTTATGGTCTGCCAGAGCTGATTGCAATTATTGTGACAGTTCTTCTTCACAAATGGAAAAGGCAGATGCTTGTTTCTATCGCAGGCGGAACGATATGTTATATGCTGCTTGTGCAGCTGGTGCGGGAGATTTTGTTGATTGGACGCTGAGGTAGATGAAAGGCTGCTGGAAGTCCAAAACAGCCGCAAGAAAGTGACAGATTGGACATTGAGATAGAGAAAAGGCATCTCTTGGAAAGTTTATTGTTTATGTTAAAAAGAAAAATGAGGGCATTTGGATTGTAAGGGATTAACTTGCAATTCAAATGCCCTGATTGGTTATACACGATTTTTAATATTTAATTACTTAGGTCTTACTGTAAGTCTCTTGATAAGCCCATCTTCTGTTACTTCACGGACTGTAGCGATGGCCATGATGTTGTAACCGCCGAAGTTAGCGATGAATTCTGCCTGGGTAGAATTCACAACTTCACCATCTAAGATAGAGTATTTGCGGAAGCCGAACTTGTTACGGAAGAACATGTTGATAGCTTCACGTCCATATATATGATATTCGTTCTGGGCTGCTGAGTTAGTACAATAATCGTTGATTATTCCGTCTGGAGAAAAGAGATTGGCAAGCCCTGCGTAATCTTTGTTTTCCATTGCTTCTACATATTTTTCAATTGCTGTCATGTTTAATGCCCTCCTTAATTAATATACTTTCTCTGTGTTTAATAATGCGTCTGTACCACCATCAACGAACATGATGTTTCCATTGACGCCTCTTGCTGAATCTGAAGCAAGGAACACCATAACCTCAGCAATTTCCTCTGGAGCCATGAGGCACTCCTGACCGTACTTGGTTGGGATAGGAAGTGCATTAAGAGCCATCTTTGCTGTAGTGCTCATTGTTGCAGTCATGGCTGTGTGTACATTACCAGGAGCAACAGCATTTATACGGACACCATTGGCAGCCCATGTTGCAGATACACGGCGTACCCATCTTGCAAGTGCGTATTTAGTAGAAACATAAAGACTGTTTCCTACTGAAAGGTTAGTACTGTCCATAGATGAAACAAGGCTTAATACACGCTTTTCATCACCGATGTTATTAAGAAGGTCAACGATATCCTTACGGCCTGCACCCTGTGAAATTGTGTTAGAAACAGTTACAACACAGCTTCCGTGCCTCTTCTTTAAAAGGTCATATACACCATTTGCAACGGCTACTGTTCCGAAGTAGTTAAGAGAGATAATGAGTCCAAGATTACCGCATGCGCCTGAAACACCAGCGTTGCATATCATTCCGTCAAGTCCGTCAGGGCACATAGCATGTAACTGATCAACAGCAGACTGTCTGCCTTCCTGCAATGCAAGGTTTACGCAGATGTCACCGTCTTTAAGATCAATATTAATTACCTTATGTCCCTGCTGTATTAACAATTCTTTAGTTTTCGCACCGATACCGCTTGAGGCACCAGTAATAGCATAGATTCCCATAGTATTTCTATTCCTCCTTGTTTTTCGAAGAAAAATCCGAACCCTTCAGGTGAGGAGAGGGATTATCCTCCTTGTTTTTTAAATATGATCTTATTATAATTAAAACTGATATCTTTTAAATATCCAAAACACATATATAACAGGAGACCAGATTTGCTTACATATGATTTAGATAAACGCGGGAACAAGACAATGTACGAATATCTGTATGAACTGATTAAGGAAGATATAGCTGACGGGAAGCTTAAGGCTGATGAGAAGCTGCCATCAAAGCGAGGGCTTTCACAGCATTTGCAGATAAGTGTCAAGACGGTGGAGAACGCATATGAGCAGCTTCTTCTGGAAGGTTATATCCGATCTGAGGAAAAAAGAGGGTATTATGTTAATAAGATTGCCGTGGTTACAGGTGGTGCACCAGGGTATGCTGCTCCTGTGAAAAGATTCCAGGAGGAGACTTATCTTGCTGATTTGACGGCGAATAATATCCGGTATGATAGATTTCCATTTGCTACATGGGCAAAGGTTATGAGGGAAACCCTGACCGATTATAACACTTCACTTCTTAAGACTGTGCCTTTTAATGGTGTGCTGCAGCTTCGTGAGGCAATTGCGGACCATCTTAACAGATACCGTGGAATGCAGGTTTCAGCAGACCATATTATTATAGGGGCCGGAACGGAATATCTGTATAACAGGCTGTTACAGCTCTTAGGTCCAGATGTGAAGTTTGGTGTTGAGAATCCAGGATACCGTAAGATTACCAAGATATATGATGAAAATGGTGTGGACTGGGATTATGTTAATATTGATGATAAGGGTATGAAAGTTGATGAACTTAGAATGAAAGACATAAATGTAGCACATGTAAGTCCTGAACATCATTTTCCAATAGGCCTTGTTATGCCGGTTGCAAGAAGACAGGAACTGCTTAATTGGGCGGCGGAGGAGCCAGGCAGATATATAATAGAGGATGATTTTGACTGTGAATTCCGTATGCAGGGCAAACCAATTCCGTCCATTCAGTCGAGAGACAGAAGTCACAGGGTAATATACATGAATACATTTTCAAAGACAATGGTCCCTTCGCTTAGAATAGGATATATGGTGCTGCCGGAAAAGCTGATGGAAAAATATATCTCAACAATGAATTTTTATTCGTGTACGGTGTCGGGCTTTGAACAGTATGCGATGGCGGCATTTATTGAGAAGGGATACTTTGAGCGTCACATTAAGAGGCTTGTCAATGATTACAGGGGACGCCGTGAAAAGATTTGCAGGATGTTTCGTGAATCAAGGCTTAATGAAATCAGTACGATATATCAGGACGATGCGGGAACACATTTTCTGCTGCATGTGAAGACTTCCTTAAGTGATGTTGAGATTAAATGGGCAGTCAGGCAGAAGGGGATTCTGATTAACTGCCTTTCAGAGTATTGTTTCGCTGATGCGGATAAGTACCACGGAATACTTGTAATTCATTATTCGGATATGGACGAAGCAACTCTTAAGCTTGTAATTGCTGCTTTTGAGGAAATTTTTTTGTGAAAAATGCGGCAGAAAGCAGAAATAGCGTAACAAATAAATAAAAAAGGAATCCCGTAAGCAGAAAGGTAATACCTCCATGCTCACAGGATTCCTTTTATTTTAATATCTTAATCAGCCGATTCCGCCAAGTACTATTCCAAGTATAAGAACAAGGAAACATACAGGGCAGAAAATGTATTTGCATATAGGATAGAATTTGTCAGTAAATTTCTTATCGCGTCCAGTATTAACCTGAGTCTCAACATATTTCTTACCACATATCCAGAAGAACATAATTCCGGCAAGACCTGCACCAAGTGGGCAGATGTAGATAGAAAGTATATCCATCCATCCAGAGACAATTCCCTGGATACATATTGAAACTACAAGTGCTATTGCAGCGATTATTGCACAAGATGACTTTCTTCCTAGATGCAGCTTTTCCTGAATAGTTGCAATAGGTGCTTCATACAGGTTGATTAAAGAAGAAAGTCCTGCCATAAATACAGCAACAAAGAATATAATTGCGACTATGTATCCGCCAGGCATAGATTTGAAAAGTGCTGGAAGAAAGATAAACATAAGTCCTGGACCACCCTGATTAAGCTGGGCACCGGTTGTTGCCATTGCAGGAATGATAACAAGAGCTGCGAGCAAGGCTGCTATAGTATCGAACAGCGCAACACGTCCGGCAGCAGCAGGGATATCTTCATTATCTGAAAGGTAAGAACCATATATAAGAGTACCATTACCAGCAACAGAAAGAGAGAAGAATGCCTGGCCAAGAGCGAATATCCATGTCTTAGGGTCAGCAAATGCCTCAGGATCAACTCTGAATATGTATTTGTAGCCTTCTATTGCACCAGGCTGGAAAGCAACATATATTCCAAGCACAGCAAAAAGAATAAAGAAAACAGGCATCATGATTTTATTGGCTTTTTCAATTCCACGTCCGACACCGAACATAAGAATAATAATACCAATAACAAGCGCTACAATCTGCCATACATTATTACCAAATGCACTTGCCATACTTCCAAATGAAGCAGCAAAGCCTTCTGTGTCAGCAGGTGCAAGTGTCTTTCCTGTAAAAGCTCCAATCATGTACTTAAGAATCCAGCCCATTACAACTGTGTAACCAATTGCCATGGCAAGTGCGCCAAGTACAGGAATAAAACCGATAACCTCACCAAGCTTTCTCTTATTCTTAGTTTCACATGCATATCCAAATGCATCAACAGGTCCTGACTTGGTAGCACGACCAAAACTCATTTCTCCGATAACACCTGTGAAACCAATAAGTGCAACGAATATAAAATACGGTATCAGGTATGAACCACCGCCATACATTGATACTCTTGTCGGGAACATCCAGATATTACCCATACCAACGGCAGAGCCGATACAGGCAAGGATGAATCCCCATTTGTTGTTAAAAGAATCTCGTTTTTTCATAAAACAATTCCCCCGCATATATTTTGCTAAAAAGCAATGTATTTAATATACAGTATATTTGCGGATATGTAAAACTATAATCTGAAAATATGTTGGAAAATCAAACGGCTCTTTGACAATACTATAATAATCATGATATTATATAGCATCATACAGGTAATTATAAGTAAATAATATATAGGCAGGTACAGCATATGACAACTAAGGAATGTTTTGATGCAATGGGAGCAGATTATGAAGGTGTTTTAGAAAGATTTTCAAGTGAAGCTCTTGTTAAGAAATTTGCATTAAAGTTTTTGGATGATAACAGTTATTCTAATCTTGAAGATGCCTTAGCTGATGGCAATGTAGAGAACGCATTCAGGGCAGCACATACACTTAAAGGTGTGTGTCTGAATCTTGGATTTGATAATTTATATAAAGTCAGTTCAGATATTACAGAAATCTTACGTGTAGGGAAACTGACAGGAACCAAGGAAGCATTTGAAAATGTTAAGGAACAGTATAATATAACAGTTAATGCAATTAAAGCTATTGATTAGTTAGTGCACTATTGTATCAAGGAGTACGTTGGATATGGTATCAGATTATGTTATGACAACAGAACAATTGGAAGAACAGGTCAGGACTTTAAGAAAGGTATTTGATGTTGTCCGTTTTCTTGATGCAAACAATCTGCGTCTTGTGAGTGGTAATGGACATGAAGTTATGTGTGAATGTTTCAAATTCTGGCAAAAAGATCATAGATGTGATAACTGTATTTCCAGGAAAGTTGCAGAATCAAAGCAGGAGAGAACAAAGCTTGAATATGTAGATTTTCAATTATATCAGGTTATTTCAAGATATATTGAGGTTGATGGCAATGGCTATGTTATGGAACTTGTCAAGAAACTGGATGATGATAGTCTGATAGATAATGAAGGCTCAAGAAAGCTGATGGATAGTCTTACAGGACTTAAGCATAAGCTTTATGAGGATGTGCTTACAGGTGCTTATAACAGAAGATATTTCGAAGAAGAAGTCAAGAATATTGGAACGACAGTCGGCGTTGCGATTATTGATCTCGATGATTTTAAGATATATAACGATACATATGGACATGGTGTAGGAGATACTGTATTATCTACTACAGCAAGTGTTATAAGACAGTGTATAAGAAAATCAGATATACTTATAAGATATGGTGGAGATGAATTCCTGCTTGTTTTACCAGAAGTGAAGGAAGATATTCTGAATGACAAGCTGCAGCAGATTCAACGAAAGATACATGCTACAGAAATACCTGGATATCCTAATGTACGTTTGTCTGTAAGTATAGGTGGAATAGTATGTGAAGATGGTTCAATTGAAGAAGCGGTAGCTAAAGCAGACCGTCTTATGTATCGTGCCAAGAATAAGAAGAATATGGTTGTCACAGAGCAGAATATTGATGATGATATTAATACACTATCAGGTGAAAATGGATATTCATCTGATAAACAGAATATTCTTGTTATTGATGATAACAGAACTAACAGGGAACTTCTGAAAACAATGTTTAATCATGAGTATAATGTTATTGAAGCTTCTGGGGGACCTGAAGGCTTAGAAATACTAAAAGCAGAAGAATATGATTTTGCAGTTGTTCTGCTGGATATTATAATGTCGGGAATGGACGGATTTTCTGTTATGACAAGCATGAGAGCTGACAACAGAATGAGAGATATTCCTGTTATTATGATATCAACTGAAGATAGAAATAGCACAATAACAAAAGCATATGATCTTGGCATAGCAGATTATATAAGCATGCCATTTGATTCAAGAATTGTATACAGAAGGGTATCAAATGTTATCAAACTGTATGCAAAGCAGAGAAGACTTATGAATCTTGTAACTGAGAGTATTCAGGACAAAGAGAATAACAATCAGATGATGATTGGAATATTGAGTCATATTGTAGAATTCAGAAATGGTGAGAGTGGACAGCATGTATTGCATATTAACCAGATTACACAGATGCTTCTTGAAACATTGACCAAGAAAACAGGCAGATATAATCTTACATGGCATGACAGATTTATTATAGCCACTGCGTCGGCACTTCATGATATTGGAAAGATTGGAATTCCAGAAGAGATTATTAATAAGCCGGCAAGACTTACAACAGAAGAGTTCGAGATTATGAAGAAACATACTGTGATAGGGGAAGATATTCTTAAGAAGCTTGATACGTATCAGGATGAGAAGCTCGTTCAGGTTGCCATGCAGATATGCCGTTCACATCATGAAAGATATGACGGCAAAGGATATCCGGATGGACTTAAAGGTGAGGATATCCCTATCTGCGCACAGGTCGTTTCAGTTGCAGATGTATATGATGCATTAACAAGTAACCGTGTGTATAAGAAAGCATATTCACATGAAAAGGCTATGCAGATGATTCTTAATGGTGAGTGTGGTACATTTAATCCACTGCTGCTTGATTGCCTTATTGAGATTCAGGACAGACTCTGATAGTTAACGGACTTTAATTAGTTGTATGCTTTAAGAAGTTAATAAGCTTTTTAGCAGCTATGTTTTCAGCGTGTCTCGATTCCCTTATAAGTATGATATCTCTTTCGGGAACAGATTCATGCAGGGAAACAGGAAATATTTCACCACGCATTATATATTCTGAAGCAAGCTGTTCAGGATAGAAGCCCAAACCTAAGTTGGACTGAACCATGGCAAGAACCTGATCGGTTGTGGATGCCTCCATGTCAAGGTTGAAGTGCAGGTCATTATCATAGAAAAACTTAGTGTAGTGGTCATGTGTGCCAGTTCCTTCTACAAGACTTATGAAAGGATATTCCTGAAGTTCTTCAAGATGCAGAGCTTTATTACAAAGTTGCTTGTATTTAGGTCCGGCAATTAGTATGTCATTGAAAGAGCATAAGTTTTCAGATTTCATATCATTAGTTAAATTCACCGGTGTGGTTACGACTGCAAAGTCTACCAGACCGGCTTTTAGTGCATTGACAGCCTGATTGGTGGAGTGATTGGTAAGCTTTATCTTGACATCAGGGAAAAGCTCTGTGAATTTCTCAAGCTTTTTAAGAAGAAATATTCTAAGAGCAATCTCACTTACGCCGATACATATGGTACCGCCTGAAAGACTCTTGCTTTTGATAATAGCATTCTCGGCGTCTTCAAGTTGTTTCATGGCGATTGATACATGAGAATACAATGTATTTCCTTCAGGAGTGAGAGTGATGCCTTTGTGAGAACGATTGAGAAGCTTGCAATCAAGTTCACTTTCTAATATATTCATGCAGCGGGTTATGTTAGGCTGGTTATTGTCGAGCATGCGGGCTGCTTTTGAAAAACTCTTATATTTTGCAACATAGTAAAATATTCTGTAATAATCTAAGGTCATAGTAATTCTCCGATATATAATTATGATATAAGTGACATATTAAATATACATTTTACATATCGAAAATGCAATACTATAATATAAAAAAAGATGAAAGAAGGCATCGGTATGTTATTTAAGAAAAAGACATTAGATGAAAAAATGGAGAAATATGTAAAACATCATGACTGGTATGCAATACAGGAAGAGATTACAGGAAGCAAAGAAGGGAAGATTGCAGCAGCCAAGGCACTTGGGGCAAGCGATGACCAGAGCAGTGTAGATTTATTGTTGAGATTTGTTGATGATGCAGATGATGATGTTGTATTTGCAGCATGTGAGTCGTTGAGAAAAGTTGGCTCTGAGCATGATACCGCGGATCTGCTTGCAAGAATGCAGAAGATTCCGGAAGACAGACAGGCTATAAGGGACGAAATAGGAAAGACTGTTCAGGAACTTCATCACAGACCATAAAACACATGTTTTATCATTTTTTTACATAATATAAAAGAATAAAAAATCATGGGTACAAATCAAGAAATTACTTGATTTGTACCCATTTTTGATATTAAATAGGAAGTGGTTGCATAGTTGTTAGACGGTGTAACAAAGGATGTTAATTGCGGAGGTTGGATATGTCTGGTAAATCAGAAAATATAATAGAGCTTAAACATATCAGTAAGGTATATAGTGATAATGGATTTAAGGCGGTTGATGACTTTAATCTTGAAGTAAAACGGGGGGAATTCGTAACGTTTTTAGGACCATCAGGATGTGGAAAGACAACCACACTAAGAATGATAGCAGGATTTGAACTTCCTACAGACGGACAGATACTTCTTAACGGAGAAGATATATCACAGCTTCCAGCTAATAAAAGACCAATTAATACAGTGTTTCAGCGTTATGCGCTGTTTCCACATATGAATATATATGAAAATATTGCATTTGGACTTAAGTTAAAGAAGCTTCCTAAAGAGGAAATCAGGAAAAAGGTTAAGCATGTTCTTGATATGGTTGACCTTGAAGGCTTCGAGGACAGAAAGATATCTACACTTTCAGGTGGACAGCAGCAGAGAATCGCAATTGCAAGAGCACTTGTCAATGAACCTGAGATTCTCATGCTTGATGAACACTCGGGGCACTTGATTTAAAGATGCGTAAGGAGATGCAGATTGAGCTTAAGAATATGCATGACCAGCTTGGAATTACATTTATATATGTAACACATGACCAGGAAGAGGCACTTACAATGTCTGATAAGATTGTTGTCTTATCAGAGGGTAAGATTCAGCAGATAGGAACTCCTGAGGATATATATAATGAGCCTAAGAATGCTTTTGTTGCTGATTTTATTGGAGAGAGCAATATTTTCAAAGGTATTATGACAGGACACATGAAAGTAAGATTCTGTGGCGGAGAGTTTGTCGGAATGGATGATGTTCCAGAGGGAACTTTAGTTGACGTTGTTATAAGACCGGAAGATGTAATTATTACAAAGCCGGAGGATGGAACTGTTGTTGGTGAGGTTACTTCAGTTATATTCAAGGGAATGCATTACGAGGTTGCTGTTGAATCTGGAAAGTATGAGATGATAATAAGAACTACCAGGTGTTATCATGTTGGTGATACAGTAGGAATGCAGCTTGAGCCTGATGGAATTCATGTAATGCTTGCAGAAGACCATACCACAAGTTTTGTTACAACAATTAATGGAGATTATACGCTTGACTTTAATGGCAAGATAATAAGCTGTGATTTAACACAGGTTATTCCTAAGACTAAGATGTCAGATGGAGTTCTTGTTGATGAGAATGGTGAAAATGTAGATGTTTCAAAGTTCAGGGTTGTTGTTTCAATCCAGCCTGATGATATTGAGATGAGTGATGATGTAACAGCAGGTCTTGTGTCAGGTAAGATTATTAACCTTATCTATAAGGGTGACCATTACAGTTATGTAATAAGAACTGAGTATGGTCATGACCTTATTGTAGATGATGAATATCTCTGGAATATGGACGATCAGGTTGGTCTTATCATGCCTGAAGAGAAGATGAAATTCCAGTTAAAGAAGTAGGGGGATAGAAATATGTCTTTTTCACGCAAATATCTTGGAATCCCATATGGGCTGTTTCTTATATTATTTGTTGCAGCGCCACTGCTGGTTCTTGTATATTATGCATTTACTAACGGGCAGGGACAATTCAGCATGGTTAATCTGCAGAATTTTTTTACAGACCCTAATACACTTGGAACTCTGTGTTACAGTCTTGTACTTGCATTTGTTGCAACTGCAGTCTGTCTTATAATTGCTTATCCTGTAGCGTATATACTTTCACAGAGTAAGTTAAAGAGAAAAGCGGTAATACTTCTGCTTTTTGTTATGCCTATGTGGATTAATTTCACATTAAGAATTACCGCACTTAAAGAGATATTATCAATGATTGAGGGAAATCTTGCGTATTATCCGTTTATCAATACGATAATAGGAATGACATACGATTTTCTTCCATTCATGATACTTCCGTTATATACAACGCTTTCAAAGCTTGATAAGAGTGTTATTGAAGCAGCATCGGATCTTGGTGCGGATAATTTCCAGACATTTATCAAGGTTATACTGCCATTGTCTGTTCCGGGAATTGTCAGTGGTGTGTCAATGGTATTCCTTCCGGCAATGACTAACTATGTAGTTCTTGATATGCTTTATAACAGCACATATATTATGGGTAGTCTGATTGGAAGTTATTTCAGTGCATATGACTGGCACAATGGCTCAATGATAGCACTGATACTTCTTGTTATTATATGTATTGTCACTCTGGTTTCGGGTGATAAAGATTCAGAAAATGCTGGAAGAGGAGGACTTGTATAATGAAGAAATTTCTGAAATATATGATTATATGCATTGTCCTTTTGTTCATGTATATTCCAATTCTTGTGCTTGCAGTATACAGTTTTACGGATGCCGCTAATATAGGAGCAATACATGCATTTTCAATGCATAATTATGTAACACTTTTTACGACTCCGGAGCTTATTAATATGATAATCGGTTCTGTGCTGCTTGCTGTTGGAAGTGCTGTACTTGCAACAATACTTGGAACAACAGGTGCTATAGGTGCATTTTATTCAAAGGGAAAAGTAAAAGGAGCCATGTCAGTTCTTAATCAGGTTCCAGTTGTAAATGCAGATGTAGTTACAGGTTTTTCTATCTGTATTCTTCTTGTAGTTGTATTAGGTGTCAGTAAGGATACGTATATTCCTCTTGTTGTGGGACATGTTATACTGAGTGCACCGTTCGTATATCTGGCTGTTGTTCCTAAATTAAAACAGATGGATCAAAGTCTGTATGAAGCAGCACTTGACCTTGGTGCAACACCTGTGTATGCACTTTTTAAGATAATAATACCTCAGATTGCTTCCGGCATAGTATCAGGATTTGTTATGGCAGTTACATTATCACTGGATGATTATTTCGTTGCAACATACACTAAGCCTGCAACATTTGACACAATAAGTACTTATGTTGTTAATGCAACCAAGGGTTCACAGACTGATATCAAGACTGCTTTGTGGGCTTTATCTACAATAATATTCCTTATTGTTATTGTAGTTGAGATAGCAATTAATCTTGCACCAGCAAGAAAAGCTGTACGAGAGGAGGCCGGAGCTGATGAATAAGATTATTGGAAAGATAAATGCGTTAATACTTTCAGCTTTAATGATAGTAAGCGGTACAGCAGCAGTAACAGGCGTGCTTAATACAAACCGTCTTACAGCGGTGGCAGCAGACGATACAATCATACTCCGTGTGTGCAACTGGGAAGAATATATTGATACCGGAGACTGGAATGATGATGATACAATTGAACTTGAGAGTGGAAGCATAAAGGGTGAGAATTCGATAATTACTGATTTCGAGAACTGGTATTATGAGAATTACGGCAAGAAGGTTAAGGTACAGTACAGCTGTCTTGGAACTAACGAGGAACTGTACAACATGCTTACTCTGGGTGATGATTACGATGTAATCTGTCCTTCAGAATATATGATAATGAAGCTTATGGCAGAGGACTGGCTTGAGCCATTTTCAGATGATTTCTATGATACATCGATTGCTAATAATTACTATGCTAAGGGTGTATCTCCATTTATCAAGAAAACATTTGACGAGAATAAGATTAATGGTGAGTCATGGAGCCGCTATGCTGCAGGATATATGTGGGGTATAACAGGAATCGTGTACAATCCTGATAAGGTGACAGAAAAAGAAGCATCTACATGGACGATAATTGATAACAGCAAATTCAGGCGTCAGATAACGATTAAGGATAATGTAAGAGATTCCATGTTTGCAGCTGTTGGTGCAATTAAGTCAGACAAGTTAAAGTCAGCGTCATTTATAAACAGTCCTGATTATCGTGAAAGACTTGCCGAGGAGATGAATGATACTTCTGAGGCAAATGTGGACAGGATTCAGGAGTATCTTCAGTCAGTTAAGAATAATGCCTATTCATTCGAGACTGACAGTGCCAAGACTGATATGATAACAGGAAAGGTAGTCGCAGGTTATCAGTGGTCTGGAGATGCTGTATATACTATGGACCAGGCTGACGAGGATGATTTTCAGCTTAATTTTGCAGTACCTGAAGAATGTACTAACCTTTATTTTGACGGCTGGGTAATGTTAAAGTCTGGAATTAATGGCAATTCAGAGAAAAAGCAGGCAGCACAGAGCTTTATTAACTTTCTGTCAAAACCTGAAAATGCTGTAAGAAACATGAGCTATATTGGATATACATCAGTTATATCAGGTGGTGACAGTGATGTTGTATTCGACTATGTAAAGTGGAACTATGGAGCAGATGAAAGTGATACAGATGTTGTAGATTATCCCCTGGGATATTTCTTTTCAGGTGATTCTGATGATGAAAGATATATACTTAAAGTTCCAGAAGAACAGACATACAGACAGTTATCAGCACAGTATCCTACGCAGGAGGTTATGGATAGAAGTGCCATTATGCAGTATTTTGATGCTGAAGAGACAACAAGAATTAATCAGATGTGGATTAATGTAAGATGTTATAACATTAAGAATGTTCCTGTGTGGGTATGGGTTCTTGCAGGTATTATTGTCGTGGCTTTAATAGCATTATCTGTAAAACTTAAGATAAATAAGAAATATGATTAATAAGCATTTGATTATAAATTGACAAATAACCAAATGTTGCTATTATATATGTCAGACAGAATGAATCTGTATGACAGTGCAAAGGAGCACAGAATTTCTGAGAAATCAGAGGTTCTGTGCTTTTTCTTTTTGCAGAATGGAGGAAATTATGGCAACAGAATCAAGTATTATGGACTCTAACAGTTTTAAGGAAGAATATGCATCTATGTTAAGTCATAAAACAAGGGAAATGATTAGTAAGAGAGAAAAATACCTTGGAGGTGCTTACAGACTTTTTTATAGAAAGCCACTTAACATTGTCCGTGGAGAAGGAGATTATCTGTGGGATGATGAAGGTAACAAATATCTGGATATGTATAACAATGTAGCTGGTGTAGGACACTGTAATCCTGCTGTTGTAAATGCAGTTACAGAACAGATGAAAACGCTTAATACACATACAAGATATCTTCATGAAAAAATTCTGGATTACAGTGAAGAACTGCTTGCACTTATGCCTGATGAGATTAATAAGATAATGTATATGTGTACAGGTTCAGAAGCTAATGACCTTGCACTTCGTGTGGCAGAAGCCTATACGGGTGGTACCGGTATAATTATTACACAGGAAGCCTACCACGGAACAAGTGCATTAACATCAGGCTGTTCACCTTCACTTGGAGCCGGTCAGCCATTACTTCCTAATGTAAGGCTTATAACAGCACCAGATTATTACCGTCATGGTGGAACACCAGAAGAATTCACAGCATGGTATGCGTCAGAGATGCAAAAGACTATAGATGAATTAAATGAGGCAGGATATAAGTTTTCTTGTTTCCTTGCTGATTCAATATTCTCATCAGATGGTATATATCCTGACCCTGTAGGATTCTTAAAAGCAACAGTAGATGTTGTACATAAGAATGGCGGAGTATTCATAGCTGATGAGGTTCAGCCAGGATTTGCAAGAACAGGACAGGCATTCTTTGGATTTGCGAGACACGGAATTGTCCCTGATATGATAACAATGGGTAAGCCTATGGGTAACGGAATTCCAATCTCAGGACTTGCTGCAAAGGAGGATGTACTTGCAGCCTTCAGCGACAAGCTTCCTTACTTTAATACATTTGGTGGTAATCCTGTATCAATAGCTGCCGCTCAGGCTGTTCTTAAATATATTAAGGATGAGAATCTTCAGGAACACTGTAAGAAAGCAGGTGCGGCACTTCTTAAGGCACTAAAAGAGGTACAGGAGCGACATCCTGAATCAGTAGGTGATGTAAGAGGTGCAGGTTTGTTCTTAGGATTTGAATTCGTTAAGAATGATGGCAATAAGACACCTGATAAGGATATGGCGTTGAATGTAATAGAGATGTTAAGAGATGAGCATATTCTTACATCAGTTATAGGCCATTACGGAAATATCTTAAAGCTTCGTCCACCAATGGTATTTTCAGAGAACGATATTGACTGGTTTGCAACATCGCTGGATAAATGTATTACAAAGCTTGAAAATAAATAAATTGAAAAAATCGGACACAGACATTAAATGTCTGTGTCTGTTTTTTGCTTACAACAAGAATTTTACACAAGGTTTACAAGACAATTATTGTAAGTTTACCACATAGGGATATAGTAATGACAATTCGTTGTACAACAGTATACGAATAAATATATCTCATTATGTGGAGGAAAAAATGAAGAGAAGTAAGAATTTATTAAGAAAAGGTGCAGCACTTGCTGCAATGTCAACAGTTCTTGTAAGTCAGGCACCACTTATTAATGCATTTGCATATGGTGAGGCGGATGTAAGTCAGAGTACCTTCAAGCAGGATACAGATAATTCTGCTGATTTCCAGAAATGGCTTTCTAATGTATGGCAGGGAGGAGAAAAAGCTTATGCACAGACTGAAAATGTAGCTTTAACTCCAGGCTCAGATGCGGCAGATCTTAATTTTTCATGGTATTCAGCTGGAAAAGGAACACCAGCAGTAAAGGTATGGAAGGATGGTTCAAAGTCATCAGCCAAGGTTGTAACAGGTAATGCAGAGGCTATCAGTGCAGAGAACTGGCAGGGGAAGTTATACAGTGCAGCCAATAAGGTAAACATAGCTGATTACTTTGAAGAGAACACTCAGTATCATTATCAGTACACAGATAATTACACAGGAGATGACAGTGTATGGTCTGCTGAATATGATTACACAACAAAGGCAACTGATAAGTTTTCAGTTATTCTTACTGGTGACCCACAGGTTGGTGCTTCAGGAAGCAGCTCAGATAAATCAGCTAATGATGCCAGTGTTGCAAGAGATGCATATAACTGGAATAAGACAATGCAGCAGGCATTAAAGACATGTCCTGATGCATCATTCCTTTTATCGGCAGGTGATCAGATTAACCAGTCTGGTGCAACTAAGGATGATGATAAAAAGACGAGAGAGAGCGAGTATGCAGGATATCTTTATCCATCAGTATTCAGAAGTCTTCCAATCGCTGCAACAATCGGTAATCATGATATGGCTGGTTCAGATTATTCAGCACATTTTAACAATCCTAATTCAGAGGATAAGTTAGGAAGCACAGCAGCAGGAAGTGATTTCTATTTCAACTATGGAGATGTATTATTCATTTCATTAAACAGCAACAACCGTAATCAGGAGGAGCACAGAACATTTATGAATAAGGCTGTTGCAAGCAATCCTGATGCTAAGTGGAAGGTTGTAATATTCCATAGCGATATCTATGGTTCAGGACAGCCACATGCAGATACAGATGCTGCTACTAACAGAATTGTATTTGCACCATTAATGGACGAATTTAACATTGATATATGTCTTACAGGACATGACCATACATTTTCAAGAAGTTATCAGATTCTTGATGGAAATGTAGTTGACTATGATATAAGCAGCGGTTCAGTAACTAATCCGGATGGAACTCTTTATATAACAACAGGTTCAGGCTCAGGTTCTAAGTACTACAATCTGCTTAACTACACACCATACTACATTGCAGAGAGAACTAATGCATGTATCCCATCATTCTCAACAATTGATTTTTCGAGCGGCTCACTTACCATCAAGACATATGACTACAATGGTAATAAATATGCTGATGATTTTACAATCAATAAGACTAATACAGATATGTCAGTGGATGAGGTTATTAATAATGCAGAGGCTTTAATTAACGGCACAGAGGTTAATTATACAGAAGCCAGCATGAATTCTCTTAAGGATGCTCTCTCATCATTAAAGAAGATTAAGGCAGCATATACAACAGACAAGGATCCAATGCTTGCAGATATCGTAAATAATTATGGTAAAGATACTGACAGAGTGTCAGGATATGGTTCTGTAAAGAATGCAGCAGATAAGTCAACATCTGAAAGCGGAAATAGTGTTAACAGATTTAAGAAGGGTGTATCAACACTTCTGGACAAGACTATATACATTCAGGTACAGGAAGGTGCACAGGCACAGCTTGCAGATTATAAGTCAGAGAATGCACCTAAGATTGATGGTGCTGCATTAGAAGAAGCTAAACTGGCAGTTGTTAATGCAATCAATGCACTTACAGTACAGGAGGATAATGGTACAGTAACAGAACCATCTGCACCAGCAGGAAGTTCGACAACAGATAATTCATCAAATTCTTCGACAGATAATGGCAAAGCTCCACAGACAGGAGATAACATGCTTGCAAGAGTATATGCTTGTATGGCTGCCGCAGCAGCAGGCATCTGTGCTGTTATAGTTGGAATCAGAAAGAAGGAAGACATTTGCGAAAGATAATAGACACATTTGGTAAATACCTTGTTGTGGCACTTATTATGATTGCGATGTTTCTATTCTACACCAGTGTAGAAAGAAAACCACTGCTTGCCAAAGATAACACTAAGTTTGTTAAGGCAGTAGTTATACAGAATGATAATGAAGACCTTCAGGCTGCCGCTGACTTAGAAAGCGGCGACAGCCAAGAGGTTGTTTTACGTATTAAATCAGGAAGCCACAAGGGAGAAGAAGTAAAAGCGTACAGTCTTAACGGATATCTGTACGGAGCCAACTGTAAGGTTGGAACAAGGGTAATAGCTAATATAAGTGAATATAATGGAAATCTCTCAGCCAATGTATATAATTATGACCGTGAACCAGAGATAATTGTGTTATTAGCAGCATTTTTCGGACTTATGTGGCTGGTTGGAGGAAAGAAAGGTTTCAATTCAGTACTCGCACTTATATTCACATTTGCAGTTGTAGTAATGATGTATATTCCGATGATGTATATAGGTGTTTCACCATTTATTGCAGCTACATTATCAGTTGTCATAATTACGCTAATAACATTTATTCTGCTGGCAGATTTTCAGAAGAAATCAATTGGCGCTATGCTTGGTACAATAGCCGGAGTGGTTGTATCAGGTCTTATAGCACTTGTTTTCGGACATTTTGGACATGTAACAGGATATAATGTTGATGATATAGAGAATCTTATATATGTAGGTCAGAATTCAAAGCTTGATATAGGAGGTATGCTGTTTTCAGGAATACTGATTGCATCGTTAGGAGCAGTAATGGATGTTGCAATGTCAGTTTCATCATCATTACATGAGATTAAAGAAAACAGACCTGACATATCAGCAAGGGAAATATTCCGTTCAGGAATTAATATTGGACGTGATATGATTGGAACAATGTCTAACACACTTATTCTTGCTTATGCAGGAGGAAGTCTGGGACTTGTCATGATAATATACGCATATTCATACCAGATGCATCAGATTCTTAACATGTACTCAGTTGCAATTGAGATAATGCGTGGAATATCAGGAACAATGGGCATAATACTTACAGTGCCGATAACTTCATTGATAATGTCAGTTCTGCTGACACAGAAGGGGAAGAAGTAATATATGAGCTTGCCGTGATGTGAGTTGGATTTCTGGGCTTTTCACAGGCGTTTAGTGGGTTTTCTCCAACAAACTGTTGTCAACAGGCTATCAATCAATTCATATTAATTAACAGATATGCTTTAACAGAATAAAATGATATAATATCCCCAGAAACTAATGCATGTAGTTAAGGGGGATTTATGTCAGATACAGTTATGATAGAGGAAGAAAAAAATATAGAACATATAGCAGAAGAAAAAGTAGCCGTCATCAGGAAAAAGATGATGGCTGCTTTTTGTGTTATGGCGGGTGTTGCTATACTTATCACAGCGATTACAGCGGTATTCTATGAACTGAAATTCAGGGCACTGGCAGCAGGACTTTATAATAAAGACAGTTCATCAGGAGAGAAACTTATAGATATGATGTTTTACAACAGGTATTCGCTAAGCGATGCAGCAAAGTATAATAGTGCAATCATGGAGTGTGGATATACAGAGAATGGTGCAGCATATATGTATTTCAGAAGCGGACAGTGGATAATTGCAGTTATAGGAATAATTGTAATTGCTGCAGTGATGGCAGTATGTATAAGAATGATTGTAAAAATCGGACATAATGATATATACGGATATGTTATTAATCTTGGTGCGGAGAACCAGCAGTTAAAGAAAAAACAGAAAGCAGATGAGAGATTTCTTGTTGAGCGTAATGAAAAGCTTCAGAATTTTACAGAGAATATTGCACATCAGATAAAGACACCGCTTACAGCACTTAGTATTGCACTGGACAGATTAGAGGAGAGCGGGCAGAACAGGGAACTTCTGGAAAGATGTTTTGAACAGATTGAAAGAATCAGGACATTCATAAGCAGGCTGATGACACTAAGCCGTATGGAAGCGGGAAAGATAATCATGACAGAACAGGACGTTAATGTAAGCAGTATGCTTTGTGATGTTGTAAGCCAGCTTCCAAAGAATGAATGTACTATAACAGTGGAATGTGATGATGAAGATTATTGTATTAATGCTGATGAAGAGTGGATAAGAGAAGCATTTATCAATATAATCCAGAACAGCAGTGAGATGTGTAACAGGGTTGAAGTTAAAGCTGTATGCCGTGATGACAAATGTATAGTTAATATTAAGGATAATGGAAGTGGATTTGATGAGGATAAGATACCGTATGTATTTGACAGGTTCGAGACAACAGGAAGTGTGGCAGCAGGACATGCCGGAATCGGGCTTAACCTGTCGCGTCTTATTATAGAAGCTCATCATGGAACAGTAGATGTGCACAATAATGAGGACGGAATTGGTGCTTTCATAAGGGTTCAGATACCAAGATATGTTCTTAAGAGAAAGAATGAATTGTAAGATATGTGTAAGGTTAGTGCATTACAATATAGAAAATGTACTGGCTGGGAGGGAATATGACCAAGATACTTATATTGGAAGATGATGATTTTATAAGGCAGCAGCTTGCAGGAATATTACAGGAAAAAGGATATTCAGTTATGGAAGCCGCCAGTGTCTCACAGTTTAATAAAATATACGAACAGGAAGAGGCAGCGATAGATGTATTTCTGCTGGATGTATATCTTCCGGACGGCAATGGATTTGATGTGTGCAGGAAGATAAGGGGACACGGAAGTCAGATAATAATATTCTTAACTTCATGTGACGATGAAGACAGCATAATCAGAGGTCTTGACTGTGGCGGTGATGACTATGTTGTGAAGCCATTCAGGGTAGCAGAGCTTGTATCAAGAATAATGGCTAATGTTAGAAGAATATCAGGTGGCACAGACATTTATAAAGATGGAACACTTACGGTAGATTTCAGAAATAAATCAGTCATTCATGCAGATAAACACATAAGTGTATCACCAACAGAATTTCATGTGTTAGAGATACTCATAAACAACAAAGGACTTATAGTAAGAAGGGATACCTTCTTTCAGAAAATGTGGGACAGATACGGGACATTTGTAGAGGATAATACACTGACAGTTACAGTGAGCAGATTAAAGACAAAGCTTGGAAACCGCGCAGATGGTAAATCTTATATAGAGACAATCCGTGGTATCGGATACAGGTGGAAGATTAATTGAGTTGTAAGGTTTTTGTAAGGTTGGCATGATAAGGTATATACATAAATCTTACAGGGGGTACTTGAATGAATGTTTTAAAAATTACTTTCAAAAGTATAAGGAGACGGTTCCCGCAGATATGGAAGGCGGCACTTACAACACTTGTGGCGGTGTTTTTTGTGACAGCGGTTCTTATATTTCAGGAGAATATGTACCAGTGGCAGATGTCATCCAATAAGTCGAGATTCGGAGACTGGTTCATATGTGAGAGAAGTGAGAAAGAAGCTAACAAAATATTAAGCACACATAATTATCTGTGTGAGCCTGTCAGCGCGAAAAGTAGTGTGGAGTTATATGACAGTGAATGGAATGAGACGAAGCTGCATATAGGAAGCATGACAGACGATTTCATTAAGCAGGGCAGATTAAAGCTTGACGAAGGCCGTATGCCACAGAATAATGATGAAATTGCAATGGACTGGAATACATTGTTAAAGCTTGGATATGCAGGGGAGTTAGGACAGAAGATAACAATATATTATTATCGTGCAGATAATATTAATTATGAGTCAGATCAAAGAATCGAAACATATACATTAGTAGGAATATTCCAGAATTATACTAATATATGGCAGAATGGGAAGATGATTCCGGGAGCAGTAGTTACAGATGAAAAGTTAAATGATTTTGATTATAAGATTGATAATCTGTATCTGTATGGATTCAGGGATTCTATAAGAACAAGTGATTACGCTAATGTTTATAAGAAGATTAAAGAGGATATAAGGTGCGAGACAGTATATAACGCAGCAGTATATGATTATTCACCATGGAAGTCAGCAACAGTATATATGTATATGTACATAGTTGTCATGGTTATCGGTATTCTTGCATTATCATACCAGCTTATTGAATACAGAAACACAAGACGCAAACCATATGATATGTTCAGACGGATGGGAATGACTAAAGCTGGTGTTCGTAAAATGTATGTGACAGAGAATGCATTTATACTGATTCCGGCAGGAATTATCGGAGTTCTGCTTGCATTGGCAGCAGGACACATGGCAGGTCAGGTACTTGAAGTGAAGTCTGGCTATGAATTCTACAGGGTTAATACGGAGGTTATTATTAAGAGTGCCGGTTCGGTGGTAATTGCAGTTATTATTGAGGAGCTGAGTGGATTAATATCCAACATACATTTTTATAAAAAGAAGTCTGATTCTAAGAAGTGGTCGGGCAGGCCTGTTACTGTGAAAAACAATAAGAGCCGCATGAACAGACATAATCTGGTACGGACTGTAAGCTCAAGATTTATAAAAAAAGACGGAGCTTTAATGGCAGTGGGAATAAGACTTTTTGCATTATGTATATGCGGAGTAATTATATTTTCGGCTTTGAAGATTCAAAATGCATTTACAGAATATAAGAATAATGACAGCCTTCCTGATATATTTGGTTATATAGACAGAACAGAGGACAAAGACCAGTTGTATATGAAGTACTGGTACTATCTTGAAAATTATAATAATCTTCCAATGAAGCCTTCGATGTATTCTGAAAGCCGTGAGAGCAGAATGGATAAACTTGAGGATACAGCAAAATTAAGAAAACGTTATAATATACATTTTGATGAGCTGAAGGAATTAGTTGAAGAAGGAAAAATGTGGGATTCCAATAATGCAGTCAAAATTAATAATACAGACAGCATAGGAAGAGAAAGTGCACAGATACAGATATCGCGCAGTGGATATCTTAAGAATCCTAATAATAATATTATTGAAGGGTTCTCCAGGGAATTTCTTGACCAGTTAATGGAGATTAATGGAATACAGTCAGTTTCATATTCAGTATTTGAATCTGAGAGAACCTGGTTCTGGGATAATCAGGATTATGAGAAAATGCAGACATTTGCATTTCACCCAGTGAATTATCATTATAACAAGCAGCATATTGACGATTATGGAGACAGATATATGTTCTCAACAGAATATACTGAGCCTACAAAGGAACTGTATAGCAAACTGGAAAAATATATTGATAAAGAGTATGTGGATTATGAAGCATTTAAGGAAGGAAAACAGGTTGTCTTGTTTTTAAGAAATCTGCCAGAGGGTGGATATGATGACACTATTAATGCCGGAGATACACTTTATTATAATTATTACAGAGTAGATGAGAATACGTATGATGATAAGAGTAATATAATTGATCCTTCATATTTTTCAATATTTCCTTACGATGATGCATATAACAAATATTTATCAGATTATGACAATACACATGGATTTGATCCTGATAATAAGCTTATGGAAAACTTGAAATAGATTATGATGCATGTGTGTCACCACAGGTTGCGGCAGTTGTCAGAGTTACAGATGAAGTTATTGATGATTTCAACGGAATAATTCCAGCATTTGGTTACTATACCTCAATTGCAAGCATTAATCTGGCACAGCAGGCGGTTGACAGGCAGAAAGATGTGATGGAAAGACTCATAGGGGATGAGTTAAGCGGGGATATGGATTTTGAGCTGTGTTACAACCAGATAAGCATTAATTATGACCTTGCATCAACATTTTCAGCAACTAATAACAAGATAGGCGTGTATTTTAATAACAATGATATCTCTTATGGAAGCAATGTGGATATTAAGAATACATACAGAACACAGCTTATTAACAGTATTCTGCAGTATGGAATAACTATTATTGCAATGATAGTTATGCAGCTGTTGATTATGGCAATTGTTATCAGAAACCGTATTAACAGAAGAAAAGAAGAAATGCAGCTTCTGCACAGCCTTGGAATGAGACGTGGAAAGATTGTTTCAGTATGTATGCTTGAGGCACTCCGAGAATCAGTATGGTGCGTGATTACAATGCCGTTGTTATTGTTAATGGAACTGCTGATGTTTACAGGATTTGCAAGAAAACTATAAATTTATGAATAGAATGGACGGGATTGTTATGAATGAGATTATGTTAAGAGCGGAGAATATTGAAAGAACTTATCACGCAGGAAGTGTGGATGTTCCGGCATTAAAGAACTGTACACTTGAATTCGGACAGGGAGAATTCACAGCAATAATAGGAAAAAGTGGTTCAGGCAAATCTACACTTTTAAGAATTCTTGGAAGTGTGGACGAGCCGGATACAGGAAGTGTTACCATTGCCGGAAAGAAGATAACAGGAATGAAGGACAAGGAACTGTCAGAGTTCAGAAGAAGAAACATAGGATATATATATCAGGACTACAGTCTTTTCCCGGAATTTACAGCATATGAAAATGTTGTTATGCCGATTCTTATAGATGGTAAAAAACCTGACGAGAAGGAAGTTGATGATTTGCTTGAAGAACTTGGAATATCTCATTGCAAGAACAAGTTTCCATCGCAGATGTCAGGTGGTGAACAGCAGAGAGTTGCGATAGCAAGAGCGTTGATTACACATCCAGCTGTAATTCTTGCTGATGAGCCGACAGGTAATCTGGATGCGGGAAGTGCAGGAACAGTTGCACAGATGTTATCCAAGGCAAGCCAGAAGCACAATCAGACGATAATTATGGTTACGCATGACAGACAGATGGCAGATTATGCGGATAAGATAATTACTATTGTAGATGGTGTGTGCCAGTAGAAAATAAAAGTTGAATAATTAAATATTATTGTGTATTATAAGAAAAAGAGCCACTTGTTGGCTCTTTTTTTACGAAAAGGACAGGTAGTTAATATGAATCAGACATATATGAAGGAGCAGAAGATACTCCCATTGTTATTAAAAATGTCGCTTCCAATGGTAATATCTATGATGGTTAATTCATTGTACAATATTGTTGACAGCTTCTTTGTTGCTAAGATAAGTGAAAATGCGATGACAGCTCTGTCACTAGTATTTCCGGTACAGAATCTTATAAGCTCGGTTATGATAGGATTTGCAATAGGAATAAATGCGGTCATATCATTTTTTATGGGCGCACAGAACCAGAAGCAGGCAGATAAAGCAGCCAGCCAGGGCATGCTCCTAAGTTGTATACACGCTGTTGTGCTTACCGTTATATGTATTGCGGGCATGCCGGTATTTTTAAAAATGTTTACAAAAGACGCAGAGATTGTTTCACTGGGACTTAAATATTCTAATATTGCATTTGCATTTTCAATAATGCTTGGAATTGAGCTTATGTTTGAGAAGGTGTTTCAGGCAGTTGGAAGAATGAATGCTTCTATGGTATGCCTTATGACAGGCTGTATAGTTAATATTGTGCTTGACCCGATGATGATATTCGGAATAGGTCCATTTCCTGCAATGGGAATTGAGGGCGCTGCACTTGCGACAGGAATAGGTCAGACTTCAGCAGCAGTGCTATATATCATAATATATATTGTTAAGCCTATTCCGGTTAAATTCAGGAAATCAGAGATGAGAATAGAAGGTTCAATGGCAAAGAGACTTTATTCTATTGGTATGCCGGCAAGCTTAAGCCTTGCACTTCCATCTATTCTTATATCAGTGCTTAATGTAATACTTGCTGCGTACTCGGCTGTGTATGTGTTCGTGCTTGGAGTATATTACAAGCTGCAGACATTTCTGTATCTGCCGGCTAACGGAGTTGTACAGGGAATGAGACCGCTTATGGGCTATAACTATGGAGCAGGAGAGCATGAGAGAGTAAGAAAGATATATAAGACATCAATGATACTTATATTTGCTATTATGGCAGCAGGAACAGTGCTATGTCTGGCTGTACCGGGTTCACTTATCGGTCTGTTTACAAGTAATCCAGACACAATAAGTGCTGGCGAGACAGCGTTAAGAATAATAAGTGCCGGATTTATTGTATCAACGGTATCAGTTACTTCGGCGGGTGCACTTGAAGGACTTGGGAAAGGATTTCCGTCACTTATTATATCTGTATGCAGATATGTTGCTGTAATAATTCCGGTTGCATTCATAATGTCAAGGATAGTCGGAGCTGTTGGCGTATGGCATGCTTTCTGGATTACAGAGGTGATTACATCAGTAATTTCTTATATAGTATATAAGAAAAATATATAACTAAAAAACCAAAATAGTTTGGGCATTGTTTTTTTTGTAATACAATGCTGCTTTTTTAAAATCTCCCCCTAAAATGGGGTAAATGACAAAATATCTGTTGTGCTAGTATTCTACTTGATATATAATGATAAATACTTATATAACACATTGAAAAGGAGAAGAATGATGAAGAAAGGATTAGCAAAAAGAATTCTTGTTAGTTTGCTTACAGTAGTCATGATATCTGCTAGTGTTTTACCAATGCTGGTAAGTACAGCTAATGTGGCTCGGGCTAACGAGAATGTAACGAATGTCCTTACAGAAGGTGTGGAAATTGATACACCAAATGTTGTCAAGGATGAGACGTACAGTGACTATGTTAAAGTGACATTTATTGTTAATGACACTAATACAATAGTCAAATATGTAAAAACAGGCGATACCGTTACAGTGAGGTCAACTAATTCCAGTGTCGGAGTACTTGTTGGCGATGCACCTAACGGTAGTGCAGTAACGGAGGATACGACAATATATGTCAAGACATATAATTATAAGGATGTCCTGAATATTAAGAAGGAACTTGTGAATGAATACGGAGAACCTGATTCAGATGGTTACTATACTTTAAAGTTTACAGCCGGCGCAAAGAATATGCCTTCAATTCATGCACAGGCTAAGAATGTTGTATTGGTAATTGACTGTTCTTTAAGTATGGCATGTGCAACTGATTATGTAAGAGGAACAGATCCAACAACAGGCAAACTTGAAGATGAAAAGATGGCTGGTTCTTATAATGAGACAAGATGGAAAGCCATGTATGATTCAGTAAGTGCATTCCTTAATGCATTTCTTCCAGAAGGTAATACTACTAATTCGGTAGCACTTGTTAAGTATAACAAAAGTGCAGGTCAGATTACTGGTAATGCTAAAGATGCTAAGACAATTACCGATGCACTCAATGGAATATTTAATGAAGATATATTCAATACAAACAAGAGTAATGGGGTAACAGCCGTTGACAAGATAACGAATTCAGATCTTGGGTCTGGTACTAATGTTGCTAACGGACTAGAGAAAGCCAACACAATATTAGGTGATGATAAAGATGGCGCATCTATTATATTATTTACAGATGGTATGGCTAATTATCCTAATGCAAAAAATATTACATCTAAGTATACATATAAGAAGGGAGATATATATCCTTATGGTGATCCTGCAGTAAATTATACATTAGCAAGTAATATGTCTCATGGATTCTATAACGGAGAGACAGAGGCCAAAGATCAGGATGATGAGATGTATGCAGCTTATTGTGCCAACGCAGCCGGTAAGGAATTAGCAGATGCGGGAGTTACTATATATTCATTTGCATTGATGAATGCAACAGAGGCCAACAGCGATGCTGTCCGTGCATCAATGGGTGATAAGCTTCTTACTTTTGAAGAAAGTGAACTAATAGTTTCTGGTGTAAGTACAAGTAAGCTGACATTAAAGCTTGCGTCTAATTACACATTCACTTATGGTGCTGAGAAAACAGGATATGCCAAGGAATTCTATTCAACAACTAATGCTTCAGAACTTGAGAAGAAATTCCAGAGCATTATCACATCATTAAAGGAACTTCCTTTTGATACAGCAACAGTAACTGATAAGCTTGATGAGCATTTTGAACTTGTTCCAGGACAGACTGGAGTTACAGACAATGGTAATGGAACATTTACAGTTACTTATCCAAACAAGATTACAACAGATGCGCAGGAGATAACTGTTAAGATTAAGGCTAAAGACGGTTATGCAGGATCTTCATATACTAACGCTGGTTGTACATTCAATGCAACAGTTGGTGATCTTACATATAGTCAGGACTTTGTAGAAGAACCATCAGCAGTAATCACACCGGATGCTGTTAATGATTCATATACAGTTAATCAGGGCGAAACACTTATAGTAGCTGACGAATCTGTATTAGATAATGATAATAATATAAAAGTTAATAATCCAGATAAGAATGTAACAATCAAGGCAGAGAAGGTTACTGACCCACAGAATGGTACAATAACATTCAATGAAGATGGTACATTCACATATACTCCTAACAATGGTTTTAGTGGTAAGGATACATTTAAATATAAGACAGTTCTTACAGTTGACGGAAGAACTTATGAGAAGGAAGCAACAGTAACTATTACAGTTGTTCCTAAGTATACACAGACTATTAAGTATGTATTTGAAGATGGTACGGAGGCAGCTTCTGATAATGTTCAGACTGTAATTTCAGGTAATTCTACAACAGCAGTTACATCACCTTCAATCCCTGGTTACAAGCCAAGCATAGAAGTTGTTGAGGCTACATCACTTACTGGTGATAAAGAGATTACTGTTAAGTATGTAAGGGATGATGAACAGACAAAGAATGTAACTTATACAGTAGAGTATTACAAAGATAATGTTAAGGATGATACTAAGACACAGAGTTATACTAATCCGATCTGGGTTAATGCTACTGAACAGCAGGTAAAGCTATCTGAGATTAATACTACAGATAAGTTCGGAGCAGGATATAAGTTCGAAAAGACTGACCCGGCAACAATACCATCAACAATAGCTGATAAGGGTGTAATAAAGGTTTACTATGTGGCAGATACATTTGATTATTCTGTAAAGTATGTCATTGAAGGAACAGATACAGAACTTGTTCCTGGATATACTAAGTCAGCAACGTTTGGAACAGAAGTTGGAGCTGATAAGAAGAATATCGAAGGTTATACAGTAGTAGATGCTGATAAGAAGTTAACTATTGGTTCAGATGAAAGCCAGAATATACTTGTTATTGAGTATAGAGCTAATACATACGGATATTCAGTAGAGTATTACTATGACGGCGTTAAGGATGAGTCAGCTACAGAGAATAAAACATCTCAGTTTAATACTATAGTAAATTCATATGATCCTAAAGAAAAGACTGGATATAAGTTTGAAAAGACTGAGAATTTACCATTAACAATTACAACAGATGCGTCAAAGAACGTAATTAAAGTATACTATGTAAAAGATGCAAGTCAGACAAAGAACATCACATATACAGTTAAGTACTTTAAGGATGGAGCTGAAGTAACAGCAGATGAGCAGAAGGAAACAAAGCAAATCTGGGTTAACGATACAAAAGCACCTGTTGAAAAATCTGCTATTAACACAACAGATAAGTATGAAGGATTCTCATTTGATGCAGACACAACTGGAGTAATTCCTGACACAATAGGTAATGATGGTGTAATCAGAGTATATTATGTTTCTAATGAATATGAGTATACAGTTGAGTATTATTTCGATGATGTAATAGATAACTCTAAGACTGATACATTTAAAGCTAAGTATAATACACAGGTAAATACATATGCTGATAAGAAGGAACCAGGATATAAGTTTGAAAGAGCAACAGCACCAATTACAATTACAACGGATGCTTCAAAGAATGTAATCAGAGTATACTATGTAAAAGACTGGTTTAAGTACACAATTAATTACTACTATGACGGAGTAATTGATACGAGTGCTACAATTAATGATAAAGCAGCATTTGGAACAACAATAAAGTATACAGATAAGGTAAAGCCAGGCTTTAAGTTTGTTAAGGCAGATGGTTCACCATTAGTAATATCTATCAATGAAGCTGCTAACGTAATTAATGTATATTATCAGTCAAACTCATATGCATATACAGTAGAGTATTACTATGATGGAATTATTAACACTGAAAAGACAGAAAAGAGTGCTGCAAAGTATAATTCAGTGGTTAATGATTATACAGATAAGTGCGATACTGGATATAAGTTCGAAAAGGTAGAAGGACTTCCATTAACAATAGCAACTGATGAGTCACAGAATGTAATCAGAGTATATTATGTAAAGGATGAAGGTCAGACAAAGAACATCACATATACAGTTAAGTACTTTAAGGATGGAACAGAAGTAACTGAAGATCAGCAGACAAAAACAGATACTGTATGGGTAAATGCTTCATCTAATATGACTGTAGATAAGACAGCTATCAATACAACAGATAAGTATGTTGGATATAAGTTAGATACATCAGCAACAGGAACAATACCTGACACAGTAACTGACGGAGATGTTATCAACGTATACTATGTAAGAGATAATGACCAGAAAAAGGCAGTATCTTATACAGTAGAGTATTACAAGGATGGAGTTAAGGATGACTCTAAGACAGAGACATTTACTAACAATATATGGGTAAATGATAACGTACAGCCAGTAGATGCAACAAAGATTAATGTTACAGATAAGTTCGGAGCAGGATATAAATTTGAAAAGACTGACCCGGCAACAATACCAGTAACAATAGCTGATAAGGGTGTTATCAAAGTTTATTATGTAGCTAAGGAATTCAAGTACACAGTAAAATATGTTCTTGAAGGAACAGATACAGAACTTACAGCCGGATATACTAAGTCAGCAACTTATGCAACAGAAGTTGGAGCTGATAAGAAGAATATCGAAGGTTATACAGTACTTAATGCTGATGAGAAGTTAACTATTGGTTCAGATGAAAGCCAGAATGTACTTGTTATTGAGTACAGAGCTAATACATACGGATATTCAGTAGAGTATTACTATGATGGTGTTAAGGATGAGTCAGCTACATTAAATAAGTCAGCTCAGTTTAATACTAAAGTAAATTCATACGATCCTGGAGAAAAGACTGGTTATAAGTTTGAAAAGACTGAGAATTTACCATTAACAATTACAACAGATGCTTCAAAGAACATAATTAAAGTATATTATGTAAAAGATGCGAGTCAGACGAAGAACATCACATATACAGTTAAGTACTTTAAGGATGGAGCTGAGGTAACAGCAGACAAGCAGACAGTAACTAAGACTGTATGGGTAAATGCTCCATCAGAATTAACTGTTGATAAGACTGCTATTAATACAACGGATAAGTATGTTGGATATAAGTTGGATTCAGCAGCAACAGGAGAGATTCCTACAGTAGTTGCAGATGGAACAGTTATCAATGTATATTATGTTAAGGATGAACTTCAGACAAAGGAAGTAACTTATACAGTTAAGTACTTTAGAGATGGAGTTGAAGTAACAGCAGATAAGCAGACAGTAACTAAGCGAATCTGGATAAATGCTCCATTAGAAGTTGAAGTTAATAAGACTGCTATTAACACAACAGACAAGTATGTTGGATATAAGTTAGATTCAGTAGCAACAGGAGAGATTCCTGCAGTAGTTGCATCAGGAACAGTTATCAATGTATATTATGTTAAGGATGCAAGCCAGACAAAGGATGTAACTTATACAATCAAGTACTATAAAGATGGTGAAGAACAGACAGAAGATACTATTACAGTAACTAAGAAGGTCTGGGTAAATGAGCCATCAGTAATTGATGTTAATAAGGCTGACATTAACACAACAGATAAGTATGAAGGTTATACATTTGATTCAGAAACAACAGGAATTATTCCTAATAAAGCTGATAACGGTTCAGTTATCAAGGTATATTACAAGAAGGTTGTAGTACCAGCTGAGCCATCATCAGACAATAGTCAGGAAACCGTTAAGACAGGTGATAATTCTAACATAATGCTTTATGTTCTTATGCTTGCAACATGTGTGGCAGGAGCAACTACAGTTGTTGTAACAGGAAGAAAGAAGTCAGAACAGGAGTAAGCTTATCTTAGATAAAAGTATTACTTAAAATATAAGACACTGTCGTACCAGATTATGGGGTACGGCGGTGTCTTTTTGCATGTAAAAATATTATTATGTTGACATTGTTTGAATTTGGAAATACAATAGTTGCATATGCAATAATTGGAGGTGCAAGTAATGCTGAGAAGAATTTTTTCTTATATGAAAGAATATAAGAAATACGCATGGCTGGCGCTTATATGTATAGGTGTTGAAGTCGTGCTTGAGATTATGGTACCTAAGCTGATGGCTGACCTGATTGATATAGGTGTGACCAATTCAGATGTGCCATATATAATAAATAAAGGTATCCAGATGGCTGTATGTGCAGTTGCTGCACTTATATTAGGTGTGGGAAGTGCAAGATTTTCTGCACTTGCAGGTCAGGGACTGGGTGCTAATATAAGAAAGGCAGAGTACGGGAAACTTCAGTCTTATTCATTTTCTAATATAGACCATTTCAGTGTTTCATCATTAGTCACACGACTGACAAGTGATGTGACTAATATCCAGAATGCTGTGTCAACAGGAATGCGTCCATTTGGACGAAGCCCGGTAATGCTGGTATTTGCAACGACACTGGCATTCCGGATTAATTCCACACTGGCACTGGTCTTCCTTGTAGCACTGCCAATTCTGGCAGTCCTGCTCATCATAATAATCGTTAATGTTGGCCCACGATATGGCAGAATGCAGGGGGCGGTTGACCTTGTAAACCGTTGCATACAGGAGAATCTTACAGCAGTAAGAGTTGTTAAATCATATGTGCGTGGCGACTATGAGATTGAAAAATTTAGGAATGTTAATGACAATCTTAAAAACGAATCAGAGAAAGCATTTGGAATAGCGGTACTTAACATGCCTGCTATGCAGTTCGTTATGTATTCGACAATTCTTGGTATTCTACTTATTGGCGGAAGACTGATTAATTCAGGACAGATGATGATAGGACAGCTTACTTCTTTCTTAAGCTATGTTCTTCTGATACTCAATTCACTTATGATGATGTCAAATGTGTTCCTTCTTATGACGAGATCACTTGCTTCTGCAGAAAGAATCATGAAGGTAATTGATGAGCCGATTGATATAACTGACGAGAATGCGAGGAGCATTGAAGTTAAGAAGGGTGAGATAGAATTTAACCATGTGTGGTTTAAATATAATGAAAACGCTAAAGAACACGTGCTGTCAGATGTTTCATTTCATATTAATGCTGGTCAGACAGTCGGAATAATAGGACAGACAGGTTCATCAAAGACGACGCTTATCCAGCTTATTCCAAGACTCTATGATGCAAGTAAGGGCGAGATTAAGATAGATGGAATAAACGTTAAGGAATACCCGGTAAGACATTTAAGAGATGCAATCTCAGTTGTATTGCAGAAGAATACACTGTTTTCAGGCTCGCTCATTGACAATCTTAAATGGGGCGATGAGGATGCATCCATGGACGATATCAGAAAAGCGTGCAGTATTGCATGCGTTGATGAATTCTTAGACAGGCTTCCGGGTGGACTTGATGCAGAGATGGGACAGGAGGGAGTTAATGTATCCGGAGGTCAGAAGCAGAGAATATGTATTGCAAGAGCAATATTAAAGAAGCCTAAAGTACTTATTCTTGATGATTCAACAAGTGCGGTTGATACTGCAACAGAAGGTAAGATTAGAAATGCACTGGCAAAAGAACTACCGGATATGACTAAGATTATAATTGCACAGAGGATATCATCAGTGCGTCATGCTGACCAGATAATTATCATGGACGGTGGATGTGTGAATGCGATTGGAACACACGAGAGTCTGTTAAAGACTAATAAGATATATCAGGAAATATATGAATCCCAGAAGGAAGGGGCTGATCTTTAATGGCTAAGTATGTTGGATATAAAAGGCCAAAGGACACTAAGAAGACTGTTAAGCATCTTCTCTCATACCTTGGTCACTACAAATGGGCTTTCCTGCTTGTGGCAGTGCTTGTATTTATAAGCGCAGGTGCAGGAATTATGGGAACATTTTTAATAAAGCCAGTGGTGAATAATTTTATCGTGCCGGGCAATATGAGGGGACTTATCATAGCTGTGTGCGGAATGGGTGTTATGTATGCGTGTGGTGCACTGTCAACGCTTGGCTACAACAGGCTTATGGTGCATACTTCCCAGAAGGTAGTAAGTGAGATTCGAATGGATCTGTTTAAGCATACACAGAAGCTTCCGTTAAAATATTTTGATAATAATACTCATGGTGAGATTATGAGTCATTTCACTAATGATGTTGACACGGTTCAGGAAGCAATGAACAATAGTTTTGCGATGGTAATCCAGAGCTTTCTTACCCTTTTTGGAACTATAACTATGATGATGGTTTTGAGTGTGAGACTGACAATGATTGTTGTTGTTTTTCTTATTCTTATGTTCATATTTATTAAATATAACGGCAAAAGAAGCAAGAAATATTACCACAGACAGCAGAAGGAGCTTGGCAATATCAACGGTTTTGTTCAGGAAATGATGGCAGGTCAGAAGGTTGAAAAGGTATTTAACCATGAGCAGAAGAATTTTGAAAAATTCTGTGAGATGAATGAGAATTTCAGAAAGGAATCGACTAACGCACTTGCATATTCGGGCATGCTTATCCCGGTAATTGTAAGTCTGTCATATTTCAATTATGCACTTTCTGCCTGCGTTGGAGGCATATTTGTAATAAAAGGAATCATGGACCTTGGCAGCATATCTGCATATCTTGTGTATGTAAGACAGAGTGCCATGCCATTAAACCAGTTCACACAGCAGGTTAATTTTATACTTTCAGCGCTTTCGGGAGCTGAGAGAATATTTGACATGATGGATGAGGCAGAGGAGCCTGACGAAGGGAAAGTAACTTTGTGTAATGTCATTAAAAATGCGGATAATACCCTTACAGAAACTTCTGATAAGACAGGATTTTTTGCATGGAAGCTGCCGGCAGGGGAGCTTATTGAGCTTAAGGGCGATGTAAGATTTAATGATGTTGTGTTCGGATATGTGCCTGAAAAGAGGGTACTTAACAAGATTTCGTTGTTTGCAAAGCCAGGACAGAAGATAGCATTTGTTGGTTCGACAGGAGCGGGAAAGACTACTATTGTTAATCTTATAAACAGATTTTACGATATCCAGTCAGGTACGATTACTTATGACGGTATTGATGTAATGAATATTAAGAAAGACGACCTGAGGCGTTCACTTGCAATGGTAATTCAGGATACACATTTGTTCACAGGAACTATTGCGGATAATATAAGATATGGAAAGCTTGATGCAACTGACGAGGAAATCAGGGAGGTAGCTAAGATTGCTAATGCTGATTCATTTATAACAAGACTTCCGCGGGGGTATGACACAATGCTTACGGCTGATGGCGGCAATCTGTCACAGGGACAGAGACAGCTTCTTGCTATCGCGAGAGCAGCGATTGCCAAGCCGCCGGTGCTTATTCTAGATGAGGCGACAAGCTCGATTGATACACGAACTGAGCGGCTTATTGAGAATGGCATGGACGCAATAATGGAGGGAAGAACAGTATTTGTTATCGCTCACAGACTTTCGACAGTAAGAAATTCTAATGCTATAATGGTGCTTGAAAAGGGCGAGGTAATTGAGCGTGGCAGCCACGACGAACTGCTTGAGCAGAAGGGCAGATATTATCAGCTGTATACAGGACAGTTTGAGCTTGATTAGACAGTGTCGTATACCGCATGAAATCAGTGCATAAGAGGGGAAATGTAATTATGGATAATGAAATTAAAAATGTGTTCTTTGATATTGAAATGCTTCGAAGACGGCTGATAAGGCCATTTTTTATTGAACTTGGCCTTACGGTTGGACAGGGACAGCCAAGAATTCTTAAGGAATTAAGAGAACATGGAACTATGAACCAGAAAGAGCTGGCGGATGCTTGTCTTATGGATGTGACCACAATGTCACGAACATTAGACAGAATGGAAAAGGATGGTCTGTTAAAGAGAGAAAATAATCCGGCAAGCAGGCGTTCATGGAATGTGCTTCTCACAGACTGCGGACATGAAAAGGCCGATGAAGTTATTAAAATATTCAATAAGGTTGATGATGTAATATTTAAAGGATTCAGCGAAGAAGAGATTAAGATGTTATCTTCCATGACAGATAAAGTAGAGAATAATCTCTGGGAGGCAATTAACAATGAAGAGCAGAAATAAACTAATTATCAGATGGGAGTTTTATCTTCTGGGATTACTGATACTTGCACTTGGAATTATGCTTAATACGAAAGCTAATCTTGGAGTTTCACCAATAATTTCAGTGCCATATTCGATATCTCATATCATAGGATTTAACTTCGCTAATATGACGATGATTGTATATTTTATCTTTGTTTTAATTGAGATGATAATGCATACTGTGTGGTATCTTACAGACAGAAAAGAAGCTAAGTATCTTGGAATGTATATTATAAGAGATGCCTTACAGATACTGGTAAGTATAGTATTTACACGCTTCTTGAATGTGTTCTCAGCACTTATTCCATCTGTACATAACAACATTGTATTACAGATTGTAGTATTGCTGTTTGCTGTATTATTGACAGGAATAGGAGCAGCAATGTCACTGAATATGAGAATTATACCTAATCCTGGAGATGGAATTGTACAGGCAATAAGTGATACTACAAGGCTTAAAGGCAGAACCGGCAAGGGTGTGGGCTTCTGCAAGAATTGTTTTGATATATTCAATGTCTGCACAACATTTTTAATAGGATTCTTTACCGGACATATACTTCTTGGACTTGGACTTGGAACAATTTTTTCGATGATTGGCGTTGGTCGTGTAATTGCAGTGTTTAACAAGCTGTTCAAGGAGCGCATGAAAGCTGTTGCTTTTGATTATGTGGAAGAGTAAGTAAAAGACTGGGATTACAGGCGGAAAACCTACCAGATTAAATCCTGTGAAGCTTTTAGTAGGTTTTGCCGGCATCCCATCCCGTGAGAATACGAATTACAGACTTACCTTCTTATCAAGAAGTACGGCACTTCCGAATGTGCATGCAACCACCATTAATAACTGGAATATGGTAGCTGGAAGGCTTGACATTAATGCCTGGGATAAGCTGTCTGGATTCTTATAAAGTTCAGGCAACAAAGAAGAAATCTTAATTGTTGCATATGCAAGGACACAGAATAATACAACTGATATCAATCCTTTAATCTTCTTGTTCTGCAAGGCAGTTGAAGATAGTGTTATGGCAAAGTATGCAAGTGATATAAGGAAGAAGAAAGCTATAAGGAATGATATTATTCCAGCTACAATATTAATAATTATGTTGACAACATCAATACCCATAATCTTTAACATTTCTGAGAAATTCTTGAGTGTGTCAGCCAGGTCACCAAAGACACCAGCCATCATGAATATATCAAGAACTCCAAAGCCGATGAATATTGCTGAAATTCCTATTCCAATAATCAGTGTATAGAGCAGCTTTGATGTAATTATGCTAAGAGATGAATTAGGTGTCATGAATATCAGGTAACTGCTTTTGCTTGAAAGTTCTCTATAATATGTTACAACTCCAAATATAAATACAATAAAATAACTTACAGAGGCAGCTATTATTAAAAGTCCTCCGAAAAGGCTTGTATAGTTAAGATTTTCAGTCAGGCAGAAAAACATAAACAGAGCCTGAAGTACACAGATAATACCTGCCACGATTCCTATACTGAGAAGATTCTTTCTCAATTCGTATTTTGTTAATTTTAACATTGAAGATTCCCCCTTTTAATATGCATAAATGCGTTTGTACTGGTCAACGATTGACATGCCCGAAGCTGTTCGTAAATTCTCAGCATCTCCCTGTGAAACAACTACTCCGTCTTTAATAAATACTGCGTAGTCAATAACAGCTCAAGCTCATCAACAAGGTGGCTTGACATTATGATAGTTTTATCAGGTGAAGCCTTGCTGATTACCGCATTGATAACCTGCTCTCTTGCAACGATATCAACACCATTAAGTGGTTCATCAAGCATAATAACAGATGCATTTCTTGAAAGATTAACAGCAAGTTTAAGTTTAGCCATCATTCCTGATGACATCTTGCTGGCTTTCATGTCAGGCGTAAGCTTCATCTCATTAAGATAGTTGTAGTACTGGTCAAGTGAGAAATCCTCAAAGAAATCAGCATAATATTTTCCAATATCAGAACAGCTCATATAGTTATAAAAATAACTTTCAGTAGGCATATAAGCTATGTGTTTCTTAGTTTCTACTCCTATTGGAACACCTGAAAGAGTGATGTCCCCGGAAGTGGGTTTTACCAGACCTGCTATCATCTTCATTAAAGTTGTTTTACCGCTTCCGTTAGAGCCGAGCAGAGCGTATATTCTGCCAGGCATGAAGTCGATGGAAACACCATTAACGGCAGTCATCTTCATATACTTTTTAGTAACATTTTTACATTGCAGCATAATTAAATCCCTCCATGTTTTATTCGTGATAATTCTTAATGAGATTAATAATCTCATCTTTAGAAAAACCAAGGCTTGTCATTCCGGAAACGAAAGTCTCAATCATTTCACTGGAAAGTTCTGCCTTTAATGTATCAATCAGATGCACATCCTCTGATACAAATGTGCCAAGACCTCTTTTGGTATAGCACAGACCACACTGTTCAAGTTCATTGTATATTCTTGCAGCAGTGTTAGGATTGACCGTGTACTGTACGGCAAGTTCCCTGGTTGATGGAAGCTTGTCGCCAAGCTTAATCTCACCGGTAAGAATTCTTTTTTTAATATCATCGATTACCTGAAGATAAATTGGTATATTAGCCTTATAGTCCATAATCCCTCCTCCTGTAATAGGTAATGTACACATGACGCGTACTTGTGCACTAGCACAATAGTACACTATAACAATATAACTGTCAACAGAAATAATAAAAATAGTAAAATTTTTAAAAATGGTGTATGATAACTTAGAAAAAATGTAGAAGGAATACAGTATTTATGACGGTTCAGCAGGCATATAAAATATTTGATGTCAGATCAGATATTACTAAGATGGAATTGAAGAAGCGGTACAGACGGCTTATGCATATGGTGCATCCGGATGCTGTGCTAAACAGAGATAAATCAAACAAAGAAAATGTATATAGATACAGTGCATATGAAATTAATGAAGCATATACTGTCCTTTTCAATCAGACTGGGCAGGAATCATTGAAGAGTAACTATAAATATGATTATAAATATTCCGAATATGATGAGAAATATTATGGCACTGATCAGGAAAATGAAGAATATGATTTTACAGCTCCAGAGAATGAACATGCCTTTTGCCAACGCAATGTGTATCATTATGCTGAAGATTACAATGGCAACAACATTGGAAGATTTAAGGTTGCACGAGGCAGATATATGTGGATGCCAGATGAGAATTTTAAGTTGTTTCTGCGCAGTATATATGAATGTAGTGAGGAACTTCTTAACAGAATTGATGAAGAAACAGGAAGAGTGCATGATTCAGAATACAAAATCATATATCAGGCAGAACTTGCATATCTGTTAGCACAGCAGTTTACTGCAACATCAGATACATTGGGAAATATTCTTACATCAATTGATGATGTTGCAAATGTATTTTATGTCGGAGCAATGCTTGAAATGTCACCTGAATCTGGATTTATCAAAGCTGGAATGAAGCTGTTTCCGGCAGGAATAAAAAAGCATAGACTGTATTTAATGACTCGTTCGGGAAAAGAAGCGGGATACATATCATTTAAAGATGACAGATTATATTATGTGCTTATTCCGATACTTGAGCAGAAGCGTGCAATGGTAAAGATAGAAGTATCTTCGAAGCAGGACAGACATAATACAATGGGAGAGAAGAAATATAAGAACATTGATTTGTGGGTTAAAATCGGAAATGATGCAACATTTCCTGAAAATATTAATATGAGAATTGAAGATTTGCTTAACAGCTACCATGAAAGCAAGTAAAAGTGGTAAGAAAAGCGGTCATATCAGAATAGAATCTGATGTGACCGCCTTTATCATTTAATTCTTAGACTGTGCGTCAGTGCTGTTGTCCTGACTGTCTGACTTGGCTCTGTCAAGCCACACACCAAGTCCACAGGCAGCAACAGCAAGAACAATGACGATACCGACTGTTATATTACCTAACATATTATTATTCATCCTTTCAAACTTAGTCAAACATAGATATTCCAAAACGAAGCTTTCTGTAAAATTTATATACAATGGTTCCGAAAATACCTACAGTTATTCCAACGGTGGATGCAACAGATACACCTCCACCCAGAATAATACCAATTATCATTAAAATATTCATATATTTTGCCTCTTCATATAGTTGTATAATACTATTAATAATATATACAAATGATGTATTAATAAAATTGTTCTGATTTAATGATATTCTGTTATTTCTTGCCGTCAGTCTGATGGATATAATTAAGAGTGACAGTGGTGCTGCATATGACAGAGTCATGCATTACGCCTGTCTGTTTGAAATAGATACTGATACCGGTAACTGCACACAGCCCACAAAGTAAGAATTGGAATATGCGTAATACATTGCGGGAATTGCTGCTGTCTGCTGTAAGATTAGTGATTGATGTCCTCACGAGTCCGAGCATTTCAGTTGTACATGGCATGGTATCACTGACAGAAGGCTCAGGTGTAGCGAATACCTTAGCTTCTGATGTAGAAAAAGAGTTCACTTCAGGAATATTCACACGAGCCCTGTCGAGGCACATGCCAATAAGGAAAAATGTTATTAAAAATATGCAGCTTAACAGTCTTTTAAAGCTTTTCTTCATAAGAACATCTCCTTTCTAAAGTGAATCCTATCTGCTTTACTATATCATATTTAGCAGAGGCAATAAAGAGAAAATATATATGAAAATGTATATTTTACAATGTTTGACAATTCAATGTGAAATAGGTAAAATACATATAAATATGTGCATTTGGGAACATGAAAATGCATCGTGAATCAGGAGGAATTTAATATGGCATGTTTTATAGTACCAGGTACTGAAGCTATCGTTACAACAGCGATAACTAAGATTGTTGAAAAGAAAGAGAAGAAGGAAATATGTTCGTGCGAGACAGAAGGTGCTGTAGAAGCAGTTAAGGAAGAAAAGGCGCTTCCATTTTCAAGAAAGTTAAAGTGGCTTAACAATATGCTTTGGGGTGGAACAGCTTTACTTGCATTCGAGCATGTATGGCATGGCGAGGTTACACCATTCTTTCCATTCTTAACAGCAGCAGGTAATCCAGATGATGCTGTGCAGATGTTACATGAGATGGCAACTGCAGGTGTTGGCATGGCAGTGGTTGTTACAGCTGTGTGGGTTGGTATGGTAGCAATAGCTTCCGGAGTAGAGAAGAAAGCAGCTAAGGAAGCAGAAGTTAAAGGATTGGAGAGATAATTATGACATTACTTATAGCTGTATTTGCAGCGGTTATAACTACTATTATATGGTATACTAATGACAGGCGTTCGCAGTTAAAGCTTGGAACACTTGTGCTTATGTACTGGGGTGCATCACTTATGTGGATGGTAGATGCAGTTGTTGAATATATTGAACTGGGGGCAGAGTACTTTACTCCGGCGTCATCAGATATGCTTAATGATGCATTTTTGGGCTTATCAGTTGTAGCTTTCGGACTTATCATATGGCTTGTCATACTTATGGTTAAAGATCCGCTTGGAGTAGTACGCAAGACTGTACTTAATAAATAAAGAAGATTTTGGGGATATGGATTTTAAGAGAAAAGAACTTGTTAAAAATGCTAAGAAGAACTTAAAAAAACATTACTGGCTGTTAGTAGCAGTCTGCCTTTTTGCGGCTTTCATTGGCTCTGAATATACAGAGACGATGGAAGCCTTTAAAAGTTTAGGAACAGTTAACAATGAAATTCAGGGAGCAGCATCGGTTGAAGCAAATGTTGATACTGTCGCTAACAGTTCGGTTGTAAGTTCAGTGGTTCAGGCAATGGGCGCAGTAATCACGGGTGACGATGATTTTGGAAGGACGCAGTCTGATGCAAAGGTTTCAGAGGCTAAAGACAATGCAACCAAGGTATTGGGCAGAACAAGAGGAGTATTTGCATCTTTAGTTAATGCTATAACATCAGGTGGAATTGTATTTACATTTGTGGATTCACTATCATCAGTCATAAGTTCAAGAAGAGCAGTAGTGCTTATACTTCTTATAGCGGCACTTATGGTATATGTGTTTATAACATTTTTTATCAAGAAAACTTATCTTGTTATATCAAGAAGAATAGTGCTTGAAACGCGCACATATGATACTGTTCCACCTGGAAAGTTCATGTTTCTTCTCCGGGTAAAAAGATGGATGAAAGCATCGTGGGTGCTTATTGTCAATAATGTATATGAAATATTATGGTCACTTACAATTGTGGGTATATTTGTGAAGCATTTTTCATACATGCTGGTGCCATATATTATCGCGGAGAATCCTGATATGAAGGCAAATGAGGCTATAACCTTATCAAGAAAGATGATGAAAGGCTACAAATGGAGGGCGTTTCTCTATGGAGTATCATTCATTGGCTGGACAGTGATTGGAATGGCAACATTAGGTGTTGTGGGGGTTCTGTTTGTGAATCCTTACAAAGCTGCATTTTATGCAGAATTCTATGCAAATGTAAGAGCAGTATATCTTGAAAAAGAACCGGAGGCAGTTCAGTGGCTTAATGATTCATACCTGTATGCAAGACCATCCGAAGCACATCTTAAAAATGTATATGCAGATGTATTTAAACTTATAGATAGCCCACAGCCACAGATTAATTTTGATGATTACCACAATTCGAGAATAGGAAGATTGAAGAAATTAAGAGTATTTTTAGCCAACACATTTGGCATAATACTTATTAACAGCAAGGCCGAGCTGGAATTTGAAGAAAAAAAGAAGGAAATGCTTCGTATGAGTAAGAATAAAGCAGAAGCAGTTGGAAAAGCCTATCCTGCCCGCCTTTTCAATCTTAAGGAACACAGAGTTGACCTTGAAAATACAGTGTATATGCGAAATTATTCAATACCATCGCTTATACTGATATTCTTTTCATTATGTTTTGTGGGATGGATATGGGAGGTTACGCTTCATCTGATATCGTCACATACATTTGTAAACAGAGGTGTTCTTCATGGGCCATGGCTTCCTATATATGGTTCAGGTGGGATACTCATACTGATATGTCTTAAAAAATTAAGAAATAAGCCTGTTGTGGAATTCTTTGCATCAGTAGTTTTATGCGGATTTGTTGAATATTTTACATCTTTGTATCTGGAAATCAGCTGTGGAAGAAGATGGTGGAATTATAATGGCTATTTCCTTAACCTTAATGGAAGAATATGTGCTGAAGGTCTTTTAGTATTTGGACTTGGAGGAGTTGCAATCGTATATATTATTGCACCGCTTCTTGATAATTTCTTCAGAAAGATTAAACTGAGGGTTGTTGGTGCAGTGTGTGCGGCACTGATAGCTGCATTTGTTGTGGATATGGTATATTCCAAAAAGAATCCTAATACGGGTAAAGGAATATCAACATTTAATGATAATACACCAGAATATATGCTGGCGGAAATGTATCAGGGGGCAGAGGACAGGTATGAGAATAGAATATCTTTTAATCAGAAATTTTAAATCAATCAAAGAGCTTGAGATTAATGATATTGAAGATGTACTGATTCTTGTTGGCAGAAATAATGCAGGAAAAAGTGTAGTTCTTGATGCGATAAGAGCGGTTACTGGAGATTATGAAGTTTCATTAAGAGATTTCAATGACAATGAAGGTAATATAAGCATTACAGTACGCATTAGTATTGAAGATGAGGATCTGGCTGTATTGTATCAGAAGGGACAGGTAAGCTCTTTTAAACATTATGATTTGTGGTATAAGGATTTTTGCAATAAACTTCCATCGTTAAAGGATGGTATCATTGAATTTGAGTATGTATATAGCCGTGATGGTAAGATTAAGTACAGGGATGGAGTTAAGAAGAATAATATTTATATAAAGACAGTTCTTCCAAGAATATTCTATGTTGACCATGAGAGACGTAAGTCATCAATTCAGGAAGATCTTATCATGCTACAGGGTGGAACTGAATATGCAGACCTTAAAGATAACGTGTGTATATTTGATAAGCATAAGATGTGTAATCAGTGCTTTAATTGCATAGGAATCATTAACCGCAAGAAACCGGAACAGCTATCTTTATTAGAAACAGCGAGACTTATGCAGTATAAGCTGTTTAATTTTAATCTGGCTAATTTTGAAAACAAACTTAATGAGAAGTTCAGAAACAATGGTGGTATTGGAGAAAGGATTCATTATCAGATTACATTTGATGCAGAAAAACTCATGCATGTTGATACAATTGTTCACAATGAAATGCGTGACACTGATGGGGATGTCAATGACCTTTCAGATGGACTGAACAGTATTTACATCCTGTCGCTGCTTGAAACATATGCAGAATATGGAAGTACTGTGCCATACATTATTCTGATTGAAGATCCGGAAATATATCTACATCCTCAGCTACAGAAGATAGCAAGTGAAATCCTGTACAAGCTTTCAAGAAAGAATCAGGTTATATTCTGCACGCATTCACCGCAGATGTTATTTAACTTTACTACAAGACAGATTCGTCAGGTGGTTAACGACAGAGATAATAATACAGTTGTCACATCGGAGGCGGATATTGATGATATATTAGATGATCTTGGATATGCTGCCAACGACCTTATGAATGTGAGCTTTGTATTTATAGTGGAAGGAAAACAGGACAGAAGCCGTCTGCCGCTTCTTCTCGAGAAATATTATTCAGAAGTTATAGATGAGAATGGCAATCTCAATCGTATAGCAATAATTGCAACTAACAGTTGTACAAACATCAAGACTTATGCCAATCTGAAATATATCAATACATTATATCTTAAGGATGAGTTCCTTATGATAAGAGATGGAGATGGTAAGGATGCTGACCGCTTAAGAGACCAGCTTACCAATTACTATAAGCAGCGTGCAAAGCAGGATTATGGCAATCTGCCAAGAGTAACAGACCGTAATGTGCTTATATTAAAATATTATTCATTTGAGAATTATTTTCTTGACCCTGAGATAATGACTAAGATAGGCGTTATAAAAAGTGTAGACCAGTTCTATGATATATTATATGCCAAATATAAAGAATACCTGTACCGCCTTGTCAGCACTAAGAAAATGTTAGAAAAACTGAACATAACAATTGGGACAAGACAGGACATCATAGACAACATGGAGAATATAAGGAAATATGTCAGAGGACACAATCTGTATGACATATTCTACGGACGTTACAAGGGTGAGAAAGAAAATGCAATATTAAGAGCGTACATAGACGCAGCACCAAGAGAGAACTTTGACGATATATTCACTGCAATTGATAATTTTGTGTACTTTAATAATCGTAGGAATGATTAAATTGGGTTATGGGCATGAGGGCGTACAATCGCAGAGGTACTTCTATATAGTGCATATCCTAATGAATTGCCGTATATGAAGTGAATAACAGCCGTGGCGTCTGTATATATGATATGTTCGATTTATTCCGAATCGTGTGTGAGTTAATGCCGCTATCTATAAAAGTTCAGTGCTGGAAATCTCGTTCAAACGAAGTGCGTTTGATTTCCAGCACTGTAATAAACTCTATAGATGGCGGCATTTACTCACACTAGATGCAGGAATCCATGAGAACATGTCATATATACAGATGCCACGGCGTCATGCACACTTATGAATACCAATATTTAGTTGGATGACTTCTTAATTAAATCAGAATACCAGTACGCAGAATCTTTTGGGATTCTCTGCTGGGTTTCGTAATCGACATAGATTAAGCCAAATCTTGGGTCGTAGCCGCTGTGCCATTCGAAATTATCTGTGAATGACCAGTGGAAGTAGCCGAGTATTGGGACACCGGCTTTGTAGGCTTTCTCAAGGTCTGTGAGATATCTTGTCAGAAAGTCGATACGGTTGCTGTCGTGGACTTTGCCATCAAGACTTATGATATCGTTGCAGGCAAGACCGTCTTCGAATATGTATATTGGAAGATTATACCGCTCATACATGTATCTTATACCATAATTCATAACACCGGGAGTTACAGGCCAGCCAAGAGCTGTTCGTGGACTGCCTGGTTTTTTGTTAATATGGCCGGCTGCATTTATTTCATGTCCGTTATATACATTTATGCCAAGATAGTCAATTGGCTGATGTATCAGTTCAATATCGCCATCTTTTACGAATGGGAGTTCTTTATAATGTCCGATTTTTTCAAGACCTTTTTCAAGATGTAATCCTGTGCCTGCAATATCAGGGTACCTGCCAAGCATGTCATATCGCAGAATATAGTGTGGTTAAATGTCATGTTTCCGGTAACAATCTTGAAACTTTCAGCTCTTGCAGCATCAATATCTTCATCACATTCACTTGCAGGAAAACACAAGTCGCCAGTGCTTGAAAAACCAGTCTTTATTGGCTGCTTTGCAATGGCACGCATCTTGGCAACAGCAAGACCGTGTGCAAGTGCAAGATGGTGTATGACTGACAGCACGCTGATGCAGTCCAGCTTCTTTCCGGGAGCATGAAGTCCATTCATATATCCAAGACCTGAGATTATCTGTGGTTCATTTATGGTTGCGATATTAACGACTCTGTCAGAAAAATGCTCACATATAAATTCTGCATAGTCAGCAAATATATAAGCTGTCTGTCTGTTCAGCCATCCACCATTATCTTCAAGTGCCTGTGGCAGATCCCAGTGATAGAGTGTTATAAAAGGCTCAATACCATTTTCAAGACAACAGTTTACAATATTATCGTAGAAGTCAAGTCCGGCTTTGTTGAAATGCACATTGCCGTCAGAGTCCTTTACAATGCCATCTGGAAAGATTCGTGTCCATGAAATTGAAAAGCGGTATGCCTGAATACTTAAGCTTTTCATAAGTGCAATATCTTCACGATAGCGGTGATAGTGGTCGCAGGCTTCGTTACCATTCTCGTTGTGTGCGATATTTCCTGGCTTATTAGAAAATGTATCCCAGATAGAAACGCCTTTGCCGTCTTCGGTAAAGGCTCCCTCTATCTGATATGAACTTGAGGCAGTTCCCCATAAAAAGTTCTTATCAAACATAATTATTCTCCTTAAATATCAGATATTAACAATTACATTGAATTCTTTAGTGTCAGCATTGAAAGGCACTGTGTTTCCTGTAATTTCATTACCATTGACAATAAGAGAAGAAACTCTTTCGTGCTTAGTATTGCTGATGGTGATATTATATGTTGCACCTCTGAATTTTCTTGTGATTGTAAGTTCCTTAATAGAATCCGGAAGACAAGGGTCAATGGTGAGTCCTCCAAATGAAGCCCTTACACCAAGTATATATTGAGAAATACTTGTAAATGTCCATGCAGCAGTGCCTGTAAGCCAGCTGTTTTTGGCTTCACCAAATCTTGCGGCATCTTTGCCAGCAATCATCTGTGAATATACATAAGGTTCAGTCCTGTGTATCTCACTTATTTCTTCAAGATATGCCGGACATATTTTCTTGTATGTTTCGAATGCTCTGTTCTTATCATCAACAACGGTTTCAGCAATAGATACCCAAGGATTATTATGACAGAATATTCCAGCATTTTCTTTGTATCCAGGCGGATAAGAAGATACCTCGCCGAGTTCAAGATGATATGACCTGTAAGCTGGTTGTAAAATCATAATTCCGTACTTCGTATCAAGAATTTTTTCTACTGAATCCATAGCTTTCTGTGCGAGTCCTTCTTTGACACCTATACCTGCCATAACACAGAAGCCCTGTGGTTCAATGTATATCTGTCCATCTTCACATTCATGTGAACCAACCTTACGGCTTTCGGCATCATATGCACGAAGGAACCATTCACCATCCCAGCCTGCATCAAGAACAGCTTTATACATGTCATCAACATGGGAACGTACAGCATTTTCTTCATCTGTTAGACCTGTCAGGTGGCATATGTCTGCATATTCATTGCCATATTTTACATACATTCCAGCGATAAATACCGACTCAGCAACAGGTCCTTCTGATGGTCCGGTAGTCTGGAAAGATTCACCCGGAGCAGAAGAGAAGCAGTTTAAGTTAAGACAGTCATTCCAGTCAGCTCTTCCGATAAGTGGCAGCTTATGCGGTCCAAGATGAGTAGTTGTATAATTGAAGGATCGTCTTAAATGTTCCATAAGCGGCTGTGCCTTACCTGCATCGCAGTTAAATGCTACATTTTCATCAAGAATGCTGAAGTCGCCTGTTTCTTTAAGATATGCAGCTGTTCCTGCAATAAGCCATAAAGGATCATCATTAAAGCCAGAGCCAATATCAGAATTACCTTTCTTAGTTAATGGCTGATACTGGTGATAAGCACTTCCGTCCTCAAACTGTGTAGCAGCAATATCAAGAATTCTCTGTCTTGCTGAATCAGGAATAAGATGTACGAAGCCAAGTAAATCCTGGCAGGAATCTCTAAATCCCATACCGCGTCCGGTTCCGGACTCATAATAGGAAGCTGATCTTGACATGTTAAATGTTACCATGCACTGATACTGGTTCCATATATTAACCATACGGCAGAGCTTCTTGTCTTCTGTGTCAACAGTATAAGAAGAGAGGAGATGAGTCCAGTAGTCTTTTAAAGCAGCAAGAGCTGTATCAAATTTTGCCGGAGCGTTGTATTTTTCAAGAAGGGCATATGCAGGTTCTTTGTTAACAATTCCAAAAGATTCCCACTTCTTATCATCAGGGTTCTCTGCATATCCTATAATGAACACATATTCTTTTTCCTCGCCCGGCTTAAGGTCAATATCAATTCTGAAAGACCCAACAGGTGACCATCCGCTTGCAATAGAATTATAAGATGTACCTTCTTTAACAGCTTTAGGCATTGCAGGACTTCCGTATGTACCGATGAAGCTTTCTCTGCTTGTATCGAAACCGCTGGCAGCGGTGCTGACAGCATGAACAGCATAATGGTTACGCCGCTCACGGTATTCTGTCTTGTGATATATTGCTGACATGGCAGTGCCGCCAATATTAATCTCCGGCTGAACTTCAACTTCGCCTGTGCTGAAGTTACGCTGGAAGTTGTTGCAGTCATCAACTGCATTCCATAAACAGAATTCTATATAAGAATATACAGATAAATGTTTAACAGCATTCCCTGTATTCTTAACAGTAAGTTTATCAAGCTCGCAATTATCTCCGATAGGAACAAAAGCAGTCTGTGTAGCCTTGATGTCATTCTTAGATGAAGAAATAACTGTATATCCAAGTCCGTGACGACATGTATAATCCTCAACTGGTGTCTGGGATGGCTGCCATCCAGGATTCCATATGGTATCCTCATCTTTAATATAAATATAGTGGCCGTTGTTATCTAAAGGAGAATTATTATAGCGATATCTTGTGAGTCGGAGCAGCTTGGCATCCTTATAGAAACAGTATCCTCCGCCAGTATTGCTCTTAAGACTGAAAAAATTCTCACAGCCTAAGTAATTAATCCATGGCAATGGAGTTTCTGGTGTGGTTATGACATATTCTTTATTGATGTCATCAAAAAACGAATTGCATATTATACCTCCTGTACACATATAATTTATAGAAAACGATTAAGTGCATTAAGGTACAAGTTCTAATATTTATTTTATAGTAATAAGTATATTTTAAGGCTTGGATTAAATCAATGGTTATTTCGAATTTGAATAAGAATTGGTAGAAATGCACAAAAAATACGATAACTTATAGAAAAATAAGTAAAATTTACAAAAGTGCTTGCATTTATATCTGATATGGGTTATAGTAAAGCTACGAAAACGATTAAGTAATGCATGAAAGGAATGAATCTATGGTATCTATGAAAGATGTTGCTGTAGAATGTGGTGTTTCAATTGCTACAGTAAGTAAAGCTCTCAATGACCATAGTGACATCAGTGAAGAGACACGCAGGAAAGTTAAAGAGGCAGCTAACAGACTTGGATATTATCCAAATTCAGCAGCCAGAGCACTTAAGACGAACCGTTCATATAACATAGGAGTTCTTCTTAATAATGGTCTTGCACATGAGTATTTCGCCGAGGTTCTTGAGAGTTTTAAGAATGAAGCAGAGAAGAAGGGGTATGATATTACATTTGTAAGCAATCACTCTAAGAAGATGACTTTCTACGAACACTGTTTATACAGAAATTTTGATGGCGTGCTTGTAGCTTGTGAGGATTTCAGCAATCCTGAAATCTATGAAATGGTTAACGGGAGATTACCAGTTGTGACCATCGACTACATTTTCAATGGCAGTACATCGGTCAATTCTAACAACGTGAAAGGGATGAGTGAATTAGTACGTTACGCGTACAGCAGGGGACACAGAAAGATAGCTTATATTTATGGAAATGTTGAATCAGAGGTTACGAAAGAGCGTCTGGCAGCCTTTTATAAGACAATGGATGAATTAGGGGTAGAAGTTCCAGATGAATACATTAAAGAATCAACCTATCTTGATTCAATAAAAGCTGAGAAGCTTACATATGAGTTGTTAAAATTAAAGGAACCGCCAACATGTATTTTTTATCCGGATGATTTATCTGTGGTTGGAGGAAAGAATGCTATTAAGAATATGAAATTGCATAGTCCAAAGGATGTGTCTGTTGCGGGTTACGATGGAACAAGATTCTCGCAGATGTTAAATCCTAAGATTACAACGATTCGTCAGAATACCAGGGAAATCGGCAGGATTGCCGCAGATGAGCTTATAAGTGCTATAGAGAATCCCAGGGCAACGATAGTAAAGAGGGTTGTTGTAGATGCGGAACTAATCGAAGGGGAAACAATTAGAAAGATAGGAAACTAAAGGTGTCGTCTAAGATTTATGGAGGGTTTTTTATGAAAAAGAGATTATTAAGTCTGGCACTTGGTACAATGATGGTGCTTTCCACATTAGCAGGTTGTGGATCAAAGGATGGTGGTTCAGCAGCAGTTAATACTAAGCCTGAGGAACAGGGTAAGGTACTTAACATTTACTGCTGGAATGAAGAGTTTAAGAGCAGATTTGAAGGATATTATAAGAATGTTCCTTCAGATGTTAAGGTAAACTGGGTAATTACTCCTAACGAAAACAACGCTTATCAGAATGCTCTTGATGCTGCATTGTTAAAGCAGAAGGATGCAGCAGCAGATGATAAGATTGATATGTTCCTTATCGAAGCTGATTATGCTTTAAAGTATGTTAACAGTGATTACACACTTGATGTTAAAGATGTAGGTCTTACAGATGATGACCTTAAGGATATGTATCAGTACACAAAGGATATTGCAACTGACAGCAAAGGAAAACTTAAGGCTACAACATGGCAGGCAACTCCAGGACTCTTTGCTTACAGACGTTCTATTGCTAAGGATGTTCTTGGAACAGATGATCCGGATAAGGTTCAGGAAGCACTTTCAACCTGGGATAAGTTTGATAAGGTAGCTGAACAGGCTGCTGCTAAGGGTTACAAGATGCTTTCAGGTTATGATGATTCATACAGAGTATTCTCTAACAATGTATCAGCTCCTTGGGTTGATTCTAATAACAAGATTGTTATTGATGATAACATTATGAAGTGGGTTGATCAGACTAAGAAATATACAGATAAGGGCTATAATAATAAGTCATCTCTTTGGGATTCAACATGGGCAGCAGATCAGGGACCTTCTGGTAAGGTATTCGGATTCTTCTACTCAACATGGGGAATTAACTTTACACTTTTAGGTAACTCACTTGCTACTCCTGTTAAGGAAGGTGGTAAGGAAGAAGTTGGTAACGGTATCTACGGCGACTATGCAGTATGTGAAGGTCCACAGAGCTACTACTGGGGTGGTACATGGATCTGTGCAGCAGCAGGAACAGATAACGCTAACCTTGTAAAAGATGTTATGAAGACACTTTGCTGTGATAAGGCTACAATGAAGAAGATTACAGAAGATACTCAGGATTACACTAATACAACATCAGGTATGAATGAGATTGCTAACAGCGACTTCAAGTCAGCATTCCTTGGTGGTCAGAATCATATCAAGTTATTTGCTAAGTCAGCTCCTAAGATCAGCATGAAGAACATTTCTTCTTATGACCAGGGTCTTAACGAAGAATTCCAGAAGGCTATGAAGGATTACTTCGATGGCAATGTAACTAAGGATAAGGCTCTTGATAACTTCTATAAAGCAGCTATTGAGAAATATCCAAATCTTTCAAAGTAATTAGTAATTGCTAGTCATTAAGGCACAGTCATTATAATAAGTATGTTATATGGCTGTGCCTTTTTATATGGCAGGAATGGAGATATGTATGAATAAAAAGAAGAAAAAGTTTGTAAGCTATGCAAAATGGGGATACATATTTCTTATACCGTTCTTTGCAGTATATATTGTGTTTTCATTAATACCACTGATATCTACATTTTATAATAGTTTTTTTGAGAACTATATGGTTGGACTTATGCAGGTCGGACCTAAGTTCGTTGGATTTGACAATTACAAGGCCATACTGTTTAACGGTGATACATTGCTCTATCTGAAGAATACAATGATAATGTGGCTGATGGGATTTATTCCACAGATTCTTATATCATTGCTTCTGGCGTCATGGTTTACAGATCTTAGATTAAGATTAAAATGTACAGGATTTTTCAAAACTATAATCTATATGCCTAATTTGATTATGGCATCTGCATTTGCCATGTTATTCTACGCAATATTTGCAGATCAGGGTCCAATCAATAACATGCTTAACAGTATGGGATTGCCTACATATAGATTCCTTGCGGAGGTAGCAGGAGCGAGAGGACTGATTGCTCTTATGAACTTCCTTATGTGGTTTGGTAATACAACAATAATTCTTATGGCTGCCATTATGGGCGTTGATCCTTGCCTTTTTGAAGCAGCAAGAATTGATGGTGCTAATTCAAGACAGATATTTGGAAAGATTACACTTCCACTTATTAAGCCTATTCTGGCATACACACTTATTACATCATTAATCGGTGGTATCCAGATGTTCGATGTTCCTCAGATACTTACTAATGGTAATGGTAATCCGGATAGAACAAGTATGACGGTTATTATGTATCTTAACAAGCATCTTTATAGTAAGAATTATGGTATGGCAGGTGCGCTTTCAGTTATTCTGTTTATTGTAACAGCAGTACTTAGTATATTTGTATTTAATTATATAACAAAGGATATGGAAGCAGCAGGAATTAGAAAAGCTAAGAAGAAAAAAGCAAAGGAGGCGAAGTAATATGAGTAATTCAGGTAAAGCCTCTGCAAGTGCTGATATTAAAGGCACTAATGCTGGAGTGAAAGACAGAATAATACTTACAACAGAGAGAGTGTTATGTTATATCGTACTTATTCTTATAACATTTTTGTGCCTTTTCTCATTCTATGTACTTATTATTAATACAACAAGATCACACCCTGATATCCAGAAAGGATTCTCGTTCCTTCCAGGAAAGTCGTTTATAGTCAACATGAAGAATGTTCTTGCTAATGAGAATATTCCTGTTATAAAGGGTATGTTTAACAGTCTGTTTGTTGCGGCATGTTCAGCGGTTCTGTCAGTGTATTTCTCAGCACTTACAGCATTTGCTATTCATGCATATAACTTCAGGCTAAAGAAGTTTGCATTTACATTCATTCTTCTTGTAATGATGGTACCAACACAGGTATCAGCACTTGGATTTGTTAAGATGATGGGAGACTGGAATCTTCTTAATTCTTACATACCACTTATTGTACCTTCGGTTGCAGCACCCGTAGTATTCTTCTTTATTAAGCAGTATATGGACAGTGTGCTTCCAATGGAACTTATTGAGGCAGCGAGAATTGATGGCGCAAGAGAGTTCAGAATATTTAACCAGATTGTTCTGCCCCTTATGAAACCGGCTCTGGCTGTTCAGATGATATTTACTTTCGTATCATCATGGAATAATTATTTTATACCTTCACTCCTTATTAACAAGGCAAGCAAGAAAACCCTTCCTCTGTTAATAGCACAGCTTCGTAGTGCGGATTTCCTGAAGTTTGATATGGGTCAGGTATATATGATGATAGCATTTGCTATTGTTCCGGTAATTATAGTGTATATCTGTCTTTCAAAGTTCATTGTAAGAGGTGTTACACTTGGTGGTGTTAAAGGTTAGATATGCTTTTAGATTAAAAAAGAACCGTCCTGATTTCAGGGGCGGTTCTTTTTGCGTCTTGTATCATGCACTTTAGCAATATAGCTGCTGTTTAGAAAATGTATTCTATATATCTGTCAAGATGCTCTCCAGCTTTAAGAACAGGTGATGGAAAGTTATTATGATGCATTGAGTCAGGAAAAAACTGGGGTTCAAAACATATGCCATGCTGATCGTTGTATGGCATATTGTATTTACCGGTACAGTTACCTATATAATTACCGTTATACAGCTGCAATCCTGGGAAACTGGTCTTTACAGACATGCTTATGCCTGCTTCTGGGTCGGTTACTTTAGCGGCATATTCATATGCATCAGAGAGAACGTAATTGATATCAATATAATCTGTTCCAACTCTTCTTGGATTACGGAAATCATACATTGTTCCTTCAACAGGCAGAATGTCACCCGTGGGGATGTTGCTGCTGTCTACAGGGGTGTAGCAATCTGCTCCTACAGATACTATATAATTACAGACATTCTTTACCCCAGAAAAATTAAAGTAACTATGATTGGTGAAACTACATACTGTATCCATATCTGATACTGCGTCATAATGCACAAGTATTGAATTTCCGTCAGTAATAGTAATTGTCTGGGTAACTTTAAGATTTCCAGGGAATCCATTCTCCAGATGCGGGCTGTTAAGTGTGAGGATGAGAGCCTCAGGATTAACATCATACTGCCACATACATTTGTTGAAGCCGTGTCCGCTGTGAAGAGTGTTATTACCTTCGTTGGCAGGAAGATGCCAGTCTTTGCCATTAAGAGTTATGCATGCCCCGGCAATTCTGTTGGCGAATCGGCCCATTGTTCCACCGAAGTTCTGCTGGTCATAATAATATTCTTCCGGGGTATCATAACCAAGGATTATGTCGTGTTGTGCACCGGCTGAATCAGTCACGAACATTGACTGGAATGTTGCACCATAGTCTGAAACATAAAGCGATATGTCATTATATGAAAGCTGAATAATATGACACATTGTACCATCGGGGAGAAAGCCCCATTTTTTGACATTATATTGCATGAATTCTCCTTTCTGGGTATATGATTAATACGAACAATAAATATAAATTAAGTATACCATTTTATACAAAGAAGTTCTATGTTTTTATATAAAAATGTGATATATTTATTAATATATTATAGTTGAGGTTGAGAAGATATGAAGATTTTGCATTGTGCAGATATTCATCTGGATTCAGCAATGACGGCTAATCTTGATAAAGATAAAGCAAGAGAACGCAGAGGTGAGCTGCTGGCATCTTTTAAGGATATGGTCGGATATGCTGTGAAGGAGTGTATCGGGGTTATTATAATTGCGGGGGATTTGTTTGATACAAGGAACATATCAGTTGGAGCAAAGAAAGAAGTATATAATATAATAATTAACAATCCGGGGATTATATTTTATTATCTGCAGGGTAATCATGACAATGGAGCTTTGTATCGTATCTTGATGAGATTCCTGCTAATCTTCGTATGTTTGGAAAAGAATGGATAAGTTACAATGCTGGTATAATTAATAATGGCAGTATTACAAAGGATATCGTTATTACCGGTGTGGAGCTTGACAGTGATAATGCGGGTAAGATATATGGAAGCCTTTCTCTCAATGCAGGCAATTTTAATATTGTTGTGCTGCATGGGCAGGAGGCTTCTCATATTTCTAAGAACAACGCACAGATAATAAGTCTTAAGGATTTAAGAAACCGTGGAATTGATTATCTTGCGCTTGGACATGTGCATGAATATTCAAGTGACAGGCTGGATGCCAGAGGGGTGTATTGTTATCCGGGATGTCTTGAGGGAAGAGGCTTTGATGAGGCTGGAGAGCATGGCTTTGTAGTGCTTGATATTGATGAAACTTCCGGTGGTTATGATACATATTTTGTTCCATTTGCAAGAAGAAATGTTTATGTTGCACAGGTTGATGTTACAGGGTGTGAAAACACATTTGAAATAGAGAAGTGTGTAAGAAGATTTCTTGAAATATCTGGATATACGAAAGAGAGTCTTGTTAAAGTTGAACTTACAGGTGCTCTTGATGTTGAATGTGAGAAAAACACAGATTACCTGGCTAAGCAGTTTGAACAGAAATTCTATGCATTTAAGATAAAGGACAATACAATATACAATATTGATTATATGTCATATGAACATGATATGTCGCTTAAAGGTGAATATATAAGAAATGTTATGGCAAGAAATGATATTAGTGAACAGGATAAGGCTGAAATCATAAGATATGGACTACAGGCATTACAGGGAGAGGAGATAGGCTGATGAGACTTATCAGTTGTACAATTGAGAATTTTGGAAAACTGAATAATGTTACATATGATTTCTCTGGTGAATGTAATACGATATGTGAGGATAATGGCTGGGGAAAGAGTACACTTGCATCCTTTATCCGTGTTATGTTTTATGGATTTAAGAATGAAAGTAAGAAGAAACTTGCAGATAAGGAAAGAAACCGTTATATGCCATGGCAGAAAGGAGTATATGGCGGTGAAATTATATTTAAGGTAAATGATGTTGTTTATTCACTTAGAAGAGTGTTTGGAAAGAAACAGGCAGATGATGAATTTCTGCTTGTAAGAAAAGATACAAATATGGAATGCAATGATTTTTCTTCTGATATAGGAGATGAATTGTTTAAGATAGATGCTCAATCTTTTGAAAGAACAGTATTCATTGGACAGAATGACTGTGTTACAACGACAACTGACAGTATTAATGCCAAGATAGGTAATCTGGCAGACAATACTGATGATATTAACAATTTTGAGACTGCGGTGGCAAGACTTACGGCAGAACTTAACAATATAACGAGTACAAGGGTTACAGGTTCTATTGCAAAAAGAAAATCAAAAATCACACAGCTGACAGCTCAGATTAATAATTATGCAGAAATAGATAAGACTATTGATGAGCAGACTAAGATAAGAGATGAATTGTGTGAAAAAAGAGAAAATCTCAAAGCCAGTAAAGAAAAGTTGCAGGAACAGCAGAAGGTTTTAAGTGTAAAAAAAGATGTTCAGGCAATGAAGGAAAAGTATCAGTTATTGTTAAAGGAATGTAACAATAAAAAGAATATTTTTGAACATATGAAAGAATATTTCAATGGTACTATTCCTGAAAAGAATGAGATAATAAAGCAGATTGAAATTTTTGATGATGCTGGAAAGTTAAGTGGCAGACTGGCTCATGTCGATGAGCAAGATAAAAGGCGATTCGAAGAACTTCAGAAAATATATGGGCAAGGGGTTCCTGATAATGCTGTTCTTGATGAATATCAGGGGCTTGCTGTCAGACTTGATGAATTTAGAAACCTGTGTTCAAAAAACAGACTGTCAGAGGATGAGCAGAAAAAACTGAATCAGTTAAAAAGCGCTTTGCAGAGGGTGTTCCTGACGAAGATATAGGAATAATTCATGACAGATGGATAGCAGCCCGGAATAAACAGAATTCTCTTGCTGGCAAGGAAATTAAATTAGAAATTGTGAGAGAAAATGAAAACACAAAGCTTGCCAAGGCGAAAGAATATAAGAATAACAGTGTTACGGGAATTGTCGCAGGAGTTATCTTAGCGGTTATTGGTGGAATTCTTTCGTTTAAAGTAATGGTGGCCGGAATAACACTGATAATTGCGGGTATATTTATAGGTGGTTTATCTGGAAGAATTGGTTCTGTAAAGAAAAAACAGCATGATGAGACATTTAGAAATATAAGTGCGGAATCAGCTGAGAGACTAAAAGCCATGGAGTCTGAACTTGAAGCTGACAGGAAGAGTATTGCAGATACGCAGGATATTGTAAGGGGTTTCTGCGAAAAATATGGAATTGCATATAACATGGACAATATGGAATGGGAGCTTTCTAAGTTACGTCATGATATAGAGGATTATCGTGAGCTGAAAGTAAGGGAAGCACAGCAGAATGATTCTGGAATACATGAAGAAATAAGTTTGCTTGAGAGCAGAATAAGGAATTTCTTAAGAAGTTTTATTTGTATGGATGATATCAGTAATTATTCACTTGCAATAGAAAAAATAAAGAGAGATACTGCTGATTTTATAAGAATTAACAATGAGCTTTTAAAGCAGGAGTCTTACAGCAGACAGTATGAAAAGCAGATTGACGGGATTACACAGTTTCTTAAGTCATATGTGAAAGATTATAGTGATGAGGATAGTGTTGGAGAAATGCTTAGAAGACTTGACAAAAAGCTGGATGAATATTATCGTGCTAAAAGTGAGTATGAAAATGCAGTCTCAGCAAAGAATGATTTTGAGGCAGGCACAGATATAAGTTTATTGGCTGCAGGCGAGGATGAAGATGACAAGGTTTCTCTTGAAGATATTGCTGCTGATATGTCGCAGACTGATATTATGATTGAGAATTATTCAGAGCAGATAGCACAGTGTAACAGACAGCTTGAAAACCTTCAGATTCAGGCTGAAGAGTGTGAAAATTTCAGACAAGAACTTAATGAGCTGGAAAGCGTGCAAGAAAATGAGATAAAAAAGGAAAGACTGTTAAAATTAACTAAACAGATAATGGAAGATTCAAAACAGTCATTTACTGCTAAATATATGGAACCTGTTATGGCAGGGTTTAGAAAATATTTCAAAATTCTTGCAGGATATGAACCGGATACATTCAGTATGGATGCAGATACAAAGCTTACTGTCATGGAACAGAATATGCCAAGGGATATAGGATATCTTAGTGCAGGGAAGCAGGATCTGGTTGGAATATGCATGCGAATGGCACTTGTCGAGGCAATGTATAAAGAGGAGAAACCATTTCTTATATTTGATGATCCGTTTGTTAATCTTGATGATAATAACATTAAGGGAGCTATGAAGCTTCTTGACGAGATTGCAAAGGATTATCAGGTTATATACTTTACATGTAGTGAAAGCAGAATATACAATTAGTGTAAAATACATATTTATTAAGGAGAGATACAATGGAAGAAGTTATTCAGTATGTACCTAATCTGTATGCAACCTTTTGGGCACTTATACCACCGCTGGTTGCTATTATATTAGCGTTAATTACCAAAGAGGTTTACAGTTCACTTTTTGTAGGAATTGTAATAGGAGGACTATTTTATGGAAATATATTTCAGAGCGGGTTCAGTTTTGAAAAATCAGTTCTTCATATATTTGAAGATGGTCTTGTAGGAGTATTGTCAGATCCTTACAATGTAGGAATTCTGGTGTTCCTTGTTGTACTGGGAATCATGGTATGCATGATGAATAAAGCAGGTGGTTCGGCAGCATTTGGAGAATGGGCTGGAAGACATATTAAAACAAGAGTTGGAGCACAGCTTGTTACGGTGCTTCTTGGAATTCTTATATTTATTGATGATTATTTTAACTGTCTTACAGTTGGAAGCGTTATGCGTCCGGTAACAGACAAGCATAATGTTTCGAGAGCGAAGCTTGCATATCTTATTGATGCAACAGCGGCACCAATCTGTATTATTGCGCCTATATCTTCATGGGCAGCAGCGGTAACAGGTTTTGTTGAGGGCGAAGATGGTTTTGGAATATTTATTAAGGCTATTCCTTACAATTATTATGCATTATTTACTATTGCAGCAATGATTCTTATTGTAGCGTTAAAGGTTGATTTTGGTTCAATGGCAGTTCATGAAGCAAATGCAGCTAAAGGAGACTTGTATACAACTCCTGACAGACCATATGCTAACGCAACAGAAGATGTAATTAAGGGACGCGGAAAAGTGTTAGATCTGTTATTTCCAATTATTACACTTATAGTTTGCTGTATAATCGGAATGCTATATTCAGGAGATTTTTTCAAGGGAGTAGGTTTTGTTGATGCATTTTCAGGAAGTGATGCTTCGGTAGGACTAATGCTTGGAAGTTTCTTTGCACTTATAATAACAATTGTGTTCTATGCAGTAAGAAGAGTTCTTTCATTCAATGAGTCATGCTCATGCATACCGGAAGGGTTCAAGGCAATGGTACCGGCAATCCTTATTCTTACATTTGCATGGACACTCAAAGCGATGACAGACAGTCTTGGTGCTAAGGAGTTTGTTGCCGGACTTGTGAAAGGAGTATCGGGTGGATGGTTAAGTATTCTGCCTGCAGTTATATTCCTGGTTGCAGTATTCCTTGCTTTTGCAACAGGAACTTCGTGGGGAACATTTGGAATTCTTATTCCAATTGTTGTAAATACATTTTCAGGAACTAACCATACAATGATGATTATATCAATCTCTGCATGTATGGCTGGAGCTGTCTGTGGAGACCATTGTTCACCGATATCAGATACTACAATTATGGCTTCGGCAGGAGCACAGTGTAATCATATGAATCATGTGTCTACACAGCTTCCATATGTAATTGTGGTTGCAGTTATTTCTTGCGTGACATATGTTATTGCAGGATTTGTACAGAATCCTGTTATTCCTCTTATTATAGGTTTTGTTATTCTTATAGGTGCATTTATAGGTATCAAATATATTAATAAGGGTAAGAGTAATGAATAATATAAAGGGAAGCCTGATACTGCTTCTTGCTGCATTTATCTGGGGGACGGCATTTGTTGCACAGACAAGTGGTGCAGGAGCAGTTGGGACATTTACATTTAATGCTGCAAGGTCTATAGTCGGTGCACTGTTTCTGGCAGTTGTAATTGTAATTAAAAATGTGTTGGATAAAAGAAATAATTCTGGAAAAGTGATTAATACAGAGAATAACAGTTGTTTACAGACATGGCCATTGGGTGCAGGCATAATATGCGGAATTGTTCTTTTTGCAGCAATGACATTCCAGCAGTATGGAATAAGTGTGTATCCACAAGGCGTTGCAGCATCAGGAAGGTCTGGCTTTATAACAGCAACGTATGTTGTTATGGTTTCAGTGGTTTCGGTTTTTATGGGTAAGAAAATGCACTGGATAATAGGAGTTTCTGTTACAGGATGTGTTGCCGGAATGTATCTTTTATGTATGTCTGGCGGGGCATCCGGAATATACCTTGGTGATGTCCTTGTGTTCCTTGGAGCAATATGCTTTACAATACACATTCTTGTTATTGATAAATTTTCAAGTGCTGACAGTATGAAAATGTCCTGTATACAGTTTATTGTTATTGCAATTATTTCAACATTTGCTATGATATTTAAGGAAAATGTTACATTTGCAGGAATTAAAGCTGCGCTTGTTCCGATACTATATGCAGGTGTATTGTCGAGTGGTATAGCATATACTCTTCAGATGGTTGGACAGAAATATGCACAGCCTTCGGTGGCATCTATTGTAATGAGCCTTGAATCAGTGTTTGCGGTGCTTGCAGGATGGATTATACTTGGAGAGGTATTAAAAAGAGAGAGATAATGGGTTGCGTTCTGGTATTTATAGCGGTTATTCTGGCACAGGTACCAGGAATGAAGAAGGGTAATACGAAATGAGAAAGAAAATAATAGGGATAATATTACTTGTGTTGATTGTGTTTGGCGGATATAAGCTTTTTGCAAATGTTTCTGCTAATAATGTTAATTCAAAAAGTATTCAGTTTTCCTATGATGATATTACGGAATATAAGGGTGATAATCCTTATGTATATGTTAATGATAATAAGCCGTATTTTACAGGTTCAGAGATTAAAAATGAACGCTATCTGAAATATGGACCGCTTGACAGCCTTAAAAGAGGAACATCGGCTATTGCATGTATTAATTATGATTCTATGCCTGTAGAAGATGATAAGAAAGGCGATTCTGACAGTATTCATCCGACAGGATGGAATAATGCCACATATGAGGAGATTGGCGGTGCCTGTCAGGTAAGAACCCAGATTATTCCATGGTGTTTCGGCGGTTCTGATACAGATAAGAAGAATTATATAACCGCGAGTCCATATATGACAGACAATATGAATGTATATGTTGTAAAGATTGCAAGATATCTTGAAGAAACGTCTAATCATGTAATGTACAGAGTGACACCGGTATTTAACAAGGAAGAACTTATGTGCAGAGGGGTTCTTATGGAAGCATATTCTGTAGAAGATAATGGAGAGGGAATATGCTTTAATGTTTTTCTATATAATGTCCAGCCTGGGCTTGACTACATATATTCTACAGGGGAATCAAAATACACAGGCCGGTTTATTGATGTTGCGGTTAAGGCAGACGATGTTTCTAATGATTATGATTATATACTTAATAACAGGTCGATGCTGATTCATAAGCATGATTGTGAAAATGCATTGAGAATAGGTACTAAGAATAAGATTTATTCTTATGCGGATGAATCTGAACTTATACAAGTGGGTTACAGATGGGCCGAATGCTGTAAACAATAGAAAATGAGTTTATAACTTTTTAATAATTGTTCATGATTGTTATACAGACATATAAGGATTTTTCTGGTAATATAAATCTATCGAATCATTATTTTAAGACAGAGAGGAGATAGGGGTATGAACAATAGTTTTGAAAGCTTCGAATTATCTACAGAACTTATATTTCAGAGGTTCCTGATGGATAAGGAGAGAAGAAAGAATTTTTACAATGGTCTTGAGCTGGCAGATTATATTGCGCTCAAGGTAATGGAGAAAGATTGTATTGATGGCAAGGATAAGACATATCTTAAGGATTTGTCTTCATTTATGAGAATATCAATTCCACAGACATCGGCAATCGCAAGCAGTCTTAAGGACATGGGCTATGCTTTATGGAAACATGATGGCAAAGGAACAGATGGTACATATCTCGTATTCACTGATGCCGGAAGGGATTTCTTAAAAAAAAGAGAGGACAATAACAGAGAATATTATGGTAATGTTATTGCTGAACTTGGTGAAGAAAGAACTACACAGATACTTAGTGATATGAGAACTCTTGTTGAAGCTATGGAGCATGCATCAAAAAAGATGCACCTTAAGGAGGCGGAATAATATTACAGAATATAAGGGAGAATAAAAGCAATGAGTAATGTTAATACTAAGAGTAATGTGAGAACGATAGCGGTGACGGGTATGCTTTCAGCAGTAGCAGTAGTTCTTATGTATCTGGAGATACCGATTCCTATTATGCCAGGATTTATCAAGTTTGATTTTTCGGATCTTCCGGCGTTACTTGGTGCTTATGCACTCGGACCAGTGGCAGGCATTATAATATGTCTCATTAAGAATGTTGTACATCTGGCAGCTTCACAGAGTATGCTTGTTGGAGAACTTTCTAACTTTATACTCGGTTCCGTATTCGTGTTTACAGCAGGAATTGTTTATAAGAAGAAAAAGTCTAAGACAGGAGCATTGCTTGGCGGTTTATGCGGTGCCATGGCAATGGGTGTATTCAGTGTGTTCTCGAATTATTTAATAGTGTATCCTGTGTATTATAAACTGGCAATGCCAGAGGTGGTAATATTAAGTCTGTATCAGGCTATAATTCCATCTATGAAATCAATCATGCAGTGTCTGATATGCTTTAATCTTCCTTTTACAATAGTTAAGGGACTTATTGACGTGGGAATATCAATGCTTATATATAAGCCATTATCACCACTTCTTAAGGGAAAACATTAATATAATAATATATAATACTAATATGCTGGAACTTTGGCTGAGTCTGAAGTTCTGGCATATTTTTTGTTTTTGGCCGATACTGAAAGTTATGAAGTTGATACACAATGCATATTTAGAGAAGGTATTCTGATGATAATTTGTGAAAAATGCACAAAAATAATCTAAAAGTTTGTAAATGAATATGATTGATTTTGAACGAATATGACTGTATTATAAATATAACAAAAAGGTCGTGAAGCCAGAAAGGAGAGACAATGGTATATACAGTAACATTTAATCCATCACTGGATTATATAGTGGAAGTTAAGAGTTTTGAGCTGGGAATGACGAATAGAACATCATATGAGCATATGCTTCCGGGTGGTAAAGGAATTAATGTTTCAATAGTTCTTAATAATCTTGAATTTGATACAACAGCATTTGGATTTGTAGCCGGGTTTACTGGGAAACAGATATGTGACATGGTATCAGAATATGGCATTAATACGGATTTTATTCAGGTTGATAATGGCTTTTCAAGAATAAACATGAAGATTAAGAACATAGATGGAACAGAGATTAACGGAATGGGACCTCAGATATCAGAAGATAATCTCCATTCTCTTGTAAGTAAGATTGATAGACTTTCAAGTGGAGATGTTCTTGTACTTGCAGGAAGTATTCCTTCGTGTATATCAGACGATATATACAGAAGAATTATGGAAAGACTACAGGGAAGAGACGTTAAGATTATAGTTGATGCGACAAGCAGGCTTTTACTTAATGTTCTTGAATATCACCCATTTCTTATCAAGCCTAATCAGCATGAACTTGGAGATATATTTGGTGTTAAGCTTGAATCTAAGGAAGAGGTTATTCCATATGCAAGGAAGCTGCAGGATATGGGAGCTGTCAATGTGCTTATATCGATGGGTGGAAAAGGCGCAGTTCTTATTGATGAATATGGAAAGGTATATGAAGCAGATGCACCAAAGGGCGAGCTTAAGAATTCAGTAGGTGCAGGTGATTCAATGGTTGCAGGATTTATGGCGGGATATCTTCAGACATGTAATTATGAAGATGCATTCAGAATGGGCGTTGCAACAGGAAGTGCCAGTGCATTTTCAGAAAATCTTGCAACAAAAAGAGAGATTTTAGAGGTATTAAAGCGGGTAGAGGTTACCTGCAAGGGATAATGTAAAGGAGGTATTTTATGAGAATTACAGATTTACTGGATAAGAGAAGTATCAATCTTAATGCTGCTCCTAAGACAAAGAGTGAGGCTCTTGATATGGCTGTAGAACTTATGGCAAAGAGCGGAAAGATTGATGACATCGAAAGCTACAGGGCTAAAGTATATGCAAGAGAAGAAGAAAGTACAACAGGTGTGGGAGAAGGGATAGCAATTCCTCATGGCAAATGCAGTGCCGTTAATGCACCAGGACTTGCAGCAATGGTTATTAAGGATGGAGTTGATTTTGAATCGCTTGATGATGAGCCGGTAAAGATTCTTTTCCTTATTGCAGCACCGGATACTAAGGATAATGTACATCTTGATGTGTTAAGTAAGTTATCAGTGCTTCTTATGGATGAGAATTTTGTAGCAAAGCTTATGAAAGCCGGAAGCCCGGAGGAATTCCTTGAAATTATTGATGGCGCTGACGAAGAAGCCAAGAGTATAGATGAAAGACTTGAAAAGGAAGATAATAAGCCGGCTAAGATTCTTGCAGTTACTTCCTGCCCTACAGGTATTGCACATACTTACATGGCAGCAGAAGGACTTGAGAAGGCAGCAGCTAAGGCTGGATGTGCAATTAAGATTGAGACAAGAGGTTCTGGCGGAGCTAAGAATGTGTTGACAGATGCAGATATTGAATCAGCAGAATGTATTATTGTAGCAGCAGATGCACAGGTTCCAATGGAGAGATTTGATGGAAAGAAAGTAATTGAGTGTCAGGTTTCAGATGGAATTAATAAAGCAGATGAACTTATAAAGAAAGCTCTTGCAGGAGATGCATCTGTATATAAGGCAGGAATTTCTGAAAAGAAGGAAAGCGCATCAGCAAAGAAAGGCGGCGGAATTGGACATAAGATATATACACAGCTTATGAATGGTGTATCACATATGTTACCTTTCGTTGTAGGCGGAGGTATTCTGATTGCCATAGCATTTCTTATTGATGGACTTAATGTTGATATGAATGCACTGTCAGAGGCAGAACGAAGCAATTTTGGTACGATAACACCTGTTGCGGCACTGTTTAAGTCTATCGGTGGAGCAGCATTTGGCTTCATGCTCCCTGTACTGGCAGGATTCATTGCAATGGCCATTGGTGACAGACCGGCACTTGCACTTGGTTTTGTTGGTGGTTATATCGCAGCTAATGGAAAGTCTGGATTCTTAGGCGCTCTGGTTGCAGGTTTTGCAGCAGGATACATTATAGTTCTTTTAAGAAAAATATGTGATAAGTTACCAGAGGCATTGGAAAAGATAGCACCTGTACTTATATATCCGGTAGTGGGTATTCTGGTAATAGGACTTGGAATGACATTTATTGTAGAGCCTGTAATGGGTGGGATTAACACAGGACTTAACAGCTTCCTTGCAGGAATGGGAAGTACAAGCAGGGTTCTTCTTGGATTCATACTTGCAGCCATGATGGCAATTGATATGGGTGGACCATTCAATAAAGCAGCATATGTTTTCGGAACTGCTTCCATTGCGGCAGGTAATTATGATATAATGGCAGCAGTAATGATAGGTGGTATGGTTCCACCATGTGCGATTGCTCTTGCAACAATACTTTTTAAGAATAAGTTTACTAAGGAAGAAAGAGATGCCGGTCCAACTAACTTTATTATGGGACTTGCATTTATAACAGAAGGTGCAATACCTTATGCGGCAGCAGATCCTTTACATGTAATACCAGCATGTATCATAGGTTCAGGTGCAGCAGGTGCCATCAGTATGTTTTTCAAATGTACTTTAATGGCACCACATGGCGGCATTTTCGTATTCCCTGTAGTAGGCAATGCAATATATTATGTGATTGCACTTGTGGCAGGAACTATCATCTCAACAATATGTTTAGGGCTCTTTAAGAAGAAAGCAGCCTAAGAAAGGTGGTTTTTAATTATGAAGGAATTTAAGTACGTTATTACAGATGCAGAAGCATACATGCTCGTCCAGCAGGAGAGCTTGTAAAGGCCGCTAAGGAATTTAACAGCAAGATTACTCTTACTAAGGATGGCAAGTCAGGAGACTGCAAGAAAATCTTCGGTATTATGGCACTTGCTGTAAAATGTGGAAATGAAGTTACAATTACTGTAGAAGGTGAAGATGAAGAGGTTGCAGCAGCTAAGATTGAAGAATTCATGAAGAGCAATATGTAGCAGACAGGAGGTGCACATGAATAAATATACTGGAAAAAGTGTATTTGGAGGCATTGCTATAGGTAAGATAATGGTGTATGAGAAAGGTGAACATCAGGTTAAGCGTGTAAAGATTACTGATGCAGAAGCTGAGAAGAACCGTTATTATGAAGCTGTAGAAACAGCCTTTAAACAACTGGGGGAACTTCATGATAAAGCACTTCGCGAAGTTGGCGAGGCTAATGCGGCAATATTTGAGATTCATCAGATGATGCTTGAAGATGACGATTATAAGGAATCTGTTGAGCATATTATTGAGAGTCAGATGGTGAATGCAGAATATGCCATTGCCCAGACAGGGGATAATTTTTCACAGATGTTTGCAGCCATGGACGATGAATATATGCGTGGAAGAGCAGCAGATGTCAAAGATATTACTGAAAGACTGTTAGGAATACTTTCCGGCAATACAGGAAGCGGTGTAGATGCAGATGAACCTGTTATTATGGTGGCAGAGGATCTGGCACCATCAGAGACAGTCCAGATGGATAAGAGCAAGATATTATCATTTGTTACACAGAAGGGTTCAGTTAATTCGCATACTGCGATTCTTGCAAGAACAATGGGAATTCCGGCTTTAATTGGTTCAGATATTGTTATTGATGAATCTCTTAATGGCAAGCTTGGTATTGTCGATGGAACTAACGGTGTCGTATATATTGAACCTGATGAGGCAACCCTGTCAGCAATGCAGGAGGAACAGCGCAAAGACAATGAGAAGAAAGCTCTTTTGCAGGAACTTAAAGGCAAGGAAGATGTGACTTTAGATGGCAAGAAGATTAAGCTTTATTCTAATATTGGTAACATTAAGGACCTTGCAAATGTTATTGCCAATGATGCAGCAGGAATTGGACTGTTTCGAAGTGAATTCATATATCTTGAATCTGATACATTTCCAACAGAAGAAGAACAGTTCAACATATACCGTACTGTAGCTGAAAGCATGGCTGGAAAACCGGTAATTATAAGAACTCTTGATATCGGTGCTGATAAGCAGTGTGATTATTTCGGACTGGATAAAGAGGATAATCCTGCTCTTGGTCTTCGTGCAATAAGAATATGCCTGACAAGACCTGAGATATTCAAGACACAGTTACGAGCCCTTTACAGAGCAAGCGCATATGGAAACATATCTATCATGTATCCTATGATAATCAGTGAACAGGAAGTTAATAAGATTAAAGTTATTGAGAATGAAGTTAAGGCTGAGCTTACAGAGCAGGGAATTGAATTCGGTAATCCTAAGAGTGGAATTATGATTGAGACTCCGGCTGCTGTAATTATGAGCCGCCAGCTTGCTAAGAAGGTGGATTTCTTCAGTATCGGAACTAATGATCTGACACAGTACACACTTGCGATTGACCGTCAGAACACAAAGCTTGATGATTTCTACGATGCTCATCATCCAGCCATTCTTGCCATGATAAGAATGGTTGTTGAGAATGCACATGCAGAGGGAATCTGGGCAGGTATCTGTGGGGAACTCGGTGCAGACACAACACTCACAGAAGAATTTCTTAAGATGGGTGTCGATGAGCTTTCAGTTTCAGCAGGCAAGGTGCTGGCTGTCAGAAAAGTGATTCGTGAGACGAGGATTTCTTAGGAAAACTGTTGTAAGGGTACGTTGTATGGTATGAGGCAGGATGTATGTAGAACCTGCGTCGGGAGAGTTTTTTCGAGCTGGCATTGTTGAGAGTTCATTGGTTAGTGAGCGTTCTGGGCGTGCTTTTGCAATTTTCCTATAAGAATCATATTTATTATGCATTGATAGGTTAATTCACAAACAAAATTGAAAAATATGGAATAAAAAGCCTATAAGAGCAGTCAACTTAAGACATCTTATAGGCTTTTTAATTAAAAAACAAAACTAAGATAGCAGACATATATAAAATAAACCTATAAGTGTTGTGAAAACGACTATTGATAGGTATCATAATAAGGAGAATCAGCTAATGGTAAAGAAAATAGTGAGAGACCCATTCTTTCTGGCACAGAAATCAGTGGATGCAACAGAGTCGGATAAACAGGTGGTTAAAGATTTACTTGATACATTAAGAGCCAATCTTGACCACTGTGTCGGGATGGCTGCTAATATGATTGGGGTCAAAAAGAATATTATTGTGGTGGCAGCAGGACCATTTCAGTTTTCAATGATTAACCCGGTAATAACTAATAAGTCAGGAGAATACCAGACGGAGGAAGGATGCCTGTCATTAGAAGGTGTGCGTTCATGTACGAGATATCAGGATATTGAAGTGGATTATCTTGACCAGAATTTTAAGAAACAGCATAGAAAATATTCGGGTTGGACAGCGCAGATAATCCAGCATGAGATTGACCATTGTAATGGGGTTGTAATATAAGATAATTGTTATATAGGAAGGCAAATTGTACCCATCATGTCCTTGACACGGGGTACAATTCTTAAAAATATCCGACAGAGATAATTTGAATATAGAGCAGGCACTTTTCTTTAAAGAATAGTGCTGCTCTATATTTTGAGAGAAAAAGTGTAATACACTAAATAAAAGTGTAATATGTCATACACCTTTTCTCTGACTTTGATATATAGTTTGACAGTTTTTTGAAATTTCACGCCTTATATCATGCAGTGTTTTAAGAATATTTTTCAATAATTCTTAGATATTCACAAAGCATAACTGTAGGTACATCGCGTGTAATGCCATTCTTGTATCCATCAATGCATTTTATTTGACAAATAAATTGATCAACATATTCTATAACAAACAGGTTGTCAGAGATAATGATGCAGCGTCCTGGTTTAATTTGATATTTTTTTATTTTTGATATTTTTGCCTTAATAAAATCATTTTTCGGGATTTTTCCTGATAAAACTTTTTTTTCAACTATATACACAAAGGTTTCATTAATAAACTTATCTTGTAGGATGCCATTGTTGTCGATAATTATGTTAGTTTTCATATTTTATTCCTCGCTTTCTTTTATAACTCCCATTCTAATGTCAGTTCCTCCTAGGATGCCATTGTTGTCGATAATTATGTTAGTTTTCATATTTTATTCCTCGCTTTCTTTTATAACTCCCATTCTAATGTCAGTTCCTCCTTTAGTAACCTGATGCTTTTTAAAATG
>NZ_QSEK01000059.1 GCF_003464165.1 Eubacterium sp. AM49-13BH | reverse complement strand
TTTCTGAGACTGCCATTGCTGCAAGAGTCTTCGTCAGAAGTTCATCAAGTTCCCAGCCAAGCTGCTCTGCTCCACGCTCAATTACCTCTCTTGAACATCCTGCAGCAAAGCCCTTGCTCTTATATTTCTTCTTTAATGACTTAAGTTCCATGTCCTTAGTACTCTTTGATGGACGCATAAGCGCTGCTGCCCATATAAGTCCTGTAAGCTCGTCCGCTGCAAAAAGCACTTTTTCCATCTCATGCTCAGGTGCAACATCAACTGTAATTCCATAGCCATGAGAAACTACTCCATGAATTATATCCTCTGATACGCCGCCCTCTCTTAAAAGTTCTGGTGCTTTGATACAATGCTGCTCTGGATAAAGTTCAAAATCAATATCATGAAGAAGTCCTACGATTCCCCAATACTCTGCATCATCACCGTAGCCAAGTTCATTAGCATACCATTTCATGACTGCTTCTACCGTAAGCGCATGCTGAATATGAAATGGGTCTTTATTGTATTTCTTAAGTAATTCAAATGCATCGTTTCTTGAAATGTATTCCATCATTATGTCCTCCACTATTGCTGTATATGATAAATCTTTAAATTTCGTAATCCATGCACGATCTGATTGCTGTGTATGGTCTTACTTTGCTGTCAGCAACTGCCACATGCTTCGGATGTACTGCATAAGCCTTTAAGCTTTCAACATCATCAAATGTTGTATCCAACATTACATCTGCTGTTGAGCTTGGAAGGCACTCTGTTCTTACCTTTACCTCAACGAGCCCCGGAATCTGTCCTGCCAGTCCTTCAAGTCCTTCTTTGATTCCTGCCTTAACCTGCTCCTTTTCTTCACCTGCAAGTTCGTCCTTTAATTTCCATAAAATAATGTGCTTTACCATATTGTACGCTCCTTATCTGAATAAATATTGATATTTGTTCATCTGATTGTATATGATTAATTCCACTCTTTGTCTTACTTCCTGTGGATATATATCTGCACTATTAACTATATCGCTTACATTCTTTTTAGTAAATAGAAAATGCATTTCCTGTCCATATAGATTTTCAGCCATATCCAATTGTTCATCGAAATCCTGACTTATACTTTTACTTTTTACCTCTGGTATCATCTGATAAATATCCTGTCCCATAGGATAATCCATTGTTGTATCTGACAAAAGACCTGCCCCATTGTCAAACACAGGGCAATAATTGTATTCACCTTTCCCATTCATCAGAACTGCAATATTATGCATATGCCTGTCCTCATTTAAGAAAAATGCATCTATAGTAAATAATCTGCATATATACTCACCAAAATTATTAAGCCCTGTTATATTCTTTACAGTGTTTACAAGAAATTCAAGTCTTTCCTTCACATCACTCATATGCCACAAAACACTTGTAAGGCTCTCATTATATACATTTTTAAAAAGTCTCTCCAATGTAATTATCTGCCAGTCATCATCTATAAAAGTTCTACTCCTGACCCCATTATATATCTGTCTTTTGTATTTAATCTGTTCGGGTTCATATAATACATACTCGTCTTCATTAAGATTAGTATACTTTAATAAATGTGATATAACATATTCTGCAAACCCTTCGTATCCCGTATAGTCAGCTTTATACCATATATCATCATTTTCCCATTTCAACTGATTTCCCTTAGATGACTGGCGCGAACTGGTTCTTATATTCTGTTCAAAAAGTTCGACCATACTATTACCTCTTTCACTTCTCAATCTTTAACCAGAAATCATCCTCTGCCATACGACCTTGCGTCTTTTGTATTATCATAAATGTGTCATAAAACGGAAGTCCAATATCCTCCAGCACAAGCTTCATCTTATCTCTTGTTCTTGGAAAACTTCTTGACTCAAGAAATTCCTTATAGTCATTGTAATCAGGATTTTCATTAACGCCAAATGCCCGAAACATAAGCTTATCTGTATAATTCTTTATCCTTACAAGCTGTCTGGCATCATCAACATCTATCAGTGTACAGATGTCATCCTTATACATATAAAACATTCTGACAGGAAATTCTTTCTCCGGTATTATCAGTCTGTTCACATAATCAGGATAATCATTAATCATCTTAGAAAGTAAAACAATTGGACCTGTAATCTTAGCATTTTCTTTTTCCCATCGTTCTATTGTCGGTTTCGATGTTCCTACAAGACTGGCAAATTCTTTCTGTGTCAGTCCAAGATTCTTTCTCAGATTCTTAATATCCTCAGATGTAATATAATCTTTTAATGCAAACATTGTGTCACTTCCTTTCAGTCCTTGATAAATAATGACTTTTCATAACCCGAGTGTACCATGTACACATTTTATTGTAAACAAAAAGTCGTTAAAATGATGGCTTTTATTTATAATAATCTCATCATTTTAACGACTTTATTCATATAAAAATATTTCTCACTTAAATCAGATAGCTTCCAGCGCCTGTGCAATATCCGCAATCAGATCCTTCTTATCCTCAAGTCCACATGAGATACGGATAAGTCCTGCTGGAATTCCAGCGGCTTTAAGCTGCTCATCATTCATCTGTCTGTGTGTTGATGTTGCAGGGTTAAGGCAGCATGTTCTCGCATCTGCTACATGAGTTTCGATAGCTGCAAGCTTTAAATTCTTCATAAACTTCTCTGCAGCCTCTCTTCCACCCTTTAACTCGAATGAAACTACTCCGCAGCCGCCATCTGGCATGTACTTCTTAGCTGTCTCATAGTACTTGTTAGAAGGAAGTCCCGGATAATTAACGAATTCAACCTTATCCTGCTTCTCAAGAAATTCTGCAACAGCCTGTCCGTTTTCAACATGTCTTGGCATACGCACATGAAGTGATTCAAGACCAAGATTTAATATAAATGCATTCTGTGGAGACTGTATACAGCCTAAATCTCTCATAAGCTGCGAAGTACATTTTGTTATAAATGCGCCTTCTTTACCGAACTTCTCGGCATATGTAATTCCATGATATGATTCATCAGGTGTGCAGAGTCCAGGGAACTTGTCTGCATGTGCCATCCAGTCAAACTTTCCGCTGTCTACGATAGCTCCACCGACTGCTGCTCCATGTCCGTCCATATATTTAGTTGTTGAATGTGTTACAATATCTGCTCCCCATTCAATTGGTCTGCAATTAACTGGTGTTGGGAATGTATTATCGACGATAAGTGGTACACCGTGTGCATGTGCTGCATTTGCAAACTTCTCAATATCTAATACTGTAAGTGCAGGATTGGCAATTGTCTCACCAAATACTGCTCTTGTGTTGTCCTTGAACGCTGCATTAAGTTCTTCCTCTGTGCAGTCAGGGTCAACAAATGTTGCTTCAATTCCCATCTTCTTCAAAGTAACATCAATAAGGTTAAATGTTCCTCCATATATAGAAGATGATGCTACTATATGGCTTCCAGCTTCGCAAATATTAAATAAAGCGAAGAAATTAGCTGCCTGTCCTGATGAAGTAAGCATTGCTGCACTTCCACCTTCAAGGGCTGCAATCTTAGCTGCCACATAATCATTAGTTGGATTCTGAAGTCTTGTGTAGAAATATCCACTTGCTTCAAGGTCAAAAAGTTTTCCCATATCCTCACTTGTATCATACTTAAATGTAGTAGACTGGATTATAGGAATCTGTCTTGGTTCACCATTTCCAGGAGTATAGCCTGCCTGGACGCATTTTGTGTTAATTGAATAATTATCCATATTTCCCTCCGGCTTTATATGTTTACATGACATGAATTATATCACAAACGCAAAGCATATAACAGCACATTTTAATAATCTGGCTACACATTTATTAACATAATATGTTATGATATCAATTATGCTATTATCAGTTTTTAATAATATTGTATAATAATTAAGAGGTTTTATTATGAATAATCAGTCAGCGACTATGAACACAAAAGATAATCCGCTTGGATATAAAAAAGAATCCACTCTGCTTGTTGGTTTTGCAATTCCATGCATTATTTCAATGCTTGTGACAGCGCTTTACAATATTGTCGACCAGATATTTATCGGTCAGGGAATCGGCATGCTTGGAAATGCTGCTACTAACATCGCATTTCCACTGTCAACAACATGTACGGCTATTTCGCTTCTTCTTGGTATAGGAAGTGCGACTAATTTCTCACTGCATCTTGGCGCCGGTGAAAAACACGAATCTGAAAAATATGCCGGTAACGGTATTGTACTTATGGCATTGTTTGGAATATTTCTGTTCCTTGTAACCACTATATTCTTAATACCACTGCTTAAATTCTTTGGTGCAACTAAAGATGTACTTCCTTATGCAAAGGCATATACAAGAATCACTGCGTTTGGCTTTCCCTTCTTAATTGCCAACACTGGTATGAGCAAGCTTATTCTTGCAGACGGAAGCCCGCGATATTCAATGACTTCTATGCTTGTCGGTGCTATTGTGAACACTATTCTTGACCCATTGTTTATCTTTGTTTTCAACATGGGAATGACCGGTGCGGCACTTGCAACAATTACAGGTCAGATAATTTCATTTTCAATCAGCCTGCGTTATATGTTTCATTTTAAGACAATCAAACTTGGCAGAGAAAGCTTTGTTGTATCATTTGACCACTGCAAGAAAATATTTATTCTTGGAGCAAGTGCATGCTTTAACCAGATTGCAATGACTGTTGTACAGATTGTTATGAACAATACGCTGTCACACTACGGCGCACAATCAATATACGGTGGAGACATTCCTCTTGCCTGCGCCGGAATTATAACTAAAGTTAATATGATTTTCATGTCATTTGTTATCGGAATATCTCAGGGAACACAGCCTGTTATAGGTTTTAACTATGGTGCAAAGAAGTACGCCCGTGTAAGAAAAACTTATCTTCTTGCACTTGGTGCAGCTTCTGCCCTGTCTTTAATCGCATTTGCATGCTTCCAGATATTCCCAAGACAGATTATCAGCATATTTGGTAACGGAAGTGACCTGTACTTTAAATTCTCTGAAAGATATTTCAGAATATATATGTTTCTGACAATTGTTAATGGCATCCAGCCTGTAACTTCCAATTTCTTTAACTCAATTGGCAAATCACAGCTTGGTGTATTTATGTCGCTTACAAGGCAGATTATTTTCCTGCTGCCGCTTATCATTATATTTCCTATATTCATGGGAATTGACGGTGTTATGTATGCCGGACCTATAGCAGACGCTGCCGCCGCTATCGTATGCGGATACTTTACTATAAGAGAATTAAAAGAATTAAAAAAGCTGGAAATCGATTTAACTAAATGTTAAAATATAGGCTGTGTGTATATTCGTATAACATGACGGTGAAGCTGACCGAATAATATCAGCTGTTAAATATGAGTTTCTTGCTCCTTTTTGACTTTCTCCGTGTCTTCCACCGCCTCAAAGTCCAACCCCTTCCCCCACAGAAATAACATCAAACCCGAAAAAGGGTGGTACCCAAAAGTACCACCCTACAGACTATAAATCTATCCTACATACTCTGAAATCAACTATTTTCTGCCAAGAATCTTAGACATTCCTGTTGCCACAAAAAGATATACAACCATATTAACTACTGATTTAAGAAGAAGTCCTGGTGCTGAAGCTAATCCTGCTGCAAAGCTGCCTGCTATTATTGCACCAAATACAACATATCCTAATGTCATGAAAAGTAATGTAACAACTGCACCAACAATTCCTTTTACTGAAATAACCTTACATCTGTCAAACTTACTTTTCATATTGCCAAATATTGCACATGCTATTATTGGCATGATTGTCTTTATTATAAGTGTTGGAACTGCCCATACTGCAAATCCAGTTAATATATCTGCCATCGCAGAACCAATTCCTCCTGCGAGTGCGCCAACAACTGGTCCGAAGAAAAATGCACATATAAGTATTACGCTGTCTCCCAAATGTGCATATCCCAAAGGAATAGGAATCTGTACCACCATTGTTGCAACACATGTAAGTGCCATAAATACTGCTGTTATACACATCTGTGTTACAGTAATATGAAATCCTTCTTTCTTAATCCCCTGCTGTACTAACTGTGTCTGTTGTGCTTCCATTTTATCTGCCTCCTATATCAACATACTTTAATTGCACATAAGAATAACAGATAAAGTGACATGTGTACATTGTCATTTTGAGTTAAATTTATATGGTCAGATTAAGTTATTATTACCCTTCTTTACATAATAACATCTGGTTCCATATATTGTTTTTGTTTTATTCAACCCATTATGTAC
>NZ_QSEK01000058.1 GCF_003464165.1 Eubacterium sp. AM49-13BH | reverse complement strand
TTTCCGGATATAATGTGTTTTCATTGTTGGTATAAGGTAATTTAAGGTGATAATGAAATGATAAAAAGGACTGATAATGTTTTCTTGGAAAACCTACAAGATGTATATTATCAGTCTCTTTAATATCAAATTTAAAGAGGTGTGAAAATTTATGTAGCTGTTAATCTGTTTTTATAAAAAAATATCTTCCACAAGCATATTAAGATATGCAGATATGCGCAACATAAACTCTGCAGAGGGTGGAGTATCGCATCGTTCAATACGACTGATGGTTCTTTCGCTATACCCTGTGGCAATAGCAATATCTTCCTGATTTAAACCTCTTTCCTTTCTGATTTGCCTTAATTTATTTTTTACCATGAAAATCACCTTTCACAAAATAGAAATAATGTCACTGAATACTGCTTATAAATAGATTGTTGAGAGTGGACCAATCAGGAGTACGGTCGTCTTCCATGTTTTCAAGCAGATTTTTGTAATAGGCAATATTCTTTTCAAGATAGTCATTTAATGGAGTAATTTTAATTGCCTTATCACTCTCTGCCATGGTGATTTTTAGGCTAATCAATTTTTCTACTTCAGGAAGAAGTTCCTTATCAATAAATGGCTTTAAATCATCGAAAAGAACTGGTGGCGTACACTTCCTTTCTTCAATCCATTTGCATGCAAGAATAGGTCGGAGTACATAAAAATACTTTTTGTATTTTACATAGTTATCAAGCAAATATTCGTTAAAGTTTTTATTAGCGGTACCATAATAATGGTACATAGTTGACTTACAAGAAAAATATGATTTGGCGGTATCATATATCTTTTCCCACATTGAAGTTGTGTAATATACGACAGGGGAGTTTGCCCATTCAAATACTGTTGCATTGGACTTATGAATTTGTTTAAGAACCTTTTTTAAGTCCCATCCATTAATATCTAATACTTCATTTAATTCCCAATCAATAAAATCGTTGGTATCCTCTAAGCGTAAGTAATCATTTTTTTTGCGCACATATATAAACCTTACATCATAGTCACTATCGGGCGACGCAAAACCCCATGCACGGCTGCCGGATTCTACTGCATGAAGGATAATAACATTTTCTTTCTCTTCAATTTCATGCAGCTTATTTAAAATTGTTTCTTTTATTGTATCTGTATCATATTTCATTTCGTATCACCCTTTCATTTACAGACATTACATATTCCTGTACTTTGTTCATATCCGGTTCATCAGGAAGAGATGTATTATTTGCAGCGTAGAGAAGTTTCTTTTCATATTCTGACAATATATCATAAAATGAGCTGTTGAATGTGTGATCGCTGTTTTGGTATTTTCCATTTCTGATATCCATAAGTATGTCATGTTCATTTTCTCTGTAGGTGTTAATTTCCCCTTTTTCAAGAATATCTATAGCCATCATAAAAAGCCGGATAAGATGCATGGCATGTTTATTAAGGTGTTTATCATCTTTTTTCTTATTACGCTTTCCAAGTTTATCATAATCCTTAACAACATTTGTCATTTCACTAAGCATACCCTTATAGTCTCTTAATGGATAATGGTTTAAATTAGCATCAATAAATATTTCTGTGTTTAATTCCGGATTTATGGCTGTATCTATATAGATTTTAAGCTTACCATTATCAAAGGAGTTATAAGCAGAGTTGAATCTGTACATAGTATTTTTTACAGAGTTAAATATATGTTGTTCTTTGTCTGCCTGAGGATAAGAATCTCTTGCAAGTGCATTTTCCAATCGTCTTAGCTGTGCATCGGCATATCCGCCAAAAGATTGTACTGCACGTTTTGATAAGAAAATCTTCTTATTATTTAAGAGTTCTTTACCAATATTATTAAGGTAAAGATAATGTTCTCTTTTTAGCCCTAAAAGCTCAATAGTGTTCGGGTTGCAGCTAAGAAGGAGTTTAATAATTTTATTAAATGCATAAATTGTTGTGTCGGTATTAGTGTCAACATACTGTTCATATTCTGTAAGTCCTATGAGATCAGATTTTCTGTTAAGTGTAATACCCCTGACATCTATATCGCTTTCATCATTATTTGTACCATATGAATAACTGCCGGCTAATCCTAGCAGAATTATATTTTTCCCAAGATGTTCATCTGTCTTTAAGAAACTATATTCAGGTGAATTCAATATATTTTTCGTAATCATTTAGCCCTCCGAATCATTAATTAACTTATCATCAGCTTTTCCAATAACTTTTCCCAGTATATAAAATCTGTCATTCTCCATAACGCGAATAGGAGAATAGTCTTTATTAAGAGATATGAGATAAGTACCGCTTTTATCAGATAGTAATTTTTTAATATAAGCTTCTCCGTTTAGAGAGAAAATTCCTATTTCGCCATTATCCAAGGTGTTCTGTTTGTATACCCATGCAACTTCTCCGCTAAAGAAGTCAGGTTCCATACTATTGCCGCAAATCCTGACACCGAAGGATGTATTACTCGGTATAAGTTTTTCATCAATATCAATTGTTTCCTTTGGACCATCAACAAGAAAGTTACCGGGACCAGCAGAAACAGCATTTTCATATATATCAATCAGTCTTCGGATGGAGATTATCTTATTATTTTCAGATTCGTACATGTTTGTGGCATGAAGTATATCAATAAATTCAAGAGCTTTTTGTTTCCCCGATTCATTTAAGCCATTAAATGGATTGTTTGGGTTATTACCAAAATACTCGGATAATGGATCAGATATATTAAGGAGTCTGCATACGGATAGAAATGCAGATGCAGTTGGTTCTGTCTGGCCATTCTCCCATTTGGAGATACCTTTATTTGTTATGTCGAAACCTTCATGCTTTAACATGGCTGATAGCTGAGATTGAGAAAGCCCATTCTGTTTTCTATAAGTTGATATAATTTCCCCTATTGTATGCATAAATTCGTCCTTCCTGCGAAGATAATATTATATTTTTGTTTAATGTAAGTATATTATAGCGGTATAGAAAAAGCAAGTAAAAATCTCTCAAAAAGAGAAAATAGACAAATCTGTCAGTTGACAGTCGCCAAATAGGAGAATTACACTCCGTATGTAAGTTAAAGGATAAGAGGTGATATTTTTGAGTGACAGAGTTATTTTACATTCAGATATAAATTCCTGTTATGCCACGATAGAGCATCTTCATCATCCGGAACTTGTCGGAAAGCCACTTGCAGTAGGAGGAGACCCGGAGGCAAGGCATGGAATTGTCTTAACTGCGGATTATCTGGCAAAGAAAAAAGGTGTTAAGACTGGTATGGCACTCTGGCAGGCAAAACAGGTATGTCCTGAAATTACATTTGTTCCGCCTAATATGGATTTGTATCTGCGATTTTCAAGAATGGCACATGAGATATATTCAGAGTATACAGACCTTCAGGAGCCTTACGGGATAGATGAGTGCTGGCTTGATGTTACTGACAGTAAAATTATAAAAGGCGATGGACTTACAATAGCCAAGGAAATCAGCAATCGTATGAAAAAGGAACTTGGTGTAACAGTAAGTATTGGAGTGTCATTTAATAAGATATTTGCAAAGCATGGTTCAGATTATAAAAAACCGGATGCCATAACCACAATGTATAAGGAAGAATTTAAGACAAAGGCGTGGCAACTCCCAGTGTCGGATTTATTGTATGTTGGCCGTGCAACTAATAGTAAAATGCAAAAATATGGAATCCATACAATAGGAGATTTAGCAAGAACAGATATAGACTGGATTACTGGTATATTTGGAAAGATGGGAGCAATTCTTTGGAGTTTTGCGAATGGATACGACGAGTCCCCGGTAAAGAAGGAGAATACATCTGCTCCGATAAAATCTATTGGTAATGGCACTACAACACCAAGAGATTTAGAAACAGACGAAGATGTAAAGATTGTATTATACAACCTGGCAGAGAGTGTTGCAGCCAGATTAAGAAAAAATGGATTTAAATGCAGGGTTGTAGAAATCAGTATAAGGGATAACAAACTGATATCGTTTTCAAGACAGAAAAAACTTCAGAATTCAACTAATATTACAGGTGAGATTGCGCAAAGTGCCTATGCTTTATTTAAAGAGAATTATTTATGGAATAATCCAATCAGATGCCTTGGAGTAAGAGGTGCGGATCTGGTTAATGATAATTACTGGGAGCAATTAGATATTTTTAGCAGTGCTGAATACCGGGAGAAATTGGTGAAGGCAGATAGGGCAGTTGATGATATTAGAAGAAGATTTGGATATTTCAGCATACAGAGAGGATTAATGTATAAGGATAAAAAATTATCCCATCTTGATTGCGAAAGTATGCATACTGTGCATCCACATACATTTTTCGGATAAAAGAGCCCGCTATAAACATAAAAGGAGATATTAGGAGCGGGCTCAAGAGGGGGGATAAACTATTTTGAAAATAGATTCCATTAATATTATATCAAAAATTTATATGAGGACAAGATTATATGAGTGATAAAGTATATGTTGATGTATTACCAGAATTTACAAAAGACGGATTACTCATTCCAAAGCAGATTACCTGGGAAGATGGAAGAAAATATGAGATAACAAGGGTGGTTGACATTAAGAAAATGGCGAGTACTAAGGCAGGTGGTGTAGGGGAGAGATATCTTTGTGTGGTGAATAATAAGAGAGTGTCGTTATATTATGAAGATAATAATATGTGGTTTATGGAAAGAGCAGAAAAATAATAAAAAGGGACAGGCCTATCTCCTAAGAGATAGACCTGTCTGTTTTTCAAGATTTTTTAGAATAAACATGGAAATGTCCTTATGATGATAAGGAACAGTTATAGTGTTGGAATTGCCTTCTTTACCAAACTGATAATGAGAGCCGACAATTCTAATAACCTTCCAACCATTTGATTCTAATACTTTCTTTAATTTGCGAAATGTCATAAGTAGCCTCCTTGTAGGACAACAGTTAATAGTTACAATAAAAGGCTATTTAGCTGCATAGACATACTTATTTACTTCGCTATAGTTATTGTAAAATAAAAAAATAAAAAAATCAATAAAAGGTGTTGACAAAGAATACAATACGGATTACAATACGCATTGTAAACAATAATACGCATTGAAATCTTCATTGAAGAAGAAACGGAGGTATCGTATGTCTGATTTTAAAGAAAAATGTGGTGATGTATTAACAGGTGGAGCTACAGGGGCAGCTGCGGGAGGAAGCATAGGAGCTGCTATAGGTGCAGTAGGGGGACCAATTACATCTGCTATAGGTGCAACACTTGGTGGAGCAATAGGATGTATATGTGGTTTATTTTCTGATTAAGGATTTTAAATATTTAATGGTGATGTGATATTTGCGAAGGTAGAAATCACATCACCTGTAAACAAAAAAGGTAATTGAGGTGAGCTATGCAAGAGAATTATGTATATCCAGCTAATATTAGAAAAATTAATAATAGGATAAGAATAGAGTTTATAGATTTTCCAAACATAATAGTTGAAGAAAATACCGAAAGTGAAGCAATAAGGGCTGCACAAGAATGTCTGGCATTGGAAATATTAGATTATGAGAGTAAAAATAAGAAGATTCCACAGTCAAGTGATGTTGATGCTGGAGCAATATATATTCATATATGGATGCCATATTTTAGAAATTCTTCCAAGGAAGTATATGTAAAAAAGAATGTAACCATACCACAATGGCTTGATTTGTTAGCTAAGGAAAATAAGATAAATTATTCAGCAGCGTTGGTAAAGGGAATAAAAATGGAATTAGGTATAGATATACGATAAAATAATTTACAATTAATTAATTTATGGAAACATTAATTGTATTTTCTTTTATTATTGATGGAGGTGAGAAATAAAAAATATATAGTATAGTTAGACACATATATGGAATGAAATAGTTGTAAAATGATGAAAGAAACTTGGAGGTATCGAAATGTTAGAAGGAATAGAAGTTGTAAAAAACATTGCTAAAGCAGTTGTTGCAATAATTGAAATATTTGAAGATTAATGAAAAGAAAACAAGATAATGCTTAGTTAAGATGATAATGAGGAGGCATACGAATATGTTTGAGGTATATGATGTTGTAAGAATGTATAACAGGGATAATATTTTTTCTTTGGCTGGAGATAAAGAAAAGTTGCTGTAATCATATTTGCCAGCAGAAACCATTGAAACAAAGACGAAATATAGAGGTGAAATATTAGAATGGAAAAGGATAATAAGTCATTAATATTACATTTTGCTGAAGAAATAAATGCTATAAACGATTTAGCTGGTATAGAAAGAAGTTATTTAAAGAATTCTAAGAACCTTGATAAAGATATATGTAATATGCAGGTCACATTATTGATAAAGATATATGTAATATGCAGGTCACATTATTGACAATGTGTGTAAATAG
>NZ_QSEK01000057.1 GCF_003464165.1 Eubacterium sp. AM49-13BH | reverse complement strand
AATTAAATATAGTACCTTTAATAGTAGTTTGATTATAAAATTATTACCTTATATAATTAATCCGGAGACACCTTTTTCTTTTACTTATTATGCTGCTTTCTGTATAAAACCAGCTTTGGTTATTGCATATCTTACTGTCTTTCCAAGAAGTGTTGCAATAACTATCTTAACAATATCAAATACGATAAATGGATATACACATACTGTAAGTGCATATGTGACTGAACATTTCATAAGGTATACAAACCATACCGTACCAAATGCATATGCAACAGCAGTTCCAACTACCCAGCCTAACATTGTAAGAAAAATATTTCTGTGTGAAAGTTCAATCACAGCTCCTCCAATAAGTGCCATGAATATGAAGCCAATAAGATATCCTCCTGTTGGTCCAAGAAGCTTTCCTAATCCACCAGCAAATCCTGAAAATACAGGAAGTCCGACAGCACCGAGCAGCAGATATATTCCATAGCTTCCTGTTCCTGCCCATATACCCAGTACAAATACTGTGAAGTAAATCACAAGATTAGTAAGGGATATTGGAATCTGACCAATTGGAACTGAAAGTGGTCCTAGAATACATGTAACTGCTGCCATCATAGCCATGAATGTCAGCTGATAAATAGTAACTTTTTTGCTTTTCATAATTAAAGTCCTCTTTTCAAATGTAGTAATACAACATTTGTTATTGTACACACTTAAAAAGTTATTGTCAACCTATTATTATTTTAAGTTAACATTTAGTTAACATTACATTTTACAATGCTATTGTAATATATACTGTATCATTCCCGGTCCCAGTTCTGGTGTCGGTCTTGCGATAAATCCATGCTTTTCATAGAATATCTCTCTACCCTTGGCACACATCAGACAAAGCATCATTCTTGTGTCTTCCTGAGTAATTCCTTTGACATAAGCTATTATATGTTCTATAAGCATGCTTCCTATGTGCTTACTCTGATATTCCGGTATTATTATTAAATCCTGGATATAGCTTATTACAGCCATATCTCCAACCACTCTGCCCATTCCTATAGGCTTGTCATCATCATATACTGTGAATACTTTCACGCTGTTATCCAATGCTCTCTGAGCCTGATTTTCATCCAACTTAATCCAGCCAACCTGTTTTCTTAATGAAAGATATATATTAACATCTCTCACATCTTCTACTATTCTTATCATAATCTCTATTTCCTACAAATTTTTTAACGAATCGAATTATACTCGCTTTATTTATTAATGTCCAGTGTGCTATAATAGTAAAAAATAGGAGGTATATATTTTTATGATTACGGTAGCTAAAGACAATTCTGGCGATTTTGATTCAATACAGAAAGCAGTTGATTCTGTTTCTGATAATAACAGAGAAACCATATTTATCAAAAAAGGAATATATAAAGAACGCATTGAAATCCGAAAAAATAATATTACCTTAATTGGTGAAGATACAGACGAAACTATTATTACAGAGGGTTTCTATGCAAGAATGATTATGCCTGACGGCTCTAAGCGTGGAACTTTCCGTTCCTATACATTTCTTGTATATGCCGATAATTTCTCTGCAAGCAATATAACATTCGAAAACAGTGCCGGATTTGGTAATAATGTCGGTCAGGCAATCGCTGTATACGCTGAAGGTGACAACATCACATTTAAGCACTGTAAAATTCTCGGTCATCAGGACACTTTATTTACCGGTCCGCTGCCTCTTAAAGAAAAACAACCAGGTGGTTTTACAGGTCCAACAATAGACGGTGAAAGAAAGCTCGTTCACCAGTTATATGAAGACTGCTTTATATGTGGTGAAATTGATTTCATTTTTGGAAGTGCCACAGCCTACTTTAAAAACTGCACACTTTTTGCATTAAACCGGAATGAACCCATCAACTCTTATTATACTGCACCTTCAACATATGAAGGTCAGGCTTTCGGATATGTATTTGATAATTGTACATTTACAGGAAACTGTCCGCCTAAAAGCGTTGCTTTAAGCAGACCTTGGAGAATTCATGCCAAGGTTGTTCTTCTTAACTGTGAATATTCCGACCAGATTATTGATGAGGGCTTCACTGACTGGAATAAACCTGAATCACATGAAACTGTATATTATGCTGAATATAATGGACATGGCGATGGATATAAGCCTGAAAAAAGAGCAGCCTATGTTCATCAGTTAGATGAAGCACAAGCTGCCCGTTATACTCTTGAAAATGTTATGAAATCATGATTTGCAGTCAAGTGTGAACCAGAACTCTACACCGTCAGAAACATTTCTGACGCCATACTCCTGCCCCATTGACTCCATAATAGCCTTAACAATTGATAATCCTATACCATTACCACCATATTCTCTTGTTCTTGCTTTATCGGTTTTATAGAACTTCTCCCAGATGCGTTCAAGGTCCTCTTCAGCAATATTCCTGCCACTGTTATATACTGTGACAGTGAGTGTTGCTCCGTCTTCTGACTTTGATGTTCTGACCTCTATTGCTTGCTTTCCGTCACAATGGTTAAGTGCGTTGGATATATAGTTGGTAAGAACCTCTTCTGTCTTATATTCATCTGCCCATACGAAATTCTGTTCATTACGGTTATCAAATACTATGCTCATATTCTTCTGTCCTGCCCTTATTGCATTAGCATCAACAACAGAAGCTATCAGCTCATTAATGTTAAAACGCTCCATATCCGGTTCATCATTACCAAACTCTATCTGATTAAGCGTAAGCAGTCTCTTAACCATTGTATTCATCTTGTTTGCCTCGTCCATAATAACATCACAATAAAATCCCATACTTTCAGGATCATCTGTTATGCCTTCCTTAAGACCTTCAGCATATCCCTGTATCAGGGCAATTGGAGTCTTTAATTCATGAGAAACATTTGAAAGGAAATCTGTTCTCATAATCTCAAGTTTTTCTTTCTTATCGATATCCTTCTTTAGTTCCAGATTAGCTTTCTTAAGCTCAGCAATATTATGTTCAAGTTTCTCAGACATATTGTTCATACTCTTACCAAGCAGTCCAATCTCGCCTTTATCACTGCCTTCATACCTTGCATCAAAATCCATTTCTGACATTCTCTCTGCAATATCAGAAAGCTGCTTTATCGGTCTTGTTATATATGTTGATACCACAAATGCTGAAATTATTCCAACTATAAGAATTGCTCCACCAACATATTTTATAAGTGTTGTAGATATATTCACATTATCCTTAATTCCCTGAATTGGAGTTCTTAATATAATTGAATAGCCATTATCAAGCGTGCCCCATATTTCAAGATAATAATCGCCCAGTCTCTCATCGTACACCTTCTGAAGTGTGTATTTATCGTTAGAGCTTATTATTGTTCTGTTCTCAACAAGCGATGTACCCGACATATCAATAATATCATCAAATCTCTTCTTATGATCCTTCTTATCATCTGCATCTGCCGGATTATCCGTAACCGAATCATCAGCTGGATTTTTCGGCTCTGGTGCTTTTTCAGAAGTTCCGCTGTTCTTGAATATATCTCCATTAAATATACTCATGCGGAGTCTCTCAATCATTGAATCATCACCTTGTGTACTTACATATATTGTGCACCAGCTGCTGTCAACTACAAGGACAGATATTCCCTTGGCTGTAGATATATTCTCCATATCAGCACACATCGTATCCTTATCTATCTGGGAATCTGTATACTTCTGCATAATATCATTGACATTTTCATATGAACTCACCATGCTCTTCTGCTTACGGTTCATATACACCTTTTCAGAAAAAAAGCTGTTAAAACCGATAAGCATTGCAACAAGACATGTAACAGTCACAACCAAAAGAAGTGTAATCTTAAATTTAATAGAATGTATCTTCATCACAAACTGCCTTCCTTAAAATTATAACAATCAGTCAACAATGAACTTATAACCCATACCCCAGATTGTCTTGATGTAATCACCCTTCTCACCCATTTTCTTTCTTAATTTCTTAACATGGGTATCTATAGTTCTTGCATCCCCATAATAATCATAATTCCATACATTATTAAGAATCTTCTCTCTTGACAATGCAATTCCCTTATTCTCAATAAAATAAGTAAGCAGTTCAAACTCTTTATAACTTAACTCTATCTCTTCGCCATCTATCTTAACAATATGTGCAGCTTTGTCTATGGTAATTCCACCTATCTCAATTATTTCATTGCTGTCAACACCATATGCACGTCTTATGATTGCATCAACTCTGGCTGTAAGTATCTTAGGTGAGAATGGCTTTGCTATATATTCATCAGCACCGCACTCAAATCCCTGAAGTTCGTCCATCTCTTCGCCCTTGGCTGTAAGCATAATAATTGGAACTTTAGAATCCTTTCTTATCTGCCTGCACACTTCCCAGCCATCCATTCTTGGCATCATAACATCAAGAATTATAAGAGCAATATCTTTATTCTCCATAAATGTATCAACAGCCTCAACACCATCAGCTGCCTCAATAACAACATAACCTTTTCTTGTCAGGAAATCACTTACAAGCTTTCTCATTCTGCTTTCATCATCTACTACCAAAATCTTCATCTTATCCATATGTAATCCTCACTTTCACGGTGAATTAATTGTCTATATATTATCTGATAAATATGTTTAAAATGTGTACTCTGTTGATAAATATATTATTCAAGCCCGAACATTTCCCGACATATCTTTTTACCACATTCTGTCTTAAAAATGCTGTTATATGCCTTTAATGCTGCTTCCTTTGTAAGATTATCATCGCATATGTTAACTAAGAAATCTGCCTCAACAAGTATCTGATAATCAATGCCGTCAATATTGTTGTAAGTATGATGATGTCCTATCAGATACTGCACTCTTTCTGATACTTTGCTGTCAAAACCAAGCCTGTCAAGAAGTTCTGCTGCAATAGCCGGGCCTTCTTTTTCCTGCAGCCTGCCACCACACTCACCATATTTTTCTTCACATGTATGAATTCCGATATCATGTGTAAGTGCCGCTGTTTCGATTATAAAAAGACTTTTTTCATCAACATTTTCCATCTGTGCAATCAGCTTTGCATAGCTGTGAACCTTGCAAAAATGCTGTATTCTCTTAGCGTCTCCTTTATATAATTCAATCATTGCCATATGAAGTCTGTTAATCATAGTTTCTCCTTTTAATAACCAAGTGTATCATTTACAAGTATTACATGTATTCTTCCGACATGACGTGAATATCTTGTAATCAGGAACTGGCAGCATAATGTGTCTGGTGATTTACAGTCAAAACATTTTCCGGTTGTCTTGCATGGTGTCTTGACATTAAAATTCTGTGCATTGGTTGGTGCAGCTATATTTCTTGCACGCTTCATTGCCGAATCAAGGTCCGAACAGACTTTATTCATTCCAACTATGAAGATTACCTTCTTTGGTCCCTGCGCTATGCATGAAACACGGTTGGAATTGCCATCAATATTGACAAGAATCCCATCACTTGTCATTGCATTTGCACTTGATAAGAACACATCAGCGTCATATGAAGCCAGAAGTCCCTCTCTTGGAGTCATCTTTGAACGGTCTATATAATTGTAATTGCCTTCCTTCAAAGCCTCTACAAGTCCAATCTCCTGCGCACTGTGGCAGCCGCCCATAGCAATCGTGCTTTCCTCATCAATTAACTCCAAAGCCTGCTTTAATGCTGCTTCTTTATCTTCTGCATAATATCCTGACATATTTCGTGACTGTAAGCCATTAATTACAGTCTGTGCCAGTACTTTGTTTCTTTTCTTTACATTTTCGTCCATGCTTGTATCCTCCAGTTATATTGTAATCAACTTTATCAATGTGTCCATTATAGCATACATTTCTACTTGATACTCATAACAAACTTTTCAAGCTTCTCCTGATTATCCTTTGCAGCATTACTATTGCGGTCTGCTAACGCAACCTGATTCTTTAAATTCTTAAGGCTTTTTGACAACTGCAGAAGGCATCTGTCATTGTCACCACCACCACTGAATGTAAACACAGCGTCAATTTTATCTGCTACGCCGTAACTTTTTATAAATGTGTTGACCGGAGACGCAGGCATACCTGCCCATACTGGCATACCCAATATAATTTCGTCATAATAATCTATGTTATCCGGAACACCTTTTATCTTAGGTCTTCTTCCAAATGTTGACTGCATTCCTCCAACAAGCATCTGCCTCACTGTATTCTTGGGTAATGGCTTAACTAAATCTATCTCAAAGATTTTTGCTCCCAGCTTTCTTGCAATAACCTTTGCAGCTTCCTTTGTATTTCCTGATAATGAATAATAAACAACAGCTCTGTTCATAGCTGACTCCTCCTTACTTATGAGATTGTACTTATTTTACGCCATTGAGTATTGTGTGGCAAGTGTAGTGTACCTGATTCGTTCTGTTTAGACTTCCTCGTGCCTTCTATCCGCTTCAACGTCCAATCTTCCGTGCTTGCTCATCAGTCAGACTCCCCTCTGGTCCATAGGAAAAAGGGAGCGAAGAAGCTCACGCTT
>NZ_QSEK01000056.1 GCF_003464165.1 Eubacterium sp. AM49-13BH | reverse complement strand
TTTTTTTATTATAGCAAAATATACAAAATACTACCACTATCCTGCATTATAATCAGAATATGGTGTTAAAATTATCTTTTTTCTCTGTCAATATATTCTTTTTTAGTTACAAGACTCTTATATGCAGGACGTATTATCTTATCTGTAGTTATTAATTCTTCCAGTCTGTGTGCACTCCAGCCAACTATTCGAGCTATAGCAAATAAAGGTGTATATAACTCTCTTGGTATATCAAGCATATCATATACAAATCCACTATAGAAATCTATATTAGGACTTACTCCCTTATATATTTTTCTCTGTTCTGCAATAAGCCTTGGTGCAATTTTTTCAATATTATTATATAAAAGCATGTCTTCATTGCGTCCCTTATCTGTTGCAAGCTGCTCCACGAATCCCTTAAACACTTTCTCTCTTGGATCTGAGATAGAATATACTGCATGTCCCATACCATATATAAGACCTTTTTTATCAAATGCCTGCTTGTTAAGCAATTTATCCAGATATGAAGCTATTTCTTCTTCATCTGCATAATCTTTAACATGCTCCTTAATATCATCCATCATATTCATAACCATAAGATTAGCGCCACCATGTTTCTTTCCTTTTAATGATGACATAGCTGCAGCAATAACAGAATATGTATCAGAACCAGAGGATGTTACAACTCTTGTAGTAAATGTAGAGTTATTACCACCACCATGTTCCATATGCAACAGTAATGCGATATCAAGAACCCTTGCTTCCAAATCCGTAAAACATGTATCTGGTCTAAGCATTCTGAGGAAATTCTCAGCTATAGATAATTCCTTTTCTGGTCTGTGAATATACATGCTCTGATCCTTCTCATAATGATTATAAGCATGATATGCATATGCTGCAATCATCGGAAATGTTGCAATAAGCTGCATACTCTGTCTTAACACATTAGGTATATCCAAGTTATCTTTTTTCTTATCATATGAACCAAGAGTCAGAATGCTCCTTGTCATTGAGCCCATTATATCCGCTGTAGGAGCCTTCATTATAACATCTCTTGTAAAATTAGTTGGCAGCTTCATACACTCTGATAACTCGTCACGGAATTCCTTTAACTGGTCATTGTCAGGAAGTTCTCCAAACAAGAGCAGATATGCTCCTTCTTCAAAAACATATTTTTTCCCCTTGCTTCCTGCAACAAAATCTCTTATATTGTATCCTCTGTATGACAATTCTCCATCACATGGACACTTTTGACCATCACGGTATTCAAAAGCCTTTATGTCAGATATATTAGTAAGCCCTGTCAATACTCCCTGACCATTTTCATCTCGTAATCCACGCTTTACGCCATACTCCGAATACAGGTTCTTGTTAATACTATCATTGTTTTCACAAAGAACCGCCATCTGCTCCATGTAATTATCAATATTGTTCATTCCCATTACCCCTTTCCTGCTACTCATTAAAACTTTTTATATTATTCATTTTCAGATAATATATTATTAAACTTAAACATAAATACAATCGTTGTTACAATAGCCGCAATAATATCACTTACCGGCTCTGCAAGAAATACAGCAAATACTTTATTCGGAAAAATCAATGGTAATATGAATATAAGCGGTATCAACAATATAAGTTTCCTTAAACATGCCAGTATAAGACTGACTTTTGCCTGTCCCAACGCCATAAAACTCTGCTGGCAGCTTACCTGAAATCCCATGGCAAATATTCCTGCCATATATATTCTCAATGCCCATGCTGTATAATTCACAAGTACTTTGTCACTTGTAAATATGCCGGCAAACAGCTGTGGTGTAAGCATCATAATTGCCCAGCTTATACATGTGAATATTACACATGCTTTAAACTGCGTAAAAAATGCTTTCTTAACCCTGTCATTATTCTTTGCTCCATAGTTGTAACTGATAACCGGCTGTCCGCCCTGACATATTCCCTGTAACGGCATAACAATAAGCTGATTAGTGCTTGTTATAATTGTCATTGCTCCTACCGCAAGGTCTCCGCCGTATCTGGAAAGACTTGATGTAAAGCTGATTGACAAAATACTCTCTGTAGATAACATTACAAATGTTGATATTCCGAGTGCAAGACACGGTCCGATTATCTTCGCATCAAGTCTTAAGTTAGCTTTCTTAAGACGCAGGATTGTCTTGTTACCAGTCAGGAAACGCAGAATCCACACAGCTCCGACAGCCTGACTAAGCACTGTTGCCAGTGCTGCTCCTCTTACTCCCATATTAAATACAAATATAAATACAGGATCCAGAACAATATTAGTCACTGCACCAATTACTGTAGTCAGCATGCTGATCTTAGCAAACCCCTGTGTTGTGATAAACATGTTCATTGCCATAACAATCAGGACAAATACGCTTCCGAGAATATATATTCTTGCATATGACAGAGCATATGGAAGCGTTGCATCACTTGCGCCAAACCATCTTAAAAGCTGTGGTGCTGATACATAAAACACCGCCGTCAATACAACCGCACATATCATTATAAATGTAAAACAATTTCCTATAATTCTCTCAGCTGTATCATTGTCCTTCTTTCCCATAAATATTGCTGCCCTTGGTGCTCCTCCTGAACCGGCAAGCATTGCGAAAGCATTAATAAGCATAAGTATGGGAGTGAAAAGTCCGACCCCTGTAAGAGCATTAGCCCCAATACCCGGAATATGTCCTATATATACACGGTCAACTATGTTATACAACAGATTAACAACCTGTGCTACAACTGCGGGAATTGCAAGCGAAGCAAGAAGCTTTGTTATATTTCCCTCTCCCAGATTTCTTGTCATATTATTATTCTTCATAACAAACCTCTTAGTTCTGTTTAATTGCCAGATGTCTTTCTCACATATACTGACCATTAATTTATTTAACTATAATATCATTAATTATTTACATAGTATATAGATTTTTATCTGTTTACGAAATTTTCATAAATATCCACATTAGCGACATGCCTTACAAGAAGCACATAAAAGCTGCCACACATTTACTATAAAGTGGCAGCTTTTGTATAACATTTTTATTATACTGATTTATTTTGTCTTATAACCAAATTCAGGAATTGCACTCCATCTGTTACGGAAGTAATGAGCAACCATCTTTGGTTTTCTGTCTCTTGTGAACAGTCCCTTCTTATTACCTTGTACTCTTAACAGGCTCTGGCTTGTTGCAAAGTCTGCGAAGTTCCATGCCTGTTCACCTACAACAAAGTCGAATTCATCAAATACTTTATTATTCATCTCATAATATTCTACCTGATATTCTTCTGTATACATAACAGATGTTGTGTCATGGAGTCCGCTCACTGTATCAGCTCCATATTCTGTGAACATAACAGGCTTTCCAAGTTTGCCCCAGTCTGAGAGTTCTTTACGAAGTCCAGTCTCTGACACCTCAAGATCAGGACCACCAAAATACCATCCATAATATCTGTTAAGACAGATTACATCACTTAATTGAGCTGAGCAGTCTGTATCAGCTGTTGTTCCCTGAACACTTACCAATGTACATGGTCGTTTCTGAGGATCTGATTCTCTTGCAAGATCATATAAAGGCTTAAAGTATTCATATGCACCTTCTGCTGCTGAATCAGGTTCGTTAGCTATGCTCCACATAACAACACATGCATGATTCTTATCTCTTGATATCAAATCACGGATAACATCCTTATGATGTTCCTGTGTCTGCACTCCATGCTCCTTATCAAATGTTCCTATTCTCTCTCCACCAAAATTAGCTCCTCCGCCGAACTGAAGATTGACTCCTACTGCTGTTGTTTCATCGATAACAACAATACCTTCTTCATCACAAAGTCTCATCATCTCCTCGCTATAAGGATAATGACTTGTTCTGAAGCTGTTAGCATGCTGCCACTTCATAATTGATATATCCTTTGTATTCATAGGCAGATTTATTCCACGTCCATTAGGAAATGTATCTTCGTGCTTTCCGTAACCTTTAAAGTAAAATGGCTTTTCATTAATTAAAAACTTTGTGCCATCTACTCTTACACTTCTTACACCATATGGGAGTGTATACACATCCTGTCCTGCTGTTACCTTTATCTTATAAAGATAAGCATTTAATGGCTGCCATAATCTTACATTACTTATCTCGAATGTGCCTTCTGACCCTTCTGTTTCTGAAAGCTTTGTGCCTTCTTCATCAAATAATTCAACTTTACATGTTATGTTGTTGTAATCTTTTCCTTTAATTTCAACATTATAATTAAGTACTGCCGATGGTTCTTCTTTTGTGAAATCAATGTCAGCTGTAACTGTAATATCATTGATATATGTTTCAGGTGTTGTGTAGATTTTTACAGGTCTTGTAATTCCACAATAATTAAAGAAGTCAAAGTTAGGATTGTTCTGTGGTTTGTCAGATGCACCTGCACCCATGCCACCCATCATTCCACTCATCATGTTAGCCTTACCACCAACTGGCAGAGTTGTGTAATCAATAACATTATTAACCGCAATGGTAAGGAGATTATCACCATCCTGTAAATGATCATTTAATTCTACTTCAAATGGAAGAAATCCTCCTTTATGCTCACATATCAGTTTGCCATTGAGATATATCATGGCATAATGTGTAACTGCTGCACAACGTAGTACAATTCTCTGGCTCTTTACATATTCTGGAACTGATATATTTCTCTGATAAAATACCCATCCATAATGATCTCTGAAATCTGTCCCCTCCTTAAGATCATTATAAGAAGCTGGCACAGGCATTGTATCTGCATCTTTCAAAGGTTTCTCATACCATTTTTCTTCAAAACCTTTTCCGTTATCTAACTTAAAATTCCAAACCCCGCTTAAATCGCTTAATAATCTTGACTGTGTTAAAACTGGATATAACATAATTAATTCCTCCTGATTTATATTTATAATATTTTTACTGCTGTTCCTTAGCTGCTCTAATTTCTTTTAACTTAGCTGCATTTGCTTCTACTCTCTTTTTATTCAAAGGATATAAGAATATTAATGCAAGCAATAATAATGTCATTCCGGCTGCCGGCATAAGACATGTCACATTGTAGATTCCGTCAATAACCTTAGGATCAAATGCTGTAGCTGTTGTATAACCAACAATCGAAAGAAGTACACCCGCTAAACCTGATGAACATGCCTGTCCTAACTTTCTTGCAAATGAATATACTGAGTAAATTGTACCATCCTGACGTACACCATTCTGAACTTCTGATTCATCGATAACATCCGTAATCATAGCCCATATAACCATGTTAAACATTGAAGTACCGATTGTTGCTATAATTATTAAAGCTATCCAGATCCATACATTATGAGTGTGAATTATAAATAATGTTATAAATGAAGCTGCACTGATAATACATCCTATAACTGACAATTCTTTCTTTCCAATTTTTGATGCAAGCTTTGTAATAAATGTTGAAAGTAAAAGTATCACTATTGTTCCTGAAAGACTTGCAATCGACATTGCTTTTATATTGCCAAAATAATTTGGATAAATATATGCGTTCATGTTACTTAATGATAACTGTGCAAGTAAAAATACTAGTGCACAAACAATAATACCTATTAATGATCTGTTATGTGCAAGTTCCTTTATAAGCTCGCCAAACGAGAATTTCTGTGTGTTCTGTCCAACCTTAACTCTTTCCGTTGTCATTTTGTAGCAAAGCATATAGCAGATCACTGCTCCTATTGAACATACCAAAGCCCCCAGCATCATTTTCTGACCAGATAATACTGAATTTCCTGCTTCATCTGTATAATATACTACAAGTGGTAATACAACTCCTATCGCTGTCTGAGCAAGTGTAGCGCCTATTGTTCTCCAGTTAGAAAGAGAAGTTCTGTCTGTCGGATTGTCTGAAATCGCTGATGCCATTGAACCATAAGGAATATTAATTCCTGTGTAGCATATACTTCCCCAAAGAAGGTAAGTGAAAAACATCCAGAAAATCTTAAATCCCATCGGCATATCTTTAAACCATGTCGCATACATCAGAAATGATGCTAATGCAACAGGACCACACATTCGTCTGAGCCAGGGTGCGAATTTACCTTTCTTTCCCGGCCTGCTCCTGTCAACTATCTGTCCCATTGTTACATCTGTTATAGCATCAACAAATCTTGCTGCCATCATCATAAGGCCGACCAGTGCTGCTGAAACCCCCATAACATCAGTATAAAACTTCAACAAAAACATAGCTGATAACAAAAAAGTAAAATCGTTACCGAAATCACCAAACATATAACCAAGCTTGTCTTTTATACCAAATGGCCTCACCTTTCCATTGTTATCTGTCATAATAAAACCTCCATCACTTTATTAAATATTATAGATATTTTTTCTTTAAAGACCGTCCTTAAATATTATGTGCACTATTATGTGCTCTCTTTTCTATGTCTTTATATTAACCTATAAATAACATACCCGTTATTACAGATTTTAGTATATCTAGTATTATTTTTACCCATATATTTTTTATGGCAAAAATTGTACTATAA
>NZ_QSEK01000055.1 GCF_003464165.1 Eubacterium sp. AM49-13BH | reverse complement strand
TATTTTTTTGAACAATTCGATTCCCCTTTTGTGTAAATGATAGTAATTTTTCCAGCATAGCTATGAATTTTTCATCATCACTATATCTAAATGCTTCTGATACCCTAATAGTATGTTCAAATAAATTATCTAGATATTTTTGAATAATTAGTGGAACCCCATCAAAAAGCTCAGAATTAACATCATAGTCATAACATGCATTATGTGCTAATTCTCTGTTTTTCTGACTTGGAAAACGTCCCATTATTTTCTTAAAAAGTACTATACCGACACTAAATACATCCGATCTTATATCTATTTTGTTATATTCCTTTTTTATATGTTCCGGAGCGCTATACTGCTCCGTGTATGGTAAATATCCTATTTTTCCGCTCTTGAGATCACTAATAGATGTTACTGTTTCATAATCAAACAATTGCACTTTAATATTTTTGCCTTCATTAATAACTAGCATATTTTCCGGCTTAATATCTAAATGAACATACCCTATATCATGATAGCATTTTAGTGCTTTAACTAATCCAATTGCTGTTTTTATTATATGTTCTAATGATTCTCCATAAATATCTGAATAGCACTTACCGTTTGTGAAAGATTGAAAAATATAAGATGTATTTCTCCCTCTAACTAACTGACAAAACTCAGGCATTGTATTTGCAATATCAACATTGATTTCCAGCAATTCGGCTCTTTTCTTTAATATATTTTCAAACAATTGCTTCCTCTCTTCAAATGATTTTAAATCTGATTCTTCAACTAAAAGAGAACCATTTTCATCTCGTTTAATGTTAATATCTACAGGATAAAATTCCTTTAATCTTCCAATCTCATATTCATTACATCGTACTTCATATACAACAGAACTTCCACCTTTTCCAATACATTTTGAAATTTCGTAGGATACAATTTCATCCTCATTTTTAAATTCATATTTTGTTCCGTTCTTTAATACTACTCTTTCATCCATTGTTATACCTTCTTTTTAGTATATTACATTTGCACAATTGTCAAAAATGTCTATCTTATCTTTGTTCCATATATATTTGTTGATCTTCTGTAAAAACATCGACCAATTAACCAAATACTGCGCTATTTTTTAGCAATCACAAGCACTCTCCCTTTTAAGTCAAGGATATGACCAAAATATGTATAACTTATATTGCAATTTTGTCTCTCCTATCAACTGTATGAAAGATTCAAAAGAACTTTTTGATTATACAAATCCAACACTAAGTAAAAATGTTTTCAAATCAGCACCTGCATATTCAACTATTCCATTATAATCTTTAAAAAATAAGTCAACCAGATCAATAATGTAATTATCCGGCCCCATTTAGTCGACAAAAGCCAAAAAGTCTCACATTTTAAAGTAAATGAAATATTTGATATTCTATTTAATTACACACTCTTTTTAAGTGGCATTCATTCTAATCTCATCAATGCATTGTTTTACAATGCTTTCGAAATCATTTTCTATATGCTCTGTATCAATACGAACAATTATATCGCCATAAGCATCTTCCAAAATTGCATTTTGAATGTTCTCAACTTGCAGAGCATCTAATGGTTTATGATATTCTGTAACACCATCAATTACAGGATACTGATTAAGAACATATAACGGTACTTCTCTATTCTTTGTTCTAATTCGCTCATTATATCTATTTGCCAATGTGGAATATTCAGAATATAGATAAAAACAAATTATATTACATGCAACATCATGTGAATCAATAGCATTTCTTATATCATTAAACTGCTTAAAATTATTATCAACAATAATGTCTTTATTATTTAAAATAAAAGAATCAATTGTATCGATCAGCATATCTTCTCCTTGTCGGCTTAATTTTTTCTTTTCATCATGATTCTTAAATCCATATTTTTCAAATAACTGAACTTTAAATCCGTCTTTCGAGAAAACAGGAATACCCAATCTTTTTGAACACTCTTCTGCAATAGAACTCTTTCCCGTTGCAGGAGCACCCGTAAAAATAATAAGATTCATTCTTACAAAGTCACCTCCATTCCATCATACGCAACCTCAAATCCTATCTCTAACGCAATTTTTTTTGCTTCTTCATACGTTACTAATCCATTATGGGAAAAATGGCTTGTGATATATATAGTATGTTCGTTAACTAGGCCATATCTTTCCATCTTAATTCTCATATCAATATTTTTGGAAAAGTTCATATGTCCAGTGTAATTGATTTCCTTATTTCCTTCTGTACAATCCAATGAGACTAAATCATATACAATCTGTCTATTCTTAAGATAATTCTAATGATTCATCAGAAAGGATATCTGAATCGTGACAATATAAAATAGACTTATCTTTATTTGATATAGAATATACTAATGGTTGTTCGCTACTATGTATTGCCGGTAAAGGGATAATTTTATATTCTCTAATATTTACCTCTTCAAATGGTTTCAAACAATAAAATACAACACTCCCGTCTCGTGTTACATTTCCATTATCCAAAAGGTGTAATTCTTTCCCAACTCCCATACTGCCATAGACATTCATGGCATTATGATTAAGTGGTTCTAGAAAGCGATTTTTCTTTCTACAAATCAAATCATGATAAAGCAAATGATCTCCGTGACTATGCGTAATTAACACATAATCTATTCGGGATAATTCAATTCCATACCTTATGCTATGCCAGTAAGTATCAGGACCAAAGTCAATCAATAATGAGTCATCTATTAATGCTTGCGACCGACTTCTAATTTCTTTTCCCTGTATTTTTCTAGCATTTTTACAAATTCTACATTCACAAAAAACTGCAGGTATTCCTTCTGCAGCTCCTGTACCTAAATATCGTATTTTCACTTATTTCCCTCCTTGGAAAAAAGTATGCACAATCAAGTTGACAATACTAATTGCTAATAACTTATTACAGTACATATTAATGTGTTTATTCATTTATTGTTTAATTGTTCCAAATAGGAGACATTTTTATTGTTTCTTTATCTCTCTAAAAAATCTCTCACATATCCTAGACATTTATTCACACACTCCATTCAATCTAGTGTTTTTTAATATTTTTTTACCTGTCATTGAATTCATCTGAGATTATGCAAAATTCCATATTACCATTATAAATATTTGAATGTTTCCTTTCAAGTAATGTTTTTTCAAATGCAATTCATGACCACTAGCTCAGCTGGTGGTTTGCCCTGCGGCTATAAGCCTGTGGTACTAGCCGGCTCTAAAGAGCCATTGAAGATTCGCCACATGCATAGCTACCACAGGCAAGCCCTAAAGGGCTTTAGCTTATGCCTTATTTACCGGCTCACCCGTAAACGGGTCAATGTATTCCTTCAGTGACATCTGATCATATTCCAGATCTTCCTGCATCTAATTTCTTACATACTCTTCAATTTTCTTTGCATTCTTACCTACTGTATCGACATAATATTCTCTGCACCGAAAGGTCTATTGCCATACTTATACTTCAAATTTGCATGTCTATCGAATATCATCAAAGAATTCTTTCCTTTCAAATATCCCATTATTTCTGATACACTGTACTTCGGTGGTATACTCACAAACATATGAACATGATCTGACATACACTCTGCTGCTATTATTTCTACACCTTTTCTTTTACATAGTTCATTTAATATGTGACCTATATCTGCTCTTATTTGCTTGTATATAACCTTTCTTCTGAACTTTAGTGCAAATACTATATGATATTTGTATGTCCATTTTGTGTGTGATAAACTGTTGTTATTCATTCGGATACCTCCTTGTTGTATTGAATTTGGTTGGCGAACCTTAAACTCATTATAACATGGAGGTTTTTTCTTGAAGCTAAAGCTTTCTGGGAACACACCTGCATAGCAGGTGGTTTATTTTTATAGCCAATATAAAAAAATCAGGCTTTGGATTTCTCCTCCGCCTGATTACAACTCTATTAATTCAATTCAATTTTATCGCTAAACCAACTCATCAACCTTTTTCTCTTGCCGCCTCAAACTCCTGCTTTATCTGTGCAAGAAGCTCAGGATTAACAAGAACATCGCATATTGAATCAGCCATTATCTTTGCTGCATATACTATGGCATTATGCGCTGCATCACTCTTTCCAGCTTTAAGGTAGGCTTCTGAATGTGGCTGTGCATCCTTGTCTGTGAATGCAATTCTTATACATGAGCCTGGAACTTCATATAACACATTGCCGAAATCTGTTGAGCCAGTCCTTTCGCGTGGTGGCGCAATCGATGGGGCATTCTCATATGCTGCATTTGCCATAAGCATATCATTGACCTTATGGCACACAACCTTGCTCTTGAATGGAAGGTCTCTCTGAACTTCATATGTTGTTCCAGTCATAAGCGCAGCACCTTTTAAAATGTTGTAGAATCTCTCTACAACTTCATCAAGGTATTTCGTGCTGTATGAACGGAGTGTATATTCTGCAACAGTAAGGTCCGGAACTACATTTGGAGGACCACCTGCATTACGGATTGTGTAATGCATTCTTGTGTCATCTTTAACATGCTCTCTTAACATCTCAATTGCATGGAATGATAATAACGCTGCATCAAGTGCGCTGCGTCCTTCTTCTGGACTTATTGCAGCATGGCTTTTTACTCCGTGGAATGTTACCACAAAATTCTCGAGTGCCATACATTTTTCATCTACTGATGTATTAGGCGAACCATGCGACATAAATGCAAGGTCAAGCTCTTTCATATAACCTTTATCTAGCATAATTATCTTGCCGCCAAGAGTTTCCTCTGCCGGGGTTCCATACACAACAAGCCTGCATGGATAATCCTGAAGGCAGTTCTTTACTGCGATTGCTGCCCCTATTCCGGCAGGTCCCTGAAGATGATGTCCACACGCATGTCCGATTTTTTCAAGAGCGTCATATTCAACAAGAATTCCAATCACCGGGCCGTCACTTCCATTATCCCATGTTGCCCTGAATGCTGTTTCAAGTCCTGTTCCACGCTCTACCACAAATCCTTCTTTTTCAAGATAACTGCACAATATATCAGATGTCTTGTACTCTTCCCCGCTTATCTCCGCAAGGTCGAATATCTCATCTGCCATCTGGCATAAATCTTCTTTATAGCTGTCAATAACCGCCCCAAGCTGCTTCTTAATATCGTCTGACATAATATCTGCTCCTAATCAATTCTAATATCCAATCATTAATGCACCAAGCATAAACAGACATCCAAGTGCTGTCCATATAAGGAACAGAGGCATCATGAACTTAAGCCATTTGCTATAAGGAATCTTTGATACAGCAAGATATCCCATAAGTGATGATGACATTGGAAGTACTGAGTTAGAGAATCCGTCTCCTAACTGGAACGCAAGCACTGATGTCTGTCTTGATATTCCTACAAGGTCTGAAACCGGCACCATAAGTGGCATTGTAACTGCTGCCTGACCTGTTCCTGACACGATTACGCAGTTAATAAGTGACTGACATAAGAACATGCCGACAGCCTTAATTGAATCTGGCATAACATTTACAATATTAACAATTCCATACACAATAGTATCAAGAATATTGGCATCACTTAATATTACCTCAACTGTACGGGCAATTCCGATTATAAGACATCCTACAATAATGCCTTTAGCACCTTCTCCGAATTCCCTTGCAATTCTGCTAGGACCGTAACCGCTGATAAATCCGCATATTACACCCATAAATATGAACAGGCCTGACATTTCTTCAAAGTACCAGCCCTTCTTTGAAAGGCCATATATAAGTATTCCAAAGCCAAGTGCCATAACAATAAGAACTGCAATCTGTCTTACCGTAATTGTGTCTGTTGCATTGTCAAATGTGTACTCCTGGTCTTCAGGAATTCCATATATTACGCTTTTTTCAGGATGTGCTGCAACCTTTCTTGCATAGCAGATTATGTATGCGCTTGTAGCAGCAAGAAGCACAACAAGAATGAATACTCTGTAAGCCATTCCTGAGAACAACTGCAATTCTGCTATATCCTGCGCAACTCCTACATTGAACGGATTAAGTAATCCGGCTGTGAATCCAACCGCTGCACCGAGTGCAATCATTGCTGTTCCTGTAACTTTATCAAGCCCTAAGAATAACGCAAGTGTAATTCCGATAGGAACGAATATCATAACCTCTGATGACATTCCCATTGTGAATCCGAATATAGAAAATAATGTCAAAAATACAGGAATTACAACATATTTGTGCTTAGAAAATGTCTTAGATAACTTCTTGCATAACGCTGTAAGTGCGCCTGTTGATGTAATTACCTGAAAAGCTCCGCCGATTATCAGCATAAATGTGATTGTTGACGCTGATTTCACAATTCCGGTATAGATTGCTGAAGGAATCTTTAACGGATTAAGCGGACTTGATGCTATTCTGTGATAACTTCCAGCTTCAACTAAAGTCTTGCCTGTTGCTGCATCTTTAAATCTTGTAAATTCACCTGCCGGCACAATATATGTTGCCGCTGCAGCAATAAGAATAATTACCACAAGTATTACAAATGTATGTGGCGTTTTCCATTTTTTCTTTGCTTTTGTTTCCATGAAATTTTCTCCCATAACAAATTTATATTTTTATACATTTTAATATAAATCATACTAAAAATAAAATTGTATGTTTTTATCGAAGTATAAATCTAATTTATAGTTTGATTGATTGATACATTTACTAAAAATAAAATTGTATGTTTTTATCGAAGTATAAATCTAATTTATAGTTTGATTGATTGATACATTT
>NZ_QSEK01000054.1 GCF_003464165.1 Eubacterium sp. AM49-13BH | reverse complement strand
GCTTTTTTCATGTGTATACACTGCCTCCATAATAAATATAATTCCAATAATTATTAATGCTGTTAAAATATACTGTAATCTGTACGTATTAATTTTATCTAAGAAGTTATATGGTGCCAAAAATGCTGATGGTAATGGAACTTTTGTGTAGCTATTACCATTATTGAACAGAAAATATGGTACATATGCAGCTATCATTCCACATATAAAGCCTTCAGCTTTTCCAAAATTGCTGATAATAATAATGCCAGTTACAAGGCTGACATATATAAGTCCTGCAATTTCACACAATATAAGGAACACCAGGGCTTCTCTTGTTCCTACATTAACCGCAGTTTCCTGCATATAATTTACATTCTGAATAGGAATATTTATAAAAAAAGATATTCCATATGTATTAATAACCGGAAATAATGCCACAGTTCTTATCAGTTCAAGCAGTATTATCATAATAACAACTGCAATAATCTTAGCCGGAAGCAGCTTTTTTTTACCATTTTTTGTACATTTGACAATATCTTCAATACCTTTTCCCTTATCAACAGAAAATATCATTGAAGAAACAATTAATGTCATAATACATAGAAACATATTGATATTCTTATATTCAATAAAAAGATAATGCCACCCTCTTGCATCTGTTATTAAATCCGTATATTCATTATTCTTTGCAATGTTGTACGAAGAATAATAAACTGTCATTATATCCTTAACTTCTTTTCATCAATAATCTGTTCTTTCATGTCCTCTGGAATTACATAGTCTGTCTCAATATCATAGTCATCAGATGTAACCATACTATAATAAAGATTAATTATCGTATCATTAGCAGAATCATAGGTATCACCCCATTTTTCATAATAAAATTCCAACAATGATTCTTCTTCATCAGAATACTTCGAACTCTTAACATTGTTATTTAATGCGCCTGCTGCATTTACTAAAATAAAAAGAATTATTAATATATATCCCTTTTTTATTTTAAGAAACTTCATCAATTCATAATATGTCTGTCTCAAAACATTTATCATAACCTCATACACGCTCCCTTCCTGTTAATGTGGAACAATGTACTTCTACAATATATGCCAGAATAATAATTACCACTGACATCAGAATTCCTGTAACCAGACAATAATTAATGTAAATGACCGGTCTGTCCATAACAACTATACTATTAAATGTTGATGCATCCTGATTAATCTGCAATAACCGGACAATATTAAATGGTATTTCTTTCTCATTCAATATAATAAATGGCAGAATACCAGCAACGCCTAAAACTATTGCTACAAGATTAGTCTGTGCTATCGCAGATGCGAGAATCACAATTGATGTTATTCCAAGAATTCCAGCCATTCTGAATAGATTAATAATAATAATATATTTCAGAATGCTCACATCATATATGCAATACTGCATATCTTCTATTGAATACACCGGATTCGTAATTCCCTTATATCCAAACGTGATATTAAACATCACAAAATCTTCAATTATAAATGCTGCTGTTATTCCAAAGGCTATAACAACCCCTGCTACAACTTTTGAAATAAAGCATCTGCTCTTTCCATATCTGCATGTAACAATCATCATACTCATATTAGTTTCGCGCTCATTAGAAAATATCCCTTTTAATGCACACAAAATCGTAATCAATATACACAGATTAGAAAACGAATATCCCAGATAATACTTCCAGTTCTTTGTCTCCCTGAAATCTTTTATATTTCTCTGATTATATGTATTTAATATACTTTGATTATATTCTTTCAGTGCTTTATTCCCTGTAATATCATAGAATTCAGAATTTTCTTCACTTGCACTCCTGATATTTTTAATATTATCACTATAATTCAATATATATTGATATTTCTTATACATTTCAGAATACAACGAATACTCTGTTGTTTCATATCCCGTTCTCAGACTCTCATCATATTCAGTTGAAAGTGTCCGTGACATACTTTTTGCATATAATTCTTCATACTTTTCTGTGACATACGAAACTTTTTCTTCTGTTATATCACCGCCAAGATACTGATACATTTCATCATATGCCGATTTATTATCATAATAAGTTCTTATTGTTGATGGCTTTCTTGATATAACGAATCCATTTATTAAAAATGTTATTGCAAATATATATATTGTTAACCTGTTAGTTATTAATTTTTTTATCTCATATCCAGCATTATGCATATCATATCTCCCAAAACTTCCTAAAAATACATTAAAAATGCGTCTTCAAGTTCAGGTGTAGCCGCCGATATATCATAATTTTTCAATTCATTTTTCAGATTATCCCCAACAACTCTTACTTCAAATCCATCATCAGTTTCGCGGATATTTGACACTTTAAAAAGTTGTGTGATATCTGCAATATCAGTATAGCTGTGTACTTTAATTACATATACCTTTTCATACACATTTTCTATGAATTTCTTAGGATTATCACATAAACTTACTTTTCCATTTCTTACAAGAATTATATTCTTAGCAATGCTCTCTATATCCGATATAATGTGCGTTGCAAGTATAACTATTCTTTCTGTTCCAAGTTCTGTTATAATGTTTCTGAATTTAATTCTCTCATTAGGATCTAATCCTGCTGTTGGCTCATCAAGAATTATAAGCTGCGGATTATTTAAAAGTGCCTGTGCTATCCCCAGTCGTTGTTTCATTCCACCTGAAAATGTACGGATTTTTCTGTCTGCTACATCTTTTAACATTACCTTTTCAAGCAGAATATCTGTTTTCTCCTTCGCCTCTTTTTTACTTATACCTTAAGTCCAGCCATATATGTGCAGAAATCATATGCTTTAAAATTATCATATAATACTGGCATCTGCGGCATATAGCCAACATAATCATAATATCTGCTTTTCAGCTTATATATGTCTTCACCATTAAATACTATTCTGCCTTCTTTAGGTTTAATCAACCGCATAATAGTCTTTATCAGCGTTGTTTTTCCCGCTCCATTAAGTCCAAGTAGTGCTGTTACTCCATTATTTAATGATATATTCACATCATCTAATATTACATTACTGCCATAAGCACACTGTATACCCTGTAAGTCAAGTGTTGCCAATATTATCACCCCCATATCATGGCTGCTGTATATTCTTCCAATTTTCCACGTCACACTGTCCATATTTATTATCACCGACAGCTACAGCCGTTCCATCTTTTTTTATTCCTAATGTATACCCGTTGCCTTCCATTATAGACACAACATTATTCCACGCCGATATTTCACACTGCCCTTTGCTGTTATCTCCCGTAGCAACAACTGTCCCATCAGACTTAAGTCCAATGAGTGTCTTATGGTACGCTGTTATCTGGACTATATATTTCCATTCATTGATATCACATTGTCCTCAATCATTATCTCCTGCAGCAACAACCGTTCCATCTTTCTTCAATCCGGCTGTAAAATTATAGCCACACGCAACATCAATCATGTCAGCCCATTGTGATGTATTCATGTCTTCATTAACGCCTTCACAAAAGACACTTACTTTACCATCCTTCTTTAGCACCGCTATATGGCTGTTTGATACATCTATATATGCAATTCCAGATATAAGTCCATATGTTTTGGACCATGATGGTGCATTACTTCCTACACATATCAGCCTGTCAGAATCATTAAGTACTGTAAATACCTGTCTATCTGTAACAACCTGCTGTATATTTTTATACATAGACAATGTTACTTCGCCCGTATCATTCTCCATACCATCACCGTATACTTTACCAGCATTATCGATTGCACACACAGAGAAACCATCTGCGTCTATATACTTAATATCTTTCCATGAATCTACTTCAGGCATAATAGTTATGCCTGAATATGATGATACATTTTCACTATTACCGGCCTGTAAAATTTCTCCTGACGCTGTAACTGCATAACTGAAATTTCCTGCTGCAATATATCTTTTTCTTTCATATCCAGATACATATTTATTATCAGTTTTTGATTCTGTAGAAATATTATCAGGCAACACATCGGTATCTCCAATAACTTTACCGCATGCTGCTATTAAAAATGACATGGTAAATACTGACACCAGACAGAATAATCTCCTATACGCCTTCTTCATATATTCAATTCTCCCATAAAGCAACTACTCCATCTACAGACAACACATCGCCTGAACTTCCGGCTGCTGGTACTGCAACATAGCAGATTGTATTGTATTCTTCAACGCTGTACCTGCTTAACATATCAGAACTAAACTCAACATAATCATCAATAACTGCCCTGTTTAAATAGTTCTCTATAGTAGTTGTATATGCTCTCAGCAATTCACCATTGATATATACATTAATTATATATTCTCCTTTTCCTGCACCTCCAAATTCCGTGAACAAATGCAGCCTGCCATTCTCTATTATGCTCTGTGTATATGTATTTCTAAAATTAACCGTTTCAAGCTGATTTTCTATAGAGCCATCAGAATATGTTTTGATTAACTGGCTCAATTCATAATCTGTATAATTTATTTTTTCTAATTTCTTTATATCCTTATCTGATATTCCCGTATTATCTGTCTGTGCTTCTGCTTTCATGTCTATTGTATATTTTCCAAGAACTCTTACATCACATCCTGGCTGCATAGGATCATGGGCTCCCAACGGTCTGTATATAGCACCTATAACATACACTATTGTAAGTTCAAGTTTTTCACATGCATGTCTATTATCTGGCGTTATGTATATTGTCGTATCAGAATTCTTTTCTTTATTCACATGTTCTGAATGAACATACTCTCTATTATATTCTTTGTCGGTATAGTATCTTTGTGGTATTCCGTTAATATATATCATATACCCGATAGTTGTATCAAAATCCGCATGTCCTTCAATTTCAACTGTAACTGGCTCATAACCACAAATAAATGTGTCTCTGTCTGGTTTATTAATTATCTTAGCTCCTGCTTTCATGCCTCCTGTATAACTCTTCAAATAATCATTAGTATCTTCTTTCTGACGAAAAGCATCTGTAAATGTATTCATAATATCTACTGAAGTCTGCATCTCTGACACTGATTCATTATTTTCAACAGTCGATTCAGAGGTTTTATCTCCGCACCCAGACACCACCATAATCAGCATACTCATGACAACTAACATTATTCTTTTCTTCATAGCAACCCCCTATTCCCAATCACTAAATTTTATTTTCATAATAGCACCTTGTCTGACTTTATATATAAGCCACGCATAAAAAGTGGTTAATCACGCATATTTGATTATTTGTATCTGTTATAATATAGCCCCAATTGAATTCTTATTTGCAATTAATATGTATTTTATGCAAAATGCAGCCACTTTTCTTATGTCATCACATAGTTTATTGTTTTATATTATTAGAACAAGTTACATATTGAATAGGAGATTTTCATGTTTACATCTAAAGATTTAAAGAAACTTATTATTCCATTGATATTTGAGCAGTTACTTGCTGTCAGTGTCGGCTTTGTTGATACATTTATGGTATCTATTGCAGGTGAAGCTGCAGTTTCCGGTGTCGCTCTTGTTGATAACATAAGCAACCTGCTTATCCAGATATTATCAGCCCTTGCCACTGGCGGTGCTGTTGTATGCAGTCAGTATCTTGGAAGTAAGAATATAGATATGTCAAAGAAATCTGCCGGACAGCTTATATTTATTATGAGTACACTGTCGGCTTTGCTGATGGTCATATCGCTTATTGGAAATCATGGGATTATTAATTTTATATTTGGTAAGATTGAAAGAGATGTTTTTGAAAGTGCAAGTATTTATTTTTACATAACAGCAGTTTCTTACCCATTCTTAGGCGTATATAATGCTGGTGCTGCTCTTTTCAGAAGCATAGGAAACAGCAAGATAAGCATGAACACAAGTTTTATTATGAACATAATTAATATATGTGGAAATGCTTTATTTATATTTGTGTTCAATATGGGCGTTGCAGGTGTAGCTTTAGCAACTCTTATATCCAGAATTATATCTGCAATAATTATTATTTCTCTTATGTTTAAAGCTGAATCTGCAATAAGAATAAAGTCTGGCAGGGATTTTCTGCCATGCCCTTCTATTATCAGGAAGATTCTTTCAATTGGTCTTCCGAGCGGATTGGAAAATGGCATGTTCCAGATAGGAAAGCTCTCTGTTTCAAGCCTTGTATCAACATTTGGCACTGCTGCCATCGCCGCCAACTCAGTTGCCAACTCAGTTACAATGTTTGCCAATATTCCGGGTAACGCAATCGGCATGGCAATGATTACTGTTATCGGCCAGTGTATTGGTGCCAAGAAACCTGATGAAGCCAAAAGATATGGCAAGAAGCTTATGTTTATTGCATACGCAGGTATTCTTGCAACCAACATTATAATGACAATAGTTGCCGTTCCTGTGGTAGGACTTTTCCATCTGTCACCAGAAGCAACAAAAACCGGTTTAAGTCTTATCCATTGCTTCTCTCTCGTTGCAATATTCATATGGCCACTAAGCTTTACTATGCCTAACGCACTCCGTGCAGCCGGTGATGCAAAATACACTATGATGGTAAGCATCTTCTCCATGTGGGCATTCCGAGTAGGAAGCAGCTACCTTCTTGGTGGCACACTTGGTCTTGGCGTGCTTGGTGTATGGTTCGGTATGTTCATCGACTGGGGATTCCGCTCACTTGCTTTCCTGATAAGGTTTCTTCGTGGAAAATGGACTCAGAAGGCGGTTATATGATAGTTAGGATGTCTATAACGCTCTGACTTGCTTGTTTTGGACTTTTTCGTGGATTTTTTCCACTTTAAAGTCCAATCCGGCACGCGTTGGCTTCTCTTTTGGACTTTTTCTTGCCTTCCTGAAGTGGTAATCTAAAAGTAGACACCAACCCAATTATTGTAGACATTATTTATATATAAGAGTACTATTTTTTATAAGGTAGTCACTTATACAATAATGGAATCATGG
>NZ_QSEK01000053.1 GCF_003464165.1 Eubacterium sp. AM49-13BH | reverse complement strand
AAAATAAATTATTTTATATTTCATTATTTATAGGAGTTGTGCTTGCAACAGGTTCCTTTATTAATAAAGTAATTCCACATATGGATATTCTTAATGGATTTGATGGAAGTGTTGCCTCATATCCTTTTTCTGTTTTTAATTCATGGATGGGAATTTTTATTGGTTTTGATCCATTTGCAACAGCATATGTATATGTGTGCATGTTATTCTGTGCATTGCCATACTGTGGTAATTTTTCAAGGGATAATCACAACCAGTACATATTGCAGTATTATAGCAGAGCATCGAGGAATAAGGTGCATGCAGCCAGATTCATTACAACATTTGTTTCGGGAGGAATGCTTGTCCTTCTGCCTGTATTAATGAATCTTATAGCAACCATGATGTGTGTTCCTGCACTTTCTCCTGTTGAAAATGGATTATTTATCGGTTCAGGAAAGTCTTTTATGGGATGTCTGTTTTATAATCATACATTTGTATACATAATTATTTATCTTATTCAATTTTTTGTATATGGTGGAGCTTTTTCTGTAGTTTCATTAGCTGTTGCATTTTTATTTGATAATGCATTTCTTGTTATGATTTCACCATTCATCGCTTATTATGGTGTAGGTGTGTTATCTACAGTTGGTAAAAATATTTTTGGACTGTATACATTTAATCCTATGTCTTATATTAGTCCATCAAATGTTCTTATGGATAATGGACTTATAGGTTTTATTCTGGAACCGTTAATTATTATACTGGTAAGTGGTGTAATATTCTTTTGGAAAGGAGCAGCAAATGAAGTTTTATAAATTTTTGATTACGGCAGCGTGTATTGCCATAGCAGCAGTATGTATTGCATTGATAGTAAGAGTTAATAGAGCATTTCCAAATGCAGAGGAGGTTAGTTATACCAAAGACAATCCTGCAGATTTAGACGGGCTGGAGATAACTCCTGTTAATGCTAAAGTATATACTCTTGAGGATTATTCTAAGATTTCAGGTCAGTATAAGAATGTAAGCGAAGAAAAAGCTAAGAATGTAAGAATTATTGTTATGACTGTAAGATTAAGAAATACAACTGATCAGGTTATTAATTATGCACCAAGCTTCATATGCGTTGTTGAGGAGCTTAACGGAAGCAATGGTGTCCAGCCGGTTAGTAATTCAATGAGGAGAATCACATTAGATCCAGGACAGACTCAGGAAGTAAGATTTCAGGCATATATGGGACCTAATCAGCTGAATCCTAAGAAATTTTCAAAGCTGGAGTCTTCTACGATAACTTTAGTGTATTCTTATTATCCATTAAAGAAAAAGCTGGTGTTTTAAATGAAATGTTTTAAAAATGTTTTCAAGGCAGATATCAGGCGGTTTTGTAATGCAAGCTGGAAGTTTTTTGCAGCATTTATAGTATATTGTATATTGCAGGCGGTGATTTTTTATACAGGTGCAGTTAAGTTCATACATAAAGGAATCATTGATGGTGTATCTTTTGGAGATTCCATGCTGTATTTCTTTAAAGGAGCAAAAAAATTCATAATTCGTGGCAATACACCTATGGATATACCTATTTTTGGCATGCTTGTTGTGTTGTATCTGCTGCTGATAATTGCATTATATATTAATTCTGATAAGAATGCGCTTGGCAAAAGTATAATAGTAGCGTCAAGGTCACCTGTATACTGGTGGATTAGTAAATGCTTAATTGTTGTTATTGCTGCATGTGTATATATGATTATAATATGTGCGACACATTTTCTGATGGGAATGGCCATAGTAAATAGCAGATTTTATTCTGATATTTCATTAACCTCCGAGAATACTATCAGGATTTTTCTTGGAAGTGGGGATATCCCACAGAATACTAATATGGCAATAATGTTATTAATGTGTTTGGTATGTTTTATTACAGTTGCAATTGTGCAGCTTTTTATTACATATATTTCAAATGCGGTATATGGATTTATTGTCAGCATAGTATATTATGTTGTATCAATATGTTACATGAAGTGGTTTTGCTTTATTAATTATATGATGATGTATAGGATATCTGAGGTATATAATTACTGGAAATATGGCTTGTGTATGATGCTGTGTGTATGCGCTGGCATTATAACGGCAGGAATTATATATTCACGAAAAAGGGATTTCCTGTAAAGTTAAGGGGTTTACCTATGAATGAAAGAGTGAAAAAGTATTTAAGCGTTATGCTGGCGTATGGGATACCAGTCATGCTGATAATGAAAACGGTTCCATTCATGTCTGGTTATCTGAAAGGACTTGATGCATGTGTGGCTGATTACTTTCTGTTCTTTTTTGACTGGAAGTCGAATGGGTTCATATGTATGTATGAAATAGTTCTGTTTAGTTTTTTTATGGTTACAATAATCAAAACAGAATTATTGCCAAACAGGATTGTTTTATATAATTCAAGGATTAAGCTGTTTTGTAGCTGTGTAAAAAAATGTATTGCTTTAACATATTTGGTTCCGCTCTTTAATGCGGTTATTACTATGGTGGTATCACTTAGTAATCATGCAGTATGGGCATGCAACTGGGGAGCAGAAGGAAGTGTTTCAAAATATATGCTGCCATATTGTGATTTTGCTAAAGTAAGTACAGTGACAGTTATTTTAGCATCAGTTCTTGCAGATGTTCTCAGAATGCAGGCAACATTGCTTATAATATGTATTGTATACTGGCTTACCAGATCAACTGTTTTTACATATATTCTGGTATATATAAATGTACTGGCGGTAGGAATTTTGTCTAAAATTAAAATAATGGGAATATCATTTTCTGGTGTGTATTCTAAAATGATTATTGAGCGCTCATATGCATATGCGTATGGAATTGTGCTTAAGGATAATGTTATAGTTCCATTGATGATAGTATTGATTCTTGCAGTTTCAGGAATTGTTTTATTCAGAGTGTATAGGAAAGATATTCTGTAATTGACAGAATTAAAAAAGGCTTTAACCGGAAAATACAGGTTAAAGCCTTTTTCTTAATCTTCGTCGTTAATATCTTTCTGTGAAACAGCAGCGGCTACAACTGATATGATAACCACAGCAGCTATAATAGCAACTGCAACACCTATAATTGGTCCGATGAATAACATAAAACTCATAATATCACACCTCTTCGAACATATTTATTATATCCATTATATATCGGAATTATAATATGTACAAGCAATTAAGCGTCTTTTTTAGATTCTTTTTCTTCTTTAGCAAGGTTTTTGTTAGCAGTTGAAAGCATAAGCTTGATTCTGTTTAACTGGTTAACTTCGGAAGCACCAGGATCATAATCTACAGCAATTATGTTAGCTTCAGGATATGCTGCACGAAGCTCTTTGATAACTCCCTTTCCTACAATGTGGTTAGGCAGACATGCAAATGGCTGACAGCATACGATATTGCCTACACCATGATGGATAAGCTCAATCATTTCACCGGTAAGAAGCCAGCCTTCACCAGTCTGATTGCCAAGTGATACGAAGTCTTTAGCGTAATTGGCTGTCTCACTAATCTTAGATGGAGCATCGAATCTCTTGCTTTCTGCAAGTGCCTTGGTTCCAGCCTTTCTGAAGGTTTCAGTATCTTTATAAGTGTACTTGAAAGAATAGCCCCTTTCTTAGGTGTCTTTAATAATTCATGCTTATATGTTGAATTCTGCATACAGTAGAGAAGGAATCCCATAAGGTCAGGCATAACAGCCTCAGCACCTTCTGCCTCAAGTAACTCAATAATGTGGTTGTTAGCAGCAGGCATGAACTTAACAAGAATCTCTCCAACAACACCAACTCTAGGCTTCTTGATATCCTTAAGCGGGATATTATCAAAGTCCTTAACAATTGCACGGAGGTTCTTATTGAACTCTTTCATATGAACCTTATTTTTAGTAAGCTGCTCAATGCAGACCTTCTTCCATTTTTCATGAAGTGCATTAACTGAACCAGGAACTGCCTCGTAAGGTCTTGTACGGTATACAACATTCATGAATATATCACCATATTCAACAGCCATCATAGCTTTCTTAAGCATTGGTATGTCATAGCTGAAGCCTGGATTAGATTCAAGTCCCTGTGCACTCAGTGAGATTACAGGAACATCTGGAATACCAGCCTTTATGAGTGCTCTTCTGATGAATCCGATATAGTTGGAAGCACGGCATCCACCACCTGTCTGTGACATAATGACGGCAGTTCTTGAAAGGTCGTATTTGCCTGAAAGAAGGGCGTTCATAATCTGTCCGACTACCATAAGTGAAGGGTAGCATGCGTCGTTATTAACATATTTAAGACCTACATCTACTGATGACTTGTTGTCGTTCTCAAGGACTTCAATATTGTAGCCACATGAATTAAGGGCAGGACCTAATATGTCAAAATGTATTGGTGACATCTGAGGGCAGAGAATTGTGTAATTCTTTCTCATATCTTCAGTAAACTGTACTCTGTGGTAGGCAGATGACTGAATCTTTCTCTGGTAATTCTTCTGTTCACGGACTCTTAATGCTGCGATAAGAGAACGTACTCTGATTCTTGCAGCGCCAAGGTTATTAACCTCATCAATCTTAAGTACTGTATATATCTTTCCAGACTTAGTAAGTATATCGTTGACAGCGTCAGTAGTAACGGCATCAAGACCGCATCCAAATGAATTGAGCTGGATAAGGTCGAGATTATCTACAGTCTTTACATAGTTAGCAGCAGCGTAAAGTCTTGAATGATACATCCACTGGTCAAGAATGATAAGAGGTCTTTCAACTGTTCCTAAATGTGCAACACTGTCCTCTGTAAGTACTGCAAGTCCGTATGAATTAATAAGTTCAGGAATACCGTGGTTTACTTCAGGGTCAACATGGTAAGGACGGCCGGCAAGTACGATACCGCGCTTTCCTGTTTCGTTAAGGTAAGCAATTACTTCTTCACCTTTATTTCTGACATCCTGTCTGCAAGCCATCATTTCATCCCATCCGGCTTTGACAGCAGACTTAATCTCTGCGGCAGGAATGTATGATGAGAATTCCTCAACAAGTCTTTTGGATATCTTCTCCTCACTTTCAAATGACATGAATGGATTTCTGAAATCTATATTCTCTGTTTTAAGTTCTTCTACATTATTCTTAATGTTCTCGGCATAAGAAGTAACGATAGGGCAGTTATAATGGTTGTTAGTGCCTTCATATTCGTTATGCTCATAAGGTACACATGGATAGAAGATAAATTTAACTCCCTGCTTAATAAGCCACATGATATGACCATGTGCAAGCTTTGCAGGATAACACTCTGACTCTGATGGAATTGACTCAATACCTAATTCGTAAAGCTTGTGACTTGACTGAGGTGAGAGTACAACCCTGTATCCGAGTTTTGTGAAAAATGTATACCAGAACGGATAGTTTTCATACATATTAAGAACTCTTGGAATACCTACAGTTCCTCTTGTTGCTTTTTCTTCTGAAAGAGGCTCATAGTCAAAGAGTCTGTGGAACTTATAATCGAAAAGGTTAGGAAGCTTTTCTTTGTTCTTCTCTTTACCAAGTCCACGTTCACATCTGTTACCTGTGATAAACTGTCTGCCGCCAGAGAATTTATTGATTGTAAGGTGACAGCTGTTAGTACATCCCTTACATCTTGTAAGCTTTGTTTCATATGTAAGAGAGTTAATCTTATCTATAGAAAGCATGGATGATTCTGATATACCGTCATATCTTTCTCTTGCTATAAGGGCAGCACCAAAAGCTCCCATTATACCAGCGATATCAGGTCTGATTGCCTGAACACCTGTAATCTTTTCAAAACTTCTAAGAACAGCGTCGTTGTAGAATGTACCACCCTGAACAACGATATGCTTACCTAAATCATCAGGGTCAGAAATCTTGATAACCTTGTATAAAGCATTTTTAATAACAGAATAAGCAAGTCCGGCAGAGATATCTGCAACTTCAGCGCCTTCCTTCTGTGCCTGCTTAACCTTGGAATTCATGAATACTGTACAACGTGTTCCTAAGTCAATAGGGTGGTTAGCAAATAATGCAGCCTTGGCAAAGTCCTGAACTGTGAAGTTGAGGGATTTTGCAAATGTTTCTATGAATGAACCACATCCTGATGAACATGCTTCGTTAAGCTGGACTGAATCTACAGTCTGGTTCTTAATCTTGATACATTTCATATCCTGTCCACCGATATCGATGATACAGTCTACATCCGGGTCAAAGAAAGCAGCAGCGTAAAAATGTGACACTGTCTCAACTTCTCCCTCATCTAACATAAGAGCCGACTTGATAAGTGCTTCGCCATAACCTGTTGAGCATGACTGCACAATCTTAGCTTCTGGTGGAAGCTGGGTATATATCTCTTTAATAGCTTTAATTGTTGTAGCAAGTGGTGAACCGTTATTGCTTGAATAGAATGAGTACAGAAGATTACCATCCTCATCAACTAATGCAACCTTGGTTGTTGTTGAACCTGCATCGATTCCGAGATAACAGTTACCCTTGTAAGATGCGATATCAGCAGTCTTAACATGATGAGAGTTGTGACGCTTTGTGAATTCATCATATGCAAACTGGTTCTCAAAAAGAGGTTCCATACGCTCAACCTCGAATTCAAGCTTAATCTTTCCTTTGAGTCTTGCGATAATGTCTTCTACAGGAACACATACATTTTCACTGTAATTCATTGCTGAACCAACAGCAGCAAATAAATGTGAATGGTCAGGAGCAATGATTTCATCCGGACCTAAGCTTAATGTACGGATAAATGCCTGCCTTAACTCTGATAAGAAATGAAGAGGTCCGCCTAAGAATGCAACATTACCACGGATTGGTTTACCACATGCAAGACCACTGATTGTCTGGTTTACAACAGCCTGGAATATAGATGCAGAAAGGTCTTCCTTAGTTGCACCTTCATTGATAAGAGGCTGGATATCAGTCTTGGCAAATACACCACATCTTGCGGCAATAGGGTATATTGACTTATAGTTCTTGGCGTATTCATTAAGTCCCATTGCGTCTGTCTGTAACAGAGTCGCCATCTGGTCAATGAAAGAACCTGTACCACCAGCACATATTCCGTTCATTCTCTGGTCGATACCGTTAGTAAAGTAGATAATTTTAGCATCCTCACCACCAAGCTCGATTGCAACATCACACTGTGGAGCATAATCCTGAAGGGCAGTAGACACGGCTACTACCTCCTGTGTGAATGGTACTTCTAAATGCTTGGCAAGAGTAAGTCCGCCTGAACCTGTGATAACAGGATATACTTCAAACTCACCAAGTTCTGCCACTGCCTTTTCAAGAAGTGACTGGAGAGTTTCCTGGATATTCGCAAAATGCCTTTCATAATCAGAAAATAAAATATTATTATTATCATCTAAAACAGCGATTTTTACAGTTGTTGATCCAATATCAATACCTAATTTGAATTTATTCATAACCTAATACAGCTGCAGCTGTCCTCCTTAATATAAATATACAAAAGTTACCCATTACATAGTGACTTTGGCGAAAAAACGCAGAATATGTCATTTTCTATGCAACTCATGCATTATAGAGTTAAAATGGAATAAATTTCAATATTAATAGGAAATAATAAAATAGCTTT
>NZ_QSEK01000052.1 GCF_003464165.1 Eubacterium sp. AM49-13BH | reverse complement strand
GTGCACCGGTTGCATTGCCAAATGCATAGCCGGGTAGCCAAGTCGGGACGGGATAAACGCTGAAGGCATCTAAGCGTGAAGCCCCCCTCAAGATGAGATATCCCATAACGTAAGTTAGTAAGACCCCTTGAAGACGACGAGGTAGATAGGCAGAAGGTGGAAGTGTGGTGACATATGGAGCTGATCTGTACTAATAGGTCGAGGGCTTAACCAAGAGAAAAGGTTAAGACGGTTTGGATAGAACAAAGAGAGTTATTCTTAAGAGTAATCGGATGAAAGAATTTTAATGTGCAGTTTTGAAAGAGCAATCTTTCAAGTTTATAATCCTCGATAGCTCAATGGTAGAGCACTCGGCTGTTAACCGAGTTGTTGTAGGTTCGAGCCCTACTCGGGGAGTTATAAGAATGGATATAGGACAATAGGATAATTGTTCCAATTCATTCTTATATTTTTTTATACGGCTCCATGGTCAAGCGGTTAAGACACCACCCTTTCACGGTGGTATCAGGGGTTCAAATCCCCTTGGAGTCATAGAGTAGAACATAAAGGAAATTCAAATTGCCGACTTGGCTCAATGGCAGAGCAGCTGATTTGTAATCAGCAGGTTGTTGGTTCGACTCCGACAGTCGGCTTTTTGGACCTTTAGCTCAGTTGGTTAGAGCAACCGGCTCATAACCGGTCGGTCCTGGGTTCGAGTCCCCGAAGGTCCACTTGTTCTACTCGTTATGGCCTGGTGGCTCAGCTGGTTAGAGCGCCGCCCTGTCACGGCGGAGGTCGTGGGTTCGAACCCCATCCGGGTCGCTGCTATCATTATGATGGCAATAATTAATAGTACACCAAGCCGGTGTGGCGGAACTGGCAGACGCACAGGACTTAAAATCCTGCGGGACTTATACTCCCATACGGGTTCGATTCCCGTTGCCGGCACTAAACACGAGAGTGTTTAGGAAGTACGTGTAGCTCAGCTGGATAGAGCGTCTGGCTACGGACCAGAAGGTCGCGAGTTCGAATCTTGTCACGTACATTTATTTAACCTTGCAGATATGCAAGGTTTTTTTATTATCTGAGGAATATTTAATATCAAAATATATTTATAAGTGTTCTAATGAATAAAAACAGACAAAACAGCAATACTACATTAATGAAAAATATTAATGGAGGTTGATATTATGTCAAAGAACACATCTAAAAATTCAACAAATTCAAAGAATTCTACTAATTCCAGCAATTCAACAAACTCAAGAAATTCATACAATGAGACTAATTCTACAAACAGCAAAAACGAGACATCTAAGAATTCTAAGAATAATAAATCAGTCTCAGATGAGTCTGACTGCTATTAGTCAGAATATGGGTCGCATACGCGGCCTTACATAACAAAGTGGTAATAAAACAATATAATGAAAGTATAATATAATAAAACCTATATTATGCAGGTAACATATGTCATGTGAAATGGTCAGTTCCAGAAAAATAGATTATTATGTAAATGATCCCTATGTAACAATAATAGATATAAGAGAAGAAGACAAATTTTTACATTCCAGAATAAAAGGCGCTATACATTTATGAATATAATAAGCTGATGGCAGATATAAATAATATATTCAGATATGGAAAAGTTTCATATGAATTCAGACGATTATTCAGTAATAAAGACAGAATATATATTTTTTATTGTGATAAAGGAGCGTTAAGTCTGATTGTATGCGAGAAAATGTCAAGACTCGGATATCGATGTAAGACAGTGGTTGGGGGATTTGAGGCATATAAGGGAAATTGTGTAATCAATTAACGGATTGACACTCATTTGCATAGGCATTAATATATATATAAATGTACTTTTGGAGGATATATGAATACATACGAATTAATTGCTCCCTGCCATTTTGGCCTGGAATCAGTATTAAAAAGAGAAATATATGATCTTGGATATGATATATCATCAGTAGAAGATGGAAAGGTTACTTTTGTGGGCGATTCTGAGGCCATATGCCGCGCTAATATCAATTTAAGAACAACAGAGCGTATTTTGATTAAAGTGGGTCAATTTAAGGCCGAAACGTTTACAGAGCTATTTGATAAAACTAAAGACCTTGAATGGGAGAATTTTATACCTAAGAATGGTAAATTCTGGGTTACTAAAGCTAATTCTGTTAACAGTAAACTGTTCAGCAGCTCTGATATCCAGTCAATTGTTAAGAAAGCCATTGTAGAGAGACTTAAGGAGCATTACAGAATTGGATGGTTTGAAGAAGATGGAGATTCATATCCTATAAGAGTTACTATTATGAAGGATATTGTTACGATTGCACTTGATACATCAGGTGATTCACTTCACAAAAGAGGATACAGACCGGCTGCAGGTAAGGCTCCTATATCAGAGACACTTGCGGCTGCTCTTATTATGCTGACTCCTTGGAAGGGTGACAGAATTCTTGTTGATCCATTTTGTGGAAGTGGCACATTTCCAATTGAAGCAGCTATGATAGCAGCTAATATTGCACCGGGAATGAATCGTAAGTTTACTGCACAGAAGTGGACTAACATAATTGACAAGCAATTGTGGTATGATGCTGTTGATGAAGCCGAGGATATGATTAATCTTGATATTGAAACGGATATCCAGGGATTTGATATTGATGCAGATGTTATCAGGAAGGCAAGAAGCAATGCGGAGAATGCCGGAGTAGAGAAGTTAATACATTTTCAAGAAAGAAGCGTGGCAGACCTAAGCCATCATAAGAAATACGGTTTTATTATAACTAATCCTCCTTATGGTGAAAGACTTGAGGATAAGGAGACACTTCCGGGAATATATTCTGCATTTGGACGACAGTTTGCAAAGTTAGATTCATGGTCAGCCTATATGATTACTTCATATGAGGATGCTGTCAAATATTTTGGCAGAAAGCCGGATAAGAACAGAAAGATATATAATGGAATGTTAAAGACATATTTTTACTCATTCCAGGGACCAAAGCCACCTAAGAAAGAGAAGGGACAGGACAGATAATTATGACTACAATTATTTTAGCGTCTAATAATAAGGACAAGGTTAAGGAAGTTAAAGAAATTCTTAAAGAATATAATATTATTTCTCTTAAGGATGCTGGAATTGACCTTGATGTGGAGGAAAATGGCACTACATTTGAAGAAAATGCGCTGATTAAGGCGAGAGCTGTCTGTAAACTTACAGGGCAGCTTACAATGGCAGATGATTCAGGACTTGAAATTGATTATATTAATAAAGAGCCTGGCGTGTATTCTGCAAGATATATGGGACATGATACATCATATGATATTAAAAATGCTTCTCTTATTAAACGACTTGAGGGTGTTGAAGGGCAGGACAGAAGCGGCAGGTTTGTATGTGCCATAGCGGTGTGTTTTCCTGATGGAAGGGAAATTGTTAAGAGAGGCACAATGGAGGGGCTTATAAGCAAGGAAATCGTTGGAGAGAACGGTTTTGGTTATGACCCTATAGTTTATCTGCCAGAATATGGTAAAACATCAGCACAGTTTGATCCTGAAGAGAAGAATAAGATAAGCCACAGAGGTAAAGCACTTGAACTTATAAAGAAAGAACTGGATGAGTGCCTCTAATTGGCTCATTCTGGAGGTTTTATGCAGAGGATAATGATTGTTAGCGATTCACATAGAAGACACGGTAATCTGGCAGAGGCAATATATAATGAGCAGCCATTCGATTTACTTATTCATCTTGGTGATATCGAAGGAGAAGAGGATATAATACAGGAACTTGCTGGGTGTGAAACAATAATGGTACCAGGTAATAATGACTTTTTTTCACCACTTCCAAGAGAACGTGAAATTGAGCTTGCCGGTAGGAAAATTTTATTAACACACGGTCATAATTATTGTGTTTCACTTGATTTACAGACTCTCAGGGAGGAGTGTATAGCAAGGGGAATTGATATAGTTATGTTTGGACATACTCACAGACCATTGATTCTGGTTGAAGATGAACTGACATTTATTAATCCTGGAAGTATCTCATATCCACGTCAGGCAGACAAAAGATGCACATATATTATGTTAGAAATTGATGATAATGGCGAAATGACGTTTGATTTGAGATATGTATAAACCCAGTAAATATGCGGGTTAACAGACTTGTGGAGAAATTTTTAAAAAAAATTAAAAAAAATTCAAAAAAAGTGTTGACAGATGGTACACCTTATAATATAATCATTCTTGCGTTGCGGAACAGAGCAAACGCAAGAAACAAAAACGGGGTGTGGCTCAGCTTGGCTAGAGCGCTTGATTTGGGATCAAGAGGTCGCAGGTTCGAATCCTGTCACCCCGACTTTACAACTTAATAATTATGCGGGTGTAGTTCAATGGTAGAACACTAGCCTTCCAAGCTAGATACGTGGGTTCGATTCCCATCACCGCTTTGTGTGTTCGTAGCTCAGCTGGATAGAGCAACGGCCTTCTAAGCCGTGGGTCGAGGGTTCGAATCCCCCCGGGCACACTTTTTTTTATGAGTCATGGCCAGTAGCTTATGACTTTTGCATTATGGTGGGTATAGCACAGCTGGTCAGCGCGTCAGATTGTGGCTCTGAAGGTCCAGGGTTCGAATCCCTGTACCCACCCTTTTTTTATTTCTTGGCTATCGCCAAGCGGTAAGGCACAGGGTTTTGATCCCTGCATTACGCTGGTTCGAATCCAGCTAGCCCAGCTCGGTAGACAAAATCCGAAGCTGGATGATTGAAATAGATAGCAGCTTATATTTAGTATATATTGTGGGCTCATAGCTCAGTTGGTAGAGCACTAGACTTTTAATCTAGGTGTCCCGGGTTCGAACCCCGGTGGGCTCATTAAGATGGGAATGGTTGAAAAACCATTCCCTTTTTTCTTTTCGTGCCTACTGACTAGGAGGGGAACGGGCGACTTGTGAAGAAATTCATTCTTTATTATTTCCATGTATTAATTATTGTGATTTTGAAAACCCGCATAAATACTGGGAATGTTTGTGAGCCAGTTGGGCACTTTTGTGGCACTTGGTGTCAGTGGGAGTGGAATGATTGAGAATTGTAGTTTTAATTTGGGTGAGTTTTATGTTAAAATGGGTAAAACAAATCGGAATTTACAGAACTACAAAGAAAGGATACATATTATGGAAGGAAGATTAATAGCATTTGTTATTTGGGTAATAATCGGCGTATTATTTATTGTAATGGGCATTTATGATTTTAATTCCAAGAAAGCAAAACCTTTCGGTTTTTGGGCAAATGCTGAGGTAGCGCCCATAGAAGATGTGAAAGGCTATAATCGTGCTTTGGGCATATTGTGGTGCGTGTATGGTGTTTTGTTTACGTTAATTGGATTGCCTTTATTAGATGGGCAGAATTCGGGTTTGATTATTATACCTATATTGGGTGCAATGCTTATTAGTATTGCGGCTATGGTAGCGTATGTAGTAGGTATTGAACCCAAATACCGCAAAAAGAAATAAATGGAAACTTCAAGTTTGGAGAATTGAGAAAATCGGAATTTGTTACTCTTTTTGGAGGTGAATTGGTAATGATAAAATTAAAAATGTCTATTGAAGATATAAGTGAGTATCAGACAGGTATTTTACCAAAGAATGCTGTTAAAATAGAAACACCTCAGAGCATTGAAGAGATGATGAAAAAAGCGGCACCTATTGCAGCGGTATTATGTGTTTTAATGTTTGTAACGATGCTGTGTAAAACAGTTATGAACAAGACAGTTGTTATTTCGCACGTATTTATTTTGATTGGTTTTTGCCTGGGGTATATTTGTTTGGTGATACACGAGTGGTTACATGGGATTGTCTATCCGAGAAACGCACTGGTTACGATAGGTAAAATAACGGGTAAGATATCATTTGTTGCATTAGCATCATATCCTCTGAAGCGTAGAAGGTTTATTGTAATGTGCCTATTACCATTTGTGCTTGGAATAATACCATTATTGATTTTTATTGTTAGTCCGGCAGAATATAGAGAACTAAATGGACTAATGTTTGGCATGTCATGTATGGGTATGGTTTCGCCATTTCCCGATGTATATAATGTTTTTATTGTCTTAAAAAATGCAAATAAAAAAGATGCAATAATGTTTTATAAAAACGATATGTATAAGGTATCGTAACTTCTAGTTTGAAGAATTGAAAAAACGGAATTTACCTAATAAGACATATAAACTGTTGACAATAAAGCTCCTATATAGTATGTTTTTAATAAACTACTATATAGGAGCTTTTGTATGGAAATGAATGGAGGATTTCTTGTCACCAAAATAAAACAGCTTGGAGACCGGATTTTCGAGAAGATTCTCAGTGAAAAGAATATTGATGCGTTTAATGGAGCCCAAGGGCGTATTCTTTATGTGCTGTGGCAGAAGGATGGTATTTCAATCAGGTCACTCTCGACTAAATGCGGATTAGCGATAACATCTCTTACTACGATGCTGGAAAGAATGGAAAATCAAGGGCTGATAAGCCGTGTTCAGTCTGAAACGGACAAAAGGAAAACACTCCTGTTTCTGACTGAGAAAGCACATGCCTTAAAGGGTGAGTACGATTCTGTATCTGATGAGATGGGCAGTATTTACTACAAAGATTTTTCAGAGGAAGAAATTACCCGGTTTGAGGAATGCCTCGACCGCATCAGAAAGAATCTTGAGGAGTGGCAGAAGTCATGAGTATTTGTATCAAAGATCAGATTCAGAACATGAATATCGTCATTGGCTGCACAGTGGGGTGTACATATTGCTATGCCCGCAACAACGTGAAACGCTGGCATATGATTGATGATTTCGCTGACACTGAATTCTTTCCGGGTAAGCTCAAGATGATGGAAAAGAAACGTCCGCAGAACTTTCTTCTTACCGGCATGAGCGATCTCTCTGGATGGAAGCCGGAATGGAGAGACGAGGTATTTGCAAAGATCCGTGAAAATCCACAGCATCAGTTCCTGTTCCTTACCAAGCGACCTGATTTGCTGGATTTTGATACCGATCTGGAAAACGCATGGTTTGGCGTTACGGTGACGAGGAAAGCAGAACTGTGGCGTATCGACGCCCTTCGGAAAAACGTTAGAGCAAAACATTACCATGTTACCTTTGAGCCGTTATTTGATGATCCCGGCACAGTTGACCTTTCTGGAATCAATTGGATCGTTGTCGGCACCATGACCGGAGCGCAGAGCAGGAAGATTCATACGGAGCCGGAATGGGCATGGTCTCTGACGGACCAGGCACATAAGCTTGGCATTCCGGTGTTTATGAAGGAAGACCTTGTCCCTATCATAGGGGATGAAAATATGATTCAGGAAATGCCGGAAGAATTTAATAAAGTGTTAGAGGTACAGAAATCATGGAAGAAGTAATAAATGGAATCCTCATTCGTGAGGTGGAAACAAAGAATATCATGACTAAGTCTAGTCTGCCGGTAGGCGGTTACTCGGTCAATCCCTATGTGGGCTGTACACATGCCTGCAAGTATTGCTATGCTTCTTTTATGAAGCGCTTTACCGGGCACAAGGAGGAATGGGGCACTTTCCTTGATGTGAAGCATTGGCCGGAAATTAAAAATCCGAAGAAATATGCCGGACAGCGGGTGGTCATCGGTTCTGTGACAGATGGCTACAATCCACAGGAGGAGCAATTCGGGAATACCAGAAAACTTCTGGAGCAGCTGATCGGCAGTGACGCAGATATTCTGATCTGCACAAAGTCGGATCTTGTGGTACG
>NZ_QSEK01000051.1 GCF_003464165.1 Eubacterium sp. AM49-13BH | reverse complement strand
AGTGTGACATGTCAGTTTATTTTTATGCAGTGTGACATGTCAGTTTATTTTTATGCTTTGAATTTTTGTTTTCTTCTGTTATTATAATATAGTAATAAAAACTGATAGAGATTGGAGGTTTATATGAACTATAAAGTATATCTGGACTACACCATGGAACTATTATCTAAGATAAAAATCCCATCTTATATAATTGACACACCATTTCTCTGGGATGACAGATATGATGGTGAATTAAGAAAAACTATCCTCAGTGATGCATTTTTAATTAATCATAAAGAAACATTTCAGAACTTTATTAACTGTTCTGGCAAAAATAATACAATTCTTCTAATTCATGACAGTTTCGCTTGTGATTATATATATATTAAATTGCCCGACTCAAAAAAAGCTTTCTTTGCCGGACCTTTTTCATTTGAAAAGTTTACCAATCAAAGAATTGATGATTTATGTTCATACAATTCAATACCACCAAGATTTACTGATTTTATGCAGCTTTATTATGCCGCACTCCCGGTATTTGCAGATGAACGATGTATAGAAGCAATTATAAACTGTTTATGTAGTAAATTGTGGAGCAGTTACACACTTGAGAAAAAACATTTTCTTAATAAAAATGCTTCTGAATACATGTACAATGATTATACCCCCGAACCGACAAAGCAATCCATTGAAGTTCTTGAACAACGCTATAATGATGAATCTCTTCTGATGGAATATGTTGCTCATGGTGATTTTGAATCAATTGACAAGCTTGCTCATCTTAATTCATCTGGAATTAAACCCCGCCTGTCAGATTCAATCCGCGATAGAAAGAATTTCATGATAATTCTTAATACCCTTTGCAGGAAAGCTGCCCAATCAGCATATGTTCATCCTATTCATCTTGATGAGATATCACGCAAATTTGCTATCAGGATAGAATCCTGTACCACAATTGCCCAGCTTGAAACCCTGGAAAATGAAATCACGCGTAAATATTGTCTGCTTGTTCAATCTTATTCTTTAAGAAAATATAGCAAACCTGTCCAAAATATTATTAATTATATCTCGTTTAACCTTACTGATGATCTCAGCCTTAATGCTATTTCTGCTGAATTTGCTTTAAACAGCAGTTATGTATCTTCTCTGTTTAAACGTGAAACCGGCTCAACGCTCACTAATTTTGTTAATAATAAACGTATTGAACACGCTATCTACCTGCTCAATACAACCAAGCTTCCTATACAGGACATTGCTGTACAATGTGGAATTACAGATGTTAATTATTTCACCAAGCTTTTCAAAAAAATCAAAAACATGACTCCTTCTCAATATAGAGAAATGATTCAATAAATAAAAACAACCATCTGGATACCTGTCGATTTCCGGTATCCAGATGGTTGTTTTTAATTGTTTTCAAAATAATCAGGATAAATTATTCTTAACTTATCAATCTCATTAAAAATTCTGTTAATATGTCCTTTAATAACACGAAGATACATTCTTTTATCTTTTTTCCTTATTGCGTCTATAAGCATCTCATGTTCCTCATTAGTTTTAACACTAATAGAACTATTAAGTTCTGCTAAGAAACGTATTCTGTTATAATGACTCATCTGCATTTTAATTATATTAGCAGCAAGCTGTTCTCCAGAGCTTTCATATATAAGTTCATGAAAAGCATTATCGATTTCAATCCTTGGAACTTTTTCATTACATTTATCATAATTAATGAGACGGCTGTTTAATTCTTCCATCTTATCAAGCATCTCATTGCTGACATGCTCAAAAACCGGGTCTACCATACCCACTTCAAGACTTTTTCTGACAAACCATTCCTGTTCAAAACGTCTGCAATTAATACTTGCAACATATGTGCCTGACTGAGGTATTATTTTGAGAAGTCCCTCCTTTTCAAGATTAACAATTGCCTCTCTTGCCGGTGTTCTCGAAACATTGTACCTTACAGCTATCTTCTGTGCACTTATTGAATCTCCCGGTACAAGCTTGAAATTCATGATATCGTATTTTAATTTTTCGTATGTGTCTTCGTTTAATGATTTTTCCATAACCCTGCGGCCTTTCTTATACTATGAGCCTGCTTGTTATATATATTAAAGGTATTTTTTAAGTGTATTTCTTACAGCACCCTTTCCTGCTATCTCTTCAACAAACATCTCTTCTATTTTATCGCCAATTCCTGCTTCATATAAATTTATACCAAATATATTAGCATTTGACAATAAATTCTTAAGCTGTCCTGTATAAGATGATATGTCACCTATTTTTATACCTGATAAATGCTTCTTTAATTCATCTGCCATCGGATCTGGAGACAATTCGAAGCTTTCGCCATTATCATCAATTCCAAGAAGATATCTGCACCATCCTGCAATTGCCAATGGAATCGCTATTAATTCTTTGGCACTTCCGTCCTTTGCAACATATGACTTAATTGTTTCACCATACCGTATTCCTACCTTCTGTGAAGTATCTGTCGCTATTCTTTGCGGTGTATCAGGCATAAAAGGATTAGGTATTCTTACATTAAGAACTTCATCCACAAACTTCTGTGGTGAAATTATCTCCGGATTAATTACCACAGGCATTCCCTCAGATAACCCAATTCGTCTCACAAGCTCTGAAAGTTCCTTGTCTTTCATTTCATCAGCAATCAGATTATATCCTAATAAGCAGCCATATACTGCTAAGGCTGTGTGTAACGGATTAAGGCAGGTTGTTACTTTCATACGCTCAACCTTATTAACTGTCTGTCTGTCAGTCATATACACACCTGCTTTTTCAAGCTGAGGTCTGCCATTAGGAAACCTGTCTTCTATTACAAGATACTGTGGTCCTTCAGCATTTACAAATGGAGCAATATATGTCTTCTTAGATGTTATCACCGGACTCATATCCTCAACACCTGCTTCCTCTAATGCTTTAGCAACACTATCTGCTGGTCTTGGTGTAATTTTATCAATCATAGACCATGGAAATGATACAAGCTCTTCATTATTCACATAATCAACAAAATCATTACCAACAAATCCATTTTTATTCCACTCAGTTACCATCTCGGTTATCGAATTTCTAAGTTTCTCTCCGTTATGTGAGCAGTTATCCATTGATACAACTGCAATCGGTGCCTTACAGGCTTTAAAACGTTCATACAAAAGTGCTGCTGTTACTGCCATTGCTGATGTTGCTTTTTCTGGTCCATTATCAATGTCTTCCCTGATAAAAGAGAAAAACTCTCCTTTAGAATCCTTCAACGCATAACCTTTTTCTGTAATAGTAAATGACACCATCTGAAGCCCAGGGTCAGCAAATATCTCCTTTAATCTTTCCCATTCCTTCTGCGAATATGATTGTGCCTTAATAGCTTCTGTAAGTGAACCAAGTACCTTTTTTTCTGTATTTCCATCCTCCTTCAATGTAACAGCCATAACAAGATTATCAAATGGCTTATATATTTTATCTACTACATCGAAGTCAAATGTTTCAACACATGTAATGCCTTTATCTGAAACTCCTTGTTCTAATAATGAATCTGCAATTCCACCAATGAATATCCTGAAAATATTGCCAATACCAAAATGTACCCATACAGGTGACTTTTTTGTATCCTCTGCAACCTTTTCAACATCATATGAAGGCAGCTTTATGCCAGCCTTTTCCCAATCTGTCGTATTCTTAATACCATTTATTGAAAGTTTCATAATATCCTCCATTATGTCATAAAAACCCAATGTTAATAATTACTTTGATGATTTATCAATAGCTTCCCATAAGCCATTAAGGTATGTTGCACCTAAAGCCCTGTCATATAAACCATAACCTGGCATAGCCACCTCATCCCATATCATTCTTCCGTGGTCTGGTCTTATAATGCCGTCAAAACCTGTATCATATAATGTTTTCATAATCTTATACATATCCATAGAACCATCAGATGATAAATGTGCTGCTTCTTCAAAATCCCTAGGTGAATTATATTTAAGGTTTCTCACATGTGCAAATGGTATTCTTCCTCTGCATGCCTTGATAATCTCACAAATATCATTATTCTGGTTAGAGCCAAATGAACCCGTACAAAGCGTTATTCCGTTATATGGTTTATTTACAGCATCAAGAAGTTTTGTAACAGAATCCTTACCTGTCATAATTCTTGGAAGTCCAAATATAGGCCACGCAGGATCATCCGGATGAATACCCATCTTTATATCATACTTCTCACATACTGGACCAATTGCTTCCAGAAAATATACCAGATTATTAAACAGCTTTTCTGCGTCAACATCTTTATACATTTCAAAAAGTTCTTTTAATCTGTCAAGACGCTCTGGTTCCCATCCTGGCATTACGAATCCATTAGACATCTTTGCAACTGATTCCTTCATATGCTCCGGATCAATCATATCAACTGTATCCTGATTATATGCAAGCACCGTTGAACCATCAGCTCTTTCTCTTGCAAGTTCTGATCGTGTCCAGTCAAATACAGGCATAAAATTGTAACATACCACATGAATATCCGCTTCTCCAAGAGCCTGCAGAGTCTTTATATAATTGTCAATGTGCTCATCTGCCTTAGCTGTGCCAATCTTAATATCATCTGACACATTAACAGATTCAATACCAGCGATTCCCAATCCGGCATCTTCAACAATCCTTTTAAGCTCCGCTATTTCCTCTGGAAGCCACCGCTCCCCAGCCTGCTTACCAAAAAGCGTTGTAATAACATTCTTTACGCCTGGAATCTGTCTGATCTGCTTAAGTGTTACGCTGTCGTATCCTGGTCCATACCATCTCAATGTCATATCCATAACAAAAATCCTCCTTTTACATAACAACATTATTATTCTGTACCATATTTGCATAATTATTTGCTATGTGTATACTAACATGTCAGTTCTAACATGTCAATGTATTTTTTGAGTTTATTTTGTTATGTTTTTCAATTTATTTTGATATCTTTTCCTTCTGCTTCACCATATTGACATGCGTAATTCCCATCACCCTGTCATAAAACATCTGCCGTGTACTGCTGAACAGACATAATATGAAATCTATTGCAAAATATGCCGTAACCATAAGGCACAATACACATACTGCTATACTGACAGAGAATCTCCACCCATCAGCCATAAGTGCTGCATGATAAAGATTATATGCATATACAGGAGAAGGCAGGCTTATAACATACAGAATAAAATATCTTCCCATAAGCCTGAAAACATTCACTATTCTGTGAGTATCAGCTTCAATAATCTCAGCTTCGTAATCTGCTGCCTTATTATCAGCTTTCTTACTCTCTGCCCTCACCAATCTTATATTAACCAGTGCCTTACCAATCGTCCTTCCTTTAGTAAGCCTTGTTACTATTGCAAATGCAATAGTTATATATACCGCTATGACAACCATATATCTCACATCGTACACAGCAGTCATAAACTTTTCTTTGTCTATTGCAAAAAATACGGCAACTGGTGCCATTATTACAAGCATATCCAACGCCCATGCTATTATTCTTCTGAATTCCGACACAATCTGTCCTCTGTTGTAAGCAACTTCATCCATTCTGTCACGTTTTGGAAGCATGAAAACAACCGCTGGAGTAACCCAGAAGCCCACCATTCCTCCAAGTGTGTTACATATCAGGTCGTCCACTTCAAAGAATCTGTATGGATAAGGATATATTCCATACAAACCTGACAACTGCGTAAGCTCAAAAAACAGGCTGTAGCAGAATGACATTATAAGCACCTGCCACCATTTTCTCTTAAAATAGTATCTCAGATACACACCAAATGGCACTAACAGCAGAATATTGAAAGCAATCTGCCAGAAGTCACCACATTTGAACAGATTAATATATGTTGCCGGATTCGATAAAGTAATATTCACAGTAGCAACAACTCTTCTTACTGCGTCAAATGGCACCAACAGCATACATGCCGAATCCGGTGTCACTGAATCAATCGGAGGCAGCGGAAGCACTGTCATAAAATATGAGGTAATCATGTAGAATATAAATGTGTACACAACCCCTGTTCTTATTACAAGTATCGAGCCATATTTATGATATTCGTATATTATGTACGGCAGTGTGAAAAGCACGGCAAGAACCGGGAACACATAACATGCCGAAATTATCGGTTTTAAATATATTTCCATGAATTATCTCCAGTCCACATTCTTGGCATTCATCGCTTTTTCTTTAAGTGTTGCCAGTCTCTTTATTGCTTCATTAAGTGTATCGTCCTGCTTTGCGAAATGAAATCTCACAAGATTATGCACATCTTCCCTGAAAAAGCTTGACCCCGGAACTGCCGCCACACCAACGAACTGTGTCATCCATTCGCAAAATTTCACATCATCTTTAACTCCGAATTCACTCACATCAACAAGCACATAATATGCCCCCTGTGGGTCTGTGTATTTTAATCCCAGCTTCTTAAGACCGCCTACAAATACCTCTTTCATATGTGCATAATGTGCGGCAAGTTCATCATAATATCCATCACCAAACTCTAATCCCACAACTGCTGCCTCCATCAATGGTGCGGCTGCACCAACTGTAAGGAAATCATGTACCTTTTTAACTCTGTCGATTATCTGTGGGTTAGCAATAACATAACCTAATCTCCATCCTGTTATTGAGTATGTCTTAGACAGTGAATTGCACACAATTGTTCTTTCTCTCATGCCCTCAAGCGCCTGCATATAAATATGCTTATTAGGTGCATATACAATATGCTCATACACTTCATCTGTAACAACATATGCGTCATATTTCTTTGCAAGTTCAGCAATTGTCTGCATTTCCTCCATTGTGAACACCTTACCGCATGGGTTGGAAGGATTGCACAGAATTAATGCCTTAGCACCCTGCTTAAATGCATCTTCTAACTTTTCCTTATCAAAATGAAATTCTGGTGGAACTAATGGAACATATATCGGCTCTGCACCTGAAAGAATTGTATCTGCGCCATAATTCTCATAGAAAGGCGAGAATATTACGACTTTCTCTCCCGGATTAGTAATACTGAGCATTGTAGCCATCATTGCCTCTGTACTTCCGCATGTGACAACAATCTCTGTCTCAGGGTCAATCTTAACACCAGAAAAATGTTCATATTTCTTAGCAACTGCATCTCTGAAATTCTTAGCTCCCCATGTCAATGCATACTGATGAGGGCCTTCGCCTGCCACTCTTGCAAGTCTGTCTGTTATAGCCTTTGGTGGCTCAAAATCAGGAAATCCCTGTGATAAATTAACCGCACCATATTTATTAGCAACTCTTGTCATCCTTCTGATGACAGAGTCTGTAAAATTTGCTGATCTGTTACTTAATTCTTTCATGTAAATGTGTCCTCCATTATTTAAGTATTTTCATAATTTCAATGCCATTTATTATAGCACTGTTCACAAAATTCTCACAAACTTTCCAACTCATTTTCACATTTCCCATTTAATATTAACAATGTCGAAAGACAACAGACAAACTTTTTCATAAAAAAGATGGCTGAATAATCTCCCAATACAGCAGCCATCGGATGTTTGAAAAACATTTTTCCCCCTCATAAAGAGAGCCGGGATATACGAACTTCAACCCCATTGTCAGTCCGTATATCCTGGCTCTCTTCATATTATTCAGCTATGTATTCCCTGACCTTCTTCTCACTATCGAGTCTGCACGCAACAATCGTCGACATAATCATGTAACGCACAACACCCTTAGCGATTTCTTCCTCATAACGGCACTTCATATCGATGGGATATCCCGATACAAGAAAATGTATCTGGTATTTGTCAGCATGTCTTGATATAAATGCACTTACATACAATCCATTAAGAACCGCAGTGACAATCTCATCATCCATCACAGCTATATTGACCTTATATCCCGGTGATGAAAATGAAACGACACCGTCTCTGTTATGAAATCTTCCATCTGCAATCTCCGCAATGGAATAATCTTTCGCATGGTTCATCATCGCTCCAAGCACTGGCATTTCAAGGTCATTCTCAATTATATAATTGTAACAATCTGTTGGAGTATTAAACATTTTCCTTCTCCATCTCTTCATTAATAGTGTCTTCTGAGACTGCCAAGCATCACAGGGG
>NZ_QSEK01000050.1 GCF_003464165.1 Eubacterium sp. AM49-13BH | reverse complement strand
TATATAATTGGTATACTTAAAAATATATGCAGTAAATATCAAGTTTTTCTTGACTTTATAATGTTTACACAATATAATCAGTTCTGTGTTTTGAAATTTTTTATATGAAAATATTCTTACCATAATAAACTACAATGGTAATGAAGGAGGTGCATAGACTATGAAGATGACATTTCAGCCAAAGAACAGACAGAGATCTAAGGTTCATGGATTCAGATCAAGAATGAGTACTGCAGGTGGAAGAAAAGTTTTATCAGCAAGAAGAGCTAAGGGTAGAAAGAAACTTTCAGCTTAATTAATATTTTCTTGATTTTGTTGGCAGATGGGAGTTTCTCATCTGCTTTTTTCAGATTATATTAATATTGAATTTAAGTAACATTTTAATTAATAAGAATGGTGAATGATATGAAATATAGGGATTTTGAAACATTAAGAAGTAATCAGGAATTTAAAAAGGTGTACAATAATAAGAAGTCTTTTGCTAACAAGAATCTTATAATGTATATTTCTGAGAATGGAACGGATACTAAAAGATTAGGTGTATCTGTGAGTAAGAAGGTCGGGAATAGTATTGTCCGACACAGACTGGCAAGACTGATACGAGAGGCATTCCGCCTTAGTACAGAATGTATACCCGATGGATATGATTATGTTGTCGTAGCCAGGGCCGGTTTGAAAGATAAGGGTTTTTTCGAAACTAAGGAATCAATGATTCATTTATTGAAACTTCATAAGCTTTATAAGCAGGATTAAACAGGCGGTTAATATGAAGGATATAAAGATTAAGTTAAAGAATGCGGGTAAGTTCATAGTTCTTAAGATGATAAGATTATATCAGCTCGCAATATCTCCTTACAAAGGAGGAAAATACTGCAGCTTTATTCCAACATGTTCGCAATATGCGATTGAAGCTATTGAAATGTATGGAGTTTTCTTAGGTGGATGGTTGGCACTTAAAAGAATATTAAGGTGCAATCCATTTAATAAGAACGCTTATGGCTTTGATCCTGTGCCGGTAGGCAGATATGGGAAACGAAAAAAGCAATAAACAACTGAATATTTGGATAGTGCTATATTATGCGGAGGTGACAATTTGAGTATTATTAAGCCAATTGCACAGTTACTTGGTTACATTTTAGACATCCTTTTCATGGGTCTTAATGCAATAGGAATTGGTAATATTGCAATAGCAATCATTATTTTTACTCTGCTTGTTAAAATGTTAATGCTTCCATTACAGATTAAGCAGCAGAAGATGACTAAGTTACAGTCAGTTATGAACCCGGAGATAAAGGCTATTCAGGAGAAGTATAAGGGAAAGAACAGTGATACAGTAGCTATGCAGAAGATGCAGGCAGAAACTAAGGCTGTTTATGAAAAATATGGTGTTTCACAGTGGGGAAGCTGTGTGCAGCTTCTTATCCAGATGCCTATTCTTTTTGCACTTTACAGAGTATTCCAGCAGATACCACTTTATATTTCACAGATTAAGGTACTTTTCCTTAATATACTTGGACTTAATGGTGCTGATGGTATCTCATCTGTTTCAGGATATGCTGATACTCTTAATGAGATATACGGAAAGACTGTTGACTGGAGCAATACAAGCACAGCTGTAACAACACTTAATTCATTCACTGCAGACCAGTGGACTAAGTTAAAAGAAGCATTTCCAGCATTTTCTGATATGATTACACAGAATCTTGATAAGATTAACCATATGAATACTTTCTTAGGCGTTAACATGTCTCAGAATCCAGGTTTTGGTCTTCATATAGCTATATTAATTCCAATTCTTGCAGGCGTTACACAGTTATATCTGTTAAGGTTTCACAGGCTGGCATGGAGCAGCCTGACAGTGATAATCCAGCAGCAGCATCTATGAAGATGATGACTTATTTCATGCCACTTATGTCAGCATTTCTTGCAATAAGTCTTCCTTCAGGTCTTGGTGTTTACTGGATTGCAACAGCTGTTATACAGACAATTCAGACAATCTTCATTAACAGATATTATGATAAGATTGGAACAGATAAGATTGTAGAAAAGAATGTTGAAAAGCGTAACAAGAAGAGAGCTAAGAAGGGACTTCCAGCAGAAACTATCGTTAAAGGTGCTTCTGTAAGTACTAAGAATGTGAATAATAATAAGAATTCTTCTGCTTCTTCAAGTGCTGACAGAGCAAAGAAGCTTCAGGAAAGAAAAGAAACTAACGATAAGAAGATACAGGAATTAAAGGAAGCCGCAGCAGCAAACGGTAAGGCAGCTAAACCAGGAAGTCTTGCTGATAAGGTTGGTATGGTATCAAGATACAATGAGGTCAACGATAAAAGAAAATAGAGAGGGTTAAGTAATGGAATATATTGAAGTTACAGGAAAATCTGTTGAAGAAGCTATAACTAATGCCTGTACTAAGCTTGGTATTCCAAGTGATAAGCTTGATTATGAAGTTATAGACAAAGGTAATTCAGGATTTTTAGGAATATTTAATTCCAAGCCTGCTAAAATTAAGGCAAGAGAAAAGCAGGAAGAGACTGTAGTAGAACAGGTAAATGCTGAAGAGCCTAAAAAGGCCATTGAAGCACCTGTTCATGCAGAGAAGAAATTCGAAAAGAAGGCAGATAATTTCAAGAAAGCAGAGCCTAAGAAGGAATTCAAGGCGGAACCTAAGAAAGAGTTCAAGAAAGAATATAAGCCTGCTGATAACCACAAGAATGCAGAAGTTAAAGAAGTTCCTAAGGCTGAAGAACAGCCTAAGGCAGAGCCATTTACAGCTGAGCAGAAGGAAGTTATTAAGAAGGATATACAGACATTCCTTAATAATATGTTTGGTGCTATGAGCATGGAAGTTAAGGCTGATATTACATTTGACGATGAAGAAAACAGCGTTAATGTAGATCTTTCTGGAGATAACATGGGTGTTCTTATCGGTAAGAGAGGACAGACACTTGATTCTATCCAGTATCTTACAAGTCTTGTAATTAACAAGAACAGTGAGAAGTATGTAAGAGTTAAATTAGATACAGAGAACTATAGAAAGAGAAGAAAAGAAACTCTTGAGTCTCTTGCTAAGAATATTGCATACAAGGTTAAGAGAAGCAGAAGACCTGTTTCACTTGAGCCTATGAACCCATATGAAAGAAGAATTATCCATTCAGCACTTCAGGCAGATAAGTTTGTTTCTACAAGAAGTGAGGGTGAAGAACCTTTCAGACATGTTGTTGTTTATCTTGAAAGAGAGAATAATAACAGATATAACAGATAATTAGATATATGATTTTATTAAATGCTGTGGTATTATTATCACAGCATTTTTTATATGGAGGATGGAAATGGAGGATACAATAGCAGCTATATCTACAAGTACAGTGTCAAGCGGTGGAATAAGTATTGTAAGAATAAGCGGTCCTGATGCAATTATTATTGGAGATAAAGTTTTTAAGTCAAAAAAGAATATTAAGCTTGCAAATGTAAAGAGTCATACGGTACATTTTGGAAATATATGTGATAATGATAATGAAATTGATGAAGCACTTGTAATTGTAATGAAAGCTCCTAACACTTATACAAGAGAGAATATTGTTGAGATTGACTGTCATGGCGGTATTCTTGTTACTAAGAAGGTGTTAGAGGCGGTACTTAACGCTGGTGCAAGGCTTGCAGAGCCTGGTGAATTTACAAAGAGAGCATTTCTTAATGGAAGAATTGACCTGTCACAGGCGGAGGCTGTTATTGATATTATTAATGCAAAGAATGATTATGCTCTGAAGTCATCTGTTAATCAGTTAGATGGTAAGTTATCTGAAAAGATTAAGAATATAAGAGAGATAATATTGAATAATGTTGCATTTATTGAGGCTGCTCTTGATGATCCAGAACATTTTGATATAGATGCTAATGTAGATAACCTTAAAAATGATGTGGAAAACTGTCTTAATAATGTGGATAACTTGTTAAAAACATGCGATAATGGCAGAATCATGCATGATGGCGTGCGTACAGTCATTTTGGGGAAAACTAATGCAGGAAAGTCAAGCCTGCTTAATGTACTTGCAAGAGAAGAGAGAGCAATTGTTACTGATATAGAAGGAACTACGAGAGATACTCTTGAAGAAATGATTAATCTGTCTGGAATTACTCTTAATCTTATTGATACTGCAGGAATCAGAAAAACTGATGATGTTGTTGAAAGCATTGGGGTTAATAAGGCTAAGAAGCTTGCAGAAATCGCTGATCTTGTAATATATGTAGTTGATTCTTCAAGAGTACTTGATGATAATGATTATGAGATTATGGAACTTATCAAGGATAAGAAGGTTCTTGTAATACTTAATAAAGCTGATCTTGCACAGGTTACAACAGCAGAAGATATTAAGAAAATAATGAATTGTGAGACAGTTACTATATCTGCAAAGCAGGAGACAGGAATTGAAGAACTTGAGGAAACTGTTAAGAATATGTTCTTTAACGGTGAAGTTAAGTTTAATGAGGATGTATATATTACAAGTACAAGACATAAAGAACTTTTAAAGAAGGCTGATGACAGCTTAAAGCTTGTACTTGATGGAATTGATAACATGGTAAGTGAAGATTTCCTTACTATTGATTTAATGGCTGCATATGAGAATCTTGGTCTTATAATAGGAGAAGAGATTGAAGATGACCTTGCCAACAGAATTTTCTCAAAGTTCTGTATGGGTAAGTAATGCAGGTTGATAAGGAGAAGTAATATGCCTAATATTAGAGAAGAATATGATGTTGTAGTAGTAGGTGCTGGTCACGCAGGCTGTGAGGCTGCCCTTGCTGCTGCAAGAATGGGACTTGAAACAATTATATTTACAGTAAGCGTTGAAAGTATAGCAATGATGCCTTGTAATCCTAATATAGGAGGAAGTTCTAAGGGACATCTTGTAAGAGAAATAGATGCTCTTGGTGGAGAGATGGGAAAGAATATTGATGCTACATTTATACAGTCAAAGATGTTAAATGCATCAAAAGGCCCTGCAGTTCATTCACTCCGTGCACAGGCTGATAAGTCCGATTACAGCAGAAGAATGAGAAATGTGCTTGAGAATACTGAACATCTGCATATAAGACAGGCTGAAGTTTCAGAGATTATTGTTAATGATGGAAAAATTGGCGGTGTAAAGACTGTTTCGGGTGCAGAATACATAGCTAAGGCAGTTGTTTTATGTACAGGAGTATATCTTAAAGCAAGATGTATATATGGTGATGTAAGTTATCATACAGGTCCTAACGGATTACAGGCTGCCAATCATCTTACACAGTCACTTATTGATAATGGAATTGAAGTGAGAAGATTCAAGACAGGTACACCTGCCAGAGTTGATAAAAGGTCAGTGGATTTTTCTAAGATGACAGAGCAGTTCGGTGATAAGAGGATTGTGCCATTTTCATTTGAAACAGACCCTGAGAGCATACAGAAAGATCAGGTAGCTGCTGGCTTACATATACTAATGAAGAGACACACAAGATTATTATGGATAATCTTGACCGTTCACCTCTTTATTCAGGAGATATCCACGGAACAGGCCCAAGATACTGTCCATCAATTGAGGATAAGGTTGTAAGATTTGCAGACAAAGACAGACATCAGGTATTCATTGAGCCAGAGGGCTTGTATACTAATGAAATGTATCTTGGTGGAATGAGCAGTTCAATGCCTGAGGATGTGCAGTATGCAATGTATAGAACAGTTCCTGGTCTTGAGAATGTCCGAATCGTAAGAAATGCTTATGCTATTGAGTATGACTGTATTAACGCTGTTCAGTTAAAGTCTTCTCTTGAATTCAAGAAGATTGAAGGATTATTTGCTGGCGGACAGTTTAATGGAAGCTCAGGATATGAGGAAGCTGCTGCACAGGGAATTGTCGCGGGTATCAATGCGGCACTTTTCGTTAAGAAGGAAGAACCACTTATACTTGACCGTTCAGAAAGTTATATAGGAGTTCTTATAGATGACCTTGTAACTAAGGAAACAGCAGAGCCTTACAGAATGATGACAAGCCGTGCAGAGTACAGACTTATATTAAGACAGGATAATGCAGATATAAGACTTACTAAATATGGTTACAGAGTCGGACTTATAAGCGAAGAAAGAATGAACCGCCTTACCCGCAAGATTCAGCTTATAGATGAAGAAATTGAGCGTGTTAAGTCAGTTAATATAGGAACTGGAAGTGAAGTACAGAAGGTACTTACAGATAACGGAAGTACAGAGCTTACAACAGGTGCTACACTTGCAGAACTTATAAGAAGACCGGAGCTTTCATATGATGTTCTTGCTCCAATTGATAAGCACAGACCAGAGTTGCCTTGTGATGTATGTGAGCAGGTTAATATTAATCTGAAATACGAGGGATATATAGACAGACAGTTAAGACAGGTTGAACATTTTAAAAAGCTTGAAAATAAGCTTATACCAGACAGCCTTGATTACTTAGAAATAAGCGGATTAAGAAAAGAGGCTATGCAGAAGCTTGATAAATTCAGACCTCGTTCAATTGGACAGGCTTCAAGAATATCAGGTGTTTCGCCTGCTGATATATCAGTGCTTCTTGTTTACCTAGAGTCTCTTAGAAGAAAGCATTAATCATTGATAAGGAGAAATGTATGATAAATGAAACATTTAAGAATAATCTGAATTCTATAGGTGTTGAGCTTACAGACAGACAGTACGAGCAGTTTGATATGTATTATAAGCTGCTGGTTGAATGGAATAGCTTTATGAATCTTACTGGAATTACAGATTACGAAGAAGTTCTTTTAAAGCATTATGTTGACAGTCTTGTGTTAGATATTGAAAAAATCGGACATAAAAAGAAAGAGATTTCTCTTATTGATGTTGGAACAGGTGCTGGTTTTCCGGGGCTTCCGTTAAAAATAGCACATCCACAGCTTAATGTAGTTCTGCTTGATTCACTTAATAAAAGAGTAAAGTTTCTTAATCAGGTAATAGAAGAACTTGGACTTACAGGAATAGAAACAGTTCATTCAAGAGCAGAGGATGGTGGAAGGAATAATGACTTAAGAGAATATTTTGATGTAAGTGTTTCTCGTGCTGTTGCTAACTTAGCAACTCTTGTGGAATATAACCTTCCATTCGTAAAGGTTGGTGGATATTTCGTGGCATATAAGTCAGGAGATATTGATGAAGAATTAGTAAATGCTAAGAAAGCAGTCAGTGTTCTTGGCGGAACAATAGAAGAAGTGAAGAAATTCAAGCTTCCTGGTACTGATATTGACCGTTCTTTAGTATATATCAAGAAGATTAAGCCTACATCTGGAAAGTTTCCAAGAAAGGCTGGACTTCCTTCAAAAGAGCCAATTTCGTAGATATAATATAGTTTATGAACATTTATTATAAACAAAACCCATATTATTCACATTATATGATTAGCAATTAATCATATTGTGGATAATATGGGTTTTGTTTATATGCTTTGTTAATTATCTGGATATTATAAAAATGTCTGATATTGGATAACTAATTAAGAAAAATCTCAGCCTGTCTTACGAATTCAGCCGGCTGTTCAACCTGTGGAAGCTTCTTGGCATCCTGAATCATAACATTTTCAATTGCTGGATTGATGTGGATATATTCATCAATAACGTCATTATTATTGTGCATACCGTTAATCATGTATATACAGTTATCAAGCTCAGAAAGTGCCTTTGAGATAGTAACAGTAGTAAAATTACATTCTGTGCTGATGAATAGATACTTAGCAGCTGTGTCACCAAGATGTGCATTCTCATGGCATGCGTTGATATAATCAGCAGAAACTTTACCATCCTTGAAAGTTCTTGAAAGAAGCTTTCTAATAGAAGGTTTGTTAAACAGAATGTTGTACACAGTAGTTCCGATAACAGGCACATTTAAAATGTGTCTTCTTATTCCACTTAAGTTATCAGGCCCTTTAAGAGCATCTTCAACTGATAAAGGAGAAACAAGAATAATCTTATTAAACAGTGCATGATTATTAAATGCAGCCATTATCACAATTGGTGTTGAGCCTGCTGTAGCAACAACATCAGTCTTGGAATGGATAACATTGACTACAAAATCATTAATAAGCTGTGTATACATAAAAGTCGTATAAGTAAGATTAGGTTTATCAGAATGACCACATCCTAATAAATCAATAGCATATACCTTGTGATTCTTAGCAAAGCTGTTAATAGTCTGTTCCCATTCGTAGCTTGAACTGTAAGAATTAAGATCGTGTATAAGTAAAAGTGGAGAACCTGAGCCGGCGGTTACATATGCGATATTGCCGAACTTCCATTGATAATTGCTTCTTATTCTTTTGCCTGTATAATTATTAGCAGTAGATGATTTGAATATTATGCTGTTAATCAGGTGTGTAGTAGTAACAACAGCAGCTCCCATACCAACTGCCAGTCCTATTTTCTGCCATTTATTCATAATAGATTCCTCCTGGTTATTTCGAAAGAAAATGTTCTAACGCACTTATAGATAAAACAATTATATTCCATTATTTAATGTGTGGCAATGGTAATTTTATGTTAAAGTATTTTAAGATTGATAGAAAAAATGTACTTTATCTGTTAATATATATAAGGTTATATAAGGT
>NZ_QSEK01000005.1 GCF_003464165.1 Eubacterium sp. AM49-13BH | reverse complement strand
TTATATAAGATGAAAAGGTACGAATATAAGGAATAAGACTTTAAAAGTGAACATAAGGAATAAGACTTTAAAAGTGAACTGAGTTCAAAATATGAAGCAAAATTATTTTTAATCAGGGAAATTATAAATAAAAAATGAACTCAGTTCAAATAATAGGGAAAAGCGATCACAGTGTCGGGGCAAATTTCAATAAAAAATGAACTCAGTTCAAATAATAGACAAAATGGTTTAAATTAAACACAATCATTACGACAATAAAGAACATATGTTTTTAATGTTTCATGTGAAACATTTTTACAAGATATTGTGTCTGAAAGAGTTTAGTGACACAATTCTTTACTACATCACTTGAGTTATCTATGAACTAACGTTATAATTGACAGACAAATGATATTTTATGAGTTTATGAGGTTATTATGGTATTTAATTACACATACAGAATTGGTCTTGAGGACTGTGGAAGAGAAAATAAGGCAACTAATAAGGCAATTCTTACTATTCTTGAGAATATTGCCGGTTTACATTCGGCAACTGTTGGCCTTGGCCTCAATGAAATAAGTGAAACGGGCTGTGCGTGGGTAGTTCTTAACTGGCAAATGCAGATTATTAAACGTCCTGAATATAATGATGAATTAACTGTATATACATGGTCAACATCAGCTGATAAGCTCTTTGCGGAGAGAGATTTTAAGATTACAGACAAAAATGGCAAAACTATCGTTATTGCTACTTCACGCTGGATATATATGGATATGAACAGAAGGAGACCGGTAAGAATTACTCCAGAAATTATGAATAGATATGAATCTGAACCAGAAAGACGTGTATTTGCTGAGAAAATAACGAAAGTTGACCTTCCTGATACAGATTATGATGAAATTCTATATAATATTCTAAGAAGAGATGTGGATTATCTTGGACACATGCATAATATAAGTTATCTGGATGCAGCATATGACGTTATGCCAGAAGAATATTTTTATGGACCACAATTTAACTTTGTAAGTATCGAATATCGTAAAGAATTGCTGAAAAATGACGAGGTTAAGGCACATTTTTACCAGATTGACAATGGATGTATAATATCACTAAATACGGATAAGATAAATTCAGTAATTACACTGAAATATTGACAATAATTATTAAACAGGAACTTATTGCATGGAAACTGAATGTATTAAGGACATGTCAGGTACATGGAAAGGAGATTAATTATGAGTCTGATTAATAAGGAAAAGGTTTTAAATGGGATTGGAAAGGCTGTAGATGCAACTAATAAGGCAGCTGATAAGGCTTCTTCATTTGTTAAGGAAAAGGAAATTGATAAGAAGGCTGTGAAGGTTGCAAAAACAGCTGAAAAAGGTATAAAAAAGGCAGGAAATAAGCTTGGAGAAGTAGCTGGAGAGATTGTTGCAGGTTACAAGAGTAAGGCTGGAGGAGCTTCATCTAAGGCTTCAGGAACATCTTCAAAAGGTAGAACAGCACCAGATATCATCGTAGATGCTAAAGATATTACAGAACATTCGAATGATGAGGGACTATAATGAGCAATGATTTTTCACAGGGAAAAGTCTGGAAGAATGTTATTAATCAGGCGATTCCTCTAATGGTCGCACAGCTTATACAGATTCTGTATAATGTGGTGGATCGTATATATATCGGACGTCTTCCAGTTATTGGAAGCAATGCTTTGACGGGAATCGGTCTGGTTTTTCCTATTACGACACTTGTTGCGGCATTTACTAATCTGTTTTCAACAGGTGGTGTGCCGCTTTTTTCTATGGCAAGAGGTGCTAAAGAGGAAAAGAAAGCTGAGCTCATATTAGGTCAGGTTGTTTCATTGCTGACAATTACATCAATTGTTCTTATGGTTTTATGTTACATTTTTAAAAGACCTGTGCTTTTCATTTTTGGGGCAAGTGAAGAAACATATGTATATGCTGACCAGTATCTTAAAATATATCTTCTTGGTACAATGTTTTCAGTACTATCAACGGGGCTTAACGGCTTTATTAATGCACAGGGGTATCCACAAAAAGGAATGATGACTGTTATGCTCGGCGCAGTTATTAATCTTATTCTTGATCCAATATTCATATACGGATTACATATGGGAGTCTATGGTGCAGCGATAGCTACTGTTATAAGTCAGGGAGTTTCATTTGTATGGGTTGTAAGCTTTTTTATCGGGAAGAAGACGTTTTACCATATAAAAAAAGAAAATTTGATTCTGAAGGCTGGTATGGTTGGGAAGATAACATCTCTTGGTATATCGGGATTTGTTATGCAGGGAACTAACTGCCTTGTGCAGATTGTCTGCAATAAAATGCTGTTTATGTATGGTGGAGACATGTACGTTGGAATTATGACTGTAATTAACTCTGTCAGGGAGATTCTTTCTGTTCCAGGAAGTACGCTTGGAAGTGGTGCACAACCTGTTCTTGGGTACAATTATGGAGCAAAACAGTATGAGAGAGTCAGAAAAGCTATAAGATTCACGGCAGCAATAGGATTTTTATATATGCTTGTTGTGTGGCTGGCTGTAATTATATTTCCTAAAGAAATTCTGTCGGTATTCACAACTGATAAGACTATGATAAGTTTAGGAGAACATGCATTAAAGCTGTATTTCTTTGGCTTTTTCTTTATGTCGTTCCAGTTCGTGGGACAATCAACATTTACAGCATTAGGATGTGCCAAGAGAGCAGTATTTTTTTCAATATTCAGAAAAGTAATTATTGTTGTACCACTTACAATTGTACTTCCTATGTTGGGGCTTGGCGTTGAAGGCGTGTTTATTGCTGAGCCAATTTCTAACGCAATAGGAGGTCTGGCAAGCTTCACAACTATGTATTTTACACTTTACAAAAAGCTTCCAGAATAGTATTCTAAAGATGAAGATAGCAAAGATGCCATCGCTTCCATGCAGGGAGCGATGGCTTTTTTAAGATATATTGAACATTTAGATGAACATCTGAAATAAAATGTTTTGAATTAAATGGAAAGAAGGATATTGTATGGATATATTTGACATAATAGGTCCTGTGATGGTTGGTCCGTCAAGTTCACATACTGCCGGAGCAGTACGAATCGGATATATAGCTGGCAAACTTATGGGAGAACCTATAGCAAAAGCTGAGATACTTTTATACGGGTCGTTTCTGGCAACTGGAAAGGGGCATGGAACAAGAAAGGCCATTGTGGCAGGATTGCTTGGAATGAAGCCTGATGACATGAGAATTCCAAATAGTTTTGAGATTGCTAAGGAGCATGGCATAGAAGTTGTTTTTGGGAAATCAACATTAAGAGAGGCACATCCGAATACAGCACAGATTCTGCTTACATCAGTAACTGGGAAAAAACTTGAAATTGTAGGGGAGTCGCTTGGTGGTTCGAGAATTAATATTGCACAGATTGACGGAATTACTACGAATTTCTCAGGAGATTACCCGACTCTGGTTGTTCATAATATGGATCAGCCAGGGCATGTTGCGGAAGTTACTTCAATGCTTGCACATAAATCTGTCAATATTGCCACAATGCAGTTATACAGGGCCAACAGGGGCGGTAATTCTGTTATGGTGCTTGAATGCGACCAGGAAGTACCAGAGGACGGAATTAACTGGTTAAGGCATGCGGAAGGGGTTGTTAAAGTGACTTATCTTGGTATGATGTGAATGCATGATATGACAATGTGATATAACATTTTAATCAAAGATAAATGTTGTAATTAAATATAGATATTGAATATAGTAATTGGAGTTATCAAAAGCAGGAGGTTTTATGGCAGAATATCATTCAATAAGTGACCTTGTAAAATTAAGCATAGATAATAATCAGGAAATCTGGCAGGTTGTTCTTACGGGACAGGCACAGGACAAAATGATGTCAGAACGTGATGTATTTGCACAGATGAAGCAGATGTACCGGGCAATGAAAAGTGCAGATGAATTATACGACTGGCAGCTAAAATCGCCAAGTGGAATGGCAGGCGGCGACGGATACAGAATGCGACAGTATAATGAGTCGGGCAATAATATATGTGGAGATTTCATAGGCATGGTTATGGAGAAGGCACTTAAAATGGGTGAATCCAATGCATGCATGAAAAGAATTGTTGCTGCGCCTACCGCGGGGTCGTGTGGCGTTATACCAGCCGTGTTGTTGTCTTATGAAAAATGTTTTAATGTTACGGAAGAGGAATGTGTTAAAGCACTTTTAATTGCTGCAGGAATTGGAGCAGTGATTGCTGAAAATGCATCTATTGCAGGAGCGGCAGGAGGCTGTCAGGCAGAGATTGGTTCAGCAAGTGCAATGGCAGCTGCTGGACTTGCATATATGCAGGGAGCAGACAGCAAAGGCTGTGCCAATGCGCTTGCACTTGCGTTAAAGAGCATGCTCGGACTTACATGTGATCCAGTGTGTGGTCTAGTTGAAGTTCCATGTATTAAGAGAAATGTTTCTGGGGCTGTCAATGCGATTACAGCAGCACAGATGACAATGGCAGGTATTAAAAGCGTAATTCCTGCTGATGAGGTCATAGATTCCATGAGAAGAATAGGAGATGACATGCCAGCATGTCTTAAAGAAACCGGAGAAGGAGGACTGGCAATAACACCCACTGCAAGGGGGTATAAGGAGGAAATAAATAATATTGACAACTAATGTCATAAAAATTGACAAAAATTCGACAAAAATACTGTTTTTTTTCGAAATTTAGCAAAAAATCTGTTGATTGACATAAATAATATGCTATAATATAAATGAAAGCGAGAAAAATTGAATTTGTTTGAATGAGTTTGATTGCCTTTGCTGATAACATTACACAAAGATATAAGGATAACTCCATAATTCCTTATATTTGACTATATTTCTATCCCCTCTACTCATCCCCGGTTCCCCCAGAACCGGGGAAGTTTTTTATATGCTGGAATACTGTAGCAGTAAGCTATGAGAATGTACATGGAAAGTACACTGCGGAGAAATAAAATGTGTTATAATATCCCAACGTTGTTATATTTAATGATATGCACAGAATTTCTAAGATGGAGTTAATCATGACAAGAAAAGAACTTAATGAAATTAAATCACAATATACATTAGAGAATTGTGGAATATTAAGATTATGCGGCTGCTATGTTGATGGCGAGCGAAATAAAATAACACAGTTTAATGAGAATTTTCTTAATCTTCCAGAAGAAGAGAAGCACAAATATTTTGATATATTTAAGAAGACTCTTTCAGGTACACCGGGAAAGAATCTTATTGATATGAAGTTTAATGTTGATGCATATGCTGATGAAGGTGCAAGAACATTTTTAATGAACTTAAGAGACAGTGGTCTTAAAGATGAACGACTTCTTGATGAATTCTATGACAGGATTATTAATAATTACAGTTATGTTGGCAATTATCTGATTATTCTTATTAATCAGGTGTATGACATTCCAACGGTTACGACTGATAATATTGAGATGGAAGATGCATCTGATGAGGTTTACAGCTACATTTTATGCAGTATATGTCATGTTAATCTTTCTAAGCCGGGGCTTGGCTATGATGAGGAGGATAATAATTTCCACGATAAGAAGCAGAATCATATGGTTGATGCGCCTGATGTAGGATTTCTGTTTCCTGCATTTAATAAGAGAAGTGCAGATGAGGATATGACGATGTTTTATACTAAAGATGTGAGCGAGTTTGAAGACGGGCTTCTTGACTGCCTTCTTGACTGCGCAGTTCCGCTTCCTGCCAAGCAGCAGAAGGAAACATTTACATCGCTTGTAAGCGAAGCACTTGGTGAAGAAGCTGACCTTCAGGTTGTGAAGAATATCCACGAGAATCTTGAGCAGATTATAGAGGAGAAGAAGCAGGAAAGTGCGGCGCCTGTTATGCTTGATAAAAATGAGATGAAGGATCTGCTTGAAAAGAGCGGCGTTAAGGAAGAAAGGCTTGAGAATTTTGAGGAACATTTTGAAATGGCTGCTGGAGAGCATGGAAAGCTGGTTGCATCAAATGTTTCATCTGGAAAGAAATTTGAAGTAAAGACGCCAGATGTTGTAATTAAGATTAATTCAGATAAAACTGACATTGTAAGTACTCAGGTTATTGATGGAAGACAGTGTCTTGTAATCCAGATTGATGAAAGACTTGTGGTTAATGGCATTTCAGTTAATCCGGATACAGGTGAGGTTATAGACAGAAATGTGGAAGAGTATATAGAATAATGAAGATGGAAAGGATGAGGCTGTATGACATTGAAGAAGTTGCTGCATAATTTCAATGGACATCTTCACACAGTTAATGCGCACAGAAGACTGGTAAGAAAATACTGCTTTAAACTTGGAATTTACAGGCAGGGGCTGATGCATGATCTGTCAAAGTATTCGCCATCTGAATTTATACCGGGAGTGAAGTATTATCAGGATGGACACAGAAGTCCCAATAATGCACAGCGTGAAGATGAGGGGGTTTCTAAGGCATGGCTGCATCATAAAGGCAGAAATAAGCATCATTTTGAATACTGGATAGATTATGATGTTGACGGTAGCAGAACAGTACTTGCCGGTATGAAGATGCCGGTCAAATATGTTGCTGAGATGTTCTGTGACAGGATTGCTGCCAGCAGGATATATAACAAAGAAAAATATAAGGATTCAGACCCTTTGGATTATTATATTAAAGGACTTGGACATTATATTATGCATCCGGAAACAGATGCGCTTCTTCATAAGCTCCTACAGATGCTTGCAGACAAAGGTGAAGAGTATACATTTGAATATATAAAGAAAAATGTGCTTAAGAAGTAGTGTAAGAAATAAAATGATATGAGAAGATACAAGTTCCCCGGAGTGTTGTTATAGATACAATACTCCGGGGGTTTTTCTAGATTTTTTCAAGTGCTGATACAAGGTCTTTTAATTGTGCATGTATTTTCTTACGATTGATATCAGAATATCCAACTCCATTGGCAATTCTGTAAAGGTATTCCTGAAAGTTCTGCACAAGCTGTGGATGATTAAAATCAAAAACCATGCTTGGGAAAGCAGTTCTTATTAAAAGTGCCTCAGAACTTTCGTTGACGATTATGCATACATTATCGTCAGGTTTGTATTCAATCGGAACGAAATAATAATCAGGATGAGTGTCCATTATATTGATTATATTCCTAAGATGCATGGCATATGTTTTAGGAGTGTAATATACAGGAACATTCTGTTTCATAACAGGAAAAATTACAGGAACACGACCTGTCATAATCTGTCTGACGGTTGCCAGGGGACAGATATCAATATTCCGTGTGCCATCAGACAATATTTCACGCTGGTAAGCTGCTTTCATACTAACGCCGAGGCTGTCAGGATTGTCAGATAGGAATTGTGCTATAAGTTCTGAAGGCATTGCAGCAGGAGGAAGGCAGAGACCTTTCTGTATATGTGATGCATGGGTGTTTAGGAATTTCTGGAAACACGTTGAGACATCTTCAGCGGATTCGTATATATTCATTGTTGGACGACAGTATGATAAAAATGTCTTGAATTCAACTTCTTTGGTTGAGACAATTGCTGACTCTGCAGTAAGTACAGTAAATGTCTTGTCAGGAATCGAAGAAAGACAGTCTGAATATACGGCTGCATACCCTGGATATATTATGCTTATCTTAGAAAAAAGATTATCTCTCATTCTTGGATAATAATATGATTTTACACGACCTGTAAGAAATGCAGGAATCCAATAGAAGAATTCTTCAAAAAATTGTGTTGTGTTAACAGGTGATGGTGAGATAAGGCATATTTCATACCCATAATCTAACAGCTTCATAATAAGTTCCTGCAGGAAATCTATAATGTCTTTGTTGTCAAATATACTGTACACATCATCATCTACCCATACATATATTGTTGCTGGGTCTTCGAGCGTCAGAAGGTAGTTAATGAAACTGAGAATCGCCTGGCGTTTTCCGGTACAGCTGTATAATACACTTGTCGCATTAGGTACAACATCAATTGTTCTTATGCCTTGTGTTGTGTTAGTTGATGACGATGAAATATTCTCATTGAGAATGCTGTCAACGAGATTACTTGGAACGGGAAGCTCATCAGCAAGCCATTGATAAAGCATCTCTGAATATTCGGATACAGGTCTTGAATGGTTAAAACGGGAGTAATCTGCTGCAAGAGCCAGTGCCTTACGCTGGTAGTTAAGTTTTATTAATCCGGCAAAATAGTCCGCCATACGTCTTAGGACGTCTTTATTGCGGGGACATTTTCTTTTGCCATTGCGGTATAGGCTGACTGCGGAATTATCAATGTTGATTGCCGTAGCAAGCGTAGTGTTATTAGTGTTGGTTATGTCCATTAGGAATTTGAACTTGTCATTAAAAGTCATAATGTCTCCTTAAGCAAATGCGTGAACGCCAGAAATAATAAGTGTTGTCAGTGTACGGGCCATATCGTCAAGTGAAGTCTGGTTAGGATTAGTTATCCACTCATAATATGCAGAAATCATTCCACCAGCAACAAAGCTGGAAATTAATGGGTATTGTTCTGGAGGAACGTTCATCTTGATGTCGTTATCAATAAGCTCTTTAAGCAGAGTTTCCTGCAATGCTTTCTGAAGTCTGTTAAATAATATATTACCATTGTCAGAGGCAAAAAGGTCTCTTGCTATATCAGCGTCAGACATAATCGTGTTAAGAAAAGCGAACAGAGTCTGTGGTGAAAGCATGTTGTAGTCCTCAGACATAGCGTACATAAGGTCTTTGAGAGATGATATAAGTTCATTGATTCCCTCATCAAGAACATCGTTAACTGTTGAGTAATATGTGTAGAATGTTTTACGGTTGATATTGGCTGCCGCAGAAAGTTCGGTGACAGTTATAGAATTAAGTTTCTTCTTCTGCATAAGTTCAACCAAAGCTTCATAGATTGCTTTCTTGGTCTTTAAAATTCTGCGGTCAGGTTTAGCTTCTGTAACAGGATTAATATCTGGTAATTTATCCATATAAGCCTCCAATTGGTCAATTATTAATTGCATATAAAATGATTATAAAAATTTGATAAAATGAGCGTTTCAGCCATATTTATATTTTACATCATATGCGAACATTAGTAAACAAAATGCGACAAAATGTTACATAAGTATCAAAAAAGAAATAATTGACCTTTGATAATATTTGTTAAAAAACATACAATGTTGATTGGAAATATATTGTGTGTTATTGGAACATGTGTGTATTAATTGTTAAGCTAGTAGAGATGCACAATAAATGTTAATCACAACAAGAGGTTAATCTTATGAAAAAGAAAAATACATTTATTAATGTAACAGCCAGTATGGGAAGAGGTCTTTTATATGCTTACCTGTATATTATGTTCAGACCGAAGATATGTTATCAGAGCAGAAAGGCGAAAGAGGAGATTGAAAAGGGCGGAGTCATATTCATTGGAAACCATGTGGGACACAATGATGGTCAGATGTTTTATATGCTTTTTAGAAACAGTGTCCTCATAATAGCCAAAGACTGGGCTGACAAAAAGATTCTGAAATGGCTTACAAGTGGTGGGAAGTTCATATCGGTTGACCGTTTTGGAACAGATATCACATGGATAAGAGGGGCTTCAGAACATCTTCGTGCAGGTGATAATATGATTATATTTCCAGAAGGACATACTTCCAAGACAGGGGTTATGGACGAATTCAAGCCGGGTTTTGCGATGCTGGCAGTAATGTCAGGGGCGAAGATTGTTCCGGTATATAATAACGGGGAATATCATAAGCTGTTTGGGAAGAGACTTAAGCTGTACGTTGGCGAGCCAATGGAACTTACTAAAGAAGGTAAGGGACTTAATGCTGAGTATCTTGCAGGGGAATGCAAGAGATTCCGGGCGGTTGTGAAGCAGCTCGGAAAGTAGTGACAGGACGGACGGGGCTGCGGCTGCCACCGGATTTCAATAAAGTAAAAAAGGAGCAAATCATGAATAATTATTTTTATAACATGGTAGATACTGATGAAATGGCTACTTTGGAATATATTCCAACTATTCCAAAGTTTCTTGAATTTATTAATAAGCAATATTCTGATTATCCAGCCATAAGTGACAAGGTTACTACATATACATATGAGGAGCTTGTTTCAAGAGTTGCTAAGAGAGTTACGTTCATTAATTCATTAGGGCTTGAGAAGGGTTCTAACATAGCAGTACTTGCAAAAAACGATCTTGATGCAATGGAACTTTTCCTTGCAATTCCGGCGGCAGGACATGTACTTATTATGCTTCCTAATGCACTTAACGATAAGGCACTTGCGGGAATCAGCATGAAGTTTGACCTTGCCGGTATGTTCGTTGGTAAGGAATTTACAGAGGTTACAGCTAATCTTCCTTGCAAGACATGGTCAAGCAATTCTATTGGTGAGAAAGAAAGTGCATTTGCAGATGTTGAAAAGGATACTACAGCAGCCATATTCTTTACAGGTGGAACTACAGGAGCACCTAAGGGTGCAGTTCATAGCCACGGCTCTATTATGAGAGGTTCATTTAACGGTGTATTCGGACCGGGTAACATTCTTCATAAGAGATATATAGCTATGCTTCCTCTTTCACACATATTTGGTGCGATTATGGGTTATATGGCTAAGCTCTACACTGGCTCACTTACATACACATGTACTGATATGAGAGCCGGTATCGGTGATATTCCTATTGTAAGACCTACAACACTTGTACTTGTTCCTGGTCTTGTTGAGATTATCCTTAACATTGCCAAGCTTAAGGGGAGAGCATTCTTAGGAGATCTTGAGCTTATTATGTGTGGAGCTGCACCTGTTCCTCCAAGACAGATGGCAGAGTGCCGTGAATTAGGAATTACATTATGCGCGGGTTATGGACTTACAGAGTGTGCCAACCTGACATCAGGCAATTGCGATACAGATAAGAAGCCTGAGTCTATGGGACACATTTATCCGGAACAGCAGGTTAAGGTTGTTGACGGAGAACTCTGGATTAAGGGTGACAATGTAATGAAGGAATATTACAAGGATCCTGAGCATACAGCAGAAGTATTAGAAGATGGATGGTTTAAGACAGGTGACCTTGTGGAGTTTGATGATAATGACTGGATATACATCACAGGACGTATCAAGAATCTTATCATTCTTCCTAATGGTGAAAATGTATCGCCAGAAGAGATAGAGGAATTGTTCTACAAGCAGCCGCTTGTAAAGGATTGTCTTGTACAGGAGATGGAAATGAATGGAAACACGGTTATCGGTGTTGAGATTATTCCATATATGCCTGAATTAGAGGGTGCATCCGAGAAAGAAATCCAGAACAGATTGCAGGAAACTGTTAATGAGGTTAATAAGGAACTTCCACCATTCAAGAGAGTGCTTAAGATGAAGGTGAGAACAGAGGATTTTAAGAGATCTGGAGCGATGAAGATATTGAGAAATCAGGGGTAGTGACCGCTGCGTCCGAAGCCGAGCGGGAGCGTGTTTTTGGAGCATAAACCCATAAACCGCAAACCATCTGAGGACGCCGTCTGCACACCACACCCACTGGATTTCATAAAATAAATAAAAAGGAGATTTAATCATGGTATTTGAGAAGTTAAAGGAAATTTTTGGAAGGGTTATGCCACAGTGTGATCCATCAACTATTACAATGGACAGTGTTCTTACAACAGATTTAGGAGTTGATTCTCTTAATATGATGTTGCTTGCAATAACTGTTGAGGATGAGTTTAAGATTAGATTCAGTTCTGATGCCAAGCTTGAAACTGTTAAAGATATTGTCGATTATGTAGAAGCTAACGCTAAATAGAGGTCACTTATGAGTGAAGTAAAGACAGGGCTTGTACTGGAAGGCGGGGCTATGAGAGGTATTTTCTCAGCCGGAGTTCTTGATTATATGCTTAAGAAAGACATTTATTATGATTACGTTATCGGAGTGTCTGCTGGAGCAGGTAATGCTGTGAATTATGTTTCCAGACAGGAAGGAAGAACTAAAAAGATAATTACCCATGAGAATGCAGAAACCTATTATGGAGTCGGACAGCTTTTTGAGAATAAGAAGATTCTTAATCTTGAAATGCTGGTAGCCGAATATGCACTTAAAGACATTCCTTATGATTTTGACACATTTTTCGCTTCTAAAACAGAGTGCGAGAGCGTTATTGTAAATTGTGAGACTGGAAAGGCTGAGTATAAGGGCAATTTTAAGACTAAAGATGAATTCTTGAAGTGTCAGATGGCAAGCTGCTCTGTGCCATTTATATGCGAACCTGTTGAAATTGACGGCTATCATTATCTTGATGGAAGCATCATTGATTCGATACCGGTTGAGAGAGCAGTTAAGAAGGGGTGCGACAAGATTGTTGTTGTACTTACCAAACCAGAAGGTTCAAAGCCTACAGATTATTCTAAGGTAAAGAAGCTGATTGAGTGGAGTTACAAAAAATATCCGGAGCTTTGTGAGGTTATGGTTCACAGACGACAGGCTTATGACAGACAGGATAAATTCATGAAAAAGCTTGTTGAAGAGGGCAGGGCCTTTGTTATCCGCCCAGAGGAACAGATGATAAGACATTTTGAGAGTAATAACGAGAAACTTCTTCAGTGCTATCAGTACGGATATGAAACGATGAGAAAACAGTTTAAAGCATTTGAGAAGTTTATGGAGGACTAATAATGAAGGTTTTAGTAGTAAACGGAAGCCCTAAGGGACCTAAGAGTAATACTATGCAGATGACAAATGCGGTTCTTAAGGGGCTTAAGGAGACTAATCCAGAAGCAGAGATTGAGCTTCTTACAGTTAAAGATATGGATATTAAGCCATGTATGGGATGCATGAGCTGTTGGGGAAAGACAGCAGGACAGTGCGTTATCAATGATGTTATGCAGGATGTTCATGTTAAATTCATGAACGCAGATGTGATAATATACAGTTTTCCTCTGTATTTCTTTGGCATGCCAGGTCCAATGAAAACATTTGTTGACAGAATAATGCCACTTATGGAGACTTACAAGGGTAAGGTAAGAGATATCGGAGATAATGCGTTTCACGAATTCCGTTATGATGTAAGCGGTAAGAAGTTCTATGTTATATCATCATGCGGATACGGAAGGACTCAGGAGATATATGACGCACTTATCAAGGAATTTAACTTTATCTATGGCAAGGGCAGATATCAGGCTCTCCTATGTCCACAGAGTGAAATGTTTGCAATTCCACCAATGGTAAATCAGATTAATGAATATCTTAAGAGATATACTGAGATTGGTAAGGTTATGGGAAAAGGTGAGGATATCCCTCAGAATATGATTGATTATGCTTCACAGCCAATGATCCCACAGAGAGCATTAGAGAAGCTTATGAACAATTACTGGGATGCAGTTACACCAGAGAATCCTCTTCCAGCTCCTAATTTAAGATAAGAGGCGGCTTATGAAAACATATTATATGTTTGGCGACTCGCTTATGCGCGGGGTTATGCCGGATGAAGCATGGAATTATCACAGTTCAGATGCAATCGGTTTTGAGAAAATGCAGGCACAGTATAATATGAAGTTTTTAAATTTTGCAATGCCGACATTTACATCAGAGAGAGTAAAAATGTGGCTTATACAGATAATGTCAAGTCATCCGGTACCTGATGCTGCATTTCTTGAATGTGGTGGTAACGATTGCGACTATGACTGGAAGTCGATATGTGAGGGTAGATGTGACTATGAACACAGGCACAGAGTTGCCCCACAGGATTTTAAAAAGAATTATGAGGATATGATACATTTGTTGCAGGAAAAGGGAGTTGCAGTAACAGCAGTAATTGCACCTCCGATAGCTATTGAAGTGTATCTTTCACATCTGCTTAAAAGTGGAGTGGATAAAGATATTATGTCAGAATATGTGAACTCAGTTCAACAGATGGAAGATGAGTTTGCTGAATATGGTGAAATAATGAGAACCGTTGCAAAGGTAAATAATTGTGAAATATTAAGCCTTCGTGAAAGTTTTCTTGCACTTAATGACATTAAGGCATATTATAGTAAAGATGGCATGCATCCGAATGAGGCGGGATATGCTATCATTCGTGATGATTTTACAAAATATTTTTCTTTGTGTGAACGGTGATACTCACATGAGAAGATTTTGCATAATTAGTGGGGATTATATAGAAAGATGAGGAAGAAGAATGTTTAATCTGCGTTTCAAATGTACTGTTATATCAAGCTGGTACATGGTGCTTCATGCTGTACCAAAGGCCAATAAGATGATTGCTAATAAAAGCAGTCATTCTGCAGAAGAACGGTTTGTATATGCCAAGTGGATTATTAACTACATGAGAAAGCATGCCAGAACAAGAACAAAGGTATATGGCAGAGAAAATATTCCGACTGACAGTAATTACATAATGTATCCTAATCATCAGGGTAAATACGATGCATTGGGAATTATTCTCGCACAGGAGAAACCGTGCGGTGTTCTGTGGGGAAAGAAGCAGGCAGAAAGACTTATGAGCCGTCAGGTCTGTGGTCTTATTGATGCAGTAGTTATTGATCTTGACAATAACCGCGATAAAGTAAGAGCAATTATGGATGTGACCAGGCAGGTTAAATCAGGAAGAAACTTCCTTATATTTCCAGAGGGCGGCTATACTGATAATAAGAATGAACTTCAGGAATTTCAGGCTGGCTGCTTTTCATGCAGTTTACAGACTAAGACGCCGATTGTTCCTGTAGCACTTTTTGATTCATATAAATCCATGAACAGCAATACATTTGAGAAAGTTGATACCCAGGTTCATTTTCTGAAACCTATTCTATATTCTGAGTATGGTGAACTTAAGAAAAAAGAAGTCGCCGAACTTGTTAAGAACAGAATTGCGGAAAGAATGGCTCAGATTAAGGCTGGCGAGATTAATGAGAGTTACGAATTGATTGAATAAATTATTGACATATACTATATACACTGATAATCTATTTAAGATTTACTTAATAATAAAGTGGTATGAGGAATATTATGTTGTTTGGTAATAAGAAAAAAAGTGCAAAGTACATAGTAGATGTACATTGTCATATTATGCCGAGAATAGATGATGGTTCCAGAAATATGACAGAAACTATTAAGATGCTCAAGATTGCAGAGTCAGAAGGAATAACACACATGATTGCTACTCCACATTTTAAAAGTGGACATCATAATGCTGCTCCGCAGAAGATTAGTGAGCTTATAAATGCAGTTAACGATGCAGCATCTACGCTTAGAATTAATATGAATCTGTATCAGGGGAATGAAATATTGTACTTTGAGGATATGTGCAGTTATATTGATTCGGGAAAGATTAGCAGGATGAATGGTACTAATCATGTTCTTATTGAGTTCATGCCATCTGATCCATATCAGTATATAAGAAATTCAATCGATGAGATAATTGGTGAAGGATATTATCCAATTATTGCGCATATTGAGAGATATGCATGTATGGTTGCTGATATTGACAATATCAGGGAAATCAAGCATATGGGAGCACAGATTCAGGTTAATGCATCGAGTATAACAGGCAGTATGGGTAAGGACATCAAGAAATTTGTGCACAGACTTCTGAAAGAAGAGCTTGTCGATTATGTTGGAACTGACGCACACAGATGTGAGCACAGCAGAATACCTAAGATGAAGGAATGCACACAACTGCTCTATAAAAAATATGATGAAGCGTATGTAGACAGCATATTATATGGCAATGCATTTGACAGATTGTTAACTGATACTAATACGTTAAAGGAGAACGGATAATGGAACCAAGAAAAAGAACAGATAAGATTGAAGTTAATTTGGGTGATATATTCGGATTATTACTTCATAGAATGTGGATGATACTATTAGTGGGTTTTATATGTGGAGCTGTAGGATTCACATACAGTAACTTTTTCATAACACCACAGTATCAGTCAACAACTAAGGTATATATTCTTAATAAGCAGAACAGTACTTCAGTTACATATAGTGATGTACAGCTTTCAACAACTTTGTCAAAGGATTACGAGCAGCTTGTTACAAGCCGTTATGTAATTGAAGGAGTTATTAAACAGTTAAGTCTCAATGAAACATATGAGAGTCTTGTTGGAAGAGTTTCGGCAGTTAATACTAATGATACACGAATTATTGCAATAACAGTTACGGATTCGAGTGCAGAGCAGGCACAGAAGATAGCTAATGCAGTAAGAGACCTTGCAGCAAAGCATATTACGCAGGTTATGGATATTGAAGCTGTTAATGTAGTAGATTCAGCTAATCTCCCTACAGCACCGGTTTCTCCATCAATTACAAAGTGGACATTTATGGGAATTGTTATTGGTATTATAGCATCAATAATAATTATTATCGTTAAATATCTGCTTGATGATACAATCAAAAGCTCAGAGGATATAGAGAAATATCTGGGTATTAGTACACTTGCGCTTATTCCTATGAATCGTGCTGAAGATGAGAATTCTGACAAAAAGAAGTCTTCAAACAATAATAATGGAAAAGTAATGAAGAGTCTGAATGATGCGAAGTCAAAGATTTTCAAATCATAATAGGAATGGAGGACCAGAGATGCAGGAGTTTTTAGTAAAGCAGAGCAATCTTGATTTCAGGACAAGAGAAGCTATAAGATGTTAAGAACTAACATTGAATTTACAGGTGATAATAACAAAGTAATATTTATAACAAGCAGTATGCCAGGTGAAGGAAAGAGTACTGTTGCATTCGAGCTTGCAATGTCATTTGCACAGAATGGAATGAACACATTACTTATAGATGCAGATACAAGAAAGTCTGTTATGAAAAACAGAGGAAAGAAAGGAAAGATTAAGTATGGGCTTACACATTATCTTTCAGGCAAGAATCAGCTTAAAGATGTTATATGTATAAGCGATGTTCCTAATTTTTGCATGATATTTGCAGGACCTGTACCACCTAATCCAAGTGAACTTGTTGGTAATGAAAGATTTGCCCAGATGATAGAGGAGACAAGAAATACATTTGATATGGTTATAATTGATACACCTCCAATAGGAAGTGTTGTGGATGCAGCTGTTATATCTAAGGTGTGTGACGGTGGAATTCTTGTAATAGGAGCTGGCGATATAAGCTATAAGTTCGCAAGAAAATCATTAGAGCAGCTTGAAAAGACGGGTTGTAAGATTCTTGGAAGCGTGCTTAATAAAGTTGATGTATCAGGCAGTTCTTATTATGGCAAGTACTATGGAAAGTATTATGGGAAATATTACGGCAGCTATTATGGTAATAGTGAAAACAATAATTGATGATAAAGGAGTGACACATTATATGTGCCACTCCTTTTTGCAAAAATGTGGTAATTATTGATAAAACGAATATGGAAACTTTTATTATACTATGATATTATAAGTGTAAGTTTTTATGTTCGATTTAATAGCAGTGAAGGGGAGAAATATGAGAAAAAAGAAATTATCGATATTATTGTCAGGTGCTCTTCTGGTTGTAAGTATGATTGGTTACATTACAGTGCAAGGAGGCTTATTTAATGAATCAGATGCATATATACAGACGGAAAATATAATGAATGATTCTTATGTTGGAAGTTATGTACGGAGTGGGCTTGATAATAATGCTCCGGTGTATGTATCTGATATTACAACTTATGCTGAGGAAGTAATTCCATCCATATATCCATCAGATATATCTTCTTATAAGAAGGCTCGTCCGTCACGAAACCAGAACCCATATGGAACATGTTGGGCATTCTCATCAATAGGGCTTGCAGAATCAGATTTGATTACTAAAGGACAGAGAGATTCAAGTGTAGACCTGAGTGAATTACAGCTTATACATTTTACATATAATTCAGTGACAGATCCACTTAGCGGAACAAAAGGTGACTATTCAAAGTATTACAATGATAATGCCAGCAATTCGTATCTTAACAAGGGTGGCAATTATGAGATGGCAGTCAGAAGACTCAGTCAGTGGTCAGGAGTTGTCAATGAGTCAGATGTTCCATATAGCAATGCCAGCACAGTATATAATAATGGTCTTGACGAAAAATATGCATATGGTTATGATGTGGCGCATCTGCAGAATGCTTATTTAATCAATGTAAAGAAACAGCCGGATGTGGTTAAGCAGCAGATAATGGAGCATGGTGCTGTTGGTACAAGTTATATTCATTATGACAATGCAGCAGATTATTATAATAACTCTTATTATGACTGGCAGGGAATTGTAAGTGACGGTGGTGGACATGCCATTATGATTGTTGGCTGGGATGATGATTATTCTAAAGATAATTTCACGACTTCAAGTAAACCAGCGAATAATGGCGCATGGCTTATAAGAAACAGCTGGGGTACTTATTTTGATTACTTCTGGATGTCTTATGAAACATATTCGCTTCAGGATAATGTATGGGTATTTGACATGTCAGCAGATGATGGGCTGGATAACAATTACCAGCTTGACGGTGGTCTGTATACAGCAACTATAGGTTATTCTAAGGCAGCCAATGTTTTTCATGTATCCAAGAAAGATGGCGTTGATTCAGAGACATTAAAGTCAGTATCTTTATCATGTACACAGACAGCTGATGTGGGATACACAATTGAAATATATACAGACATAACAGACACCGGTAATCCAGCAAGCGGAACTAAGCATGAAGAGGCAACTACAAGTGGAAGAACTACATATGCAGGAATATACACAATTCCTCTTGAACATGAAGTAATTCTTAATCCAGATACATATTATGCAGTTGTTGTGACCGTGGATAAGGGCGGTTTTGAAATTGAATATGGATATTCAGAAAGTACTAATCCAGGTGGCACAGATGACAAGATGGTATGGGAGAATGCTGTAAGTTACTGGGATAATTGTGAGGGAAGCTATTATTATAATGGCTATAATTTCGGAAAGTTTTATTATAATTTCAGAATTAAAGCATTTACATCTAATAATGTTGAGTTAGGAGACCGATTAGAAGGTAATACTTTAAGCATGGATGGAAAGATTGACATGAATTTTTATATGAATCTTCCAGAAAAGGTTGTCAATGATTCAGGTGCATATATGGAATTTACAATGCCAGATGGATGTGTGTCAAAGAAAATGTTATCTGATGCAAGAGTAACATCAGATGGATTGTATGTGTTTTCATGTGGAATATCGCCAAAGCAGATGTCAGATGTAATAAGTGCAAGAATTATAAGTAATGGAATTAAAGGCAATATATATACATATTCAGTAAAGCAATATGCAGAATCTGTGTTTAATGCGGCAGATGGTGTATATTCAGAAGAAGAAATAAATGCGGTCAAGGAAATGCTAAATTATGGAGCAGCAGCACAGCAATATTTTGAATATAACACGGATAATCCAGCTAACTCTATTATGTCAGAGGCAGACAGAGTTATGGATGAGGTTGCATTTGGAACATACAAAGGGAAATTTGTTAATTCAGATAAAATAGAAGGAATTGGATATTATGGAAGTTCTCTTGTGCTTCAATCAGATACTGCTTTAAGGAACTACTTCCAGTTAGACACTGGATATGATATAGCAGATTATGAGTTCTATGAGCAGCAGGCAGATGGAACGAAGAAGATTATTCAACCACAAGAAGCAGATTCTTCTTTATATTATATAGATATTGATAATGTCAAAGCGTATGAGCTTGGAGACAATTATAACATATATATTAAGAAAAAATCCGATGACGCTACAGAGATGATGGTTGAATGTGGAATGTTTGTATATGCAAGATATGTATATCAATATTCAGATGATGAAGCACTTAAGAATCTGATGAAAGCAATGTATCATTATAATAATGCGGCAATTGAATATTTTTACTTTTTTAGTTAAATTAGTGCTTGATATTTTTACCCTATGTTTATATAATGATTAGCAAGGCTCATTTCAGTGTGCGGATTGGTCAGCGTATGTTGAAATATTTTGGGCTGGCTTTAGTTATATACTATATCTATAGGAAGATATTGTACATAAAAATTAATAGAGGGGAAAGCTAACTAACTTATGATTAATGTTAATAAAACGAAAGAAAGTATTCAGAACGTTTTAATATTTTTTACCGATGCGATAGCAGTGTTTCTTGCATATTATCTTTCTGGATTCATATGGCTGACAGGTTACAGACACCAGTCATTCTGGAGAGTCATGCAGACACTTAACAGTAATATAATTACTATAATTATAGCAATTCTTATTACAGCTCTTTTCTGTAATATTAAAGGAGATGTTCTTAATAGGGGAAAGTTTGAAGAATTTGCTTCTGTTATTAAGAAGAGTCTTATTGCTTCAGCAGTCATAGCTGTATATGAACTTCTAAGTAAGACAATACATGGTGTTCCAAGAAGTGTATATGTTATAACATTTTTCCTTGGAATAGTTCTCATGTATATATTAAGAATGCTCGTTAAGATATATATGAGACACCGTAATGGGGGAATCCGTACATATAGTATTCTTGTTGTTACAATTAAAAGCCGTGCCGAAGATACACTTGCAAAGGCTGCATCAAGAAACGACTGGATGCGCCGGCTTGATGGTGTTGTAATTACAGATGAGGATATGACAGGTCAGACAATCTCAGGTGTTCCTGTCGTTGCAAATGTTCATTCTATGATGAGATATATTAAGAATGAAATTGTTGATGAAGTATTTATAGATGTTGATTATAAGACACGCGAAAGTATCAAGCCAATGGTCATGGAGCTTGAAGATATGGGTGTGGCAGTTAATCTTAAGCTTGAGATTCTTGACAGCTATAAGGATTTCGATTGTAAGCTCGGTTTCATAGGAAGTGTACCTGTCATTACATTTGCTAACAGAATATATGACTGGAAAGGGTTATTCGTTAAGAGATGTATAGATATTCTTGGTTCGCTTGTTGGTCTTGTGTTTATGGTAATTGCAATGATATTCGTTGCACCTGCAATTATGATTGAATCTCCGGGACCAATCTTTTTCAAACAGAAACGTGTTGGAAAGAATGGTCGTTATTTTGAGATATATAAGTTTCGTTCTATGTATATGGATGCTGAGGAACGAAAGAAAGATCTTATGGCACAGAATGAGATGAGTGGTCTTATGTTTAAAATGAAAGATGACCCTCGTATAACTAAGGTTGGCAAGTTTATAAGAAAGACAAGTATTGATGAGCTTCCACAGTTCATTAATGTTCTTAAGGGAGATATGAGTCTTGTTGGTACAAGACCACCAACGGTTGGAGAGTTCAAGCAGTATGAAGGACATCATAAGAGAAGACTTTCTATGAAACCAGGCATCACAGGAATGTGGCAGGCTTATGGAAGAAAGACAGTTAGTGATTTTGAAGAAATTGTTAAGATGGATCTGGATTATATTGATAACTGGAGTATCATGCTTGATATTAAGATTTTGTTTAAGACAGTTCAGTCAGTATTAACTACTGGTGGACAGTAGAATAATTACCCCCTGTGGTATCGCCAGATACTGCAGGGGGTAATTTTATCTAGACATTATGTACATTAACATAGAATAATTATAGTAAAGTTGCACAAAATCAGTTGATTATATAGAAAATATACATAAAAATTAACCATAATGCTTATTGACGCAAATCAGCGGTTGGGTTAAAATGATAGTAACTTTTGGTATAGGGGACATGCTGTAGTGCAACATGTCGAAAAGAACATGTTATATGCTGTTAATAACAGGAACTTTACTATGCCTACAATATAATAAGGAGGATTTTATGAAAAAGGGTAAAAGAATTTTAGCCGCTTTTTTAGCAGTGCTTATGGTGGTTGCTATTATGCCAACAAGCTGGGCAACTAAAAAGGTAAAAGCCGCTACAGAGACAAAAGTATATACTCTTAATGCTAATGACCTTGAAGCAGTAGCTCAGGGAACAAAGGCAGATGGAGATGTCGTAAAAGCGGGAACAGATAATTTCTTTAGCATTATCTGTAGTGCCAAGACAAAGTTTGATGCTTCAAATAAGTCATTCAGTGATGGATTTGAAGGGACACAGAGAATTAACTTTGGCGAAGGAACAACAACAGCAAAGAATGCTATCAGATTCACAACAGAAGGTACAGCCACAGTAACAGTATGGTGGGCATGTGGAGATGCTGGACGTGAAGTAACTATTCTTGATAAAGATGGTAAAGCGGTAGCAACAACATCAGAAGGTCTTGCAAAGAATGCAATGGCTATCTCAACATTAACAGTACCAGAGGCAGGAACATATTATCTTGGTAATACACCAAAGAGCAATTATATTTTTAAGGTTCAGGTATCTGATGAAGTTGAAATTAAACCAACATACAAGGAAGTAACAACAGTTCTTAATGCTAATGATCTTGAGTCAGTAGCTCAGGGAACAAAGGCAGATGGAGATGTTGTAAAGGCTGGCGAAGATGATTTCTTCAGCATTATCTGTAGTGCTAAGACAAAGTTTGATGCTTCAAATAAGTCATTCAGCGATGGATTTGAAGGAACACAGAGAATTAACTTTGGCGAAGGAACAACAACAGCAAAGAATGCTATCAGATTCACAGTTGAAAGTGCAGCAACTGTACAGGTATGGTGGGCATGTGGAGATGCTGGACGTGAAGTAACTATTCTTGATAAGGATGGTAAAGCAGTAGCTACAACATCAGAAGGTCTTGCAAAGAATGCAATGGCTATCTCAACATTAACAATTCCAGAAGCAGGAACATACTATCTTGGTAATACACCAAAGAGCAACTATATTTTCAAGGTAGCAGTTACACATACTGTTGAAGTTACAGGTGGAGATGATAAGCCAGAAAGAACAGCATGGGCTGATGTAGCAACACCTGTTATTACATCTGCAGTTCAGGATGGAGCAAATGTTAACGTAACAGCAGATGCATCAGTTGGTTACAATGGAGCTGATAAGGTTGTTATTGTAATGTCAGATGCAGCTGGAAACGAAGTAAAGAGATTAATGTCTGATAACGAGGCAGAGAATGTAACAAAGTCATTCACTCCAAGTGAATCAGGTACATATACATTTAAGGCTATCATTTCTAGAGATGGAGAAGAAGATAAGGTAAGTGAGGTAGTTAATGTTGACTATGCACTTCCTCTTTCAGCACCATCAATCAGCAGCGCAACAAGCATGGGTAATGGTACAGTAAGTCTGTATGGCAGTCAGTTAAGGAAGCTACTTCATACAATGTATATGTTGATGGAACAAAGGTTGGCTCTACAACAGAGACAAGCTATGACGTTACAGGATTAACAGTTGGTAATAAGTATGATTTTGCAGTTGAAGCAGTTAGAGAGACACCAGCTGCTGTATCTGATAAGTCAACAATATCTGCAACAGCAACATCTGATGCTAAGCAGGTATGGGGCTATATCGTATATGGTAATGGTGCAAGCGAATCTAATTCAGCATATGAAGGAAACATTAATGAAACAGGTTCCGTTACATTAAGATCTGGAGCAGTAGATGCTAATGGAGTTCTTAAGGGAAGCGGTAATAACGGAAAATTAGTTCCAGCATCATTCGATGGTCTTAATTTCTATTATACATCAGTACCTACATCACTTAACTTTACATTAAGAGCTAAAGTAACTGTAGATCAGTGGAATTTATCAAACGGTCAGGAAGGCTTCGGTCTTATGGCAGCAGACAGACTTGGCGGTTCTGGATGGAACAATTCTTATATGGCTGTAGTTTCTAAGACAGAATATTACTGGAATGAAGAAGCTGGTAAGGTTACTAATGATACAACAGCACTTAAAGTATCTCAGAAGATTGGTATTGCTTCACAGGAGAAGAAGGGTCTTACTAAGGATAACATTGCAGCAATAGAAGCTAATGATACTGAAACAGTAAAACAGTTCCAGAGTGCTATGTATCCTCTTGAGCAGAGATATGCACAGAATGTCAATGTTATTGGTAATGCTGTTAAGCCAGTTGATGCAACAATAGAGAATCCTGTTACTGAGATGTATCTTACAATTCAGAAGAATAACACAGGATATTTTGTATCATACGAATCAGTAGATGGAACATATTCAACAACTAAGAAGTATTATGATACTGAAACATTATCACAGCTTGATTCTGATAATGTATATGTAGGTTTCTTCACAAGTAGATATGCACAGGCAACATTCTCAGATGTAACATTTACAACAATTAACCCATCTGATGATGCTCCAGCAGAAGAGAAGCCAATTGAAGAATTAGTAACTAATGCAGCATTTAATTCTAAGACTGCAACAGGTACAAGCGATTATGAATTCAGATTCACAGCTAACTGTGATGGTGTTCTTTCTATCTGGGATAGTGAAGATAACGCAATTGCTACAGATGTAGCTGTTGCAGCTAATACAGTTGTTAAGCCTGCAACAACAACACTTAATGTAGGTAAGAATTCATTTAGATATGTATTTACACCAGATGCTGGCTATATTCCAGAAAAGGATATGGTTATGTCATCATATGAGCCAATTGAAGGCACATTTACTGTAACATACAGAACATATGGTGTTGAAGGACAGTCAATTTATGTAGCACCAGGTAAGTATGGTGTTGGTACTAAGGAAGATCCAATGAGCATCTATGATGCTGTTAAGTATGTACAGCCAGGACAGACTATTGTTGTTATGGAAGGTACATATTACCTTGAGAAGACAGTTAAGGTTGAGAGAGGCGTTAATGGTACAGCAGATAAGCCTATTCAGATGGTAGCTGATACAGATGCTTCTTCAAGACCAGTATTTGATTTCCAGGGATTATGTGCAGGTATGGTACTTGCAGGTGATTACTGGTACTTCCAGGGATTTGATGTAACTAATTCAGCTAATGCACAGAAGGGTATCCAGCTTTCTGGTAAGTACAATACAATGGATAACATTATGACTTACCACAATGGTAATACAGGTCTTCAGGTTAGCAGATATCTTACAACAGATGAATTTGATATGTGGCCAGCATATAACTTAATTCTTAACTGTACATCATATGGTAATGCCGATGCAGGTTATGAAGATGCTGATGGTTTTGCAGCTAAGTTAACAGTTGGTGATGGTAATGTATTTGATGGCTGTATCTCATACAACAACGCTGATGATGGATGGGATCTTTTTGCTAAGGTTCAGTCAGGATCAATTGGTGCTGTAACAATTAAGAATTCAGTTGCTTATGGCAATGGTTACCTTGAAGATGGTACAGATGCTGGTAACGGTAATGGATTTAAGCTTGGTGGTGACAGCATGTCAGGCAAGCATGTTCTTGAGAACTGCGTAGCATTTGATAACAAGGCTAAGGGTATTGATTCTAACTCTTGTCCAGATATTAATGTAATTAACTGTACAACATTCAATAATGAGTCTTATAATATTGCTCTTTACACAAATTCAGCTAAGAATACAGATTTCTCAGCAACAGGTGTACTTTCATACAGAACATATATGAAAGATAATGTTGAGCAGTTTAAGTTACTTGGAACACAGGACAAGACAAAGGTTGATAACGATACTAACTACTTCTGGAATTATGAAGGAACAGCTAAGAATTCAGCTACAACTGTAACAGATGACTGGTTTGAATCAGTTGATACAGCAATGGATTATGCAACACATGTATATGCATCACATAAGGTAACAAGAAATGCTGATAACACAATCAACATGAATGGTCTTCTTGTACTTACAGACAAGGCAGCAGCTAATACAGGTGCAAGAATGACTGGTACTCCATCAGCTAAGATTGAAGTTCCTGAGGGAATTAAGGGACATAAGACAATATCTATAACAGGTAAAGATGTTGTTAAGGGTAATACAACAGATGTTGCAGTTATTCAGGGAACATCTACAGATATTGTGTGGACAATCGATGCAGATGCATCTACATTTGATTATATTATGGTTGATGATGTAGTTCTTGATGCTTCTAAGTACACAGTAGTAGCTAATGGTAACACAACAGTTGTTACATTCAAGGCTTCTTACATTAAGAGCTTAAAAGCAGCAGAGCATACATTCAGAGCTTGCTTTACAGATGGTTACATTGCAGAGACTAAGCTTGAGGTTCTTCCTAAGACAGGTGATTTTGCTGGTAATATGACAGCTGTATATGCAATACTTATGCTTATGGCATTACTTGCAGGTTCAGTAGTTCTTTTCGAAAAGAAGAGAAAGAGAGCTTAATAAAGCTATAATTTAATAAAACATATGACTGAGGTCTGGATTTCCAGGCCTCAGTTTTTGTATATAGATATATAACTATTATTGTATAATTATTACAAAGTAATATCTAGTTTTAACGACTTTTAGAAAAACATTTACTAAAAGTGTTATTGACTATTTGTTCTATTAGATGGTACTATTATTACAGATTTATGAAAAGGAAAAGGAGGCTTTTTTCATGAGAAAAAGAACTAAAAGAATGTTGTCTGTTCTTATGGCAGCTTTAATGGTTGTTAGTATTATGCCGGTTAACGGCTCTAATAACATTGTTGCTAAAGCATCGACAGCAAGTGAAGAGTCTTCTGTTGTGACATGGTCAGCAGCAGATATTCTTGCAGCACAAGAAGGAGACTCAGGATTAGTGTTATGTGGCTCAGGATGGGCTAATAATAATGCTACAGATGACAAGACATTTGAAGACGGTTTTAGTGCATTAGGAGATAATGCCAAGGCAGGATCTACAAAGGCACAGACTAATGGAAAGACAGCAGCAGGAACAGTACCAGATAATGGATGCTATGTAAAATATACAGCACCTGTTAATGGTGAATTAGCTATTAATACTAAGATAGGAAAGGGAAAGACTTTCTATGTAATAGCAGAAGATGGAACTAAGGTAGCAGAAGTAAAAAATGGAACTTCTGGAAGTACATATAATACTGTCAAGGCAGAAGTAGAAGCAGGAAAGACATACTATGCATACCTTGGAGGAGCAACAGCTCAGATCTGGCAGGTATACTTTACACCTGCAGAAGCAGAGTGGTTAGCTGCAGATATATTAGCTTCAACAACATATAATAATGGTTTAACATTATGTGGAACAGGCTGGGCTAATAATAATGCCACAGATGACAAGACATTTGATGATGGGTTCAGTGCATTGGGAGATAATGCAAAAGCTGGTTCAGTAAAAGCACAGACTAATGGAAAGACAGCAGCGGGAACAGTACCAGATAATGGATGTTATGTGAAGTATACAGCAGCAGCTAATGGAGAGTTAGCAATTGATACTAAGATAGGAAAGGGAAAGACTTTCTATGTAGTAGCAGAAGATGGAACCAAGGCAGCAGAGGTGAAAAATTCCACAGATGCAAGTACATATAATACTGTTAAAGCTAAGGTAGAAGCCGGTAAGACATATTATGCATACCTTGGAGGAGCAACAGCTCAGATCTGGAAAGTATATTATTCACAGTTAAATAAGAAGACTGTAGTTGACTGGGAATCAGTAGCAAAGCCAGTTATCAGTAAAGTAGAAGCGGGATCAGATGGCTTTACTGTTACTGTTGAAGGAATTGTGGATGAGTATAATGGGGCTGAAGATATTGTGGTAACAATGCTTCATAATGATGGACAGGCTGGAGAAGCTGTTATAAAGAGATCAGAAGGAACAGCAACAGTTAATTTTACAGCTCATGAAAGCGGTGATTATACATTTGTAGCAACAGCACAGAGATTAGGTTGTGCTGATAAAGCTTCAGATGTTTATGAAGTAAAAGATTTTGTGCTCGGTGTTAAGATGCCAACTATTACATGGGTTGAAAACAAGGGTAATGGAGAAGTATATCTTGACTGGGTTAATATAAGTGATGCAAAGGATTATACTTTAACATATAAGGTTAAAGGTTCTGATGAAAGCACAGCAGTTAAGATTGATGGAATCACAGAAGGTGATTATACAGTTAAGAATTTAACAGTTGGAAGTACATATGTATTCAGTGTTGTTGCAAATAGAGCAGATGGATATTGTTCATCTGTTTCAGAAAAAGAGTTATCAGTAACTGCAGATACACAGAAGAACTGGTATGTATCAACTGTTGGTTCAGCTCAGGAGACTAAGGCAACTATCACAGAGGCTGATGGTAATGCACAGGTTATAAATATTGCTAATGGTGATACAGCATCTACGAAAGTTGCTACAGTTGAAGCAAAAGATATTACTAATACAACAGGAAGTATGGAAATTCAGGCTAAGGCTTCAGGAAAGATTTCTGATGATGAAGATGGATTCTCATATTACTATACTAAGGTTAATCCAGAGAAAGAGAACTTTGAATTAACTGCAACATTTACAGTAACAGATGCATCTCTTACACCTGATAATCAGACCGGTTTTGGTGTTGTAGTTGCAGATACATTAGGTGTTAATAACTGGGGTGCACCAAGTTATGTACACAAATATTTTAACTACTTCTCATCAATGATGTACAGCTCTAAGAATAATGCACCAACAATGCGTTATATCACAGGTTATACATCAGCAGATACATCTAACAAAGATGGTGTAGACAGAGTTAATAATAATGTTAAGTTTAACCAGTTAACAGGAACAGATATGTTTAAGGTTGGTGCTGAGTATACATTTACAGTAAGAAAGACTGATGATGGATATGAAGCAGTTGCAACAACAGAGAATGGAACACAGACACAGAAGCTTACAGCTAATGATTTTACATCAGTACAGGAAGATGGAACTGTAGTTGTAGGTGTTATGGTAGCAAGAAAGATTGGTGTTAAGATTACTGATATTAAGTTTACTACATCAGAAAGTAAGGGACTTGCAACATCAGAGGTCGTAGAAGACAAGGTAACACCATCAATCAGAGTATATTCTTCTAACACATGTGGAGCAGGTGAGTATGAATACACAGTAGTTCCTAATTGTGCAGGAACTTTAAAGGTAACAGGAAGTGCTGACGGTAAGGCTATTTCTAAGGAAGTAACAGCTGATGAGGCTGTAAGAATTCCAGTTGCAGTTAATGTTGGAAGTAATACTATTAAGGCAGAATTTGAACCAGCAGCGGCAGCTAATATTACATCAACTACAACAGTAACAAGTGAAACAAATGTTACTCGTAAGGTATATGGTGAGGCTGGACAGACAATTATTGTAACTCCAGATGGTAAGACAACTGGTGACGGAACTGAAGAAAGTCCATTAGATATTAATACAGCAGTTTCATATGCACAGCCAGGACAGACTATTCTTATGAAGAATGGTGTATATGATAAATGGATTACAATTAACAGAAGTGTATGCGGAACAGCAGATAAGCCAATTAATCTTGTTGCAGAATCAATCTCAACAGATGGAACTGATGGTGTTGTATTGTCAGGCGCAGGTCTTGCAGTAATCGGAAGTTATTGGCATGTATATGGTTTATATGTAAAGGATTCATCAGGGTAGGTATTCAGGTAAGCGGTAACTATAATACAATAGATATGTGTACAGTAAATCATGCGGCAAACAGTGGTATTCAGATAAGCAGAAACGGTGGAGCTGATAACTATGCAGGAATTCAGGGTAAGTTATGGCCAACAGGAAATCTTATCAAGAACTGTGAGTCATTTGATAACTGTGATGCAGGAAGAAATGATGCAGATGGATTTGCAGCAAAATTAACATGTGGTGAAGGCAACAGATTCTATGGTTGTATATCACATAACAATATTGATGATGGCTGGGATCTCTATGCTAAGTCAGTATCTGGTACAATTGGTTCAGTTACAATTGAAAACTGTGTAGCATACAACAATGGATGGCTTACAACAGATGATGTAACTGCAGCAGGTTATAACTATGGTGAAGGTAATGGATTTAAGTTAGGTGGAGGATACCTTAAGGGTGGACATAAGCTTATTAACTGTGTTTCATTTGGAAATCATGCAAAGGGAATAACAAGTAACAGCTGTCCTGATATTTCTATTACAAGATGTACAGCTTACAACAACGGTAATGCAGATTCATATAGCGTAGGTCTTAATACAATGGATTCTATGCTTAAGGAGTGGAAGGTTAGCGGTCTTATATCTATGTCTAAGGCAGATTTAACTGCTAAGGCAGACCTTATTCCTTTCTCACAGCATGGAGATGATAACTACATTTATAATGGATCAGAATCATACAATAATCTTGGTCAGAAGGCTACAGATGAGTGGTTCGAAAGTGTAGATACAACAATCAGACCATCAAGAAATGCAGATGGAACAATTGATATGCATAATCTCTTGGTTATTAAGAGCGGTGTATTAAGCGATAATGTTGGTGCAAGACTTGATATAACAAGTGAAGAAGCAATAAGCGTTAAGCCACAGGCTGGCGAAGTTGTATCTCATGTATTTGAGTGGACAACAACTAAGGAAGCAACATGTACAGAAAAGGGTGAAAAGCATGGAACATGTACAGTATGTGGACATGAAGAAACAAGAGAAATTGAAGCCCTTGGACATGAATTTGCTAATGAGTTCACAGTAGATAAGGAAGCTACTACTACAGAAGAAGGCTCTAAGTCACAGCACTGCTTACATGCAGGTTGTACAGAGAAGACTAATGTAACAGCCATTCCTAAGCTTACAGCAGGCAGTGAAGATGTTAATCCAACACCTTCAACACCTGATAATAAGGATGATGCAAATGTTCCATCAACAGGAACAGATACAACAGTTAAAGAGCCTTCTGCTCAGACAGGAGACACAATGCATGCAGTACCATTTGCATTGGCAATGATTATCTCAGCAGGAGTAGTTGTGATGGTTGTTTCTTCAAAGAAGAAAGTTGTAAAATAATAATTGAATAAATAATAATGGCGGCTGATAGATTTTCATATCAGCCGCCAATTTTTATTGTGTAAAGATAGTGATTAATATCATCTATCTGTAGTTCTGTAATGTAGGGGTTGAATTAACACCAAGTGGGTTAGTAACACCAGAAGCAGTAGTAACCTTGTATGTTACTGTTATGCTTGAACCAGGAGCAATTGAATTGCCAAATCTGTAGGCAACCTGAAGATTGTTGTAATTGCCAGTGTACATTGTATCTCCATTGCTCATCTCTATATCAGAGATAGTGCCGCCAGCAGGAGCAAATATATGGATATAACCAGTAATTGTTCCGCCGTAATTTCCAAGGATGTATCTACCGGCATTGATTTTGTCATTATCACTTAATGTATTGCTATATGTAGCAATTACTTCATAAGTGCTTGATCCATTGCTGTTAACAACAGGCTCACTTATCTGTGTGTCTATATTGAGGAACCATCCTAACTTACACGGATCAGAGATACTAAAGTATACTCCGGTTTCAGGATTTTGAGGATCTTCGTTAAGCCCACCGGAACAGCCTGCATTTTTAACAAGTTCCTGCTCTTCCTCATCTTCCATCCACATCAGAACTGTACGGTTCTTAGCACCGTCTGAGAATACCTTATAATAATCACCAGCTTTTTTTACATCAAAGTCAGATACAAGCTTTGCCATGGTAACCTTAGCTGTTTCTGCAAATAAATTATCAACATAATCGCCTGCGGAAGAAGAAGCATTTGCATTAAGATACTTGTAATAAAGGTCATATTGTAAAACCTGTGTAGCATTTTCACTTGTTAATTCTGTGCCATCGGAAAGTGTTACATTACCGATGTATCCAAGCATGTTCTGAATAATTGCAGGTGTAAGCGAAACAACACCATTAACGTGCTCAGAATTCTTCTGCTCGTAGGCAAGTGCCCATATATAAGCAACTCTTTCAAAGGCAGGATCAAAACATGCATCTCTTGGTGCGTTCATCCATGAACCAAAAAGCTCTTTTTCCTCATCAGTTATACCGGCAGCAGAAGGAGTGTGAGTTGAAAGAACATTATATACACTGCTGAAATCACCTATTGAAAGAATTCCATCGCGGATTCTTATGGTTCCAACTGAACCAGGGAAGCCGCCGGAAGCACGAATCTCAGAAGAGTTCTGTGCGGCAAGCAGATATGTTCTGTCAGAGCCATCTCCTATAAATGTCTTGAACAGAGGAAGGAACTCTTTGAGATTATCATATGAACCAGTCATTGAAGCAATCTGTGCAGAGTAATCAGATATCATGCTGTTAAGTCCCATAGGGAGATTAACCTGATTCATGGAATATACAATATCGTCAATCTTAGGCTCAATATCCTCGAGAAGAGACAGATATGCATTAATAACAGTAATGTTAAAACCTTCATCTACCTTCAGTTCCGATAAAGGATATTCTTCCAAAACAGCTGCTGTTGGACGTGCGATATCATTAGATGCTTCATCTACAAGAGAGAGAAGTTTCTCTACGGAGTCTATATAACCTTTGAACTTAGGAACTTTATAGACTATTTTCCATAGAGGCTTGTCTAATGTGGCATTAATATTGTCAAGTGCTATATCAAGCTCATCGCATGCAGCAAATGTGGAATCAGCATCCTGTGCCTTCAGTGCAGATAATACATTTTTAAGGTCTGCTTTAAGGACTATCGCCTGTTGTTTTATATCAGATATTTCTTTTTTAGCAGTAACAGCACCAAATGCTCCGCCTAATCCTAGAATAAGAATTACCCCAATTATAACGCCGATTATGATACGTTTTCGTTTATGCTTCTTTGTATGGTGCGAGTGATGATGCGAATTACCGGAATTATGTGAGTGGTGAGAGTGATGTTCATGTTCGCTCCACTCAAATGACATTTCATCCATGTATATTAACCCTCCTATCATGTAAGAATAATTAATAAATTGTGTATACAAACAATATTTTAGTTTATCAGATAATAAAGGTATTTACAATAATAATGTACATAACTTATAATACTTTAAGAAATTTTAATAGAAAAGGATATCAGATATGAGTTTACTTACAGTAACCGGACTTACACACGGATTTGGCGACAGAGCGATTTTTAACAATGTGTCTTTCCAGCTTAACAGGCTTGATAAGATTGGATTAGTGGGAGCCAACGGCGAAGGTAAATCCACATTTATGAATATAATAACAGGCAAGCTTATGCCTGATGAGGGAAAGGTTGAGTGGGCTAAGAATGTCAGAGTCGGATATCTCGACCAGCATGCTGTGCTTGAGAAGGGCATGACAATCCAGTCGGTGCTTGCGTCTGCATTTGATTTTCTGTATGACATGGAGAATCAGATGAATGAGATATATGCCGGGCTTGGCGACGCATCACCGGAAGAGATGGATAAGCTGATGGCGGAAGCGGGAACTATTCAGGATCTTCTTACAATGCATGATTTCTATATGATTGATGCGAAGGTTGAGGAAGTTGCAAGAGCATTGGGACTATCTGAACTTGGACTTGATAAGGATGTAACTGAGCTTTCAGGTGGACAGAGAACTAAGGTTCTGCTTGGCAAGCTGCTCCTTGAAAAGCCGGATATCCTTCTTCTTGATGAGCCGACTAACTATCTTGATAAAGAGCATATTGAGTGGCTTAAGAGATATCTGCAGGACTATGAGAACGCATTTATACTGATATCGCATGATATACCATTCCTTAACAGTGTTATAAATGTTATTTATCATATGGATAATCAGGAGCTGAACCGTTATACAGGCGATTATGATAATTTCCAGAAGGTGTATGCTGTGAAGAAGGCACAGCTTGAGGCGGCTTACAATAAGCAGCAGCAGGAGATTGCAGAGCTTAAGGATTTCGTTGCAAGAAATAAGGCGAGGGTTGCCACAAGAAATATGGCGATGTCGAGACAGAAGAAGCTTGATAATATGGATATTATAGAGCTGGCAGCAGAGAAGCCAAAGCCAGAGTTTAATTTCAAGACTGCGAGAACACCGGGAAGATATATTTTCCAGACACACGACCTTGTTATCGGTTATGATGAGCCGCTTTCAAGTCCGCTTAACTTAGAGATGGAGCGAGGCCAGAAGATTGTGCTTACTGGTGCTAACGGTATAGGTAAATCTACATTATTGAAGAGTATATTAGGACTTATCAAGCCTCTGTCAGGTGATGTTGAGCAGGGCGATTATCTTGAGATAGGATATTTCGAACAGGAGACTCCGGCTGGAATTGAAACTACATGTCTTGAGGAGATATGGCAGGAATTTCCAGGATATACACAGTATGAGGTTCGTTCAGCCCTTGCCAAATGTGGTCTTACAACCAAGCATATCGAGAGCAAGGTTAAGGTTCTTTCTGGTGGAGAGCAGGCAAAGGTGCGTCTGTGCAAGCTGATTAACCGGGAGAGTAACATTCTTGTACTTGATGAGCCTACTAACCACCTTGATGTTGATGCCAAGGATGAATTAAAAAGAGCCCTTATGGCATATAAGGGCAGCATACTTATGGTCTGCCACGAACCAGAGTTCTACGATGGTCTTGCGACCGATGTGTGGGACTGTGGAAAGTGGACAACACGTATTTAATTGTATGATATGCGGTTGCCGCAGTTAATCATTAAAATAATCAGGAAAATGTTTTCTGATTGCATCAATATTTTCAGAATATCTGCTCATATGTCTCTGCGATATATGGGCAGCTTTTTCTTTGTCTTTATTCTCGATGGCGGCTACAAGTTCTCCATGGTCTTTCAGGATTCTTCCTGTTTCTTTGCATCTGAAACTTAATATTGTAGTTCTGTCAAAATGTGGTGCCATGCTTTCGACAAGGTTATACCAAACTGTTTTGCCACACATTTTATACAGGCTTCCGTGAAATTCTTTATCAAGTATGAAAATCTTTTCTTCATCACCTCGTTTGATATACATTTCCCATAAGGCTACATTTTCATATAAGGAATCAAGCTGGTTCTTTGTCAGTATATCGCATGCTTCAACAGCAAGCTGCGCCTCAAGTACACAGCGTAAGTCGCGGAGCTGTTCTACGATATCTGTATTGACATACGAAACAAATGCTCCAATCTTAGGTTTTATCTCTATCAGCTTTGACTGTGCAAGTTCTAATTCTGCCTCGCGTAAAGGATTATTGCTGACATGCATAAGTGAGCAGAGTTCAGGTGCTTCAAGCTTCTGACCCGGCAGCAGGTTAGTGTGGACAATGTTGTAAATAAGCTGTCTGAGTACATAATCTTTAGCAGCTTCATCTTCTGATTTTTCTGTAATATTTAACATAGATACCCCCAAAATGTTAATGATATATATTTTATATCATATTTTTGTAAAATTGTCTATTTTTTAACGCTTGACATTTTTGCGACTGATATATATTATATAGCACGAAATATATAACATATAGAGTAATATAAAAGATACGGAGGTTAATGATGAGTGGCACAGTAACTAAAAACAAAAAGATAACTCTCATTCACAAGCTGGCATATGGAAGTGGTAATATGCTGGGAAGCGGAGCTTTGGCGATAAGCGGGGCATGGCTTTTATATTTTTACACGACATTTTGTAATATGTCGGTTGTTAAAGCTACACTTATATTTTCAATTGCAACATATCTCGATGTAATTCTTAATCCTTTGATGGGATTTATTACAGACAGCTTTTACAGAACTAAGCTGGGAAGGAAGTTCGGACGAAGAAGATTCTTTATTCTTACAGGTATTCCGCTTATGCTTCTTTATCCAATGCTCTGGGTAAAGAATATGAATTTTTTCTATTATCTTACAACTTATATTCTTTTTGAATTTGTGTATACAAGTATTATGATTCCTTATGATACACTTGCTGTTGAGATGACTTCGGATTTTAACCAGAGAACTTATCTTACAGGATTCAAGGCAATGTTTGGAAAGCTGGCTAACTTCTTAGGCGCAGCTATTCCGGGATTCTTCATTGGAATGCTTGGCAAGGATTCACCACTGCCATTCTTCTATACAGGTGTTACATACTGCGTAATTATGATTATTTCGCTTACATTTCTCTACTTCAATTCATGGGAAAGACCTTATGAAGATGTAGCAGAGGAGAATATTCCTAATTTCGTTGAGGGAATTAAGAAACTTTTCGTTGATATTGCATCAACATTAAGAATCAAGACTTTCAGACAGCACCTTGGAATGTATCTGTTTGGATTCGGTGCGGAATGGCTTTTTACAGCGTGCTTTACTTATTATATAGTATTCTGTCTGAACCAGCCTTCAACACTTGTTTCAGAGCTTAACAGCTTAAGCAGTATCCTGCAGCTTATATCAACAGCTGTATTCATCGGTATTGTAGCAAAGAAGGGATTTGCAAAACCATTTATCGCAGCACTTTCAGTTGTAATCGGCGCAATCCTCTGCTTTTTTGGAATATTTGTATTCCATATAGCTCATATTACAGTTCTTGTATTTGGTGTAATGGTTATATTCGGTCTTGGAACAGGTGGAGTTTATTATATTCCTTGGACAGCGTATACATTTATGGCGGATGTTGATGAAGTCGTAACTAACAGAAGAAGAGAAGGTGTATATGCCGGAGCAATGACAATGGCTGGAAAGCTTATGAGAGCAAGCGTTGTCTTTATCTTAGGTCAGGTTCTTGCTGCATTTGGATTTGTCTCAGGTGCATCAACACAGCCACAGAGCGCAGTCAATGCGATAGCAGGTGTCCTTCTTATCGGTGTTGGCGGACTTGCAATAATCGGAATAGTCTTCTCATGCAGAATGAAGCTTAACCACAAGACTCATAAGATTGTCATTGACGAGCTTGACAGAGTCCATGCTGGCGGCAGAAAAGAAGATGTTTCTGAGGAAACAAGAAATGTTATTGAGAAATTAACAGGTATTTCTTATGATAAATGTTTTGGTAACAATAATATTGGTTATAAGGAATGAGAAATTGAATAATAATTGATAGCAAAGCCCATAGAAGCAGATTCTATGGGCTTTTGTGTTAAAAAATCATATCAGCATCATAGTCAGATATAATCCGACACATACGGAATTCTATGGAAAAGTATGTCATCCAGATGTTCAATAGCTTCATCTGATGCCTGTATCTTGTCCATGACATGAAGCTTCTCAGCAGTTTTGTAGCCAAGCATTAATGTGGTTAATGTGCCGATTGACATGGATACTTCGTAATCAGGCTGCTGTTCGGTTTCAATACATCTGCCATTATCAAAAAGGTATGTAAAGTAACCGTTGTTCCATGCCAGGAGGTCATCTTCAATGTAGAAGCGTATGCATACAGAAGGCTCGTCCGGGTCGCATGCATATTTGGCAAAGAACTGCCTGATATCAATGACTCGACCCATTGTGTATGGGCGGATTGTCTCTTTAATGTCACTGTCATCAAGTTCAAATGCGATTGGCTCACTGTAGTAATTGTTTCCACGGACCTCGTCAATCATTGAATCGTGGGCATGTATGAATTCCCACAAGCCAAGCTGTGCCTCGCGGTTAAGATAAATCATTTCTTTCACATGCATGACATCAGAACTTATCATGTATACCATATATCCGTAAGGTACATCGTCCTTAGAATAATAGATGGCAACAGATGTGTCGTCCTCGTCCCAGCGCCAGTATTCTTCCCATGCAAGGTTATTTCTATATAGACAGCCGTGTGTCTTTTCAGCAAATTTGGTATGAAGCTCCTTAAATTCTTTGTCGTCCCATGAGACTCGTCTGACATAACCGGGCTCATTAAGCTTTCTTGGAATCTGTGTATCCTTGATTGTATAAGTCATCTTGTTAGAGATAATTTCCCAGCCAAGACCACGGTATAATGGAATTGAATATGGATACAGCAAAGCAAATGATTTGTGTGCATCTCTCATTCGTATAAGGCTCTGAATCATAAGTCTTTTCATGATTCCGTGTCCTGTGTATTCAGGGTATGTGCATACGCTTGTAACAAAGCCTACGCTGTATTTAACACCATATATATTCATATCAAGCGGGTATACTGCAAATTGTGCAATCAGATCATCACCATTGAAGCAGCCAAGTACATCAGCTCTTTGAAGAACTGGGAATTTGGATTGGGTAATCTCATCATCCTTCCATCCTGTCTCGGCAAGCTCCTGTTCAGTTACCTGAAAGGCATATCTTAAAAGTGCATTGTATTCTTCAGCGTCATCTATAGTGAGAGGGCGCAGTGTATAGTTGTTTTCATCATTTTTGCTCATTGTGTTTGTTCCTTTTCTGTGTGTGCGGTTTTCGTACATAATAATTTTTATTCTTGCATTGAAAAATCCTATTTTTCACACTATAGCACTGGGGGCGGTTGTGGTCAAATATGAATGAATATTATACTTAATAAAATATTTATATATGACATATTGAATATGATGTAAATAATGATAATATACATATACAATTGTTAGAGATGGATTGACACCATATATGATACCATATATAATGTAAATAGGGGGTATTTGTAATGTCCAAATGGGATAAATTATTAATGAGAATATCTAATTTATCAAAGGATATTCGATTTGACGAATTAAGAAAAGTAATGGAAAGCTATGGTTATAAAATGAATGCACCGAGGAGTGGAAGCAGTCATTACACATTTAGGAAACAAGGATGTCAGCCTATTACAATACCAAGACATGAACCGATTAAGAAAGTATATGTAGAAATGGTAAAAGAGATTGTTGAAAGTGAGGCAATGAATAATGAAAACGCTTAACGACTATATGGCAATGAATTATCGTATGGAAATTATAGAGGATAGAGAAGAAGGCGGATATGTAGTTTCGTATCCAGAACTTCCGGGATGTCTTACATGTGGTGAAACTATTGAGTCGGCAATAGCAAATGCTCTCGATGCTAAAAAAGCATGGTTGAAGTCAGCTTTGGAAGACGGAATAGAAATTCATGAACCGGATAGTTTAGAAGAATATTCAGGGCAGTTTAAGTTAAGGATACCGCGAAGTCTGCATCGTTCTCTTGTAGAACATTCTAAGAAAGAAGGAATAAGTATGAATCAGTATTGTGTATATCTTCTTTCGAAAAACGATGCAATTTACTCAAAGTAAGGAGAAAATTATGGCAATTAAATCAGAAGCTAAATTAACCACATTTGAGGCAATAAGCATGATTGTGGGAAACAGCATAGGAACGGGAATAATAGCAGTTCCGTATCTTGCAACGAAGAATAGTATGATTGATGTCATCTGGATGGTAGGAGCGGCTTACATCATTAATGTAATTCTACATCTTATAATTGCGGAACTTTCGTATAACAACGGTGGAGTACAGCTTGTAAAAAGCTTTGAGGGCGAGCTGTTCCATGGAGTTATGAAGAAGGTGTTCAGCTGGATTGTTTTCGTAGTGTATGGACTTGCGATTATGATAGGTGTAAGTGGCAATATTAATGGTGGGGCACAGATATTTGTGAACTGGTTCGGATTGCCGCTATGGCTGGCACAGGTTATATATTATGTGATTGCCGGAATTGTTGTATTTATGGGAATGAAGGCGGTAGGAATTGCACAGAAATACGCTGTAATACTTCTTATGGGAATAGTTGCAGTTATGACAGTAGGAACATTTACACATCCAGTTAATGGATTCTATACAGCATCTTTCCATTGGAATAATCTGCTTGCGCTGTATAGTATGGTTGTATTTGCGACATCAGCTAATCAGGCGGTTATTCAGGTTGTTAAAGGGCTTGACGGCAATCCGGGTAAGATAAGAAAATCAATATTTATAGGCTTTGGTCTGTCGTCAGCGTTCGTGCTTGTTGTAACACTTACCGTTCTTCTTGGAACTAAGGGAACAATAGATAAGGAACTTGCTTATATGCAGCTTGGAGAGAGCATCGGAAAATGGGCGGTTATTCTTGCAGGTATCTTTTCGCTTTTTGCACTGCTTACAACATTCTGGAGTAACACACTTGCTTTAAGAGATGTCGTGCATGAGCAGGTTGGAATCGGCAACCGTGTAAGCTGGCTTATAGCGACAGTTCCATGTATATTATTTGCAATATTCGGAGTAAGCAGCTTTATAATACTTACAAGAATTATGAGTGGTGTAGTTGTACTGGTGAGCATAATGCTTGTTCTTACATATGGTAAATCAAGAAAGAAAGCAGGAGCAAGTCCTATATGCGGAGTGATAGGAACGCGGCCATTTCAGATTCTTATGGTAGTATCGACGATAGTTTCGGCTATAGGAGCATTAATACCGCTCAGCTAAACATATAACCGGTATTAATTTTAGTGCCGGAAAGAAAGGCGTGAAAGTATGTATAAATCGGACAATTTAAAGCAGACAGGCAATGAAACATTTACATATACAATTGATAAGAATAAAGATTTTAAGATATTGCAGCTTACAGACCTTCATCTGGGATTTGGTTTTATATCAAGAAAGAAGGATAAGCTGGCGCTAAATGCAGTAACAAAGATTATTCATAAAGCAAAGCCTGATATGATAGTGCTAACTGGAGATTCTATATTTCCATTTCTGCCAAAGGCAGGAACGCTTAATAACAGAAAGCAGGCGTACAAGCTGATGAAATTCATGGACAGCTTTGCAATTCCATATACGCTTGTTTTTGGTAATCACGATTGCGAGATGGGTTCGACTTGCAATAAAGAAGAGCTTGCACAGATTTATAAGAAAGGGAAATACTGCATATTTACAGGAGGTAGGAAAGAGCTTACAGGTGTAGGAAACTTCTTTATTAATCTTACCGATTCAGATGGCAATGCTTTATTGCCACTTGTTATGCTTGATTCTAATATGTATGGTGAAGGAGGCTGGTTTTACAGCGGATTTGACCGGATACATGATGATCAGGTGGAGTGGTGCATGAACAGGCTTAATGACTTGAAAAAATGTAATCCAGATATTAAGGCGATGGCATTTTTCCACATGCCGCCTGCGGAATTTAAGGAAGCATACCGTAAGATGAAGCTTGGTGATAAAAGCGTAATATATCAGCATGGCAGTATTGCTGAGAAGAATGAGCATTTTGGAATTTCAAAGTTTGAAGGAACATTTTTTAACAAAGCAGTGGAGAATGGCGTTATTAAATGGATGTTTTGCGGACATGACCATCTGAATACACTTTCACTTATATATAAGGGAATCCAGATGACATATGGAATGTCAATAGATTATCTGGGATATAAGGACATAGATAAGAGTTATATCCAGAGAGGCGGTACTATGATTACGAGAAAGCCTGATGGAAGAATATTGGTTAGCATGGTACCGCTTGGAGCAGTAATTTCTACAAGGGTAAGCGGTAAGAAAAATGAAGAATAGGCAGAATAAGGCAGAAAAAGGGCTCCCCAAGGAAGAGGGTAAGCCCTGCAATGATTTGAGCAAAAATCATCTACGCGTCTAATATAACACACAGTTTATGGGAAAACAAGGTAAAATTTGACAATATTAGAACTTTACAACTTTACTAAAAAGGTCGCAAGCCCAGTGTTTATCAGTGATTGCGTATACTAAGCTGTGTGGCGTTATACTTGTGCTTTTTAAAGTACAATTTCTTAGATATTAGTATTAAGTGCAATGTAGTTTTCGTTCATTTCAATAACGATATCCTTGCCGCTGTTAATCATGAACAGCTTAACATAGTTGGTAACAAATGCATATCCAACGGAAGTGATGAAACTATAGTCATTATCGAAGCCCTGCTCGTTAGCAGCATACTGTTTGTGGTTAGTTATGAGATAATCTAACATTCTGTCAGCAGACACACCGCGACCATTATTAGATATCAGAGGTTTGTTAATATCGTTCTTGTTTTCTCTTATATAATTCATGAACTTAATTTCATATAACACATGCTCAGACATCGGTTCTGGATACCATGAGTTATGTGGAAATGTAAAGTAATCTTCTATGTAATGTAAGGCATAGCCTAAAGACAAAAAAGAAAAACAGTTCATTTTGCCATGTCTTTCAAGACGCTGCAGCCTTCTTGAGACTTTATTGTAGGAAGAATCCCATGTATGTCCCTTAATATATGTATGCAGAAGAATATCCGGCATAATACTTCCAAGTCTTAAAGCAAGATCATGTCTTTTCTTAAGCTTAGGAGTAAGTCTTTTGGTTACGGTTACATGTCCGTACTTGTTCATTAATTTTCCTTTCATAAATGCTTTATATCCGAATAATAAATACGAATATAAATAGTCCTTTAGTCCTATAAGAAAGTAACACCTTTTAATATGTTTGTCTAGCACATTATGGAAAAGAATACATGAAATTTATGTAAATTTATTTTGATAGTCAAGCAAATACAAATCTTACGAACATATTGCAATCAGCAGCACTTGTTTATGTATATAGATTCTGGCACAGTTTAGTTCTGATTTTTACAATTTATAATATAAATGAGGTCGTACAATTCAAAGCATACAATTGTTAAGGCAAAGGCGCCCAGTACAGCGAAATCCGCTGGCTGGGCGCTTTTTCTGTATATCGTACAGATTGCAGGCAGCCAGAAAGAGATGTAGAAAGGATGGTAGTTATGGGAGCAAGAATTGAAGAACATCCAATATTGGGAAAACAAGAAAAAGGAAGGCTTGTAACATTTTATTTTGATGGGAAAGAACTGACAGGCTATGAGGGAGAACCAATTGCAGCGGCACTTAAAGCGCAGGGCGTTATGATACACAGATATACAAAGAAAGAGCATAAGCCAGAGGAATATTCTGTGCGATAGGAAGATGTACAGACTGCGTAATGGTTGTTAATGGAAAACCAAATATAAGGACATGTGTTACTCCTTTAGAGGAGGGCATGAAGGTCCAGACACAGTATGGAGTGAGTGACAAACCATTTGAAGAGCAGTAGATGAAAGGAAGTGTGGATATGAAGCGATATGATCTTATTATAGTTGGTGCAGGTCCGTCGGGGTTATCAGCAGCAATAGAAGCAGCTAAGAGAGGACTTGAAGTAGTTGTATTTGATGAAAATGAGAAACCAGGAGGACAGCTTTTTAAGCAGATACATAAATTCTTTGGCTCTAAGGAGCATAAGGCTAAGATAAGGGGCTTTAAGATAGGTGAAGATTTATTAATGGAAGCAGATGCAGCAGGAGTTAAGGTTGTTCTTAATGCAACAGTCTGTGGAATGTATCAGGACAAAGAGATTACAGTAAGAATTGGCGATGAGATACATCATTTTAAAGGAGATTCAATAATAATTGCTACAGGCGCAGCAGAAAATATGGTTACATTTCCAGGCTGGACATTGCCGGGGGTTATTGGTGCAGGAGCAGCACAGACAATGATGAATCTTCATGGAGTTAAGCCAGGAAGCAGAATTCTTATGCTTGGCTCAGGAAATGTAGGACTTGTTGTAAGTTATCAGCTTATACAGTGTGGCTGTGAGGTTGTGGCACTTGTTGATGCTGCACCAAGAATTGGCGGATATGGAGTGCATGCAGCAAAGGTAGCACGTACAGGAGTTCCATTTTATCTGTCACATACGATAGTAAAAGCAGAAGGAGATGACCATGTTACTGGAGTAACAATAGCAGAGGTTGATTCATCTTTCAAATTCATACCAGGTACAGAAAAACATTTTGATGTAGACACAATATGTCTGGCCGTTGGACTTTCACCTATGTCACAGCTTCTTAAAATGTCAGGCTGTAAGATGGAGGATAATTCAAAGCGTGGAGGACAGGTTCCTATATGTGATGAATATGGAAGAACTTCTATTCCGGGGGTATTCGTTGCGGGAGATGTTTCAGGAATTGAAGAGGCAAGTTCAGCTATGATTGAGGGACGTATGGCAGGAATCGCAGCAGCTGAGTATCTGGGATACATAGATAAAACAGAATTAGATGAGAATTTAAAGAGCCTTGATGTAGCACTTGATGGTTTAAGACAGGGAATGTTTGCACCAAAGAACAGAGGTAAGCTTATAGAAAAAACAGAGGAAGGAATCGATATTTCTACAACACTTCTTACTAAAGGATATGTTGCAGATGATGAGATTGAGAGATTTCCGGGTGTGACAAGAAGACCGGGAGTTCATCCTGTAATGGAATGTACCCAGAATATACCTTGTAATCCATGTCAGGATGCATGTCCTAAGAAATGTATCAAGATAGGAGAAAGGATTACTTCACTTCCGGCTGTTGATGAAAGTGCAACATGCGTTGGTTGTGGAATGTGCGTGGCTTCATGTTCAGGTCAGGCAATTTTCCTTGTTGACGAAACATATGAAGAAGACTTTGCAAGCGTTACGATGCCGTATGAGTTCTTACCTTTGCCAAAGACGGGTGACAGAGGAATAGCTCTTGGACGTAATGGACAGAAGGTATGTGCGGCGGAGGTTATCAGTGTGAAGTCTTCACCGGCATTTGATAAAACCAATCTGCTTACTATAAAAGTTCCTTCAGAATTTGTTATGAAGGCAAGATTTTTCAAGAAAGAGGCATAATCCTCCCCTCACCAGGGGCTGGATTTTGCTACGCAAAATAAGGAGGATTGAATATGCATGAAGTAAATGACCGTTCAAGGGATATAGGAGAATTTGTTCCGGCACCAGATGACGATATGCTCATCTGCCGCTGTGAAGAGATTACAAAGGGTGAGATAAGAAAAGCTGTTCATGAGGGGATGTGGACAATGACAGAAATAAGAAGATATTTAAGAACAGGAATGGGACTATGTCAGGGACAGACCTGTGCAAAGCTTGTTAAGGGAATTGTTGCAAGGGAATTAGGAGTATCACCTGCAACACTTGAACCGGCAACAAGCAGAGCACCAGTGAGACCTACAGAAATGAGAATTCTTGGTAATGAAGCAGAGGACAACAAGGAGGTGTAATTATGGCAAATACAGCAGATGTAATTATTATAGGTGGCGGAATTATAGGTAATGCTATAGCCTATTATCTGGCAAAGAAAGGCACTGATGTAATTGTTCTTGAAGGCAGCGACCATATTGGAAATGGTGGCTCGTCAAGAAATGGCGGAGGTGTCCGCCAGTCAGGACGAGACCCGAGAGAACTTCCTCTTGTCATGTACGGAATAAAGAACCTGTGGCCATCACTATCAGAGGAACTTGAAGTTGACTGTGAATATCATCAGGATGGAAATTTAAGACTTGGAAAGAATGACAAACATAAACAGATTCTTGAAGGGCTTACCGAAAGGGCTGTCAAGGTGGGACTTGATGTAAGAATGATAGATGGAGATGAAGTACGCCGTATTAATCCTTATCTGTCAGATGAGGTAACATGTGCAAGCTGGTGTCCCACAGATGGTCATGCCAATCCGCTTACGACAACATTGGGTTTCTATAAGACAGCAAGAAAGCTTGGCGTAAGATTCATTACGGGTGAAAAGGTAATAGAATTAAAGAAGATAAAAGGCCGATTAAAAAAGGTATTCACCCCTAATAATATATATGAAGCAGATACAGTTGTTGTGGCAGCCGGCTATGAAAGTAAAGAAATTCTTGGTACGGTAGGAATAGATGTGCCTATGAGCAGAGTACTTATTGAAGCACTTGTAACAGAAGCTGAACCACATATGTTTGACCAGATGTTAGGAACAGCAGAAGCTGATTTTTATGGACATCAGACAAAGCATGGTTCATTCGTATTTGGTGGCTCATCAGGTTATGAGGCAGTCAATAAGGATAATGGAACCCCGATATGCAGCAGCATTACTGCTCCTTGTATATGCAGAGGTATTATGAAATATTTTCCAGATCTTGCGGATGCCAAGATAGTAAGGACGTGGGCAGGCTGGGCTGACCAGATGAAAGATGGTGTTCCTGTATTAGGAAATGTAACAGAGGTTCCGGGGCTTGTTCTTGCAACAGGATTTTGTGGCCATGGTTTTGGAATAGCACCCGCAATTGGTCATGAACTGGCAGATTTAATAGTAGATGGAAAAACATCTATAGATATAAATGCATTGCGATATGATAGATTTAAGGCTAAAATATAAATAATATGGCTTGGACTTTTGGTGGAATTATATATCTGCTAAAAGTCCGAACTTGTCGTTGGCTTAAATGTAAGGGGAAAAGAGGAGGCAATATGGAGTATAAAACAGACAAATTAAGACCAACCCAGCCTTTTCTTGTATTGGAGACGCAGGATTTTAAGCAGGAAATATATCTTAATCAGGGGATATCACATTTCTACACATTCAGACTTAAAAAAACAAAGGAAATAACTACAGTACCTGACAGTTGTGTAGATATGCTTTTCGAATATGGAGAAAATGGAATGACTGCTTATGCAATTGGTAGTCCTATTAAAGCATTAGATGTAGAGTGGCAGGGGAAGAAAGAGTATTTTGGAGTGAGGTTCATGCCTGGAAGCATGCCGGTTGGACTTAATGTGACATTGCGGGATCTTGTTGACTGCAGATTCTATCTGGAAGATATACTTCTTGATAATAATGGAACATTTGTAAGTGGGATGGAAAAAAAGAAGACATTCAAAGATAGGATTAATTATTTTCTTGAAGAATATACTAAACTGGAGATGAGACAGGAAAAGCCGTTTGGTAAGATGGAGATACTTATGGCGGTTAAAGAGCTGGCATATAATTCAGGAGGCTTGATGAGAATTTCAGAAATGGCTGACACAGTTGGATATACAGAAAGATATATTAATAAGATTTTTATTGAGCAGATGGGATTTTCTCCTAAGGTATTCTGCAAGATAATACAGTTTCAGAGAAGTCTGGAATTCCTTAATTATGGCAATGTGGATAATATGACAGAAGCAGCTGTTAATCTTGGGTATTATGACCAGCCGCAGTTTATAAGAGATTTTAAGATATATTGCGGAATGACACCTAAAAGATATCTTATGCTTACTAAGAGAATCAGATACAACAGTCTGGTTGAAAATGTGTCATAAAAAGTGACTTTCAACGTTAAATATGCTACAATATGCAGGCAAATATAAGTGAACGGGGAGATTTATATGTCACAGTTGACAAAAAAAGCAATAATGAAGTGTACACTTGAGCTTGCTGAAAAAAAATCACTGAAGAAAATCACGGTTAAAGATATAGCTGATGAATGTGGTATTACGAGGAGCACATTTTACTATCATTTTTCTGATATATATGATGTACTGGATGGTGTTGTCCAGACAAAGATTGATGAATTCAATGAAGAGTACAATGGGAAAATGGACAAGGTTCTTATGCGATTTATAGAATATAGCATAATCCATAGGAAAGTATGGGCTAATCTTTTTGATGCAAGAGGAAGAGAGTGGCTGGAAAAATATGTTAAGACACGAATTCATTATCTGGCACTTTTGCAGATTAGAAAAATGTCTGAAGGATACATACTTTCTATTAAGGATGTTGAGATTATATGTAGTTTCTATGAAGAAGCTATATTTGGATTGCTTATAAGATGGATTATTAAAGAAGAAAAAACCAAGACTGTTGATGAAATCAAGGATACCGTTGAAAGAATCGAGAAATTATTTGAGGGACAGCTTGAGCTTATTATATCTAATATGAAGAAGTAATTGCCAGAGAGCGGTGAGGTTATTGATATTTCAATGCTTAGCTGATAATATTCAGACACTTTGATGGAAATGTCCGAAATTAGTACAATTATAGAACCCGTGTAGCGTTTTCAAACACTACACGGGTTTTGTTATGCCAAATTTTTACAAAAAAATATATAATGTGTAGGTGTTTTTTTAGTGGACGCACAATATAATTAAAGAAAAAGGATGGAATATTATAATGAGTACTAACGAAATTATGCCAAAGTTAAAAGACTTTTTATGTGAGAATTTAGGAATTGATGCAGATGTTTTAGAGTTTGATACACAGCTTTTCGGAGATGGTGAAATCGGACTTGATTCAATCGATTCGCTTGAAATCATTGCTTATGTTGATGATGAATTCGGTGTTCAGATGACAGGTGTTGGCAAAGAACACTTCTACAGCATTGAGACAATCGCTAAGTATATCGAAGAAAATGCATAATATATTCTGATTTCACAGTATATAACCTGGAGCCATTTATGACTTATAATCGCAGGATTCCTGCACCTAGTGGAAGTAAATGCCACCATATACAAAGTTTATTACGGTGTGGGAAATCAAACGCGCTACGCTTGAACGAGATTTCCCACACCGCACTTTAGTATATGGTGGCATTAACATCCACACGGTTCGGAATAATTTGATTATAAGTCATAAATGACTCCAGGTTATTAACAAACAAAATAGAATAATAATAGTAATAAGGAGCAATTATGACAGAGAATAATAACCGCGCAGTCATTACAGGTCTTGGAATGATATGTGCTATCGGTAATTCAGTAGATGAAGCATGGAATAATGCCATTAATTCGGTTTCAGGAATACATAAAACAACAACACTTGATACAACAGACTGTTACGCAGACCTTGCAGCAGAAGTTAAGTGCGACACACTTGGAGATTTTGAGGGAAGCGAAGATGCTGACCGTTCAGCACAGCTTTGTATCAAGGCAGCAGGAGAGGCAATGAAGGACGCAGGACTTGATGATTTTGCAGGAGACCCTAAGGCTTCGGTTATAATTGGAAGCTGTGTTGGTGGTGCAGTCAGCATTTCTGATTATTATGAGCATGGCAAGAAAGCAAGTGATGTAACTAAGATGCCAATCTCATCAATAGCACCTCAGGTTGCAGGTCAGTGCCATGCAGGCGGCGTTGTTACTAATATTGCAAATGCATGTGCGGCCGGAACAATCAGTATTGCATACGCATGCGAGCTTATCAGAGCAGGTAAGGCAGATGTAGTACTTGCAGGTGGTTCAGACACATTTGCAGCAGTACCATATGCCGGATTCTTATCACTTCATGCACTTGACGCAGATGGCTGCTCACCATTCAACAGATGTACAGGAATTACACTCGGTGAAGGTTCAGGTGTCGTAGTAGTAGAAAGCTACGAGCATGCTAAGGCAAGAAATGCAAAAATGTATTGTGAAGTATTAGGTGCTGGTGTCAGCAGTGACGCACACCATATCACAGCTCCAAGACCGGATGGAGAAGGTCAGATGGAAGCTATCAACAGAGCAATCAAAAATTCAGGATTGAAGAAATCGGACATCGGATATGTTAATGCACATGGAACAGGAACAGCTAAGAACGATGATGCAGAATTCTTATCATTACATACAATATTTGACGGCGAGAACGATAATCTTTCAGTAAGCTCAACAAAGGCTATGACAGGACACTGCCTCGGTGCAGCAGGAGCAATTGAAGCAGTATTTTCAATCAAGGCACTTACAACTAATACAGTAGTCCCAACACTCGGATTTAAGGACGGGGATATGGATAAGCTTGCCGAAAAGGCCGGAAAGATAGATTTCTGCCCTAATAAGGCACATGAAAAAGAGCTTACAAGCGTAATGAACAACTCATTTGCATTCGGCGGTAATAACGCAAGTATTATCTTTAGCAAAGAGGCTGGCAATGTGACAGTTAAGGAAGAGAAGAAGCCCCTTGTTATCACAGGTATTGGTGTGGTTACACCAAGCGGCAACGGTGTAGATACATATGTTGCAAATGCAGTAAAAAACGAAGCTCTGACAGAAGCTAATTTAAGAAGTTCAGTCGGCAAGGAAGATTATAATGCACTTGGACTTAAGATGTCATTCTATAGAAAGCTTGATAATTTCAGTCTGCTTCAGGCAGTATCAGGTATGGAAGCACTTAAGGACGCTGATTATACAGTAACAGACGATAATGCAACAGATATTGGAATAATTGTGGGAACGTCAGAGGGCGCACTTGGAACATGCTGTGATTTCCAGAGCATGATTACAGAGAAGGGCAATGCTTCAGGAAGCGCATTCAAATTCCCTAACACTGTATACAATGCAGCAGGCGGATATCTTTCAATCTGCTCAGGAATCAAGGGCTACAATGTAACAGTTACTAACGGTGCACAGTCTGGTCTTGCAAGCATGGCATATGCAATGAGCGTACTCCGCTCAGGTCAGGAAAATGCTATGTTAGCCACAGGTTCTGATGAGAACAGCGACATAATGACAGAGCTTTTCGGTAAGTTAGGTGTTACATCTGAAAGTGTCGTTACGCCATTTGCAGGAAATGACGGATTCGTATTAAGCGATGGCAGTGCTTCAGTTCTTATCGAGGACGAAAAGGCAGCCAGGGAGCGTGGCGCAAGAATCTACTGCCATGCAGCAGGATACGGAATGGCTCATTCAAATGTTAAGTTCGGAACACTTACAGGTTCAGAGGCAGGCCTTACAAATGCAGTTAATAACGCATTAGCAGACGCAGGAATGACAATTGATGATATAGATGCAGTATTTGGTTTTGCAAACGGAATGAAGGCTGTCGATGATGTAGAAATCAAGGGATTGACAGCAGTATTTGGTGACAAACTGGCAGAAAAACCGGTTGTAGAATTAAAGGAAGTTCTTGGTGAGTCAAGAGCAGCAGCAGCTACAACAGCAGCAGCACATGCAGCACTTATGTTTGCAGGAAAGATACATTCACAGGAAGCATACAGCATTGTAGCAGACGGAAGCGTTTCTAAGACTAATGTAGAAGCTTCTAAGTTAAATAATGTACTTGTAGTTGCATATGGTGCAGGGGGTTCATACACAGCAATCGTACTCAGCAAGTAATGAAGCAGGGGCAGATGCCCATGACAAAGAACTGACATTTTCTTAAAGAAAGGACACACATATATGAAAGTAGCATTAGTTACAGGAGCTTCCCGTGGTATTGGAAAGGCTTGTGCTATACGTCTGGCAAAAGACGGATATGCCGTAGTCATCAATTACAGCCATTCAGAGGAACAGGCACAGAAGGTTCTTGATGAAATCGTGGCAGCAGGCGGAACAGCCATAACATATAAAGCAGATGTTTCAGACCTTAATCAGGTTAAGCAGATGGTTAAAGATGTAAGTAAGGAGCTTGGCGGAATAGATGTACTCGTAAACAACGCAGGAATCGTAAGAGATGAGTACCTTCTCATGCTTAACAAGGATACACTTGACACATGCATGGATCTGAATGTTAAGGGTTACTTCTACTGCGCACAGCAGGCAGTACTTAAAATGTTCAGAAAGAAGAGCGGTGTCATCATCAACATGTCATCAGTCAGCTCAAAATTCGCACTTCCAGGCCAGTCTGTATACAGCGCAACAAAGGGTGCTGTTAATTCAATGACACAGACAATGGCTAAGGAACTTGCGGGTTATGGAATCCGTGTAAATGCAGTAGCACCGGGATTTATAGAGACAGAGATGCTTGATGCAATTCCAGAAGAGAAGAAGAAAGAGTATTTAGACGCAATCCCGATGCATAAGTTAGGAAAGGCAGAAGATGTTGCAAATGTTGTATCATCACTTTGCTCAGACGCATTTTCATATGTAACAGGTCAGGTTATCGTGCTTGATGGAGGATTATCATTATGATGAATATATTTGAGATTAATAAAAGAATCGGACAGCGCCCACCTTTCCAGATGATTGAGAAGGTGTTGGAGCTTGAGCCTAATGTAAGTGCCAGAGGTATTAAAAATGTATCAATCAATGAACCATATTTTATGGGACATTTTCCTGACGCTCCTATAATGCCGGGCGTACTTATAATTGAAAGCTGCGCCCAGCTCTGTTCACTTGTAATCGATGACGGTGGAAAGAGCAGGGAAGAGGGCAGATTATATGTGCTTCTTAAAGTAGACGGATTCAAGTTTGTAAAGCCTGTTATTCCAGGGGATACACTTGATATTACAGTTACAGCTACAAGAATCAACAAGGTTCTCGCATCATTTGACGCAGTAGTTAAGGTAGATGGCAATGTGTACGCAAAGGGAAGCATGACATTTACAACAGTAGACCGCAAGGATATATATGGAACGGAGGAATAAAGTAATGGGAAAAATAGCAGTATTATTTTCAGGTCAGGGTGCACAGTATGTAGGAATGGGCAAAGACCTATACGATTCAGATTCTGATGCAAAGAAATTATATGATTTGGGGGAGTCGCTCCGCCCGGGAACAGTTAAGGTGTGCTTTGAAGGAGAAGGCGAGGAGCTTACCAAGACAGAGAATACACAGCCGGCACTTTTCCTTACAGACCTTGCATTTGCTAATGCGCTTAAGGATGCCGGAATTAAGGCTGACGCTGTAGCAGGATTTTCACTTGGAGAGATTCCTGCACTTGCATACGCAGGAGTTTTATCGACAGAGGACGCATTTAAACTGGTAGTTATCAGAGGAACCAAGATGGGTGAGCTTTCTACAAAGTATGCAGGCGGAATGGCAGCAGCACTTAAGCTTGCTCCAGAAGTTGTTGAAGAGACATGTAAGGAATTTAAGGAAATGTGGCCGGTTAATTATAATTGTCCTGGACAGATTTCATGTGCAGGAAGTGCTGACGAGATAGACGCATTCTGCGCTGCAATCAAGGAAAAAGGCGGCAGGGCAGTTAAACTTGCAGTAAGCGGTGCATTCCATACTCCTTATATGAAGGATGCAAGTGAAGAGCTTGAGAAGGCACTCAAGGCAATGACAATTAATGCCCCACAGACAGAGATATATGCCAACAGAACAGGAAAGCCTTATCCACAGGATATAGCACAGATTATAGAAACAATTGCTCTTCAGGCTTCTTCAAGTGTAAGGTTTGAGGACACATTAAAGAATATGTGGGCTGACGGAATAGACACATTTATCGAGGTAGGAGCAGGAAAGACACTTACAGGATTTGTTAAGAAGACACTTCCAGAAGCAAAGATGTACACGGTTACAACAGTTGATGCGTTGAATGAGGCAATTGAGAACATCAAGGCAGGAGAATAATAATGACAGTCAAATGTAACAAATGTAAAGAAGAAATCAATAAAGAGGATTTGGACAAGAATTACTACATATGTCCATTATGCGGGAAGCTAAATCGTATGCCGGCAAAGAACAGACTTCAGATGCTTACAGAAAAGTTTGATGTAATGTTTAATGATCAGGAATTTACAGATCCTATTGATTTTCCATCATACAAGGAAAAGTATGAGTCTGCCAGAGAAAAGAGCGGTGAGACAGAGGGCGTTGTATGCGGCAGAGGAACTATCGGCGGACAGGATACATGTATATTCATTATGGAGCCTAACTTTATGATGGGTTCTATGGGAACAGTTGTCGGAGACAGAATTACAGCACTTTTTGAATATGCTACAAAGAACAGACTTCCGGTTATCGGATATACAGTTTCAGGTGGTGCGAGAATGCAGGAGGGTGTACTGTCACTTATGCAGATGGCAAAGGTTTCAGCAGCAGCGAAGAGACACAGTGACGCAGGACTTTTATATGTTGTATGCACAACAGACCCTACAATGGGCGGTGCTACAGCAAGCTTTGCAATGCTTGGAGATATAATCATATCTGAACCGGGTGCAATGATTGGATTTGCAGGAAAGCGAGTAGTAGAGCAGGTTACAGGTGAAGTGCTTCCGGATAATTTCCAGAGCGCAGAGTTCCAGTTAAAGAATGGATTTATAGATGATATCGTGCCAAGACAGGAACAGAAGGCATATCTTGCTAACATTCTTGCAATACATGCAGAAACAGTAAGTGCATAACAGTATTGCATTGCAATATAAGGAGAAAGATTAATCATGACAAACGAGAATTTAAGTGTTTATGACAGAATCTGCCGTACAAGAAAGAGCGGCAGAGCAACTGCATCGGATTATATAAATGCTACAATAACTGATTTTGTAGAACTTCACGGTGACAGATGCTTTGCAGACGACCATGCCATTGTTGGAGGTATCGGACGACTTAACGGAAAGCCTGTAACTGTAATCGGAATTGAAAAAGGAAGAGATTTAAACGAAAGACTTTTAAGAAATTTTGGCTGCGTTCTTCCAGAAGGATACAGAAAAGCATTAAGACTTATAAAGCAGGCTGAAAAGTTCCACAGACCCGTTATCTGCTTTGTTGATACACAGGGTGCTAACTGCGGTAAGGGCGCAGAAGAAAGAGGACAGGGACAGGCAATTGCTAACAACCTGTATGAGCTTACAGATGTTAAGACACCTATTATATCAGTAATGATTGGTGAAGGCGGGAGCGGCGGCGCACTTGCACTTGCTGTTGCGGATGAAGTATGGATGCTTGAAAATGCATATTATTCAGTAATCACACCTGAGTCATGTGCAAGTATTCTATTCAAAGATCCTAAGAGAGCGCCAGAGGCAGCAGAACATCTCAAGCTTACAGCCGCTGACCTTAATAAAATGGGTATCGTAGAAAAGGTTGTTGAAGAACCGGAAGATTTTTCAGAAGAGAAAGAAACATCACATTTTATGAAAAAGCTTGCTGACGACCTTTCAAAAGAAATAAAGCAGTTAGAGAAGAAGCCGGTTGATAAGCTTCTTGATGACAGATATGAGAAATACAGAAAAATAGGCCGTTACAGCGAATACAGTGAGGCAGTAGGAGAGGTTCCTGGAGCAGCACAGTTACTTGGTGCATCACAGGCTTCTGCAAGAAAGAGAAGAGGATTATTTGGACGTGGCTAAGATATTAGTTTTAAATGGAAGTCCACATAAGAGTGCCAGCACTACAATGGCGGTAACTAACGCATTTGTAAAAGGAATGTGTGAAGGCGGTGAATATGAGTCGGAGATAATCAATATCTCCGACTTAAATGTTACTCCATGCATGGGCTGTCTTTCATGCTGGGCAAGGACTGAGGGCGAGTGTGTTATCAAAAATGATGATATGCCGGCAGTTAAGAAAAAAATAGAAGAAGCAGACATTATAATTGAAAGTTATCCGTTGTATTTCTTCGGCATGCCGGGACAGATGAAGCTTTTTACAGACAGACTTTTAAGCATGATGTGTACTTACAGGGGACAAAAGCCGCCTGAAAATGGCGAGTCATTCCACGGCATAAGAAATCCAAGACCGGGGCAGAAGCTTGTACTGATATCAGGCTGTGCATATTCAGAGTCAGAGTCAGTCTATGACTCACTTCTTAAGGAATATGAGTGTATATGCGGTAAAGATGGATTTACAGCAATTCTATGTCCGCAGTTAAAGACATTAATTGAACTGGGTGCAAGTTCAAGGCTTGATAGATATTTATCAAAGTATGAGGCGGCGGGAAAAGAGTTTGCTGCGACAAAGCATTTGTCAGAGGAAACAAAGCAGAAGCTGTCAAAAGCTCCATTTTCAGAGGCAGTGTATAAGAATCTGCTTGATAATTTCTGGAGGGAGCAGAAGGAGGGCTAAATCCTCTCCTCGTCAATGGACTCGGATTTTACTTCGTAAAACAAGGAGGATTAAATTTGATAAAGATAGTTGTAGATTTGCTTGGCGCTGACAAGCCGCAGACAGAGCTTGTTTCAGGCGCAATCAGGGCAATCAGTGAGAATAAAGATTTGTATGTATATCTGATGGGAAGGAAGGCCGAGCTTGAGGATTTCCTTGCCAATGTAAATTATGATGAATCGCAGCTTGAGATAGTGGACTGTACACAGGAGATAACTAATTATGATGACCCGGTTGACGCTTACCACGATAAGACTGATTCGTCATTAATCAAGGGACTTAAAATGTGCCGCATGAATGAGGATATTGGTGGATTCGTGACATGTGGTGCAACAGGAGTTGTGCTTATAAGTTCTATCCTTATACTTGGCAAGTTAAATGCGACAAGACCGGCACTTTCAGTAGTTCTTAATGGCCGTAATGACAAGCCATTCTGTATAGTTGACTGCGGTGCCAATATTGACTGCAAGGCAGACCGTTTTGTCGATTTTGCAAGACTCGGTGTAGCTTACATGAAGACACTCGGAATTGAGAATCCGACAGTTGCAACACTTTCTAATGGCATTGAAGCTGGAAAGGGAAGTGATGTTATTAAGGAAGCTCATGAGCTTTTAGAAAAATGTGGTTTTAATTTCACAGGTAATATTGAAGGCAAAGAAGTGTTGGATGGCAACGCAGATGTTGTTGTATGTGATGGGTTTGCAGGAAATGTGCTTCTTAAATCAATTGAGGGAACAGCAAAGGTTGTGTTTGACGATATAAGAAGGGCAGCAGCAGGTGCATCTGATACCCAAAAGGCACAGCTTGAGGCACTTATTGGCAGACTTGAGCCAAAGTTTGATTACAACAATGAAGGCGGAGCAATTCTTCTAGGCGTTAAGAAGCCGGTTGTTAAGGGACATGGAGCGGCAACGGACAAAACAGTGTATAATACAGTTAAGATTGCTTATGGACTTGCAAAGAATAATCTTGTGGAGAAGATAAGCGAGGAATTTGAGAAAAAGTAACATCCATTGAGGTGATTGTATAATGCAAAGAGAGAAAAACAACAATTTTATTCTTGATTTCACAGGTGTATATGATGATGAATTTGCTAAGGAAAAAACATCACTTACATGGATAGACTGCACTGATATTACAGGATGTGATATGTATGTATCAGACGAAGCTGAAAAACAGATAGGTGAAAGAGTTGATTCTGTTGGAATTCATGGAATACATTTTCTTGATTCGGGTAACTACCATTATGTTACTAAGATAATGACTGACAGAATTAAGGAACCGTTTTCTTTAGTTGTATTTGATCACCATACCGATATGCAAAAACCTATGATTGAAGGATTAACAAGCTGCGGAGACTGGGCAGGAAAGGTGATTAAAGACAATCCGTATATTTGCCAGCTTATTCTGGTGGGACCAGAGAAGAAAGATATTAATGCGATTGGGTTAAGAAGTAATAAACTTATAACATATTCAGCACAGGAGATAAGAGCCGAAGCAATGGAATCTAAAACAAACCAGATTGATTTATCAGTTCCTGTATACATATCTATTGATAAGGATGTTCTTGATGAAAGCATAAGTGAAACCAATTGGAGTCAGGGACATATGAAGCTTGGTACATTAGAGCATATGCTTGGGATAATTATAAGAAACCAGAAGATTTTAGGTATTGATATATGTGGAGAATGTGATACAGATATGCCGCTTCCTGAATATATGGAAGCTGAGGAAAAGAACGGAGAACTTAATAAAGAATTATACAATTTTCTTTTGAAACGACTGAAAAAATATAGTTTATAAATATTTTATAATTCCGCAATCCCATGTAAATACTGGGATTGCGGAATTTTTTAATTGGAAAATAAAAATAATTAGCACTCACCTCTTGACAGTGCTAATAAAAAGGTATATAACATAGCCAAGAACAAAGGAAGGGAACCAAAAGAGGTACGAAAGTAAAGGAAAGTACCTCAAGAGGTTACTGAAACATCCCGGTTCCAAAGAAACAAGGTAACAAGATAATGATATATGTTAAAGGAGGAATGACTTATGTTGATGCCTAGTATTTTTGGAGAAAATTTATTTAATGATGATTGGATGGACTTCGGATTTCCTGAAGTTGACAAGACTTTATATGGTAAGCATGCAAATAATGTAATGAAGACTGATGTTAAGGAAACTGATACAGGTTATGAAGTTGATATTGATCTTCCAGGATTTAAGAAGGATGAAATTAATGCACAGCTTGATAACGGTTACCTTACAATAAGTGCTGCTAAGGGACTTGATAAGGATGAAAAGGATAAGAAAGGTAAATACATCCGTAAGGAAAGATATGCTGGTGCTATGAGCCGTAGCTTCTATGTAGGTGAAGGTATCACACAGGAAGATATCAAGGCTAAGTATGAAGATGGTATCTTAAGACTTTCAGTTCCTAAGAAAGAAGCTAAAGCAGTTGAGAATAAGAAGTACATTGCTATTGAAGGCTAATGACTAATCATTTATTATTGAATTAGAAAGGGAGCGATTGTTATGGATAAGAATCCAAAGCATCCATTAAAGAAAAAGAAAGTACATCAGAAGATGAATGTTGCAGACCACAGTGTCGAGGAACAGGCAACTTTTGGTAAGCATAAGAAACACACATATGAATAAATGATTTTAATCCCGTGGCGGTTGTATGACTGTCGCGGGATTTTTATTTAATCAGCAATTGCTAAACAGATAATTTTAAGAATATATGCCATAGCAAGCCGCTTGTGTGGTATTATAGGAACTGTTTAAAATATGTGAAAAGAAGGCAGGATAAAAATGTTTAACAGAGAAGATAACACATATAACGAAATCAGGGAAAAGTCATTATTCCAGTGGCTTGATGAGATGGAAAAGCATGAAGACATAGCGGTTCGTGGCGGTGTTAAACTGACACGGGAATATATACAGCATTTAAAAGATGAAAATAAGAGGCTTGAAGAGCAGAATAAGCTGAAAAATGAATATCTTAAGAAGGTTGTGGGAAGATAAAACATTTACAAGGTAGAATCATGAACATACAGGTAATAAAATCCAGAAGAAGAACAATAGGAATAGAGGTTCACGCGGATGGAAAAGTGATAGTAAGAACTCCATTGCGAATGTCTTCAACAGAGATCAACAGATTTATAGATGAACATGAGGACTGGATTAGGCAGAAACTGGATTTTGTCAGACAGAAATCAGATAACAGACACGGTACAGGTGCGCCGGGTATTGAATGTCTGTCGAATCAGGAACTTGATAATATAAAGGATACATTTGAAAAGAGAGTACAGTTTTACTGTGATATAATGAATGTGAGCGTTGGAAGAATAACTATCCGTAACCAGAAAACAAGGTGGGGAAGCTGTAGTTCTAAAGGCAATGTGAATTTCAACTACCAGTTGTATTATATGCCGCAGGAGCTGATGGATTATGTTATTGTGCATGAACTTTCGCACAGAAGATATATGAATCATTCGGCAGAATTCTGGGCGGAGGTTGAAAAATACTGTCCGGAGTATAGAACATACAGAAAGCAGTTAAAGGAATATGAACTTACTTAGAGGAGGCATTTTATGATAAGCAGATAATGATGTGTAGATTGAGCGGAAACATTAGTAACTATAATCATAGAAAAGAGGTATACATATGGAATTACAGGCAGTAATGGAGAAAAGAAGAAGCATAAGACATTATAATCCAGAGCGTAAGGTTACTAAGGAGCAGCTTGAGGAACTTATTAAGGCTGCATCATATGCACCTTCATGGAAGAATCTGCAGACATCAAGATATTACTGTGTCTTATCTGAAAATGCGGTAAAAGAAGTTAGAGAAAAATGTCTTCCTGAATTCAATCAAGCTAATTCAGACGGAGCAGGTGCATATATAGTCACAACATTTGTAAAGGGAATGGTTGGTTTCGATAAGAATACAGGCAGCCCGGTTAATGAGGCTGGTGACGGCTGGGGTTATTATGACCTTGGTCTGCAGAATGAGAATCTGCTTCTTAAAGCGGCTGAACTGGGGCTTGATACTCTGGTAATGGGCATTAGAGATGGTGAGGCGTTAAGAGAATTGCTTAATATTCCAGACAGTGAAAATGTTGTGTCTGTTATTGCTGTCGGCTACAGGGGACAGGAGCCACCTGAAAGACCTAAGAGAAAAGAGCTTGATGCTGTCGCAAAATTTATATAATGATTATAAATCTAGAACTGGAGCAAGAAAGCTAATAGATAAAATGATGAAAGCAGCACAATACAAGCAGGCAGGCTTTGGAGTTATAAATCATGAGTATATTTAGAAAGAAACACACACAATCCTATGATAAAATGAATAAGAAACCAGTTCTGAAGACAAGCATATGCACAGGTGAGCAGGTTGCGGGATTTCAGGATATCCATACCGGTAAGATAGAGGAGATAATGCTGATTAAGCAGGCCGCGGATATAGATACATTTAAACAAATGTATGGAATTGATGGAGAGATACCAAAGGTATACTAAATATTTACAGGTAAAGAGGACTATGAACATACCAGAAAGAGCAACGAAGGAACAGACAGAGGCAATAACACAGACAGAAGGCAACATAAGGGTTGCGTCAGTTCCAGGTTCGGGAAAAACATTTGTACTTACATATAGAATAGCATATCTCATAACAGAACTGTTCGTTGAGCCATCATCTATTGTGGCGCTTACATTTACGAACAAGGCAGCTTCGCAGATGAAGCACAGATTAAGGAATATTGTTGGTGATAACGCCAACTGTTTTACGGGAACATTTCACGGATATTGTAACATGTTTCTTAAAGAGGAGATTCACAGGCTGACATTTCCCAAGACATTCACGATTCTTGATAAGAAGGCAGAGCTGGAAATGATTAAGAACGTGGCTGAGGATATGGGAATATCGCTCAAGGACAATACTGCGAAGAAGATAATGAGTGATATAGATATAACCAAGCAGGATATGTCCTATGTTGAGCTTATGGCAGGCGTTGATAAGACAGAGCTTAAAAGAAGGGCTTCCAGCGAGAAAAACGTGGATAAAAAGGTTTTCTATAATTATCTTAAGAGACAGTGTGACAATTATGCTCTGGACTTTGAAGACCTTATTAATTTCACTTTATATATTTTAAACAGGAATGAAGATGTGCGGATTCGCTGGCAGGAAAAGTGCCAGTATGTACTGTGCGACGAGTATCAGGATGTCAATATGAAACAGGATATGCTGCTTCACATTCTAAGCGGTTTGTATCAGAATCTGTTCGTGGTAGGTGACGACGACCAGAATATATATACATGGCGTGGTTCTGACCCTGAATACATGATTAATTTTGACAAAACACATGAAAATGTGCAGGATTATTCACTTACTGAGAATTTCAGGAGTACTCCTCAGATTGTAAATGTGGCTAAGTCACTTATATCTGCTAATCAGAACAGGCTTGAAAAGCAGATGATTTCTAACAGACCAGATGGCAATAAGCCGGTATTCAATGCGCTTGACACGGAGGAGAAAGAGTCTTTGTGGATAGCTGATACTATTCTTGAAAATGTCGCTAAGAATATGAAGTACAGCGACCATACTATATTGGTGCGGGCTGCTTCACAGACAAGGTCGTTAGAGGAAGCATTTATAAAAAGAAAAGTTCCTTACAAGATACTAAGCGGTGCGAAATTCTATGAAAGCGAAGAGATAAGAACGGTGCTTTCATACATGAGAATGGTGTACAGTCTTACGGACATGGATTTGATGTATACTATATCCAGACCGAGAAGGGGCTTTGGTAAGAAATCTGTTGAGAAGCTTAAAAATGCAGCGGCACAGAACAACTGCAGTCTTTTCAAGGCACTTGGAAAGCAGATTGAAAATGGCGATATAACACAGAAAAATGTTATAGAATATTACAATGCAATCAGTGAATTGCATGATACATATGTTGCTTATACCTGTACTGATATAGTAAACAAATGTCTTGATATGGGATATCGTCAGGCATTGGAGCAGGATATCGACCAGACCAGACTTGATAATGTGTCAGAGCTTATCAGGACTATTACGGCATTGGAGGAAGATAATCAGGAAAAGGTTGAGCTGGCTGATTTGTTAAGCCATTTTGCATTATTTTCAGCGCAAGATGAGGACGGAGAGTATAATGTTGTAAAAGTAATGACAATTCATACAGCAAAAGGACTTGAGTTTGATACAGTATTTGTTCCAGGACTCGTTGAAGGACAGTTTCCAAGCAGCAGGCTTCGTAATGAAGACGAATATGAAGAGGAAAGAAGATTGTTGTATGTTGCAATGACGAGGGCTAAGAATATGCTTTACCTCAGCACTTATAGAAAGAAAGATGGGCGTTTTGGCGCAAGACCATCAGCATTTTTAAGTGACATTGATACTAATCTTCTTGACTGTATCAACAACAGCAGAGTATTAATCAGAGGTGTGACTGAGCAGATGCTGCCAAAGGTTGTATTTGAGGTTGGAGATAAAGTCAGACATAAAGTATTTGGAATTGGCGAGATTGTTAAGGTTGATAAGGTTACGCAGACATATGAAATCCAGTTTGAGAATATCAGGGGAACGAGAAGACTGATGTTTCGGGCAGAGCTGGGAAATGTTGAAAATTAGAGCAGGTTAGAGAATGGAAAAATAGGGGAATCCCCCTATTTTTTTATTCTTGACTGCAGAAAAGTAGGAATAAGAGTAGTTGTAAGTAAAATGCTTCCGATAGGCAGGAAAGCATATACGATACGGTCGGATAATTATCCAACAATTATAATTATTAATGGAAGATATGAGCATAAAAGCCAGCTGGTTTTGTGTGCACATGAATTAGGACATGCACTTCTTCATTCAGATGATATTAATAATTTCGCGGTAACAAGTAAAAATGCATTTAAAATGTTGAATATGAGGCTAATCTTTTTGCTGTATCGCTGCTGTTTAATGAAAGTGATTTTAATATGAAAGTCTTAAATATGAGCAATTATCTGCTTAAGCAGGTACTTGATTATAATATTGCGGTTGAAAGGAAGGTTATTTATGGAATTTTCAGATGTAATTAAAAACAGATATTCATGTAAAAAATTTAGCAGCGAACAAATAGGAAAAGATAAATTAGATGCTATCTTGGAAGCCGGAAGAGTAGCTCCTACAGCAAAGAATCTTCAGGAACAGCATATATATGTTGTACAGTCTGAAAGTGGATTAGAGACTATTGATAAGTTAATGCCTTGCCGGTATAACGCATCCACAGTCCTAATTGTTGCTTTTAATAAAAATAATGTGTTCACTTATCCGGGATAAAAAAGAAACTCTGGAAAAGAAGACGCAACTATCGTTGCAACCCATCTTATGTTAGCTGCATACAATGAAGGTGTTGACAGCTGCTGGATTAACTTCTTTAATCCTGATGAACTGGCAAAAGCTTTTAATTTACCAGAAGATGAGGAAATATTAATGCTTCTTGATCTTGGTGTTGCTGACAAAACAACTACTCCTCTCCCTAATCATAACAGCAGAAAAGCATTAACAGAGACAGTATCGTTTATTTAAAATTACATAATATATACATTTATGAATATAATAAGCCCTATTTCATGCTTTCTCCCCAAAATTTGAATTTGAAAACCACAATTTTATAAATGGTTATTAACCCCCACAGGGTTTTAATAAAATCCTCCAAAAGCCTTGAAAATAAAGGATTTATCGCAAAATGCTCACCTTAACTTATTATACGATTTCACACTGTTTTATTCTTCCCTTGGAAGCTGATAAGGGTAAACACAAGGGCAAGAAAATCTGATAACAAGATATAACAGAATGTGGCAATCGGAGAACTGTGACGTATGTGCGAATATATTATACTGGAGGATTTATTATATGGACAAGTACATTTTTGATGAAGGCAACGGTTTGTGGTATGAAATGCAGGGTGATTATTATATCCCTTGTCTGATACTTTCCGAAGAAGAAACACAGCCTATCGGTTTATGGGGGCAACGCCATAGGCATTATTTAAGGAGCATAGGCACATTGTTTACACAACAATGCTGATTGAAGGTACACTTAACCGCTATCTTGCAGATATTAACCAACAGGCGGAGCAAATGTTCCACAGATTGATTGAGGAGATGGCTCGCAAACAAGATGTAACAGAGCAGTTAAAAATAGAGCGACCTATGGAATGGATAGTTTTCCTTATTTTTCTTAAAGAAAGTTTTTCTCTCTTATTTTATCAAAAACAACAAACAGATATATACTATTCAATTCACCGGGATTTTCCATATTTACTGAAACGTGGTAGAATATGTATGTTTATAGATTCTTCGAGAGGTAACGATTATGGGATTTCGTACACTTGAAATTAGTCATGCAGCAGAATTACACATAAAAGAAGGACAATTGGAGATTACAACAGACGATGGAGTTGCAGTTGTTCCGATAGAGGATTTGAATCAGATTATGGTACACGGTGCTAATATACGACTTTCTACAATGGATTTATCTATTTTAAGTCAAAATAAGGTGGCACTGATGACACTGGATGACAGATATTTGCCGACAGCCATTGTGCTGCCCTTTGAAGGTCATGCAAGGCAGTCTAAATTAATGCATACACAGGTAAATACTGCACATGAAAAATATATGGAGATATGGATTGATATTATTAAACAAAAGATAAGTAATCAATCCAGAGCGTTGTCTATTATGGGCTTGGATGGATCGGAAAAAATTGCAGCGTATGTGGCAACAGTGAATGAGGAAAATGTGGATTATTGTGAATCATTAGCTGCTAAAGAGTATTTTTCATATTATCACGAGGGATTTAACAGAAGAAGCGAGGATCCTATAAATAGCAGACTGAATTATGGCTATGCAGTTGTAAGAAGTGCAATTGCAAGAAAACTGGTGGCAACGGGTTTTCATCCAACTTTTGGAATACATCATGACAATCAATTGAATGCATTTAATCTGGCTGATGATTTGATAGAACCATATCGTGCAATAGTTGATTTAGTAGCACATAACAATATAGCGTCAAATATTCAGTTGACAAAATCAGAAAGAAGAGAATTGGCACATGCCTTACATAATGCTTGTATCGTTGATGGGGTTAAGGTAAATGTAATGTCAGCGATTGATATTATGGTGGAAAGTTTGAAGCGTATTATTTTAGATGCTTCAACAGAAAAATTGAAGTTGCCTATGATTCTGCCGGTTGAAAGTATGGAGGGGATTACGGAATGAGATTACTTGTTATTCTTAGTCCGACAGAGAAATGGGGAACCAAAACAGAATATACAAAGCTTAGAAAGTTTTTACATAAAGATGGCTATTTGCGAATTGCACCGGAAGTGTATATGCGGATAGTGCAAAACCGGAAAGCATCCGAAAAACATTTCAGACGAATAGAAGAATATGCACCTAAAACCGGAACGGTGAGACTTTTACGCTTAACAGAGAAGCAATATAATAATATATATTTGGTGACGGGTGAACCGGATTATCAGGAAGAAATAGTTGGAACAAACAGTCATATTATGCTATAATATGCTCTGTAACAGAGCACTTATCTATGTTTAGAAAATAAATAAAACATTGCACTAAATATAGTGGTTGAATGCCCCTCCAAAAATGGTGTATCGTTCAACATAATCCTTCATTTTCAAATCCTCTCATTCTTAAAATTGGGTATAAAAATACCACCAATCTCTCGACTGGTGGTTTTAAATACGTCCTTGTTTTTTTAATTCCTCTATTTCCTTTTCTGTCAATGGAAAAGCTTTGATTTTTTCTTCTGCCATAATATGCTCTCGCTCTTCTAAAGCTGCTTCATATTCCTTTTTATCCATACTAAATCACCTCTAACTCTATTGTGTTATCTTTTCTTGATAATACTCTGTAAATATTATCTTTGTCAAGTAGCAATTCTCTTTGTTTTGGAAAAACACTAAGTTTCTCTATAGTTGAATGCCCCTCCAAAAATGGTGTATCGTTCAACTTACTTGACAGAAATTGTAAAATGCGTATATTATCAAAGCAAGAAGATAGTATTTTAGTGGAGGTGTTACCATGACAAATGAAGACGAAGCATACGAATGGTATTTAGATAGATTATCTATGCCACCTAATCCAGTTCCACTATCAAAAGAAGAATGTGAAGCATATAATAAAGAACACGCATTGCCTGCGAAAGAAGAATTAGATAGAATATTAAAAGATGCAGGAGTATTATAGTTATTAGCCACCAGTCGAGAGATTGGTGGTATTTTTATACCCAATTTTAAGAATGAGAGGATTTAGAAATGAAGGATTATATTGGAGTAAAAGTGGTGGCAGCAGAGCCAATGAGCAGGGGTGCATACAATGAATACAGAGGGTGGAAGATACCAAGTGACGAGAATCCAGAAGATGAAGGCTATCACATAAGATATCCTGATGGATATGAAAGCTGGTGTCCTAAGAAACAATTTGAGGAAGCATACAGAAGATATGATGGAACAAAGTTGCCGTCAACAGCTATTTTAATGAATAGCGGGGATTACAAAGATAGATTCAAAGCAGAGTATAAGCAGCTTGTTATAAGATATAAAGGACTTAAATGTATGCTTGAAAAATGGGATAATGGCACATTAGAATTTAAGCCAACATGTCCTAGAAGCACATATAATATGCAGATTGATGCAATGGTAAATTATATAGCAATTCTTGAAGTTGAATGCCCCTCCAAAAATGGTGTATCGTTCAACCAAAGACGTGATATTTTAGAAAAAAAAGAAAGAGATTTCATAGCTGAACATGTTAGTGTTTATGCAGCAAAGTATGATTATGTTAAAAATAGAACTAAAGTAGATTCTGAACGTGAATTTTTCGCAGAATGTTTTGCAGAATATATGATGAGTGATAATCCAAGAAAAACAGCAAAAATATTTGGCGAAATTATTGAAACAGCATTAGGAAGGTGATGTAAATGTTTTCGAGTGATGCTACAGCGGAAGAAATTCGTCAATTTGACCAACTTGAGTATGAAGGGGATAAGAAAGGCTTAATGGAATATTATCGTCAACTTGGAGGAAAAAAGAGCGGATTAAAAAAATTTTTAATAGATGGCTTGATAAGGCCATCAAATCCGGTTGCTTCTTTAGAACGTATTAAAAGTGATTCTAAATTAAAACTGACAAATGCTGAATGGGAGTATGCAAGAAAGATTGCGTTTGAACGTCTTAAAAAACTTATGATAGAAGAGTATGCAGCTACTGATGAAGAGATGAATAGTGACGAGACAAAAGAATATTTTAAATCTTTAGGTTTTGCGGATTTTTTAGAAGTTTAACAGCCACTAGTCGAGAGATTGGTGGTATTTTTATACCCAATTTTAAGAAAGTGAGGATTTAGAAATGAAGGATTATATTGGAGTAAAAGTGGTGGCAACAGAGCCAATGAGCAGAGGTGAATACAATGCATACAGAGGATGGAAGATACCAAATGACGAGAACCCGGCAGATGAAGGTTATCATATAAGATATTCTGATGGATATGAGAGTTGGTGTCCTAAGAAACAGTTTTATGAAGCGTATAGAAGATGTGATAATATGACATTTGGAATTGCTATTGAAGCACTGAAAAAAGGTAAGAAAGTAGCAAGAGCTGGATGGAACGGTAAGGGAATGTTTTTATATTATGTTCCAGTTGGTGCATATGCTCCTTGTACAGAAATTGCAGCAAGTCTTGTTAATGAGAATGGATTAGTAGAGTATGGAGCATATATCGCCATGAAAACTGTACAGGGGAATGTAGTCCCTTGGTTAGCAAGCCAGACTGACATGCTTGCAGAAGATTGGATTATAATAGAATAGTCCGAAGTTGCACCGGTGCAACAGAAAGGACAGTATATGAAAGATACAATAAAAGAGATTACCATACAGGTAATTAAGAATATAGCATATCCAACAGGACTGCTCACAGGAATATGTATCACAATAGTGATAATTAAAATATTCCTGTAAGCCAGTTTAGTATCAAAGTAGCAATAACAGTGGTGAACATACCAACAAGAAAACCACTAATAAATTGGCTAAAGAAATTTATAACGAATTTAGTTGAATGCCCCTCCAAAAATGGTGTATCGTTCAACAAAATTGGGTATAAAAATACCACCAATCTCTCGACTGGTGGCTGTTATTTGTTTTCTTTTACTTCTGCTTTATCTTCATTATTGCCTTCTGCTTTTATTGGTCCTTTTTCCAATAATGCAATCAATTCATCCATTGTCATTCCCGGTTTTCCGTCTAATATACCATCCATTAAAATACCTCCTACCTAAATATTACCCTCTCTGTATACCAACAGAATAGCATTTTTTCAAAAACAAATCAATACTCTTATCAATATTATTCCCACATTTTTCCTGACAGTCTTTCATCAATTCAACCGTTCCATTATAATCAAAATGTTCGCCTTTTGAAATATATCGTACATGTCCTTGGTTTGTCACTATAGTCATAGTCTTTATTGTGTCGTGTCGCATAAATACTCCAATATCATTTGCTGAAAAATCTGTTAACCCAGGATGGTTATGACATAATACTAAAGAATTATCTTTTGCCGAATGCAATAGATGGAACATATCTGAATCAGAATATATATCTACCTCGTGCCTTTCACCTTTTATAAACTTAGTTTTTTTATTTGCTATTAAATCTACTACACATGCAACTTCATTACTATTATTTTCTTCCTTTGCGTTGAATGCCCCTCCCAAAATGGTGTATCGTTCAACTGATATTGACGATTTAAAAGATGATGCAATTGAAATGAAGGAGAATATTGTATGCAGGATAAAAGTAAAAGAGAAGGAATAATACAGTATGCAAATCAATTGATAGGACAGAATAATGATGAAATAAAAAAATTAAAGATGCAACTTACTGAGGTTGTTGATTCTAATGAGCGAAAGAATATTACAGACAAAATTGAAGAGTTGAATCAATCCAATCGTATGTTAGCGTTAAGATTAGAAGAACCAATACTTAGTATGACTTTGGAGCTTCGTGAATTGCAGAAAAAGGCAAGAGAAGCCACAAATAAAAAAGATAAAGAGTATTTCTTAAAATTGGCATCTGAAAAACATGATGAAATTTTAGTGCGTGAATTTGATGGAGATAAAAATATAGGCAGATTCAACAAATTTTAGAATGTTACTGTTTTAGGAGGTAACTAGTATGTTTCAGTATACCGTTTGCAAAGAAGCTGACAACAAGAAATTTAAAGAAATTTGCAGTAAAATAATGAATGAGGTAAATGGATTAACAGCCAATGAACCAATTATAGATGTTGATGGTTCAATAATTCAGAAATACGCTAGCCCTAAAGGTGATATTAAGGTATACAATGATTATGAGGTTGATGCCGTTTACATTGATTCTGAAGTAAATCTTGATGATATAATTAAGTAACAGCCACCAGTCGCGTTGAATGCCCCTCCCAAAATGGTGTATCGTTCAACATTGACGCACTTGGTATAAATGAATATAATGTGGGTAAGATAAGTGATTATGCAGAAATTAAGTATTTACGAGAAAGATATGATGAAGTTGAAGCAGAATATATGACGTTAATAAAAAGAAATGGAGGTAAATTATGCCAGTAGAATATCCAGATGAAATACAAAAATTAGTTGATATTTATAAACCGTATGTTGTTGGATGCCATTTGGAAAATGCACCTCAAGAGGCTATTGAAGCATTTGAAAAAGTAAAGAGATGGGATTGGGAACAGGGACAGAGTGAATATTGCAGAGCATAGTTGAATGCCCCTCCAAAAATGGTGTATCGTTCAACAAAACTGGAAAAGTTACGATACCAAACCACAAGGGAGATGTTGATATAAAGACAGTGAACTCGATACTTAAGCAGGCAGGACTTAAATAGTCCTGCACAGCTTATATAGGTTGTGGTATCTAAAATTATAGATAGAAAGAAGGTTAATGATTATGAAGTTAGTATATCCTGCAGTATTTACACCATGCGAACAGAACAAAGGTGGTTATACAGTAGAAGTTCCAGATCTAAAAGGATGCGTGACAGAAGGCGACAATTTAGCGGAAGCAATTGAAATGGGAATCGATGCTGCAAGCGGTTGGGTACTTGATGAATTAGAAAATGGTAATAATATACCTGAGCCATCGTTACGGGAAGATATAAAGCTGGATGATGACAACAGCTTTATTAATATGCTTGTACTAGACATGGACTCTTATTCTGAAAAATATGGGAATAAAACTGTTAGAAAGAATATAACAATACCGGCCTGGCTGAATACTTATGGAGAAAAGAATGATATTAATTTTTCTAAGGTATTACAGGATGCACTATTAAAAAAGGCACAAGGATAGAATCAGCCCCTCTACAGTTGAATGCCCCTCCAAAAATGGTGTATCGTTCAACAGATTTGAATAATTTACGAGGTGTAGGTGCAACGTGGTTTCATGAACATGGGCATTTGATAGATGATGCACTTGGAACAGTATCGAATGATAAACAATTTAAGGCATTACTTAATGAAGATGTATACCAATATAGGATAAGATATGGAAAAAAGCATAATTTAAGAACATATGATAAAGTAGATAAAGCGATTAGTGGTGATTTGCAGGATATGCGTAAGCACTCGGCTGTATCAGATTTATTAGATGGATTAACAAGTGGAAATATTAGAGGTTGTGCTGGACATATGTATGATTATTGGGATAATCTTGAAAATATTACATCAGAAGCATTTGCTCATATGTTTGAAGCACAATTTGATAAAGTTCGATATGATGAAATGAAAAAATATTTTCCACAATCATTAGAATATTTTGAAAAGAAATTAAAGGAGGCAGCAAAATGATAAAGAAATTGAAAAAGGCACATTTACAATTTGTTATGCATTTTGATTATTGTCCTAACTTTCCGCCTAATCTGGATTTCAATCAGGAAGAATATGCTGACTTGTTGTTGAAATGTATTGAAGATGATTTTGATTATACAATTGAGAAATATGGAACAGTAGTGCCAAAGAAAATGCCAATACCAGAAATAATATGGGATTAACAGCCACCAGTCGAGAGATTGGTGGTATTTTTATACCCAATTTTAAGAAAGTGAGGATTTAGAAATGAAGGATTATATTGGAGTAAAAGTGGTGGCAGCAGAGCCAATGAGCCGAGGCGAATACAATGCATACAGAGGATGGAAGATACAGAACCCAGCAGATGAAGGTTATCATAGTTGAATGCCCCTCCAAAAATGGTGCATCGTTCAACAAAATATAAGAAATTGCATGAACAGAATAATGAAGACAATAAATAAATCAAATTTAAGTGGAAAATATATAAGATAGTAAAATGTTACTCCCGTTTCTTTTGTTTTTCTCCCCAAATATATTATAATTGGGAGAAAGATGTAACGTTTGGGAGAAACTCGCAACAAAAACAGGAAAGAAGACCAGTGCTTACGACATTGTAAAGTCATTCACGGAAAATACGCTTGGAAAATTTTCAAAACAGGATGCCTTATTTTCATGTCCCAGCCTTGGCAGCTCCTCTGTTGAATCTGCACTTAAAAAACTTGTAGAAGAAGGAGCTATTATAAAAACCGGAGCCGGACGCAAAACCATGTATATGAGAAACATCAATTAATACATTTATTATATTCTTGCGTTTAGTTTATAGCCATGATAACTTCATATTATATCAGTAATTCCTATTTATTCTATTGTTGAGAATTTGTCATTTGTATGGACTTGTGACATACAAATCAGGAGCTATTTATTCAGCATGTATTAGCACGGATTTTTCCGTGCTTTTTTTATTGCTTAAATCCACGCTGATATCAGGCATTTTAAAACTTGAAGATTACAAATTCAAAGAAGATACCACCCATCAGGCTTAGCAGCGTGCTTAATAACGATATTATTTTTGTATGCAATACATACTACCAAAAGTTGCTTGAATATAGAAAAACATGAAAAAAGTACTAAAAAACTTATGGGGAGGGTGAAACTTTTGTAAAAAAAATAGAATATAAAAATAGTGTCTGAAAACTGTTGACTAAAAAATATATTCTGTTATAAACATTTGAAATAAAAATAACAATCTATGACGCCACATATAAATATGATGAAAAAGAAATAGAAAGATATGCATTTGCAGGAAAGGATAAATTATGGCTACAGAAAAGTTATCATTATGATGCTGGTTTCCGGGTTGTTTTCTATAATAGTTATAGGTGTGTTATTTGCTAATATGTTTAACTATGTAGAAAATGTTTCGGCTGCAGATAAGGCGGTTAAAATGTGCAGAATAAATGTTAATGCTGCTGCAAGAAATATAAGAGAAATGGCATTAAATAATGATACATCTTCTTATAATGACTATGAACTTACAGTAGAAAAATTGCTTACGGATGTTGATTCCCAGCTTTAGATTATAAAGAAAAGCGGGGTTGTTTCGGAGGCAGATTATAATGAATATTCATCTTATCTTTCTCAGTGGGGAAACATAGGTTATTCGATTATAGAAAATATTAAAAAAGGAAACAAGGATAAAGCAACTGAAGAAATTCTTAATAAATGTACTCCTGCATTGAATAAGGTTGTTGAAAAAGCAATAAGCTTAGATGATATTGCAGATAAGGTGAGCCGTAAGGCAGCTATAGTTACATTTATATTTGCGGTTGCAGGAGTTGTATGTATTATTGTCTGTCTATCGACTGCGTGGGTACTGGCAAAGAGGATAAGTAAGAAAGTGCTGGCAACGATTATTGCACCATTAAAGTCAGTAGAAAATACTGCAGATGAACTGATGAAGGGAAATCTACACAGCACATTAGACTATAAGTCTGATGATGAGCTTGGCAGACTGGCATACATCCTGCGCAACTCTATTGCTATTCTTGGAAGCTATGTAGATGATATAGACCGTGCAATGAAATTGTTTGCAGAAGGCAATTTCGATGTCAAACCGGAAGTAGAGTGGAAGGGTGATTTTGTCGGAATACTGAATTCTTTCATGTTGTTTGAGGAAAGCATGGCAGAAACTATTAAAGGAATCCAGAGAGTTTCAGATGAAGTATCAAGTGCAGCAGAGCAGATGCATTGTTTATTGTATTCTGTATATGCTTTTTTTAAATTGATTATCCACATTTTTTCTTGTTTTATAGTTGTTACAATCGGTCAAGAACTTTTTATAATTTTTTAAGTTAGTATTTATTTTCGCCAGAAAAAGATGTAATATAGTTAGAAAGGACTAACATATGATAGATGGATAAAATCACTTCTGACGAAAGGAATAGGATATGATTGTAGAGTTTAAGGATGTTGTGAAGGAATATGGAAGCAAAGAGGCAGCTTTTAAGGCTGTCGATAATGTGAGTTTTGGAATAGAAGAAGGGGCGTTTGTCGTGATTCTCGGTCAGTCAGGAGCGGGAAAATCGACTGTACTTAATATGCTTGGAGGGATGGATGTGCCAACAAGCGGAAGAGTAATTGTAGATGGAGCAGACATATCTGGCATGAATGACAAGCAGCTTGGTAATTACCGTTCAGAGAAAATCGGCTTTATTTTCCAGTTTTACAACCTGATTCCAAGTCTTACTTCTTATGAGAATATCGCGCTGGTTAAAAGTATTGTGAAGGGCGCGAGGGATGCGGATGAGCTTTTGAAGCTGGTGGGACTTAGTGAGTGCAGAAATAAATTTCCAGCCCAGATGTCAGGCGGAGAACAGCAGCGTGTCTCAATTGCGCGGGCACTTGCAAAGAATCCAAAGATTCTTCTCGGAGACGAGCCAACAGGTGCACTCGATTCAGAGACCGGTGTAATTGTACTTGAACTTTTACAGAAGCTATGTAAAGAAGAAAAATGCACAGTTATTCTGGTAACGCATAATGCTGACATAGCAAAATGCGCTGACAAAGTAATCCGGATGAAAAACGGTAAGATTCGTGAGATTTACAAGAACGAGAAGCCGCTTTCTGTTAAGGAGGTGGAGTGGTAATGCTTGCAAGAAAAATGTTTCGTGACATGAAGCATAACTTTGGACAGTTCTTTTCGGTATTCATTCTTGCAATGCTTGCAATGGCAATGTATGTAACATTTGAAGGACATGTGTTAAGTGAGGAGAATGCAAGAAAAGTATTCCATAAAGAATGTAATACCGCAGATCTGTGGGTGTATGGCGAAAGTTTCAGTAAAGAACAGTTAGAAGATATAAGAAATTTACCATTTGTAGAAGATGCACAGCTTCGTACGAAGTTAAGCGGAAGTGCTCCGGATTGCGGTGATGCACAGGTGGATATCTATCTGACTGATGAGAATACTGTCAATAAAGCATACAGGATTTCAGGGGAGGAATTCAATCCGTCTGATAAGGATGGAGTATGGCTTACAGACGCATTTGCACAGAAACGAGGCATCAAAGTCGGAGATGATTTTACGGTTAAATATGCAGGCGGGACATTTACCCAAAAGGTAAAAGGTCTTATCGAATCATGTGAATATGAGTACCGTCAGGCTGATGGCGATGCCGATGTTTACATAGAAAATATTGCATTTGTATATATGTCGTATAGTGCAATAGATATACCAGTTCCACACACAGAGATGGATATTGTGACTAAAGATGCTGGGGCACTGGCACATGAGGAAGCAGTTGCAGAAGCACTGAACCATAAATATTCTGCAATCATAGACCGTAAATCAGTACAGGGACTGGCGCGTTTTGACAGTGAGCTTAAACAGCATGAGAGTTTTTCGTATGTATTTGCACTTATATTTATAGGTATTGCTGTATTAGTAATAGCTACATCAATGAGCAGAATGGTTGAAAAGCAGCGTACACAGATTGGAACCATGAATGCTCTTGGAATGAAGCGTTCAAAAATATTATTTCATTACATAAGCTTCAGTCTTATCACATCGGGACTTGGAGCAGTTGCAGGTATGCTTTTGGGTGTATTTTTAGGAGCGCCGTACATGCTTGATTTATTTGGAGCATACTATATTGTGCCGGGAAGAAAAAGCAAATTTAATATGATTTACTTAGTAATCTTGCTGGCAATTGTTGTGATATGTGCATTTGCAGCATATGTAAGCTGCAGGAAGCTGTTGAAGATAAAGCCGGCGGAAGCACTGCGTCCGGCAGCACCAAGAGCGGGAAAAAAATGTCTTGCCGAGAGACTGCCATTCTGGGAAAAATTATCATTTTCAGTACAGTACAATCTGCGTGATATCTCAAGAGGCAAAATGAGGGCATTTATGAGTATCGCAGGAACTGCATTTGGAATGCTTCTTATGGTGTATGGAGCAGGCTGCAACGGACTTCTCGCAGAGATGGAGGCTATTGTATTCGACAAGACAACACCAGCACAGTACCAGATTAAACTTGCCGAGGATGCAGATGCTGATGAAGTTAAGAAACTTGCCAGTTCGCTTGATGGTGAACTTATTATGACAAGTGCATTGGAAGTATCAGCGGTTAAGAATGCAGCATCCAGTGAGAAGCAGAAAGGTGTGCTGACGGTTACGGAAGGAAAGAAGCTGTATAATATTCTGGACCTGGACAATGAAGTAACGGATATAGAGCCCGGAACGGTTGCACTTTCAAGAAAATTTGCTGATGAGCTGAATCTGAAGGTCGGTGACACTGTTTACTGGCATTTGTATACAAGAAATGAATGGCATGAGGCAAAGATAGGCGTAATCTACCGCAGTTCTGAAACACAGGGAATGACTATGCTGTATGATGATTATAAGAACACCCATGAAACCTATCAGCCAACAATGCTTATGTCAGATAAGACACGGGATAATCTTAAGTCAGATGCATACGTAACCTCAGTAAATACTAAAGACCAGATGAGGGAAGCGTATGAAAACAGCATGGAAGTTGTCAATATGCTTGTGTATATGATGATGATTTTTTCTGCAACATGTGTGGTTGTTGTTCTTTACAATTCAGGTTCACTTTCATTTAACGAGCGTATTAAGGAGCTTGCAACGCTCAAGGTTCTTGGATTCCAGAGCGGAGCAATCCGTAAAATGATGTCGCAGCAGAATGTGTGGTTTTCAGTCATAGGAATCATACTCGGAGCACCATTTGGAAGGGCTTCATTTAACATGATGATGAACAGTAACGGTGAGAATTTTGATTATAACCTGTCGATAAGACCAATAGCATATCTGGAAGCCGGAATATTTGTACTTGTTGTATCGGTACTGGTAAGCTTTATGTTCTCTAAGCGGATTAAGAAGCTTGATATGGTTGAGGTGCTTAAGGGAGTGGAATAAAAGAACAACTGAAAAATAATGCTTGAAGTCCAATTCTGCGTGAAGGTGCACTATAGTCTAAAACTATGGCAAACTCATATTTATATGTATTATACACATGGATAACTTAATGATAGGATATCTGTAACAGCATTTGCTGCATATAGAAATTATCAGGGAGGTTATCATATAATGAGTACATTAAAAACACCATTCAGATATGATTTTGTAGGAAGTTTTTTAAGACCAGAGAAGTTAAAGGAAGCTAAGAAGAACTTTGAAGAAGGAAAGATTACGCAGGATGAACTTGACAAGATTACTGATGAGTGTGTCAGTGAGGTAGTTGCAAAGCAGAAGGCGGCAGGATTTCATGCTATAACAGATGGAGAATTCAGAAGAAAGTTCTGGCATCTTGATTTCATGTGGGGATTCGAGGGAGTTGAACATGAGAAAGATGGCGGTGGAGTGCAGTTTAATGGGGAGGTTGCAGATCTTGAAGCAACTTATCTTGTTGGAAAGGTTAAGGCTAAGCCGCATCCATTTGTAGAGTATTTTAAGTTCCTAAAGCAGTTTGAGGATGAGAACACTGTTGCAAAATATACAATTCCGGCGCCAGCCCAGATGTATCAGCAGATGATTGTTCCTCAGAACATTGAACAGACAAGAAAATTCTATGAATCTGATGATGAGTTAATTCATGATATCGGGCTTGCATATCAGGATGTAATCAGACAGTTTTATGATGCAGGCTGTCGTAATCTGCAGTTAGATGACTGTACATGGGGAGCAATTGTAGGAGATGCTGCAAAGCAGAGATACAAGTCACTTGGTCTTGATATAGAAGATGTAAAGGCTCAGCTTCTTAAGGTTAATAATCTTGCATTAGAGGGCAGACTAGAAGATATGACAATTACTTCACATATCTGCCGAGGTAATTATCATTCAACATATTTTACAAGCGGACCATATGATTCAGTTGCTGATTATGTATTTGCACAGGAAAATGTAGATGCTCTGCTTCTTGAATATGATGATGCAAGATCAGGAGGTTTCCTTCCTCTTGCAAAGGTTTCACCGAATAAGAAGGTAGTTCTTGGACTTATCACAACTAAGAAGCCGGAACTTGAGAATAAGGAAGATGTTATTGCAAGAATTCATGATGCATCAAGATATATTCCACTTGAGAGATTATGCTTATCTCCACAGTGTGGATTTGCTTCATGTGAGATAGGTAATAAACTCACCGAAGAACAGCAGTGGGCAAAGCTTGCATTAGTTAAGGAGATAGCAGAAGAAGTCTGGGGATAAAAATAATAATCCTGTTATTAACAGCAGATTATGTTAATAACCAGGATATTTTTGAACATAAGAAAGGCAGATAAGTCTTTATTGGAATAGCAGTTGAGACCGTAAAGAATGGATTAATAGATTTTGCAGTTGTATCTTCACCAGTTTATGTGGATACATACTTGAAGATAGTTCTGCTACATTCTTTTCAGGAAATACTTGTAGGCGGAACTACATTTACAGCTGCCTTGTATATGACAGCAGACATCCAGTGAGTCTGGCGGCAAGAAAGCTGAGGAAAAAACTGACGGGAGAGTAGATAATAAGTTTACTCGGGCACAACCGACTCGGTTTCATCCGAGCAAAGTGTTTACAGAGAGATTAAGGTGCTATATTGAATATAAGCTTATGAGAATGGAGGTAGTAGTCAAGAACACTCCTATTTAATGATACAGGTAACAGAAAGAAAGCGGGTTATTATATTTCGGATAATCTTTCATTATTTTACTATAGATATATATTCAAATATTCATCGCAGATGAAGATTATGGACTCGGAAGTATTTTATAAGAAATATATCGAGAAGGATTTTGAAGAACAGTATGTGCCTAAGTTGTTCGAAACAATATGCAGGCAGTATTTAATCAGAATGAATAAAGCCGGAAAGATGAAACCGGTATTTGAAAGAATTGGAAAATACTATTACGATAATCCATCAACATATACTAATGGAGAATTCGATGCGGTATGGGTATGAGAAGATAATATTTGGCTTATTAATGAATTGTAAAATTAGTCAAGATAATCAGAATCATCAAGTGTGTTGAGCTCTTCATGTTCGATTGTAACAGACTGGTGAGTTTTACGGGAATCTGGGTAACTTTTTTAATGCGGAATAACATTTAAAGTGATATAATAAATATTTACAAATCAGCAGTTTGGAGTGAATGAAATGCATTTTATAAAGAAAAATATTATTATTCCACTTGTTGTATTTATAATCGGAATGAGTGCTGTGGCAGGTATTGTATGCAGCATAAATAACGAGCAGAATAAGCAGAACAGGACAATGGCGAATCTTAACGCAATGACTTATGCAGAGCGTATGAAGACGGATATTATGAAAGGCATAGCCGTTTCGGACTCATTAAGACAGATAATTATAAGTGAAGATGGACAGCTTAATAAATTCTATGAGATAGCAGAGGAGATGATGGCAGATTCTGTTCAGAGTATCCAGATTGCACCAGATGGTGTTGTGACAGATATTTATCCTCAGGAAGGCAATGATGCGGGAAAGGTAGATCTGTTAAATGACAAAGACCGTGGTGAAATATGCCGTTATGGAAGAGATAATAAAGTTGTTACAATGCAGGGACCATTTCAATTAAAGCAGGGGGGATATGGTGTAGCTGTAAGAAACCCTGTATACATTGAAGAAAACGGACATGAAGATTTCTGGGGATTTGCAATAGTTATAATCCGTGTTCCTGAGATCTTTGCTGATTCAATGAAGGCACTTTCTGATTTTGGTTATAATTATACATTATATAAAACTGCTTTTCCGTGGGGGTCTGAATTTGAAGAAGTGTATGGCTCGGAAGAAGAGTTAAAGAATCCTGTTTCATATACATTTGATATAGGAGACAGCAAGTGGAAGCTTGATATAATGCCATATGAGACCCAGTCTGAAAGAATATATCTGTATGCGGCTGGAATAGGCGGAATTATTATTGTACTGCTTCTTACAGGGTTTACATGTGCGCTGCTTGTGCTTGACGAACATAGAAAGAAGTTTAAGAAACTGGCTATAACAGATGCTTTGACAGGAATATATAACCGACATGGATATGATGAAAGAGTGACAAGGTATCTTAAGCAGAATCCGGATAATCATTGCGTAGGAGTAGAATTTGATATTGATGATTTTAAGACTATCAATGATATGTATGGTCATGCTTATGGAGATGTGGCACTTAAAGCATTGTCCGAGGGAATGCAGAAGTTTTTTGATAAAAATGTGGTTTTAGGACGAAATGGTGGTGATGAATTCTGTATTTTCCTGCCAGACTGCACATGTGCAGATGTTAAGGAAAAACTTGAGGAATTCACAAAGTTAAAACGTTCATTTAAATATGAAGGTGAAGAGCAGCAGTTCACTATATCAGTTGGATATGCTGAATATCCGGTTCATGGTGACAAACCATCAAAACTCATGCGTTGTGCTGATACTGCACTTTATGAGGTGAAACTTCGTGGAAAGAATGGCTGTATGGCATATAAGAACGGACTCAGGATGGAGATTCGTACACAGCTTGGTTTTGTACTTAAAGATGTTTCTGAAAATCTTCCAGGAGCATTTATCATATACAAAGCAGATAAGAACGATGATGAAATTCTTTTTGCAAACCGCGAATTTATCAGATTTGCAGGCTGTAAGAATATGGATGAACTGCTTGAATATACAAAAAGAAGTTTCCGTAATATCATTAAGGTGGATGAACGGGAAGCTGTTATAGCAGATATATGGAAGCAGATAGATGAAGGACATACTAATGGTTATACGCATTTTAATATGCAGAAAGCAGATGGAGGGCATATACAGGTGTTTGACCATGGAAGAATTGTTGAGAACGGACGATATGGAAGAGTAATCTATGCATTGATAACTAATCTGGAAATAGTGAGAGAAAATTATGGAAATTCAGAATGTAACAATTGAAGATGCAGAGGAACTTCTTGATATATATGCACCATATGTTAAATATACAGCGATAACATTTGAATATGATGTGCCTTCTGTAGAAGAATTCAGACAAAGAATTGTGAATATTTCAGACAGATATCCATATATCAAGGCAGTTGACAATGGACAGATTGTCGGTTATGCATATGCCGGATGTTTTAAGGACAGAAGAGCATATGACTGGTCTGTTGAGACAACTATTTATGTGCGACAGGACTGCAAGAGAATGGGAATTGGCAGACTTCTATATGACAGACTTGAACATGAACTTAAGAGTATGGGAATACTTAATATGAATGCATGTATTGCATGCCCTATACAGGAAAGCAAGTATCTTAATGATGACAGTATCCGCTTCCACAGCAGATTGGGATTTTCAGAGATTGGTCGTTTCCATTATAGTGGATATAAGTTTAATCAGTGGTTCGATATGGTGTGGATGGAAAAGATGATTGGGGAACATGACGCAGAACCGGCAGAAGTCTGGGGATAAATGTATAAATATAAAACTGCCATCCGTTTAACATTAAGTTTAGCGGATGGCAGTTTTTATATGGAATGTTTAGTTATAGGCTGTGTGTATCAAGAACTTTTCTGCCCGTTACCGGATCGGTAATACCAAGTAAAGCCATAATAAGAGCCATTCTTATGTATTTTCCATTCTGGACCTGGTCAAAATATGCAGCTCTTGAATCGTCATCGACATCAAGGGAAATCTCATCGACTCGTGGCAGAGGATGAAGAACAGGCATATCTTTATCAGCTAGCTTTAACTTTTCTTCGTCAAGAATGTAGACATCTTTTAAACGGAGATATTCTTCTTCATTGAAAAATCTTTCTTTCTGTACTCTTGTCATGTACAGAACATCAAGTTTAGGAAGAGTATCTTCAAGGCTTGACACTTCCTCATAAGTTGAATTAGATGGATTTAATACATCGTCTCTCAGATAATCCGGAATCCGTAATTCTTCGGGAGATATGAAGTAGAATTTATTATCAGAGAAACGAGTAAGGCTGCTGACAAGGGAGTGTACCGTCCGTCCGAATTTCAGGTCGCCACAGAAACCGATAGTCAGGTTATTAGCTTTCCTTTACGCTGTCTTATAGTCATCATATCAATAAGTGTCTGTGTAGGGTGCGCATGACCGCCGTCTCCTGCGTTTATTATAGGAATGCGTGAATATATTGATGCCTGCAGTGGAGCACCTTCTTTTGGATGTCTCATCGCAATTATATCTGCATAGCAGCTTACAACTCTTGCAGTATCAGCAACGGTTTCACCTTTGGAAGCACTAGACTGAGCTGCACTTGAAAAGCCTAGCGTCTGTCCTCCAAGACTTAACATAGCAGACTCGAAAGATAAACGGGTTCTGGTACTTGGTTCGTAAAAAAGTGTAGCAAGCTGTCTGCCATCGGCAACATGCTTATATAATTGTGGTCCAATGGATATCCGCTCCGCAAGATCTAATATATTCATAGTTTCTTCAACGGAAAGATCCATAGGGGTTATCAGATGTCTCATAGCCACTCTCCTTTTAATAAATATTCATCTCTCTTAGCACCGACAGATATAAAGTTGATTTCTGCATGAAGCATATCTTCAATTGTTTTAATGTAATTTTTTGCATTAGCAGGAAGCTCGTCAAATGTCCTGCAATGTGATATATCTTCTTCCCAGCCGGGAACTTTGTATATAACAGGAGTGCATGAATCAAGGTTATCAGTTGGGTCAAATTCAACCAGAGAGCCGTTTGGGTCATTGTAGCCTGTAATTATAGGAATTTCTTTCATAGAGCTTAATACATCAAGCTTGGTTAGTGCGATTTTGTCTGCATGCTGGCATCTGAGTCCGTATCTGCTTGCAACTGCATCAAAAGGACCAACACGGCGAGGACGGCCTGTTGCAGCACCGAATTCACCACCGGCTGCTCTTAAGTCTTGCTGCCATTTTTCTGAAACAGCATTTTCAGCAACAAAAGGTCCTGCACCGACACAGGTAGAATAGGCTTTAAGTACACCAACAACATGGTCAGCGTGTCTTCCAGGGATTCCTGCACCTATAGGACCATAGGCTGATATGGTTGATGAACTTGATGTGTAAGGGAAGATACCGTAATCAATATCTCTTAATGCACCAAGCTGTGCCTCAAGAATAACTTTTTTACCACAGGATAATGCTTTGTCTATAAATGTGCCTGTATCGCATATGTATTTGCTGAACTTTTCAGCCTGTTCCCTGCACCAGTCAAGAAGTGCCGGATAAGACATTGGCTCCTGATGATAGCAGCCGGCAAGCTCAAGGTTCTTGGATTCAAGAATAGTTTTTAGTCTTGCCTGTACAGCTGTATCATCTAAGTGAAGCAGGTCGCCGAGACGCAGAGTCTTTTTTCTGTATTTGTCACTGTAGGCATATGCTATGCCTCGTCTTGTAGAACCGAAAGCAGAGCCGGTTCGTTCCAGTCTGTTTTCTTCAAGTTCATCCTGTATCCTGTGCCATGGCATAGATATTGTAGCTTTTTTAGATAATTTCAAATGTTTTGGATTAATCTGTATTCCTCTGTCTTCAATCTGTTTTATTTCATTGGCAAGATGTTCAAGGTCAACAACCATGCCATCACCAAGAATGCATATTACATCTGGGTGAAGAATTCCTGATGGCAGTAGATTAAGAACGAATTTTCCCTGATTAGTTACAACGGTGTGACCGGCGTTATTGCCGCCCTGATACCTGACGACTATATCTGCATTTTCAGCAAGAAGGTCAATGACACGGCCCTTGCCCTCGTCGCCCCAGTTAATACCTGTTACAGAAGTAAGCATAATAATAATTCCTCCTTATATAAATGTATAGTTAATACTAAGTGCAATAACGGAATGTGCGGTCCGTAATAATTCTGGCAAATATAAGTCCGAGTGGAAGTGCAACAATTATCATAATTGCAGATGTAAACCATGAGACCGCTTCTGTCAGGGACATTATGCCGAAATTGTATATTGCGCGGTATAAGTAAAGTCCGGGTACCATAATAACTATGGAAGGAACTGTAAGTGATATTCTAGGATATCCATTATAATTTTTAATAAATGAGGCAAGTAATCCGGCAGTAGCAGCACCAATAAATGCGGCAGCAGCGGCAGGCATGCCTGTAAATCAACAAGTTCAAGACGCAGCGTATTGGCGATACAACCAATAAGAGCAGCCATAGCCGCCATCGGAACAGAACTGTTAAACATGATAGAGAATCCGAATACACCGCAGAAGCTTGCAATAAGTCTTAATATCAAATGTAACATTTTTCCAATATGTAATGTAGTAAATTCTTCTGGCTGCAAATGCAGTAACAAAGCCATAATCCATGCAAATACGGTAGCAACCAGTACAATAATTATTGAATAAGTCAGCCTTTCAATACCTGACCGCAGGTCGAGCTTTGCAAGGTCAATGCCGCTGGTGATGAAAGGAAATCCCGGTATTATGAAAAGCATGGAACATATGTAGCCGGCTTCATGGACAGAAGGAATATTAAACATCAGGATAGCAAGTTTAAGCAGCAGTGCATATATAAGGCATGAGGCTGATATAGAAACTGCTATATTCATGAATAGTGTAAATGATGTTTAATAAGCTTTGTCCTTATAAGATTACCTGTTCCGGCAGCAATGAATGCAAAAAGCATTTCTATGGGTCCGCCGCCAAGTAAAAATGTGAATCCGCAGCATGCAATCGCGGCGGCAAGTCCAAGCTTGACCGGTGAATACAGGGTATGTATCTGTTCAATTTCATCAAGCCTTTTATGAATCATTTCACCTGTAAGGTGGGCTTCTTCATTAGGGAAGTTGTCAACAAATTGTTCCATTCTGTAAAGCTTGGAGGTATTAACACCGGTATTGGCAATGCTTAACGACTGTGATACGCAGTCATTACCATCAAAGCAGTTAAATTCAATAGACATAAGGCCAACATCCACGGTACAGGTTACTCCAAGTTCCTTGGATAGCTTATTCATAGATGTACGGACACGCCATGCACCAGTGCCGCATGATAGCATAATCAGACCTACACGACCGATAACGGAGGCTTTTTCTATAAGGTCTGCATTAGCAATTAATGCATTGCTGTCGGCATTCGTATAGTCGTGCCACGGAATTTCCATATGATTTTTTTCCATAATGTCAATGTAATTAGTCCTTGGCATATATAATCGCCTCTGCTTTCTTAACATGGTGTTCAAGGTTTCGTAAGAATATAGAATTAGGAAGGAAAATTCCAAGTTCATCAAAATGTTCATTGTGTTCAACGAATGAATCCTGACCATAGAATATGTATGCCATTGGAAGATTCTTCTCAAGCTCAAGCATAAGATCCCATACAGCACTATAGGCCTCTGCCTCGGTTTCCTTCATTCTGACAGTGTCAGGCAGTTCGCGGATAAGCAGTATACCAGTGCTTCTCTCAAGAACCTGCTGCTCCACTACAGACGGGTCATCGCCATATGTGTGACTGTATCTGTAAGCCTCAGCAAGAAACATATTTTTATTATTATCAAGATTCTTATAAATATTATAAAAATGCTGATAGTCTTTTTCATGAACAGAGTCAGCAAATTCAGGAAGCAGCATGCCTTTATCATCTGTCATAATTATAGGATTTGGTTTGCCGTCAGCGTTGAAGCGGTAGGGGATAAGAAATGAATTTCTCAGTAAATCAAACATGGTATTCTGTGTTATAGCCATTAGAAATGCGGATAAATCCTTATTAGAATAGCAGTTGAATAATGCTTCTGTGAATTGAAGCGGTGAAAGTATTGTTTCAGAATCATCATTGCAAAACAGATTGTTACAGAATGTCTGGAAAAGTTTGTTGTAAGCCCAAGGGTCATTTAGAATTTTATCAAATAAAACCTCAGATTTTTCTTCTCTTGGAAAGATAGTTTTTTCTTTCATAATCGTCAGCTCCTTCTTGTTTTTCAATTTCGGCTAGATTATACTATTGGCATAGAGATAAGTAAAAACTATAATTGATATAAATGCTATAACAATATGATATGTCAGATGTTACGGAGCGATAAGTTATGGATGTTAATTTTGAGTATTACAAGATATTTTATTATGTGGCAAGATATAAGAATTTTACGAAAGCCGCACAGGCATTAGGAAGCAGCCAGCCCAATGTTACAAGGGCAATGAATTGTCTGGAACAGCAGATTAATTCAACACTGTTTGTAAGAAATAACCGGGGAATACAGCTTACACCAGAGGGGGAAAAACTGTATATAAGGGTTACAGCGGCTATGACACAGCTTATGGCAGCAGAAGAAGAGCTTGCGGACAGTGCAAGTCTTTCACATGGCAGTATTTCCATAGGGGCAAGTGAGACTGCGCTTAATATATTTCTTCTTGATAAGTTAAAAGCATTTCACATGGTCAATCCCGGAATCCGGCTTAAGATATATAATCATTCAACGCCGGAGGCGGTTGATGCAGTAAAAAATGGACTGGTAGACTTTGCAGTGGTATCATCACCTGTGTACGCAGATTCATCACTAAAGACGGTGGTGCTGCATTCTTTTCAGGAAATACTTGTCGGAGGAACTACATTTACAGCATTGGGAAGTCAGGAATTATCAATAAGAGAATTGACGGATTATCACTGATATGCTTGGCAGAGAGACTATGACATTCAGATTCTATAAAGATTTATTTATGTCACATGGGGTTGAATTAGAGCCTGATACGGAGGCTGCGACAACAGACCAGATACTTCCTCTTGTAAAATGTGAATTAGGACTTGCATTCTTACCAGAGACAATGGCGCAGGAATCGATTGATAAGAAAGAGATTGTGAAGATATCTCTTAAGGATAATATTCCGAAGAGAAATATATGTCTTGTCTATGACAGTAGACACCCGGTGAGTTCGGCGGCAAGAAAGTTGAGAAAAACAATAGGGGAGATTAATTATGGGGAGAATTAAAGTATGTAACTTTGGCAGAATTATGCTGAAAATATTCTGCTGGACGACAGTAATATTATCAATATATCTGATATTAGGGTTTACAGGCTGTTATGAAAAATGGTTTGGCGGTCCGGCAGGAATAGTAAAAGCGCCAGTTTACTGGCTTATCTGGGCAGGGATAGGAATTCTTGTGGAAAGCATAATATTCTGGATAGGAATTATTATGGTGTATGTGACATCTGAGCAGCTTGGAATCAGATGGAGAGTGCTTGGAATCGTGTGTGGATGGATACCTGTTGCACATCTTGTCATGCTTCATATTATTATAAAGACAGTTGATGAGGAAGTCCGCATGGAGAAAATGCGTGCTAAGAGAAATCTGCAGCGCAAAGAACAGCGGATATGCAGTACGAAATATCCTGTTCTTATGGTGCATGGCGTATTTTTCAGGGATTTTGAACATCTTAATTACTGGGGAAGAATACCGGCAGAGCTTGAGGCTAATGGTGCAGTGATTTACTATGGAAATCATAACAGTGCCGCGGCTGTGCGAGACAGTGCTAAAGAGCTGGAAGAAAGGATTCATCAGATTATAAGAGAGACAGGTTGTGAGAAAGTAAATGTAATTGCTCATTCAAAAGGAGGACTTGACATGAGGGCAGCGTTAGCGCTTACAGATATTGCACCTTATGTGGCTTCTCTTACAACGATAAATACACCACACAGGGGCTGTCAGTTCGCTGATTACCTTCTTGGCAAAATTCCTGAAAAACAGCAGCAGATGGTTGCCAATACATATAACGCGGGAGCGGCTAAACTCGGAGACATTAACCCTGATTTTCTTGCTGCAGTATATGACCTTACATCAGAAAAATGCAGTGAATTTAACAATGAAATAAAGGATAATCCAGACATTTATTATCAGTCAGTTGGTTCTAAACTAAACCATCCGGCTTCTGGAAGATTTCCGCTTAATTTTACATATCCACTGGTGAAATATTTTGACGGACCTAATGACGGACTTGTTGGAGAAGAATCCTTTCGATGGGGACAGAACTATCAGTTTCTTACTGTCAGCGGTAAAAGAGGCATATCGCATGGTGATATGATAGACCTTAACAGGGAGAACATTAAAGGATTTGATGTTCGGGAATTTTATGTGCAGCTTGTTGCGGGACTTAAGAAGATGGGATTTTGATTTGAAATATATTGATAAATTTCCAACATTTGTATATACTAGGTATATACAAAGAAGAGAGGTGATTGTATGCAGGCACAAGTAAGAGAATGGGGAAATAGTCAGGGAATCAGATTATCTAAGGATATATTAAAAAGTGCTGGAATAGCATTAAACGAAATGTTAGAAGTTACAGTATCAGATGGAGTGATTACATTAGCAAAAACTTTCAGACATAAAACTTTAGAAGAAAGAGCGGCAGAATACAATGGCAGGTTAATGCTTGATGGTGAATATGATTGGGGAGAACCTGTTGGAAGAGAGGTATGGTGATGGGGATTGCACATCAGGGTGACATTATTAAAGTAGAAAAAATAAAACCGCCAGTATTAGTTGTAAGTAAAGATTTTTTTAACGAAAGTGGAGAAATAATAGGCTGTCCTATTATTGGTGATTCTAATGAAGGACCACTTCACATATGGACATCAACAAAAGAAGTTGAGGGATATGTTCAGTGTGAAAAAATAGCGTTGTTGGATTTATCTGTGCGTGGATATAAAATAATAGATAGCATGCCTCTATCTGAATTGATTAATATATCTGATGCAATACAAGGAATTTTTGAGTATATATGATATTAATTATATAAAATTTAAAGATGGAGCAAAAATAAGATGAAACTTGATAAATTTATAGGAATGATGACAGGACATTTTGATAACAAAGAACAATTTGATATTATGCAGAAGGCAGGAAAAATATATCCTTATGCAGAACACATCAATACTATATGTAATGATAAAATAAAAAACATTCCTAAGGATTTTAACGGAAAATTTGTTGTTGAAGAAAGTTATTATGAAACCAATGGAAAACGCCATGCATCACCCCACATTTTCCTTATTATGGAAACTGAGGACGGAATTGTTCTTTCTTCATATGAAATTCCAGCAGGAGAAGACAAGAATACATTTTCATATAATTCTATGAAGAATGTTGATTATGCTGAACTGAAAAAATCTGAAAAGTTTACACCGGCACTTTATCATGAAAAGAATGGAATCTGGGAGGGAGGCAGCATAAGCCAGTTTTCACCGGTAATGACATTTAAGCTTTGGGAAAAGTTTTCTGATAGCTGCCTGGAAGTATCTGAAAGCATGGAAGTTAACGGAAAAAGAACTTTTGGATATGATGAACCAATTATTTATAAGAGGATATAAACAGGGAAAATCTCACTTTTTTAGGATATATTGTTTCATAAGAGTTCCATATCAATAATTGAAGCCATGCAAAGATTAGCAGGAGAGCGAATTAAATACGCAGTAAGCAATGATAAATAAGAAAAACGCAGGATATATGGGAGTTAGTCACTATATCCTGCGTTATGTTTATTCGTTTTTATATATTTTATTATTAATTACTTTAACGATTCCTATAACATTGTAAGTTAAGAAAATGTTGATAGGCAGCTGGATAAGATTTTTGGTAAATCTCATTGTAAGATAAAACATAAATCCTTTGCCGTACATTATGCTGCACCAGTAAGTTCCAAGAAGAACATTTACAAGAAGTGTATCAATAGTAAGGGCAAGCACAACTCTAATAAGGAATTTGAAATCTATAATCTCTAAAAGGCTGCGTTTTTCACCTGTTACTTTTTTCTTGGAAATTTTGATGTTGCAGTCATAGAAAAATAAACCATAGATAAGCCCAGCTAAAGCAGCACTTAATGTCCAGCCCGGAAAATAAGGACCGGTTGGCTTAATAATATACTGGATTATATCGCCAAGTCCTCCGCACATGAATCCCATAACAGGACCGAACATGTATCCAATTGCACAATTGGCGAGGAAAGATACTGAAATTCTGAGTGCCGGGGTTACATTAATAGATACAAAAACTGCTAAAACAGTGTGAAGTGCGACGAGGAGTGCCGCAGCAACAATTGACTTGAGACATTTGAACTCTTTTGCTGAAAATGCAAAATTCTTTAATAGAATTGACATAAAAATAACCTCCTTTGCAGTAGTATTCGCACTACATAAGAGGCTGTTGACCAGTATATGTAGCAGCGGGATGCGGATTATGTATCGCAAGAAATCTTTTCGTCCGTATGGCAACTCCCTGTCCATATGGCACTTAACGCACATATTCCTACTCTGCTTATATAATTGATTTGTACAGGCATTATTAAAGCACATATTCATATAAATGTAAAGCATTATATGAAGGCTGTTTACAATATATTATAAATTCTGTTTAGAATTAATGCATCTTCTGTTGTACATCAGGTGCATGGTCATGGCATCCTGTGCCTTGATTGCATTATGCTGTGCAATGGCAGTAGCTATTTCACGGTGAGTTTCAATAGTTTCTACTTTAAGAACATTACCGGTTGTCTCAACAAAAAGAGGAATTGAGCTGTTGATAATCGGAATGAGTCTTGGGATAATAAGATTCTTGCTTCCCATTGCTATTGCGGTGTGGAATTCTATATCTTTCTGGGTATGATCCTTTTTCTGCTTTAGAAGCTCTTCAACTTCATCGCACAAAGAAACAATTTTCTTAATATCATTATTATCTGCATATGTTGCAGACATAGCTGCGATAGCTGGTTCCAGTAAAAAACGGACTTCAAGCAGATCCTGTACAAGCTTTTTTGTCAAGTATGAATGTAAATCCGAGTGGGTCATCAACTACACCGGGTGATGATGCTACATATGTTCCAGATCCCTGTCTGATTGTCACAATGTTACGTGAAGCAAGTAATTTCATGGCTTCACGAAGAGAACTTCTTCCAATATTGAGTTCTTTAGCAAGATGTGCTTCATTAGGAAGCTTGTCACCTGGCTGTAAATGTTCATTTATCGGAACAGCTTCAACATTGCAGATAATGGCAGAGGCACTTGGATTAGCACTGCCTGGAAGTGCTCTTATGCCAGCTACAAGTCCTGACCTGTTAGCATATGCAAGAGAAGCAGGAAGACAGTCAGTAAGGCTTGCAAAGATGAAGAATATGAAACCATCAGATATAGTAACTATGGATATTATGGTGTTAATGAAGACAATATTAAAAATAAGACGGAAAGGTACTCAGCATTGATAAAAGGAATTGTGTTCTTGACAAATAAAGGTGGTGTGTTATAATTCATTTAACATTTAAGTTAAATGTTAAATGAAGGAGGGATGAATGTGAGCATGCAGGATACGCTTCAGGCGCTTGCTGATCCTACAAGACGCGAGATACTTAATCTGCTTAAGCAGTCCCGAATGTCTGCTGGAGAGATTAGCAATCATTTTTCAATTTCGGGTGCGGCAGTTTCCAGACACCTGTCTGTTTTGAAGGAAGCTGATTTAATTCGAGACGAGCGGGAGGGCAAATATATTTATTATGAGCTTAACGCTACTGTGCTTGAGGAGATTTTATTATGGATTAGTGAATTAAAAGGAGAAAAAGACCATGATTAAACAACATAAAAAAATGTTAATATTAACATCTGTCATAACATTACTTCCAATCTTTATAGGTTTACTTTTATGGAGACAGCTGCCAGCTTCTGTCGCAACACATTTTGGAGTTGACAATCAACCAGATGGGTATTGTTCTAAAGCATTTGCAGTCTTTGGACTTCCGGTAATGATGCTGTTTTTTCATCTTATATGTATAGTTGCAACTAATATTGACCCCAAGAGAAAAAATATAAGCAAAAAGGTATTCCATGTTGTTATGTGGATTTGTCCGGTGATTTCTTTGGTTAATTGCAATATTCTCTATGTATATAATTTGGGATATAAGCTCAATATTGGATTTGTCTGCGGATTGTTCGTTGGAATTTTGTATCTTATTTTAGGCAATTTTATTCCAAAGGTAAAACCAAACTATAGCATTGGTTTTCGCATTCCATGGGCATTGAATGATTCTGACAACTGGTATCATACACATAGATTTGGCGGAAAATGTATGGTAATTGGGGGAATTGTAATGATTGTAACCTCACCATTTCAAAATGTGTGGATATTTCTTGCTCTAGTCATTGTACCATGCATTCTGCCAGTAGTTTATTCATATATGTTTTATCGGAAAACAATGGGGTAAGTTTATTGTGCTTATGAACAGAATTAAGTATAATGAGTGCAGATAAGGGGGCAATATGGAATATGAAATACAATTTACCAGACCGGATATTAAGAGAAATTGTTTCTTTTGCGAAGGAACATTCTATTACTAAAATTATACTTTTTGGTTCTCGTGCGCGAGGTACGAACATGGAACGGAGTGATATAGATATTGCTGTGTATGGTGGGGATTTTGATGGTTTTTATTGGGATGTAAAGGAAAAAACACATTCTCTGCTGATGTTCGATATTGTACAGGCAGATGTATCAATTTCAGATGAATTAAAAGAGGAGATAGAAAAGGATGGTGTAGTGATTTATGAAAAAGCTTGATAACTTTAGTAATTGTCTGACTATATTAGCTAATGCGGATTTTAAGATGGCAGAAACTAATGATATATACCGGACAGGGGTTATTGGACAATTTAATCTTACTTTTGAACTTGCATGGAAAGTGTTGCAGGAGATTATGAGAAAACATGGCGTAGAAGATTCTTCTACTGGATCACCACGAGAGATTCTGCAGCTTGGTTATAAATTTGGATTTATAAATGATTCCGAAACATGGTTGCTTATGTTAAAAAAACGCAATACCTCTGTTCATATATATAATGAGGAGGAAGTAGATGAATTGATTCTGCTGATACGCGACAGCTTTATTCCTGCGCTTACAGCTCTTAAAGATACACTTGCAAGGAAGCTGGATGAAGCAGAGAGTAACTGGGGGTAAAAAATATATCGTATAAAACCGGTTTGATGGAAAAGATGAAATATAGATATATAATAGGGACACATACCCTTTAGGAAGGGCATGTGTCCTTTGCTTTTGACGGGATTGGGGTTGGTTATGATGTATTTTCAGGATTTGTTCAGTAGTGCATGGGTTGTCTGGGGAAAAGTATGAATAACAGCATTTATAATAAATTAATTGGAATTACATGTGAAAAAGATTATAATATAAACAGCATTTGTCTAGTTTAAAAATAATATAGAAGGAAGGGATATTTATAAGTTTATCAAAAGAATATGTAAAAATGCGAATGGAGCGCAACAAGGAAATAGCTACATCTGCGAATCTGGCTGACAGCCTGACAGAACAGCAGTGTGATGTACTTGAATGGGCCTCTGACATGAGGCATGTAATGCATAAGAACAGTGAGGCATTATATGATGTTAACGCACCTAAGCATAAGGAAATTAAAGCATTTATAAGTGATACACATTATTCACAAAATCCGAATAACCTTAATAAAAGATTAAAAGATGCTGGTTTACCGCTTATCAAGTGGTCATTTGATGATACAAGGATTCCGACAAATGAGCTGGCAATGATTCTTGATAACAGAAGACTTGAGAAGAGCAGAAAAAGGCAGTGTATCAGGACTTTAGAAAAAGCAAATGCTGATATTGAGAATTATTTTGCCCAAATTGATGCCAAATACCTCACATTTTATTGTCCATCAGGGAATAAGAGAGTTTTTAGTAATCAAAGCAAAGGGGTCAGTGTGGAATCAAGGAATGTTACCATTGCAGAAGGCTATACAATTATGGGAATCGAGAGTCTTAAGAATAATATAGCATATCTGCTTCATGTGTATGCTGGTCAGATTAGTGTTGAAGATATTGTTGCATATGTCAATGAAGATATAGAAAACAGAATTTATCATATGGATGCTTCAATGGCACCACAAAGTGTTCATAAAGCGACTAATGCCCTGGTTGAAACAGGATATATAAAACCTGATACTAAAGAACTTATTTATATTAATCTTACTAAGAGAGGCGATGCATTTGTAGGAAGCTACTGTGGGACGCTTAACAAGATAGCAGCTTCATTGTCCATACTGCCATTTAATAAGGCACACAAGAATGATATTGTTTATTATAGCTATCTGATTGGATGGCAACGTGCTAAAAGAGAGCTAAAGCCACTGATTCCTAAAACTGTCGATTTTATTAGTAACAAGATAAAAGAGAAGCAGGAGATGATGTATACCGGTGACGATAGTAATTATGCTGTGGAGATGGAGCAGACAATTATCCAAAGCATGAATATTAATAGTTTGCCGGTTGTCTATGAGGTTAAGAAGGGTACATATGTAATAGCGGAGATAACGACATTATTTGGAAAGATTAATGTAAGTATTATTAATTCTTTGTTTGTCGGAAGTGCATATACATTAACAATTCCGCAATATCAGTATACTGCAATAATCCATATGGCAGATAACATTGATTATGGAAAGATTCCTTATGAGGTACAGAAACAATTGAAGGCGGTTGTTCCTGAACTTATGAAGCTTATACAGTGAGAGGGGAGGCAGGGACAATGACCAATATATACAAGAATATTTATTTGAGAAGAGAAGAAGAAGTTTTATATAATATTAGAAAAAATGTGGATGAAACAGTGGAAACACCAACCATATCAAAGATAATAGATTATGTTCTGGCCGATCCATATGAACATATTATATATATGGATGTTAAACTAAAGATGGTAACAAGTTATGATGCAACCAATGTATTTGTTGATACCGGTTATAAAAATATGTCAGGAGAACCATTATTTCTGTCGCTTGTGTTAAAGGACGATGTATTTACCGGAAAATATGTGGGAACGATTAATCAGCTTGGCAATGCAATTCTTACCATTGTAAAGATGAGAGTCAATGAACAGGAAATATATGATAACATGGAATTTCTTAAGAACAATTATGGCAATTATAAGCAGTTTGTTGATGACTGGGATCTCAAGGCTGGAGAGAGAGAAAAAGATAATAATCTAGGGGATATGAGTACTTTGTTTGAAGGAATTGATATATCAGAATTCCCGGAGACAGCAGAAGAAATTCCTTCAAATGAGGATACAGCAGCTGCGTCAGAATCAGATTTTTATGAAGAAGATATGGATGCTGAATCAGAAGATGAGCAGGAATTATTGTTAGAAGAGATTAAGAATGATAAAATGCATGTGTATGATTACATTCCTGATAAATTATATCTGGCTGAATGTCATACAATGCTAGGAACTATCAACTTCTCACTTGTTAATAATTACATGGATGTATTTGGGAACAAAATACCTCTATACAGCCTGTTTATTGTTCAATACAATCAGGGGACAAGCCTTGGACAGCTGTTACAGGATGTAGATTTAAGACAGTATAATCTGCAGATTCCAGATAAGATTATTGATGAAATAAGTGATGCTGTGAACTATATCAGGGGGTATATGGGAAGAGGATAAAAACGAGAAATTCAAGGAGAAATAAGAGAATGTCAAAAGATGAATCAAAGGATGAATATTTAATTACAGATGCGCCCCTTAAAGCACTGACTGTTTTTGCCATGCCGATGATTCTGGGTAGTTTTTTCCAACAGGTATATAATATGGCTGACTCAATTATTGTCGGTCAGTTTGTCGGTTCATCTGCACTTGCGGCTGTCGGAGCATGCGCTGCTCTCACAAATGTATTTATTTGTGTGGCACTTGGTGCCGGGGTAGGTGCCGGAGTGCTTGTGAGCCGTTATTTTGGTGCAAGAAATTATAGTAAAATGAAGACCATTGTATCAACATCATTAATCAGTTTCCTAATTTTAAGTATACTACTGGGAATTTTTGGTTTCGGGTTATCACATTCAATGATGAGTTTATTACAGACACCAGCTGATATACTGGCTGAAGCAGTACTGTATCTTCGTGTTTATTTTGTGGGATTTCCGTTTTTGTTTATGTACAACATTCTTTCAACAATGTTTACTTCAATCGGTGAATCAAAGATTCCGTTGGTGCTTCTGATATTTTCTTCCGTCTTAAATATTCTGATGGATCTTTGGATGGTTGCTGGCTTAGGACTTGGCGTGTTTGGTGCAGCTCTTGCAACCTTGATTGCACAGGGTATCTCAGCGGTATTTTCATTTGTAATTTTCTTTTGCCGGATGCGTCGGTATAAAAGTCATTTTGATTGGTTTGACAGGAAGGAGTTACGTTCAATGCTTCAGATTGCCATACCATCAATTCTTCAGCAGTCTACAGTATCGATTGGCATGATGATAGTACAGGCAGTTGTAAATCCGTTTGGTACGCAGGCACTCGCAGGTTATGCAGCGACAATGAGAGTAGAAAATGTATTTTCACTTATATTTGTATCCATTGGAAACGCAGTGTCACCTTATGTTTCCCAGAATCTTGGCGCGAAGAAAATTGGGCGTATCAAAAAAGGATATCATGCTGCACTCGTGTTAGATATATGTTTTGCAGTCATTGCTTTTATAGTCATTGAGACACTGCATACACACATTTCTTCGCTGTTCCTTGGTAAAGATGGAACAGCTTTGGCATATCAGGTGTCAGGGGATTACATGAAATGGTTAGGTTACTTTTTCATTTTCATGGGTATCAAGATGGCTACGGATGGAGTTCTTCGTGGGTTGGGAATCATGCGGCCATTTCTTATAGCTAATATGGTTAACCTTGCAATCCGTCTGTCAGTTGCTCTGATTTGTGCACCGCGTTTTGGTATAGCATTTGTCTGGCTTGCTGTACCAGCCGGCTGGTTTGCAAATTTTCTGATTTCCTATGTGGCACTCAGAAAGTCATGGCCGGTTGAAAAAGTTGATTGATGATATAATAAAAGAAAATGACTGGATTGTAGAAGGTTCTCCTAGAAAGGTTCTTAAAGAGAGCTTCGACTGCTGCGATAATGTTATTATACTAGATGAATACATAATTATAAGATTGGCAAGAGTATTTAAACGATGGATTAGGCAAAGGAGAGGAAGAGAGTCTTATAATTCAAGACCAACATGGGATTTTTTATGGTTGAACATTAAATGGGTTTTTGAATTTAATCGAATGAAAAAAGGATTATTGCAGGAACTGAGCCATTATGGGGAGAAGGTTAAAATATTTAAACATTCAAAAGATGCGTATGCATTTGTTATGGAAAACTATCTGCAAGCTTAGTTCAGATAGGGGAAGTTATTATGATGAGAGGATTACAAAAAACAGATATAACTAAAGTAGCAGACATATGGCTGGATACTAATATAAAGGCACATAATTTTATATCTGCTCAATACTGGGAAAGTAATTATGAGCTGGTAAAAGAAATGCTGTTACAGGCGGAGGTCTATGTGTGTGAGAGTAATGGGGAAATACAGGGATTTATAGGCTTAAATGGTGATTATATTGAAGGGATTTTTGTCTGTGATAGATTGCAGTCGCAGGGCATAGGAAAACTTTTGCTGGATTTTGTAAAGGAAAGCAGAACGCAATTAAGTTTAAATGTGTATCAGAAAAACACAAGAGCGATACATTTTTATCAGAGAGAAGGATTTGAAATTCAGAATGAAGGATTGGACGAAGCTACGGGCGAAAAAGATTATGTAATGACATGGCGGTAATATGTGTATATTCCCTATAATGTATTCAGAGATAAATATTTTGATGTTAAATGTTAATTTTGTTCAAGACAGCAGATGCATTCTGCATAATGGAAAATATGATTTTGCAGGCGACAGAGCTTGGAATTGCTTCGAGTATAGTTTCAAGGGGCTACGAAACATTTGAAAACCGGGATGGGTCAATATTTCCAATAAGCTAGTAGAGAACTCCCCAGGAATATGGTATAACAATAGTAATCATAATCATGTATGAAAGAGACGGATTATTTTAATGAGAAAGACTATTGCATATTACCATCTTCCGGGGCTGTTTGAATTCTATGAGTTGTATGAAGCATTTTTGCCGATATATCGCAAGCACAGGGAGTATTTCTATGACTGGTGCGGGATTGGCTCAATATATGGTGCGCCTGCAGACTGTATCTGGGGCGGCGGACGAATCGGTTCCGGTGAACATGGTGTGCAGGAAGTTATGAATCTGATGAGTGAGTATGGGATATCGGCAAGGCTGACATTCAGCAATTCACTGCTTCGCGAAGAACATTTAGCTGATGAAAAATGTAATGCGTTATGTAAGGCACTTAATGAAAGCGAAGGCATGAGGAATGCAGTCAGCAATGGCGTGATTGTACATTCAGACCTTCTTGCCGGGTATATAAAAAAGCATTATCCCAATCTTTATCTTGTATCATCGACAACGAAGGTGCTGACGGATTTCAATGATTTTCTGGATGAAGTAAAAAGAGAAGATTTCCAGTATGTAGTGCCGGATTTCAGGCTGAATAAAGCATTTGATAAGCTGGCGAAGCTGACAGATAAAGAAAAGGATAAGGTGGAATTCCTGTGTAATGAGTGCTGCTGGTTCGGATGTTACGACAGAAAGAACTGCTATGAGATTGTGAGCCGCCAGAATCTTGGCGAGGACTGTTCCGACCATGTATGTGTTGCACCGGATTCACAGAGTGGATACCGGTTTTCTAAGGCAATGGAGAATCCAGCATTTATCAGTGTTGATGATATAAGGAATACATATATGCCAATGGGATTTTCCAATTTCAAGATAGAAGGGCGAGGACTTGGAAGCGCACTGGTGCTGGAATTCCTATTGTATTACATGATAAAGCCGGAGTACCAGATACATGTAAGAGAAGAGATATATCTGGATAATATGCTGGATATATTCTGAAAATATTATGAAACTAATATGATTTTTAAGGCACAAAGTACATTGCTTTGTGTCTTTTTTGTCTGAATGTAACTTGGCATGCTTATAATGCAACTTAGTAGTAAGCGTATAGACATGGGGATGGAAAAAGTATATATATAAATATTGCGGTAATGGCAAGCTGGATGTGGTAAAATGGATTAATAAATACATGAAGTAATTCTCAATAAGGAGGGGCGTATGTCGGATATTATTAAGATAGAACATCTGAATAAATGTTTTGGCGATGTGAAGGCAGTTAATGACTTAAGTTTCCGCGTAAAGAAGGGAGAATTGTTCGCATTTTTAGGTGTAAATGGTGCTGGAAAAAGCACAACGATTTCTATTATATGCGGGCAGTTACGCAAGGACAGCGGAAATGTGTGGATTAAGGATAAAGAAGCAGACAGGGCAGGCAGTGAAACAAAGAGGCTGCTGGGAGTTGTGTTTCAGGACAGTGTTCTTGATAAACCTCTTACAGTTAAGGAGAATCTCAAAAGCAGGGCGGCGTTGTATGGGATTACTGGAAATGCATTTGAAAAAAGACTGGCAGAACTGGTGGAGATACTTGATTTCGGGGATTACATTAACAGACCGGTTGGTAAGCTGTCAGGCGGACAGAGAAGAAGAATTGATATTGCAAGGGCGCTGATTCACAGACCGGAGATACTGATTCTTGATGAGCCGACGACGGGACTTGACCCGCAGACAAGGCTTCTTATATGGAATGTTATTGAGAGACTTCGTACAGAGGAGAACATGACGGTATTCCTTACAACTCATTACATGGAGGAGGCGGCAAGTGCCGGATATGTTGTGATTCTTGATAAGGGAAGCATCGTGGCAGAGGGAACTCCTTTGGAATTAAAGAATGAATATGTTCATGATACGATATCTTTGTATGGAGTTACAGAGGATGAGATTAAAGCTTTGAAAACAGAGTACAAAGCAATCCGTGATGGTTACAGGATTCAGGTTAAGAACACACTTGAAGCTACGAAAATGATTGTGAAACATCAGGAGATATTCCGTGATTATGAAGTCGTAAAAGGTGGTATGGACGATGTATTTCTTGCTGTGACTGGGAAAATATTGGGAGGTGGTCAGTGATGAAAGAGATAACCGCACTTGTAAGCAGAAACAGAAAACTCTTTTTTAAGGACAAAGGAATGTTATTCTCATCAATGATAACTCCGGTAATTCTTATTGTTTTGTATGCAACATTTTTAGCAAATGTATACAAGGACTCCTTCGTTTCTGCAACTAAGGACATGATTGATTTATCAGACAAAATAATTAACGGCACAGTGGCAGCACAGTTAGCTGCAGCACTTATTGCAGTAAGCTGTGTAACTGTTACATTCTGCGTCAATCTTACGATGGTTCAGGACAGAGCCAGCGGAGCAAGAAAAGATTTTGATGTTTCGCCTGTAAGTAAAACAAAGATTTATATAGGATATTTCTTATCAACAGTACTTAATTCGCTTATGGTTAATGGCACAGCACTTGCATTATGCCTGCTTTACATATTGAAGATGGGCTGGTATATGAGTGCGTCAGATGTAATATTTGTTATATTGGATATGATTCTGCTGGTGTTATTTGGAAGCACGCTTTCAAGCATTGTAAGCTATCCGCTAAAGACGCAGGGGCAGTTGTCGGCGGTTGGAACTATCGTAAGTGCAGGGTATGGATTTGTGTGTGGTGCATACATGCCGATATCTAATTTTAGTTCAGGGCTGCAGAAAGCATTGTCCTACCTTCCGGGTACATATGGAACTTCCCTGGTTAAGAACCACATGCTAAACGGAGTGTATAAAGAGATGGCGGACATAGGGCTTCCGTCAGAAGCGGTCACAGTCATAAGGAACACTCTCGACTGTAATCCTGTATTCAGGGGACATGTTGTTGGCGTGTCACAGATGTATTTAATCATGGCTGGGAGTATAGTTGTATTCGGAGCAGCTTATCTTCTGATTATCATGATTCGGGAGAGATAATAATCTTAATATAATCTTAATATCATATAAAAATGCTTAACCCCTTTTTTAACATAATTCTGGTAGATTTCAATTATGTTAGAAAAGGGGAATTTTTTATGTTTGACAACAGGATAAGAAAACATTTGTCATCATTCCGGGTTATAACAATTGGATTTGGTGGATTAATCATATTAGGAGCATTGCTTCTTATGCTGCCGGTTTCATCAGCCAGTGGCTGTGTAACACCGTTTAGTGATGCATTATTTACATCTACATCAGCGGTATGCGTAACCGGATTAGTAGTACTGGATACAGGAAGTTACTGGTCTTCATTTGGGCAGCTTGTAATAATTACGCTTATACAGATAGGAGGACTTGGCGTAATTACTGTTGCCATTGCATTTTCTTTATTGTCAGGAAAGAAAGTGTCTTTAATGCAGAGAAGCTTTATGCAGGAATCTGTGTCAGCACCGGTGGTTGGAGGAGTAGTCAGACTTACCGGATTTATATTAAAAGGAACATTCATCATAGAATTATCAGGAGCATTGCTTATGATGCCGGTATTCTGCCGGGATTATGGATTGAAAGGAATCTGGTTTGCAATATTTCATTCAATATCAGCATTCTGTAATGCAGGATTTGATGTGCTAGGAACAGCGGATAATCAATTTGCTTCAATGACGACATATGCCTGTAATCCTGTTATTAATATTACATTGATGCTTCTTATTGTGATAGGTGGAATTGGATTTGTTACGTGGGAAGATATTAAGAATAATAAGTATCATTTTAAAAGATATAAGATGCAGAGCAAATTAATAATTGTTACAACAGCCGTTCTTATAACAGTACCTGCAATTATATTTATGATAAATGATATGATGACTGGAAACGAGAAAATGCCTGTATTTAAGGCACTTTTTCAATCAGTTACATTAAGGACTGCAGGATTTAACACGGTTGATCTTAATGCAATGAAACAGGCATCTGTAATGATTATGATAGTTCTTATGCTTATAGGTGGTTCACCAGGTTCAACAGCAGGTGGTATGAAAACAACTACATTTGCAGTTCTTATGGGAAACATGGTTGCAACATTTAAGAGGAATAAGAATATTCATTTTTTTGAAAGAAGAATAGATAACGATACAGTTAAAAATGCAGCTACGATAGCTATGATGTACATTACATTATTTGTTACAGGCGCATTTATTATAAATGTCACAGATGGAATTTCAATAGGAAAATGTCTTTTTGAAACAGCATCAGCAGTAGGTACGGTCGGATTGACATTAGGTATTACTCCACAGCTTGGAATATTGTCAAGAATTGTTCTTATTATTCTCATGTTTATGGGCAGAGTTGGCGGTCTTACTTTAATATATGCTGCTTTTTCTGGAAATGGAAATAGCTATTCAAAATTTCCTGAAGAAAAGATTAATATAGGATAGGAGCACAATATGAAAAAGAATGTATTACTTATAGGAGCCGGAAGATTTGGAAAGCATATGGCTATGCAGCTTAATCAGCTTGGACATCAGGTGATGGCAGTTGATACTGATGAGAACAGAATTAACGATGTTATGAATATAGTCACAAATGCACAGATTGGAGACAGCACGAATGCTGAATTTTTAAAATCATTAGGCGTTGGGAATTTTGATGTGTGTATGGTGACAATTGGTAACAGTTTTCAGAATTCGCTGGAAACAACATCGCTGTTAAAGGAACTTGGCGCCAGATATGTGGTATCAAGAGCTGAGCGGGATGTACAGGAAAAATTCCTGCTGCGTAATGGTGCAGATGCGGTTGTATATCCTGAAAAACACGAAGCAAAGTGGGCTGCAGTACGCTATACTGCGGACCATATTCTTGATTTAATACAACTGGATAATACTCATGCAATTCTTGAAGTGGAAGTTCCTGAGTCGTGGTTAGGAAAAAGTATTATTGAACTTGATATAAGAAAAAAATATGGAGTAAACATAATGGCTATAAAGCATAATGACTCAATAAATGTAAATGTTGAACCAGATATTGTACTTACAGAAGATATTACATTACTTGTGTTAGGAGATTATAAAAATCTGAAAAAATGCTTTAAGGTTTAAGATTAGGGGGCATGAGCATGAAGACGGGATTAATTATAATAATACTGATAGTTGTGATATTATTATTTATGGCAGCAGGATGGTATGTTATGAATAAAATAGACGGATTTATGAACAGAACAAGAAGAACCAATGACAAAGATACAATGAATGCTGTATTGAATGAAAGTGATGATAACGAAAAAAAGAGATATTAAATTGAAAATGTGTTATTATATACAAAATAAAATAAGGTGGTAATTATAACGGAAAAGACATTGAAAAAACTTGTAAAAGAATTCTTAATAACAATAGGCTTTTTAAGCATTGCAACAGTAATAGGAATGCTGCTTATATATATTGGATTTACAGAATCAAATGTTATTATGGTATATCTTCTGTGCGTGCTTTTGATTTCGATATTCACTAATGGATATATCTGGAGTGTGGCGGGTTCGCTTGTAAGTGTTGTTCTGATGAATTTCTTCCTGACAGAACCAAGATTTACTTTTCATACATATGACACAGGATATCCGCTCACATGTGTTATTATGCTTGCTGCGTCAATGCTTACAGGAACTCTGGAATCTAAACTGAAAAAACATGTTCGTATGTCAGAACAGGCTGCTTACAGGGAAAAGACACTACAGTTAAGGGCTAATCTTTTAAGGACGATTTCACACGATTTAAGAACACCACTCACATCAATATCAGGTAATGCCAATAATCTTATGTACAATTATGATAAGCTTGATAATGATACGAGAGAGCAGATATTTACAGATATATATGATGATTCAGAATGGTTAATCAGTCTTGTAGAGAATATATTGTTTGTAACAAGATTTGAGGATGGAACAGTAACTCTTAATATGTCTGACCAGCTGATAGATGAAGTTATTGCTGAAGCGTTAAAACATATCAACAGAAAAAGCTGTGAACATAAAATACATGTGGATTGCGGCAAAGAACTGCTTCTTGTGAAAATGGACGCCAGACTTATAATACAGGTTATTATTAATATAGTCGATAATGCGATAAAGTATACACAGGAAGGCTCTGATATATATATTAAAGCAAGAAAAGAAGGCAGATATGTAATTATATCCATTGAAGATAATGGCGCGGGAATACCTGATGACATGAAAGAAAATGTATTTGATACATTTTTTACCTGTAACAATGAAATCGCAGATAACAGAAGAAGTCTCGGACTTGGGTTATCTTTATGTAAAACTATTATAAATGCACATGGAAGTGAACTGGAATTAAGGGATAATACACCACATGGATGCATTTTTGAATTCAAACTGCAGTTAAGTGAGGTACATTTAAATGAATAAAACACAGGTTCTTGTAGTTGAGGATGATTCACCAATAAGAAATCTCATAACAACAACATTAAAAACTAATAATTACAGGTATTTAACTGCTGTAAATGGAGAGAGTGCTATCTCGCAGACTGCATCACATAATCCTGATATAATTCTGCTAGACTTAGGACTTCCTGATATAGATGGGGTGGAAGTTATAAAAAAGATAAGAACATGGACTAATACACCAATAATTGTTATAAGCGCAAGAACTGAAGATGCGGATAAGATAGAAGCACTTGATGCAGGGGCAGACGATTATCTTACAAAGCCATTTTCAGTAGATGAGCTTCTTGCAAGGCTGCGTGTAACAGTAAGAAGACTGTCGCTTATGCAGACGGATATGACTCAGAATTCAAGTGTATTCGAGAATGGAGATTTAAAAATTGATTATGCGGCTGGCTGTGCATATCTGAATGGAAAGGAGCTGCATCTTACACCTATTGAATATAAGCTTCTCATATTATTATCAAGAAATGTCGGAAGAGTGCTGACATACACTTATATTACTAAGAATATATGGGGCAGTTCATGGGAAAATGATCTGGCATCACTTAGAGTATTTATGGCAACATTAAGAAAGAAAATTGAAAAAGATGTCAATTCCCCACAGTATATACAGACGCATATTGGTATAGGATACAGAATGCTAAGAGTATAATTATGGATTTCCTCATAAAAGTGTAAAACGGTGTATAATATAACCATAAAATATATGGAGGTTAATTATATTGGATATTTAACCAGATAAGCAGAATTT
>NZ_QSEK01000049.1 GCF_003464165.1 Eubacterium sp. AM49-13BH | reverse complement strand
CCGGCATACTCTCTGAATTATCTGACTCCAAAACAGTATAGGGAGTATTATGCTCATTAAATGATGTATAAAAATATAAAGTGGTGTCTACTTTTTGTTGACTAGTGCATCCCGTAACTCTAACGTCCAATTCACCTCGCTTCGGCTTCCTTTTTGGACTTCCTCCGTGCCTCGCACTACTCTAGCGTCCAATTCACCTCGCGTTGGCTTCTCTTTTGGACTTCCTATGTGCCTCACACTACTCTAGCGTCCAATCTGCCTTGCTCCGGCTTCCTTTTTGGACTTTTTCTTGCTTCCCACAGTTCTAACGTCCAATCTGACTCACTTCGACTTTCCTTTTGGACTTTCTCCGTGCCTCACACTACTCTAACGTCCAATCCACCTCGCGTTGACTTCTCTTTTGGACTTCTTCTTGCCTCCCGCAGCTCTAACGTCCAGCCCGATGTGTCCCCGACACAAGGGCGCACCTCCATCCGACACGAACGCACCCCTAAGGGCACCACGACAATAAAATAAGTTCCTGCCAACCAGGCGCTTTGAACCCGCCGGTACTTAATGAGCGTGTAACGCGAATTTAGTACCGCTGCGAGGCGAGAGCAGCGAAAGCGTGCCTGATTGGCAGGAACTTATTTTATTTCTTACCAGCTTATTACTTCGTGTCCGTCCTCTGTTACAAGAACCTGAATTTCCCACTGTGCTGAAGGAAGTCCATCAGCTGTAGATACTTCCCAGCCGTTCTTTTCATCTGTAACAACATTTACCTTACCCATATTAACCATAGGCTCTATTGTAAACATCATGCCGGGTGCCATAACCATGTCTGTTCCTTTTCTGGTGTTGTATCCAACCCATGGATCTTCGTGGAACTCAAGTCCTACTCCGTGACCACCGATTTCTCTTACAACAGTATATCCATTAGCATATGCATGGTCATGTACTGCCTGTCCCATATCACCTAAGAAGCCCCAAGGCTTAACCTGCTCCAGTCCTAATTCAACACATTCCTTAGTAACATCAACAAGCTTCTTAACCTCTGGTTTAACATCTCCTATACAGAACATTCTTGATGAGTCTGAGAAATATCCGTGAAGAATTGTGGAACAGTCAACATTTATTATATCGCCTGACTTAAGGATAACGTCTTTAGACGGAAATCCATGGCATACCTGTTCATTAACAGAAGTACACACACTGAAAGGATATCCTTCATAATTAAGTGGTGCAGGAATTCCTCCCATATCAGTAGTTACATCATATACAATCTTATCAATCTCAGCAGTATTCATGCCCTCATGAATTGCCGCTGCAACCGCATCAAGGCATGCAACATTAATCCTGGCACTCTCTTTAATCTTCTCAATCTGTTCAGGTGTCTTGATTAACTTGTGTGATGGTACAATATGTCCAATATCCTCAAGATATCTTAACTTATCGTCAAATGCTTCATGACACGCTTTGTATTTCTTACCACTGCCACACCAGCAATGGTCGTTTCTTCCTAATTTCTTAATCATTGTTCTGCCTTCCTGTTACATATATTATAATCATACACAACTATAAGGCTTTCTTAATATTTTTTCAACATCTGTTTCAAATGATTAATTATTATTAACATTAAAAGCCTTAATTCCCGGATATAATGCGCTGGCACCAAGTTGTTCCTCAATTCTTAAGAGCTGGTTATACTTAGCAACTCGCTCTGACCTTGAAGGAGCCCCCGTCTTAATCTGGCAAGTGTTAAGAGCTACAGCAAGGTCCGCAATTGTTGTATCTGCTGTCTCACCTGATCTGTGTGAGCTGATTGCTGTATATCCTGCCTTATGAGCCATCTTGATAGCTTCAAGTGTCTCTGAAACAGAGCCAATCTGATTAAGTTTGATAAGGATTGCATTACCTGCTCCAAGTTCAATTCCCTTTGAAAGTCTCTCCGTATTAGTAACAAAAAGATCATCACCTACAAGCTGAACCTTGTCTCCAAGTCTGTCCGTAAGCTTCTTCCAGCCTTCCCAGTCCTCTTCATCAAGACCATCCTCAATTGATATGATAGGGTATTTCTCACACAACGCAGCCCAGTGTTCAATAAGTTCCTCTGCTGTATACTCTGTTCCTGCCTTAGGAAGTCTGTAATAACCCTTTCCTTTTTCGCTCTTCCACTCAGATGATGCTGCATCCATGGCAATCCTGAAATCCTTACCCGGCTTATATCCTGCCTTTTCTACTGCCTGCAATATAGTTTCAATCGCTTCTTCATCAGACTTAAGTGCCGGAGCAAATCCACCCTCATCGCCTACAGAAGTTGCAAGACCTCTCTCTTTAAGTATAGCTGCAAGTGCATGGAATACTTCTGCACACCATCTTAAGCACTCCTTAAAGCTTGGTGCACCAACAGGCATAATCATGAATTCCTGGACATCAAGCCCGCTTGATAATGCATGGCAGCCTCCATTAATAATATTCATCATAGGAACAGGAAGTCTGTTTCCTGATACTCCGCCTAAGAATCTGTAAAGAGGAATATCAAGCGATATTGATGCTGCTCTTGCTGCTGCTATAGATACCGCAAGGATAGCATTTGCACCAAGTTTAGACTTATCCTTAGTTCCATCAGCTTTAATCATTGCCGCATCAACTGCATATATATCAGATGCATCTATCCCAAATAGACAGTCATTAATAACTGTATTAATATTCTCTACTGCCTTAGTAACGCCCTTTCCCAAATATCTTGACTTATCCTTATCTCTTAACTCAAGTGCCTCAAATTCACCTGTAGAAGCTCCTGAAGGTGCTGCACCTCTTCCAACAGTTCCATCTGCAAGATAAACCTCTGCCTCAACTGTAGGATTGCCTCTTGAATCAAGAATCTCTCTGCCTATAACCTTTTCAATCTCTAAATATGCTGCCATATAATCCTCCTTTTTTTATGCTTTGCAATTTCAAGTTAGTGTTTCCTAACTTAAGTAATGCAATTTTAACACCATGCAAACAAATCCACAATGCAAGAAAATGGGAAGTTTTCTCATTAAAAAACTTCCCATTCATAATTATATCCAGCTATTCAGTTAGTATACACAAGATAAATCCTATTTTTCCATCTTCTGTAAAAATGCTTTGGTTCTTTCATTACTTGGATTGTCAATAACATCTTCCGGCTTACCCTGCTCAACAATAACTCCGCCATCCATGAATATTACCCTGTCTGCAACTTTTCTTGCAAACTCAATCTCATGTGTAACAATAATCATTGTCATCTTTTCATCAGCAAGCTGTCTTAAAACCTTAAGAATTCCTGCAGTAATCTCAGGATCAAGCGCTGATGTAGGCTCATCGAAGAAAAGCATTTCAGGATTCATTGCAAGTGCCCTTGCTATTGCAACCCTCTGCTGCTGTCCTCCTGACAACTGGCATGGATAACTGTCCTCCTTGCCGTCAAGTCCTACTTTCTTTAAAAGCTCTCTGGCTTCTTTCTCTACTTCATTCCTGTCCCTTTTCTGGACACAGACAGGTGCATCAATAACATTTTTCATAACTGTATAATGTGGAAAAAGATTAAAATTCTGGAATACAAGTCCATATGTATTCTTGATTTCTCTTAACTCTTTCTTTCCAACATACACTGAGGCTCCGTCCTTGTCCTCACATACAGTTTCACCACCTAACTTAAGAGTTCCAGAATCCATTGTCTCAAGAAGTGTTGCACAACGAAGCAGTGTTGATTTACCTGAACCGGAAGGTCCAAGAATTGCAACAACCTCGCCCTCATTAACTTCCATTGATATATCCTTAAGCACCTCAGTATCGCCGAAGGATTTTTTCAAATGTGTTATCTCTAATAATTTCTTCATTATAAAATCCTCCTTAATCAAAATACTGCATACGCTTTTCTAATTTTTCCATAACCATAGCAACAAGGAAATTGAAAATGTAATAGAACAATCCTGCTATGAATAATGGCATGATACTTGCTGTTGAAGCCGCTACCTGCTTGGCAAGAGTAAACATTTCTGTATAAGCAAGTGCAAATGCAAGTGATGTATCCTTAACAAGTGTTATGACCTCGTTAGTAACCGGAGGAAGTACTCTCTTTACCATCTGAGGGAATATAATCTTCCAGAAGGTCTGTACCTTGGAATATCCAAGCACCTCTGCTGCTTCATACTGTCCCTTAGGTATGCTCTCAATTCCACCTCTGTATATTTCCGCAAAATATGCTGCATAATTAAGCGCAAATCCGATAATTACAGCATAGAATCTGTATGTTGCCGTAACCTTCATTCCAAACAGATAATATGGTCCGAAGAACACAACAAGAAGCTGTAACATAAGAGGAGTTCCTCTCATTATAGATATGTATATTCTTGCAATCCATCTTACAATACCTATTCTTGACTTTCTTATTTCACATACAAGAAGTCCTAAAGGCATCGAGAATATAAGTGTTAAGAAGAATATTGCAAGAGTTGCTAACATTCCTGATGAAAGCTGCTTAACTATATCCACAAGTCTTTCACCAAATGAAGCCTTAGTTGTACTGGTGCTGTCAAGAAGATATGCACTGTCTGTTCCTTCTTCTCCAAGACATACGCTGTCTGTAAGTCCCCATTTCTCAGCAATCTTGTCAAATGTGCCATCAGCAAGCATATCATTAAGGCTTGTCTGAACCTCATCTCTTAATGCTGTATTACCTAACTTAAAACCAATACCATACTGTTCGGATGAAACAGTCTCATCAAGCATTGTGAACTTGTTACCTCTCTGCTCAAGCTGGTACTTTGCAACACCCATATCCATACATACAGCATCTGCCGAACCTGATTCAAGGTTCATAAATGCTGAGTTATAATCAGATACCTGCTGAAGTGTCTTAAACTGTGCCGCAAGTGCAAGATTTTCTTCTGTCGCATCCTCTCCTGTAAATGCTGCAAGAGCTGATGAATCAGCCTGTACAATAACAACCTTACCCTTAAGGTCTTCTAACTTCTTTATTCCTGAACCGGATTTAACTATAACAACCTGTGAATTATCAATATATGCCTTAGACCATGTATATTCACGTTCTCTTCCATTAAGCGTGAATCCGTTCCATATACAGTCAATAGAACCTGAACTAAGCTCCATATCTTTAGAATCCCAGTCAATAGGCTGCTTAACCAGATTCCAGCCATTTCTTTCACATACCTCCTGTGCAAGATCCAGGTCAAAACCTACATACTCTCCACTATCATCCTTGTAACCATAAGGTGGGAATTCCGCATCAAATCCTACTGTAAATGTAGTTCGTCCATCATCACTTTTTTTATTACCACACGCTGTGAACATTCCCACAATCACAGACAACATTGCCAGTAACAGGACGGCTTTTCTGATATTCTTAGCCATATAAAAATCCATGCCTTTCTCGCTTTAATATGCTTTCACTTTACCACAGTAAATCAAGCTTGTCTATTATAACATGAATTACCAGATAAAAACACTATAAATATTCTAAATCAACCCAAAATTTCTTAATATAAATATCCATGCTGTAAGAGTCACACTTGAAAGTAATGTTGTAAGTACAACTATGCTTGATGACAGCACCTCATCATTATCCATACCTTTAGCCATAACAAAGCAGGTAACTGTAGATGGTGAAGCAAGCATAATAAGAATTGCCATAAGTTCCTGATTACGAAATCCCATTTTTACTGCTATAGGAAGAAATATTGCTGCTAGACCCACGAGTTTTAAAAATGTAGCAATAACCGTAGGTTTAATCTTCTTAATTGCCTTTTTCCCTTCAAATGACGCACCAATACATATAAGTGCAACAGGTGTAGCTGTCTGCGCAATATTATTAATTGTCTTATTGATAATTACCGGATATCTTAATCCTGCAAGCGAAGATAACAACCCCAGCACAATTCCTATAATTATCGGATTAGTTACAATATTAAAGCACGCTTTTTTAATGTTTTCTTTCTTATCCGTAGATTGTTCTTCTGTGCTGCCATGACACTCAGGATGTGCCTTAAAGGTAAGCACTATTACCGAAAATATATTAAACAACGGAACTGCAGCAACTATCATAAGTGGTGCCATTCCAGTGCTCTGGTACATATTCTGTATGAATGCCATTCCAAGTATCGCTGCACTGCTTCTGAATGATGCCTGCACAAATGCACCCTTCTGCGTATCATCCTTCATAAATATCTCTGTACATATCCATATGCCACTAAACATTATAGTAGTGACTATCATGCAGTACAGTACAAACTTAACATCAAACTGCGATTTAAAATCTGCTGCTGCTAAATCCCTGAATAACAGTACTGGAAGTGCCACTTTAAAAACATATTTATTCGCTACATTTGCAAAATGATCATCTATAACACCAAGACGCTTTATCACCCAGCCAATTATCATAACTAAGAATATTGGTACTGTTGCATTTATACTATATAAGAAGCTGTCCATCTGTCTCTCCTTCTACTACTTATTAATATCAAGCCAGTATGTATGGTCAAGTGGACCGCTGCCTTTGCCAAGATTTAGTCCGGCCTTTAACGCACCCGTAAGGTATTCTTTAGCTGCCTTCACACTTTCTTCAATTGATAATCCCTGTGCAAGATTAGCTGCAATAGCTGATGACAATGTACAGCCAGTTCCATGTGTGTTAGGGTTATCAATCCTTTCTCCATTAAGCCACACTATCCTGCCATCTACACACAAGCAGTCGTTCGCAGTATGAACTGCATGTCCACCTTTTACTAAAACAGACGCATGACCGCCTTTTGTCTTCAGATCTTCATATATCTTTATTGCTGCTTTCTCCATTGACTCTGCACTCTCCACTGTCATTCCTGTAAGAACCTCTGTCTCTGGAATATTAGGAGTTATAACATCTGCAAGCACAATCAGGCGTTCTTTAAGAACCTCTGCTGCATCTTCCTTAATAAGTCTGCTTCCACTTGTTGATACCATAACCGGGTCAAGAACGATATTTTTTGCCTTATATGTAATTAACGCATCTGATATTGTTTCTATAAGTTCCTTTGACGCAACCATTCCTATCTTAACTGCATCAGGATATATATCTGTAAATATTGCATCAAGCTGTGCCTTAAGAAATTCAGGTGAAGATTCCGATATTCCTGTAACCCCTAAAGTATTCTGTGCTGTAAGTGCAGTGATTGCTGACATTCCATACACCTTATGTGCTGCAAATGTTTTTAAATCTGCCTGTATTCCTGCTCCTCCGCTGCAATCACTTCCTGCTATTGTTAATGCTGTATTCATGTGCACCTCCTGTTGTTGCGGTATCTGTATATTCTTTGCTGCCTGTGTGCCACTATATGAGCGGTTCTCATACGCCATAACGAAGTTTGGCGTTGTCGCACAAAAAAAGCACCGAGGTTACCTCGGTGCTTTTAGTGCAGTCGGCGGGACTTGAACCCGCACCCAAGCAATATGGACTAGATCCTTAGTCTAGCGCGTATGCCAATTCCGCCACGACTGCTTGTTTTGTTTTCTTGTCGCTTGCTGTTCGCTGACGACTTGATTATAATATCACTACATCAATATAATGTCAACAGCTTTTTTTAACTTTTTTCAACTTTTTTTGAATTTTCTGTTTTTTCATGCTTCAACTTCCTTTTTGGACTTCATCGTACCTTTCCTCCGCTTCAACGTCCAATCCAAACAGCTTAGACTTCCTTTTTGGACTTCATCATGCCTTCCCTCCGCTTCAACGTCCAATCCAACAAGCCTCGGCTCCCTTTCAGATAAGAATTTTTCAAAAATAGCATCTATTCATATTGACACTTTTTCAAATCTCCTATAAAATATCAATGTTATGTAACTTATCAAGTTCGTTATACATCATATATGCAGAAGTGTCGGAATGGCAGACGAGCAAGATTCAGATTCTTGTGCGGGTTACCGCGTGTGGGTTCAAGTCCCATCTTCTGCACTCATTAAAAGAACCGTGTGATTTTATGTCACACGGTTCTTTTTGGGTTCAATTATATAACTTTCCTTTTCAATATCTCCTGCATAACAAAAGCCTTGCGCATCTCATTCTTATCAAACTTCAGGTCATTAAGAATACCCTTACTTGCTGTCTGACTCTGTGGAACAATCTCATCATTATATTCATGTCCGCAGTCATACTGTGTAAATGTATGTCCGCCTGTCATATCAGAATATGTTCCAGTGCTTCCTGCCTGCATAACCGGTGAATGAAACTCTGCTTTATCAAGTGTCTTCATTGCAGGTGCTGCATTATCCGCTGCTGGCGGTGGAGTAACATATTGCGGAACTGGTGCCTCTGCTCTATGCGAAGTAACATTCTTGCCATTAAAATTATTTCTCTCACGAATCTCCTGCTTGAGTCTTTCAGCTTCTGCACTTGTCATCTTCTGAGTACCTGAATATGTCTGTTGTTCCCTGTTAAGATTAGCTCCATGGCTTAATGCGCCCTGTTTTAACGGGCCATTAACAGAATAAACATCCTGTGCCTGCTGCGCATTCTGGTTATGATCCTGCATATTACGCTGGTGTTCCTGCATGCGCTCATTCTGCATTTTCTTAGCTTTCTTAATATTCGATATAATTATCAAAGCAAACACTGCCCAAACAATTAATATTTCCATAAAACCCGCTTTCCCTTTTAATTCACAAGTCCATTATATAGTTGCCGGCTTCTCTGTTTCTCCTGCTATCGACTGTCTCATCTTAGTATCAGCCTTCAGATTCTGAAGATCATAATAATCCTTAAAGCCCATTCTGCCTGTTCTTAAAGCTTCCGCCAAAGCCTTAGGTACTTCTGCCTCAGCAGCTACAACGCTCGCTTCATCTCCTGTTCAAGAGCAACAGCGGCTGCTCTTCTCTCCTCTGCCTTAGCCTGTGCAATATTCTTATCAGCCTCAGCCTGAAGACTCTGTAG
>NZ_QSEK01000048.1 GCF_003464165.1 Eubacterium sp. AM49-13BH | reverse complement strand
CATTTTAAGAGATAATATTGTGACAAATTCTGTAATTGTCTGATAATTACAATAAACAATAGCAATAGTCAAATTATCAGACAATTATGGCAAAAAAATATTTACAAAATCCATAAAACAGGAGTATATTATGTGCAAGCAAAGCTTTAGAATATACGAAAGGATGATTAGACTTATGGAAAATGAAATCAAACAGCCTGGTCTTTACAGATCTGAACTTGAGCATGATGCCTGTGGTATCGGAGCTATTGTAAGTATTAATGGAATTAAGACACATCAGACAGTATCTGATGCTTTAAGCATTGTAGAAAATCTTGAGCATAGAGCTGGTAAAGATGCAGAAGGAAAGACTGGTGATGGTGTTGGTATCCTTCTTCAGATATCACACAAATTCTTTAAGAAAGCTGTAAAGCCATTAGGAATTGAGCTTGGAGATGAGCGCGATTATGGTGTCGGTATGTTTTTCTTCCCACAGGACGAACTGGCAAGAAACAGAGCCAAGAAGATGTTCGAAATCATTGTTGAAAAGGAAGGGCTTGAATTCTTAGGTTGGAGAGATGTTCCAACATTTCCTAATGTTCTTGGTAAAAAGGCGGTTGACTGTATGCCATATATCATGCAGGGATTTGTAAAGAGACCTGCCAATGCAGCTAAAGGAATTGAGTTCGACAGAAGACTTTATGTTGCAAGACGAGTATTTGAGCAGACAGCAGAAGACACAACTTACGTATGTTCATTATCAAGCAGAACGATTGTATACAAGGGTATGTTCCTTGTAGGACAGCTTCGCCAGTTCTTTGGTGACCTTGAGAATCCTGATTATGAGTCAGCTATTGCACTTGTTCATTCAAGATTCTCAACTAACACTAATCCAAGCTGGGAGAGAGCTCATCCTAACAGATTCATGGTACATAACGGTGAGATTAATACTATCAAGGGTAATGCAGACAGAATGTTAGCAAGAGAAGAGACAATGACTTCTCCATATCTTGAAGATGAAATGTCAAAGATTACACCGGTTGTTAATACTAATGGTTCGGATTCGGCAATGTTAGATAACACACTGGAGTTCTTTGTTATGAATGGCATGCCGCTTCCACTTGCTGTTATGATTACAATTCCTGAGCCTTGGATTAACAATGGTGCAATGGCACAGGAGAAGAAGGACTTTTACCAGTATTATGCAACAATGATGGAACCTTGGGATGGTCCGGCTTCTATCGCATTTACAGATGGAGATTACTTCGGAGCAGTGCTTGACCGTAATGGTCTTCGTCCTTCAAGATATTATATTACTAACGATGGTTATCTTATTCTTTCTTCAGAGGTTGGTGCACTTCCAATCCCAGAGAGCAGAATTAAGTTAAAGGACAGATTAAGACCTGGTAAAATGCTTCTTATTGATACGGTTAAGGGCGAGCTTATAGAGGATGATAAGCTTAAGGAAGAATATGCAACTAAGAATCCTTATGGAGAATGGCTTGACAGTAATCTTATCCAGCTTAAGGATTTAAAGATTCCTAACAAGAAAGTTCCTGTTCATACTAAGGAAGAAAGAGCAAGACTCCAGAAAGCATTTGGCTATACATACGAGGATTTCAAGACATCAATACTTCCTATGGCTCTTAACGGAACAGAGCAGACAGGTGCTATGGGTATTGATACTCCACTTGCGGTACTTTCTAACAAGCATCAGCCACTGTTTAATTATTTCAAACAGTTATTTGCACAGGTTACTAATCCGCCAATTGACTCAATAAGAGAGAAGGTTGTTACATCAACAACTGTTTATCTTGGAACAGAGGGTAATATTCTTGAGGAAAAGGCTGAGAACTGCAAACAGTTAAGAATTAATGATCCAATCCTTACTAACACAGACCTTCTTAAGATTAAGAATATGAATGTTGAAGGATTTAAGGTAGAGACTATTCCTATTATATATTATAAGAACACTTCACTTGAGAGAGCTATCGACCACTTATTTGTTGAGGTTGACAGAGCACACAGAGAAGGTGCTAATATTATTATTCTTTCAGACAGAGGTGTTGATGAGAACCATGTTGCTATTCCTTCATTACTTGCGGTTGCTGCATTACAGCAGTATCTTGTACAGACTAAGAAGAGAACAAGCATGGCTGTAATCTTAGAGAGTGGTGAGCCAAGAGATGTCCATCATTTTGCAGCGCTTCTTGGATATGGTGCTTCTGCAATCAATCCATATCTTGCACAGGAGAGTATTCAGGAGCTTATCGACCTTAACATGCTTGACAAGGATTATTATGCAGCAGTTGATGATTACAATAAGGCAATTATCACAGGTATTGTTAAGATTGCTGCCAAGATGGGTATTTCAACAATCCAGTCATATCAGGGCGCTAAGATATTTGAGGCAATTGGTATTAACTCAGATGTTATAGATAAATACTTTAAGGGTACAGTTTCAAGAATTGAAGGTGTGTCATTAAAGGATATTCAGGAAGATGTTGAGACACTTCACTCTAAGGCATTTGATCCGCTTGGACTTTCTACAGATACTACTCTTGACAGCTCAGGCGCTCATAAGATGAGAAGCGGCAAGGAAGAACATCTGTATAACCCACAGACAATACATTTGTTACAGCTTGCTACAAGAACAGGAGATTACAAGACATTTAAGGAATATACAGCTCTTGTTAATAAGGAAGAGGGCGTTAAGAACTTAAGAGGTCTTATGAACATTAAGTTCCCTAAGAAGGGAATCAGCATTGATGAGGTTGAAAGTGTTGATTCTATCGTAAGAAGATTCAAGACTGGTGCTATGTCATATGGTTCAATATCAAGAGAGGCGCATGAAACTATGGCTATTGCCATGAACATGCTTCATGGTAAGTCTAACTCAGGTGAAGGTGGAGAGGACATTGACAGATTAAAGGTAGGTCCGGATGGGCTTAACAGATGCTCTGCAATCAAGCAGGTTGCCTCAGGAAGATTCGGTGTTACTTCAAGATACCTTGTAAGCGCACAGGAGATTCAGATTAAGATGGCACAGGGCGCTAAGCCGGGTGAAGGTGGACATCTTCCAGGAAAGAAGGTGTATCCTTGGATTGCAAAGACTCGTCTTTCAACTCCGGGTGTTGCACTTATTTCACCACCACCACATCATGATATATATTCAATCGAGGATCTGGCACAGCTTATATACGACCTTAAGAATGCTAACAAGAATGCAAGAATATCAGTCAAGCTTGTTTCAGAAGCTGGTGTTGGTACAGTTGCTTCCGGTGTTGCCAAGGCGGGCGCACAGGTAATTCTTATCTCTGGTTATGACGGAGGTACTGGTGCAGCTCCAAGAAGCTCTATACATAATGCCGGACTTCCATGGGAATTAGGCCTTGCAGAGGCACATCAGACTCTTACAATGAACGGACTGCGTAATAAGGTTATTATTGAGACTGATGGTAAGCTGATGAGCGGCAGGGATGTTGCTATTGCAGCAATGCTTGGCGCAGAGGAATTCGGATTTGCAACAGCTCCACTTGTAACTATGGGTTGCGTAATGATGAGAGTATGTAACCTTGATACATGTCCTGTTGGTGTTGCAACACAGAATCCTGAGCTTCGTAAGAGATTCGCAGGTAAGCCTGAATACGTTGTTAATTTCATGAGATTCATTGCACAGGAGCTTCGTGAGATAATGGCTGACTTAGGAATTAAGACACTTGATGACCTGGTAGGAAGAACAGATTTGCTTGAGCAGAAGGATGTTGCCAAGAGCGGACGTTCAACAGAGATTGATTTATCACAGATTCTTGATAATCCATATGTTAAGCAGACGAAGATACATTATGATAAGAAAAATGTATTTGATTTCGAACTTGAGAAGACAGTTGATGAAAAGATTTTACTTAAGAAGTTCGAGTCCGCTATGGAGACAGGAAGCAAGAGAAGTCTTGAAATTGATGTTGCCAATACAGACCGTGCATTAGGAACACTTCTTGGTGCGGAGATTACAAGAAGATTTGATGATAAGCTTGATGATGATACATATACAGTAAAATGTAATGGTGCTGGCGGACAGAGCTTTGGTGCATTTATTCCTAAGGGACTTACACTTGAGCTTGTCGGTGATAGTAACGATTACTTTGGTAAGGGACTTTCAGGTGGAAAGCTTATTGTATATCCTCCAACAGGAAGTACTTATAAGGAAGATGAGAATATTATCATCGGTAATGTTGCTTTGTATGGCGCTACAAGTGGTAAGGCATTCATCAATGGTGTTGCCGGAGAAAGATTCTGTGTAAGAAATTCAGGCGCAACAGCAGTTGTTGAGGGAACTGGTGACCACGGCTGTGAATATATGACAGGTGGTACAGTAGTAGTATTAGGTAAGACTGGCAAGAACTTTGCTGCTGGTATGAGCGGTGGAATTGCTTATGTTCTTGATGAAGACACAAGTCTTTACAAGAGAGTTAATAAGCAGCTCGTTTCAATGGATGCAGTTTCTAACAAATATGATGTCCTTGAGTTAAAGCAGCTTATAACAGAACATGTTGCTTATACTAATTCTAAGAAGGGCAAGGAAATACTTGACAACTTCGGAGAATATCTTCCTAAGTTCAAGAAAATCATGCCACATGATTATAAGAAGATGCTTAACATGATAGTACAGATGGAAGAAAAAGGACTTAGCAGTGAACAGGCACAGATAGAAGCATTCTACGCTGCAACAAAGTAGAAAGGAGCTAACCATGGGAAAGCCAACAGGATTTTTAGACTATGAAAGAGTTGAAGCCGCAGCGGTTTCACCTAAGGAAAGAATAAAGAATTTTAATGAATTTCATACACCTCTGTCAGAAGATGAGCAGAGAAAGCAGAGTTCACGCTGCATGGACTGTGGCGTGCCATTCTGCCAGTCTGGTATGACAATAAAGGGAATGACTAGCGGATGTCCTCTTAACAACCTTATTCCAGAATGGAATGATCTTCTTTACACAGGAAACTGGGAACAGGCATATCACAGGTTACACAAGACAAGTAACTTCCCTGAATTTACAAGTCGTGTGTGTCCTGCACTCTGTGAGAAGGCATGTACATGCGGACTTAATGGCAAGGCAGTATGTACCAAAGAGAATGAAATGGCAATCATTGAGCATGCGTATGCCAAAGGCTATGCAAAAGCAAATCCTCCTAAGGTAAGAACTAAGAAGAGAATTGCTGTAGTAGGTTCGGGGCCTGCCGGACTTGCTGTAGCAGACCAGTTAAACCAGAGAGGACACAGTGTTACTGTATATGAAAGAGCTGACCGCATTGGTGGACTTTTAAGATATGGAATTCCTAATATGAAGCTTGAAAAGCATATAATTGACAGAAAGCTTGACATTATGAAGGAAGAAGGCATTGAGTTTGTAACTAATGCAAATGTTGGTGAGAACATTAAGGCTAAGAAGCTTATGGCAGATTATGATGCTGTAGTACTTGCGTGTGGTGCTGCTAATCCAAGAGATATCAATGCTCCTGGAAGAGATGCCAATGGAATATACTTTGCAGTAGATTTCCTTACAGCAACTACAAAGAGTCTTCTTGATTCAGGACTTAAGGATGGCAGATACATTTCTGCAAAGGATAAAAATGTTATCGTTATCGGTGGCGGTGACACAGGTAATGACTGTGTAGGAACATGTATAAGACATGGCTGCAAGTCGGTAACACAGCTTGAGATGATGCCAAAAGCACCAGATGAGCGTGCAGAGAGCAATCCTTGGCCACAGTGGCCTTTAGTCTGCAAGACAGATTACGGTCAGGAAGAAGCAATTGCAGTGTTCGGGCATGATCCAAGAATATATACAACTACAGTTAAGGAATTCAAGAAGGATAAGAAGGGCAATCTTACAAGCGTTGTTACAGTTAAGCTTGAGTCTAAGACTGATGAAAAGACAGGAAGAAGAATGATGGTTCCTGTGGAGGGAACAGAAGCAGAGCTTCCATGTGAGCTTGTACTGATAGCAGCAGGTTTCTTGGGTTCACAGAAATATGTCACAGACGCATTTGGAGTTGAACTTACAGAAAGAACTAATGTAAAGACAGCAGCAGACGGATTTGAAACAAGTGTACCGGGTGTATTTACAGCAGGAGATATGCATACAGGACAGTCGCTTGTTGTTAAAGCTATAAGACAGGGAAGAGACTGTGCAAGAGCAGTGGATTTCTATCTTATGGGATATACTAATCTTTAATTGATGATTATCTGAATATGGCACGGATGATATGAAAATGGCTGAAATAAGCGTTTTCTATGGCATCCGTGCCATATTTTAGTCTTAGTTAATGGTTGTTTTTATAAGTTTTATGGTGTATATTAGTCTCTGATATGGGAATTACAATATGAGGAAGTGGAGGAAATAATATGCTGACAGTGACGATTCTTTTGGATTCTGTGGAGAAGGTTCAAAGGTTTGTAAGTACAATTAGTAAGTACTCATGTGGGTTTGATGTGGAGTCAGGGTATAGCTGTGTTGATGGCAAATCATTAGTTGGTTTGTTCAGTCTGGATATCAGTAAACCATTACAGCTTACAATTAATGACGGAGAAGGCGAGATTGAGGATGTGTTAAGGGATATACAGGAGTTCATGGAATACTAATTAAATATATGAGGAGAATAATAAGTTGAAGAAATTACTAGCAGTTATGCTTTCGGTTATTATGGTATTTTCATTTGCAGCATGTGCAGGAAAATCAGCCAATAACGAAGGTGAGAGTCAGACAGAAGAGACAACAACAATAAGAATCGGAGCTATGGCAGGACCTACAGCGATGGGGATGGTTAAGCTGCGCAAAGATTCAGAGAATGGCAATACGAAGAACACATATGCATTTGAAGATTTTGCTACGGATGCATCTGCATTTGTAACACCTCTTGCAACCGGAGAGATTGATATTGCGGCTGTACCATCTAATCTTGCAGCCAATATATACAACAAGACGGAAGGCAGGGTTCAGGTTGTTGCTGTTAATACACTGGGCGTTCTTAATCTTGTAGAAAGAGGCAACACTGTTAACAGTATCAGCGACCTTAAGGGTAAGACTATATATGCTACAGGAATGGGTGCTGTGCCGGAATATACCATAAGATATATTCTTTCAGGTAACGGACTTGATGCCGACAAAGATGTTAATATTGTGTGGTGTTCAGATACAACAGAAGCACTTTCTAAGTTAAAGTCAGAAGATGGTGCAATTGCTGTTCTGCCACAGCCTTTTGTTACAGCAGCAAGCGCTCAGATAAGTGATTTAAGAGTTGTTATGGATCTTAATGAAGCGTGGGAAAAGATTAATGATAATTCTAAGATTGTTACAGGTGTAATCGTTGTAAGAAAAGAATTTGCTGAAAAATATCCTGAACAGCTAAAGAAGTTTATTGATGAATACAACGAAAGTGTTGCCTATACTTCAAGCAATGTTGATGAGACAGCACAGCTTATTGCTGAGTATGGTGTTGTTGCATCAGCAGCAATAGCTAAGAAAGCGCTTCCTAAGTGTCATATTGTATGTTATGTTAATGGTGACATGAAGAATGCGCTTAAGGGATTCTTACAGGTGTTATACGACCAGAATCCTAAGTCAGTTGGTGGCAGTATGCCGAAAGATGATTTCTATTATGAATATTAATAAGAAGATACTGAATGTAATATATAAAGTGCTGGCGGTGATGCTGGCACTTATTTTATGGGAAACAGCCGCGTTAAAGATTGATTCGCAGATAATATTAGTGACGCCGGTGCAGGTGCTTGGCAGATTACTTACAATATGGAAAGAGCCGGATTTTGCAGGAACTGTGTGGTTTACAATGTATCATATTGTTGGTGGATTTCTTACAGGATTATTGTGTGGAATTATATGTGCAGTACTTGCGTATATATGTAAGCCTGTTGAATATATCCTGTGGCCGTGGATGGTTACAATCAAGGCAGTGCCGGTTGCATCTTTTGTGGTTATATGTCTTATATGGTTTACGGCAAAGAACCTGTCGGTGTTCATTGCATTTTTAATAGTTGTACCTGTTATATACCAGAATACGCTGACAGGTCTTAGAAGCGCTGATAAAGGCATCAGGGAAATGGCAGATGTATTTCATATTTCTTGGATTCGCAGGATACGCTATATTATCATGCCACAGCTTTCACCTTATCTTATATCAGCAGGAAGAGTTACTGCTGGTATGGCTTGGAAAGCAGGAGTGGCAGCAGAGATTATCGGAATGCCCAAGGGTTCTGTTGGACAGATGCTTTATATGTCGAAAATATATCTTGATACGGATGATTTGCTGGCGTGGACGGTTATAATTGTTGTATTGAGTGTGATATTTGAAAAAATTGTTGTACTTGCTTTAAAAGCAGTACTAAAAAAATAGCGTTGACAATGTGAATATTGCCAACGCTATTTTTGCGTAATTCTATTTGTGCATTGAAAATGCTGTTAAGTCATATTTGCTTAAATTGTCTGAAACATTACGGTTATCTGCCTCGGCAAGCAGCTTGTCACGGTCTTTGGTAGCAAGAACAGGATTCTTTCCGCTTCTGTGACGGCTTGGTCCGCCAACACAGCCACCTTCACATACCATTCCCTCAATGAAATCTGCAGGGAGCTTTCCTACCTTAAGAAGTGTAAGAGCTTTCTTACATTCAGCAGCACCTGAACATTTTTCTATATTGAACTTATCAGGGTCAGCACCTGCTTCACGCATACACTGTGCAACAGCAGCGGAAACACCGCCTCCGTTACCAAATCTTTTACCATATATACTTGCCTGCTGGTCGCTGTTTTCCTCAGGTTCAAGAACTACCTCTTTAGCCCGCATCATTGCTCTGAATTCACCAATTGTAAGTACGAAATCAGCATTTCCCTGACCCTTATATTCCTGCTTTTCATTCTTCTTGGCAATACATGGTCCAATGAATACTGTTATTGTATCAGGCTCTTCTGATTTAAGAAGTCTTGAAAGCGCAAACATAGGGGATATAGTTGTTGATATATGTTCTGCAAGCTCAGGATACTGTTTCTTAATCAGGTTAACAAATGCAGGACAGCATGAGGTTGTAAGCTTCTTTCCTTCTTTAGCTGCTTCAAGCCATTCTTCAGCTTCTGCCTGTGCAGTAAGGTCTCCACCAAGACCTACCTCATACATATCATTAAAGCCCAGCTTTTTGCATGCTGTGCGGATGCTGCTCATTGTTATTGTATCTCCAAACTGTCCTTCAACAGCAGGTGCTACCATGGCAACGACTTTCTTTCCGTCTACGATTGCCTTTATTACATCAACTATATCAGTTTTAGAACCGATAGCACCGAATGGACAGGCATGGATGCATTGTCCACACTGGATACATTTATTTTCATCTATTTCACAGATGCCGTTCTCGTCCATTGTAATGGCATTGGCTGGACAGATTTTCTTACATGGTCTTATGAGGTCTGCGATTGCATTGTATGGACAGGCTTTGGCACACATGCCGCATTCCTTGCATTTGTCAGGGTCTATGTAGGCTCTGTCTCTTGTCATACTTACAGCACCAAACTTACATGCCTGCTGGCAGGCTTTCATCATACATTTTCTGCAATTATCAGTTACGATATAGTGAGAAAGCGGACAGTCGGCACAGGCGGCTTCAATTACCTGAATTATGTTGTTGGCACCCGGATGGTCACTTTCTGTTGGACATTTGCCTTCTGCAAGGCGGATTCGTTGTCTTGCAATTTCTCTTTCTTTATATACACAACAGCGGAATCTTGCTTTAGGACCGGGGAACATCTTGTACACAAGTTCGTCCTTTTCTTCTTCAAATCTTCCTGCATATGCGAGCTTGGCAACTTCATACAGGATTTCATGCTTGATATTCTGAATAGTAGCATCATTAGATAACATAATGAAACCTCCTTTGTAATGATTGACAAAAAATTATCGATTACTAATTACTATAGCAGATTTTTTAAAATGATTCTATATAAATGTGGCATTTTTTATCATTATATGTAATAATATTTTTGGAAATCAAAATATATAAAGGGGGATTAATTATGCCTTACATTCCAATTATTCCAATTATCATTGTGGTACTGCTTATATTGTTATTCGCATTTGTACCAATGAGATTATGGATTACAGCATTAGCATCAGGAAGCCATGTCGGTATAGGAACTCTTATCGGTATGAGACTGAGGAAGGTTCCGCCAGCAAGAATCGTGCTTCCACATATTCAGGCAAGAAAAGCCGGATTACAGCTTAACACTAATCAGCTTGAGTCACATTATATGGCAGGTGGTCATGTAGACGCTGTTGTAAATGCACTTATTGCATCAAGCAGAGCTGGTATGAACATACCATTTGAGATGGCTGCAGCTATCGACCTTGCAGGCCGTGATGTTTTAGAGGCTGTCAGAATGAGTGTTAACCCTAAGGTTATTGAGACACCTAATATTTCAGCAGTTGCCAAGGACGGTATTGAACTGTTGGTTAAGGCAAGAGTTACTGTAAGAACTAATATTAACCAGTTAGTTGGTGGTGCAGGTGAGGCTACCGTAATTGCCAGAGTTGGTGAGGGTATTGTAACAACAGTAGGTTCAGCAGATTCGCACAAGAGCGTGCTTGAGAATCCTGATTCTATCTCTAAGGCTATATTACAGAAAGGTCTTGATATTGGAACAGCATTCCAGATTCTTTCTATTGATATTGCGGATGTTGATATCGGAAGAAATATAGGTGCTCATCTACAGAGTCTTCAGGCTGAGGCTGATAAGAATATTGCACAGGCTAAGGCAGAGGAGAGAAGAGCAGCCGCTGTTGCTCTTGAACAGGAGATGAAAGCGAGCGTTGTAGCTGCTGAGGCAGAAGTACCTAAGGCTTTGGCGGAAGCTTTAAGAACAGGCAGAATGGGCTTAAGGATTATTATGATCTTCAGAATCTGAAGGCTGATACTAAGATGAGACAGTCGATAGCAGGAGAAACAGAGAAGCCGGC
>NZ_QSEK01000047.1 GCF_003464165.1 Eubacterium sp. AM49-13BH | reverse complement strand
TTGCATTGATTTTTAACATTTTAACAACCCCTAGACTACGGCTACGACATTAATATATTTATATATATTTCTTCTCCACTACTATTTTCTTGAAAGGAAGTTATCAACATGAAATTAGTTTTTACTAAATCAAACTTAAACAAAGCTGTAGGTATCGTAATGAAAGCTGTACCTACAAGAACTACTATGAATATTCTTGAATGTATTCTTATTGATGCTACTACTAACGAAATCAAGTTCACAGGTAACGATATGGAACTTGGAATCGAAACTATAGTAGAAGGTGAGATTATAGAAAAGGGTAAAGTTGCCATTGACGCTAAGCTTTTCTCTGAAATCGTAAGAAAGCTTCCCGATAATGATATTACTTTATCTACTGACTCCAATAATAATGCTCTTATTACATGCGAAAAGAGTAAGTTCAATATTGCAGGAAAGTCTGGAGATGATTTCTCTTACCTTCCAGCTATTATTAAAGACAAAATGATAACACTTTCACAGTTCCAGTTAAAGGAAGTTATCAACCAGACAATTTTTTCTATCGCTATTAACGATAATAACAAGATGATGACAGGTGAGCTTTTTGAGATAAGCGAAGGTACACTTAAGGTTGTTGGTCTTGACGGACATAGAATTGCTATCCGTAATATTAAGCTTGAAGGAAGAGCTGATGATGTAAGAGTAGTTATTCCTGGTAAAACTCTTCAGGAGATAAGCAAGATTCTTAATGCTGATGCAGAAAGTCTTGTTAATATATATTTTACTAACAATCATGTTTTATTTGAATTTGATCAGACACATGTTGTTTCTAGACTTATTGAAGGTGATTACTTCAAGATTAATCAGATGCTTTCTAATGATTATGAAACAAAAGTATCTATTAATAAAAAAGAATTTCTTGACTCTATCGACAGAGCTAATCTTCTCATAAGGGAAGGAGACAAGAAGCCAATTATTATTAATATACAGAATGGCTTATTACAGGTAAATGTTAATTCTGCAATTGGAGCCCTTAACGAAGATATTGATATTGATAAAGAAGGTAAGGATATTATGATTGGTTTTATCCTAAGTTCCTTATGGATGCTTTAAGAGTAATTGATGATGAAAATGTCACTATGTATTTAGTTAATCATAAATCACCTTGCTTTATCAGAGACAAGGAAGAAAATTATATTTATCTTATACTTCCTGTTAACTTCACAGCTTAACAAGAGAAAGGAAAGTTATGGAAGAAATAGTTTTAAGAGATGAGTTCATCAAACTTGGACAGGCAATAAAAGCAGCCGGATTAGTAGAATCTGGTGTTGAAGCTAAGATTGTTATTCAGGATGGTGAAGTTAAAGTTAATGGCGTTGTTGAGACACAGCGTGGTAAAAAACTTTTTGGTGGAGAAGTTGTAGAGTACAACGGCTCTAGTATTCTTATAAAAAAATAGGTGTTAATGTGATAGTCGAATCTGTTGAATTAAAGGATTACAGGAATTATGAATTTCTAGATATGAAGTTCAATGCGCATGTTAATATAATATATGGTGACAATGCACAGGGAAAGACTAACATATTAGAATCAATATATATGTGTTCAACTTCCAAGTCACATCGTGGCAGTAAAGACAGAGAAATCGTCAGGTTCGGAGAAGATGAATCTCATATTAAGCTGAATGTTTTAAAGCATGGTATGAAATATCGTATAGATATGCATCTTAAGAAGAATAAATCTAAAGGTATAGCAGTTAACGGTATTCCAATTAAAAAGGCTGTTGATCTTTTTGGAATTATTAATATTGTTTTCTTTTCGCCGGAGGATCTTAATATTATAAAAAACGGACCTTCTGAGAGAAGAAGATTTATGGATATGGAACTTAGCCAGCTTGATAAAATATATTTAAGTAACCTTGTTAATTACAACAAAGTACTTAATCAGAGAAATAAGCTTCTCAAAGATATAGCATTTTCACCATCTGAACAGCTGATGCAGACTCTTGATATATGGGACATGCAGCTTGTTAAGTATGGAAGCCTTATTATTAAAGGCAGAAAAAGTTTCATAGAAAAGATTAACACAATAATCAGTGATATTCATTCAAAACTTACTGGTGGTATTGAGAATATTAAAGTATGTTATGTTCCTGATGTTGATGTGAATGATTTTGAAGAAGAAGTAAAGAATTCAAGACAGAAGGATATTAAATACAAGGCTACAAGTAAAGGTCCTCACAAGGATGATCTTATATTTTTAGTCAATGACAATGATGTTAGAAAATATGGTTCACAGGGACAACAAAGAACAGCTGCACTTTCACTTAAGCTGTCTGAGATTGAACTTGTGAAACTTGTAATTAAAGATACTCCGATACTTCTTCTTGATGATGTTTTGTCTGAGTTAGACAGTAACAGACAGAATTTTCTGATAAACAGCATAGGAGATATACAGACGATTGTTACATGCACCGGACTTGAAGAATTTATTAATAACAGAATGAATATTAACAAAATATTTAAAGTAACAGATGGTCATGTAGTTAATGAGAATTAATTACATTTTGCTTTGTAAAACAAGGAGGAATTAAAGTGGCAGATCAGAATGCAGAGAAGAATTATGGTGGAGACCAGATTCAGGTACTCGAAGGTCTTGAAGCTGTAAGAAAAAGACCTGGTATGTATATTGGAAGTACATCAGGAAGAGGACTTCATCATCTTGTGTATGAGATAGTTGATAATGCAATTGACGAAGCTTTAGCAGGTTTTTGTACACATATTGAGGTTATGATTAATAAAGATAACTCTATCACTGTAATTGATAATGGTAGGGGTGTACCTGTTGATATTAATCATAAGACAGGAAGACCTGCCATTGAAGTTGTATATACCGTTCTTCATGCCGGAGGTAAATTCGGTGGTGGAGGATATAAGGTGTCAGGAGGACTTCACGGTGTTGGTGCATCTGTAGTTAATGCTTTGTCTGAATGGCTTGAAGTTCAGGTAAAGAGAAATGGACACATTTATCAGCAGAGATATGAAAGAGGAAAGATATGTTATGACCTTAAGATAGTAGGTGACTGCGATATTGAGGATACAGGAACTCAGGTTACTTTTCTTCCTGATTCAGAGATTTTTCAGGAAACAACTGTATTTGAATTCGATATTCTTATGCACAGATTAAGAGAAATGGCATTTCTTACTAAGGGAATCAAGATTACTCTTACAGATTTAAGAGAAGGTCTTGAGCAGCAGAAAATATTCCATTATGAAGGTGGTATAAAGGAATTTGTCCAGTATCTTAATAAGAGTAAAGAACCTTTATACAGCCAGATTATTTATTGTGAAGGTGTGAAAGACAATGTTCAGGTTGAAGTAGCATTCCAGCATAATGATGGATACAATGAGGTTGTAGATTCATTTGTTAATAATATTAAGACACCTGAAGGTGGTACACATCTGACTGGTTTCAGAAATTCACTGACTAAGACTTTTAATGATTATGCAAGAAAGAATAAGATTCTTAAGGATAGTGATCAGGGACTTTCAGGTGATGATATAAGAGAAGGTCTTACAGCAATCGTATCTGTTAAGATTGAAGATCCGCAGTTTGAAGGACAGACTAAGCAGAAGCTTGGTAATACAGTTGCAAGGGGAGCAGTTGACAGTATAGTAAGTGAACAGCTTACTTACTTTCTTGAGCAGAATCCTGCAGTTGCAAAATCTATATGTGAAAAATCGTTGCTTGCACAGCGAGCGAGAGAAGCTGCAAGAAAAGCAAGAGACTTAACAAGAAGAAAGACTGCACTTGAAAGCACTTCACTTCCTGGCAAGTTAGCTGACTGTTCAGATAAAGATCCTAAGAATTGTGAGATATATATCGTTGAGGGAGATTCAGCCGGTGGTTCTGCAAAGACTGCAAGAAGCCGTGCTACACAGGCAATCCTTCCACTTCGTGGTAAGATTCTTAACGTTGAGAAGGCAAGACTTGACAGAATACTTGGTAATGCAGAGATTAAAGCGATGATTACTGCATTTGGTACAGGTATTCATGAAGATTTTGATATAAGCAAGCTTCGTTATCACAAGATTATTATTATGACAGATGCCGATGTAGATGGTGCACATATAGCAACACTTCTTCTTACATTTCTGTACAGATTCATGCCTGATCTTATAAGAGAAGGCCATGTATATCTTGCACAGCCACCACTTTATAAAGTTGAGAAGAATAAAAAAGTATGGTATGCCTATAATGATGATGAGCTTAATGCAATAATGACTGAAATTGGAAGAGACCAGAACAACAAAGTCCAGCGTTATAAAGGACTTGGTGAGATGGATGCAGAGCAGTTATGGGAAACAACAATGGACCCACACAAGAGAGTATTATTAAGAGTCAACATGAACGAAGATGATGATTCAGAGCTTGATGTAACATTCTCAACACTTATGGGTGACAAGGTAGAGCCAAGAAGAGATTTCATAGAAGCAAATGCTAAGTTTGTAAAGAATTTGGATATCTAACAAGCAGCGCATAAGACAATATCGGAATATTATGTGCGTGCTTGCACGCTAAATAATATTGTGATGTTGTCTTGTATGGTGCGACTAGCACCATTCGTAAAATCATCAGATTTTACGAATGCGCGTGATTAGGATTTACGCATGGCGTATTCCAGATTTTTATATTGCGTTAATTAATAACTTCACGGAAAGGAATTATAATAATGGATGAACATATCTTTGATAAAGTTCAAGAAGTTGATATGCAGAAAACCATGGAAAACTATTATATAGATTATGCCATGAGTGTTATCGCTTCCAGAGCACTTCCGGATGTAAGAGATGGTCTTAAACCGGTACAGAGAAGAATTCTATATTCAATGATAGAACTTAACAACGGTCCTGATAAGCCACATAGAAAATGTGCCCGTATCGTTGGTGATACAATGGGTAAATATCACCCACATGGTGATTCATCAATTTATGAGGCATTAGTAAAGCTGGCTCAGGATTTCAATACAAGATATCCACTTGTTGACGGACATGGTAACTTTGGTTCAGTCGATGGTGATGGAGCTGCCGCCATGCGATATACAGAGGCGAGACTCAGTAAGATATCTATGGAAATGACAAGAGATCTTAACAAAGATACTGTAGATTTTATACCTAACTTTGATGAAACAGAAAAAGAACCTACAGTACTTCCATCAAGATATCCTAACCTGTTATGTAATGGTACATCAGGTATTGCCGTAGGTATGGCTACTAATATTCCACCTCATAACTTAAGAGAAGTTATAGGTGCTGTTGTAAAGATGATTGACAATAAAGTGGAAGAAGACAGAGACACAACAATTGAGGAAATCCTTGATATAGTTAAAGGTCCTGACTTCCCTACAGGTGGAACAATCATCGGTAAGTTGGGAATTGAAGAGGCTTACCGTACAGGAAGAGCCAAGATAAAGGTGAGAGCTGTAACTAATATTGAGCCGATGAATAATGGCAAGAACAGAATTGTAGTTACAGAACTTCCATACATGGTTAATAAAGCAAAGCTTATCGAGAAAATAGCAGAGCTTGTAAGAGATAAGAAGATTGATGGAATCACAGATTTAAGAGATGAATCTGACAGAGAGGGTATGAGAATTGCCATTGAGTTAAGAAGAGATGTCAATCCTAACATAATACTTAACCAGTTATACAAACACACACAGTTACAGGATACATTTGGTGTAATCATGCTTGCATTAGTAGATAACCAGCCAAAGGTGCTTAACCTGTATGACATGTTAAAGTATTACCTTCTTCATCAGGAAGAAGTCGTTACAAGAAGAACAAAGTTTGATCTTAATAAGGCAGAAGAAAGAGCCCACATTTTAGAGGGCTTAATGATTGCTTTAGATAATATAGACAGAGTTATATCAATAATCAGAGGTTCTGCAAATGTACAGATTGCCAAGGAAAGTTTAATAGCTGAATTTGCACTTTCAGAAGCACAGGCTCAGGCTATCGTAGATATGCGTTTGAGAGCTCTGACCGGTCTGGAAAGAAGCAAGCTTGAAGCTGAGTTGAAGGAACTTCATGAAAAGATTAAAGAATACAAGGCAATTCTTGCAGATAAGAAGTTGCTTCTTGGAGTTATCAAGACTGAAATTTCAGAGATAGCAGACAAGTATGGTGATGACAGAAGAACTTCTATCGGATATGATGAATACGATATTTCAATGGAAGACCTTATTCCAGATGAACCATGTGTTATTGCAAGAACTAACTTGGGTTATGTAAAGAGAATGACACCTGATAACTTTAAGAGCCAGCATCGTGGTGGTAAGGGAATAAAGGGAATGCAGACAATTGATGATGATTATATCAAAGATTTATTCATGACAACATCACATCATGTACTTACATTCTTTACTAACACAGGACGAGCTTATAAGTTAAAGGCTTATGAAATTCCTGAAGCATCAAGAACTTCAAGAGGAACTGCAATAATTAATCTTTTACAGTTAGCACCAGGTGAGACAATCACAGCAGTAGTTCCTGTTAAGATTGATATACTTCAGGATACAGATTACCTGTTTATGGCAACTAAGAAGGGTATAGTTAAAAAGACACCTGTTAAAGATTTTGCCAATATAAGAAAGACAGGAATCCAGGCAATTAACTTAAGAGAAGATGATGAACTTATAGAAGTTAAACTTACAGATGACCAGGCAGAGATTCTTATGGTAACAATGCTTGGACAGTGTATAAGATTTAAGGAAACAGATGTAAGACCTACGGGACGTTCAGCAATGGGTGTTATAGGTATGAGTCTTATGGATGAGGATGAAGTAGTTGGTGTTCAGGTAAGTACCCAGGGAGATACTATGCTTATAGTTTCAGAGAATGGTATGGGTAAGCGAACAGACATTGATGAATATACAGTTCAGCATCGTGGTGGTAAAGGTGTCAAATGTTACAAAATAACAGAAAAGACAGGTAATGTCGTAGGAGCTAAGGCTGTAGATGATTCAAGAGAAGTAATGCTTATTACAACAGAAGGAATTATAATCAGACTTCAGTGTTCAGATATATCTAATCTTGGAAGAATAACATCAGGTGTTAAACTTATTAACCTTGATGAAGGAATTAAAGTAGCAACAATCGCCAAAGTAAGGAAGCAGCCTGCTGATGAAGATGGTAAGGATGCAGAGGGCTTTGAAGAAGACACAGACAAAACAGTAGAATCTGAAGAGTAATCTTAAGGAAACTGCCACATTTATATATGTGACGGTTTCCTTTTTAGTAGGAGATAATATGGCTTTAATTAATATTAATTATGAATCAAAAAAAATTGGTATGCCCGTTAAGATTAATGCAATTATTCCTCAGGGAAGAGGCAGTTATAAGACTTTATATCTTCTTCATGGAATGGGAGGAGATTATACAACATGGATTACGAAATCCAGAGTGGCAGATTATGTAGATAATACTGATATAGCGGTAATAATGATTTCAGGTGATAACAAATGTTATGTAGATAATGTACATGGAAGAAAATATTTTACATTTTTAACAGAAGAACTTATAGAAACCTGTACTAACTGGTTTGGGTTATCACGTGACAGAAAGGACCGTTACATAGCAGGAATGTCAATGGGGGGATATGGAGCAGTACATGCTGCACTTATTAAGCCAGATGTATATGGCAAAGTGTTCTCATATTCAGGACTGCTTGATATAGAGAAAAGATTTGACAATCCACAGGGAATAAATACATATCAGATATTTGGAGACAGAGAAAAATTATCAGATAACCGATTTGATATAATGAAATGTTTAAAAGAGGATAATTTCAAGACAAATGTGGAAAATTATCCGGAATTTTACATAAGATGTGGATTATATGATCAGATACTTACAATGAGCAGACAATGGAATAAGTATGCATCAGATGCAGGACTTAAAGTGAATTATTATGAAACTGCCGGCAGTCATGATTTTATTTTCTGGGATAAATGCATACATGAGACAGTTAATATAATAAAAGAACAGTCGTATAGGATGGAGGATATATATGGCAACAGTAATGAATGTTAATCACTTTTCTATATATCTTAAGCGTAATATGGAATGCACAGTTATTCTGCCATCAGATATAAAAAATGATGAGAAGCTTCCTGTATTATGGTTATATCATGGAGGCAGTGGTGATAATACCGCATGGCTGTATCATTCACCAATAACAGAATATGTTGATGATGGCAGGTTTGCAGCAGTACTTCCAAATGTGCAGAATTCATGCTTTGTTAATATGAATATTGGAGATAAGTATGAGTCATATGTTGGAAAAGAATTATTCAATATAATTATGAATATGTTTCCATGTTTTTCTGATAAAAGAGAGAATAATTATGTATCAGGATTTTCTAATGGTGGATATGGATGTCTTCATATTGCACTCAAATATCCTGAAAAATATGGAACTGTAGGAGCATTTTCAGCAGGTGACAAAGCTGATTCAGAATTTCTTAATGATGGAAGTGTAAAGTCAATAAGACGAATAGAGCTTTATGGTGATGGAGACCTGCATAAAACTGAATATGGAATTACATATCAGGCAGACAGATTAATAGAGCAGAAAAGTATAAAACCTGAAATATATCATGCTTGTGGAGAACTTGATCCATGGATAGACATGAATCATATATTGCGAGATTATTTCATGAGCCATATTGAATACAATTATGTATATGATGAGATTGAACAAATCGGACATGAATGGAAATTCTGGCGTGAAGAATTAAAAAGGTTTTTAGCATTTACAGGATTAATTAATAATTAAAATACAAGAAGGGAATTGGGAATGAGAGAGGTTAATGTATCAATAATAACAGACAACATTAAAGAAATGTGCATAGAGGCAAATCATTTTCTCACAGATGACATGAAGAATGTTTTTGAAAATGCAGTAAAAAAAGAAGAGTCTGCACTTGGAAAGCAGGTTCTTGGGCAGCTTGAAGAAAACTTAAAGATTGCAGGAGAGGACATGATACCTATATGTCAGGATACAGGAATGGCAGTAGTATTCATTAATGTTGGTCAGGATGTTCATCTTACAGGAGGAGATATTACAGATGCAATTAACGAGGGAGTAAGAAGAGGATATGTTGACGGATATTTAAGAAAGTCAGTTGTAAAAGATCCTATCTACAGAGAGAATACCAAAGACAACACTCCGGCAGTAATACATTTTAACATAGTTCCAGGAGACAGGGTCGACATAACAGTTGCACCTAAGGGCTTCGGAAGCGAGAACATGAGCAGAGTATTCATGTTAAAGCCAGCAGATGGAATAGAAGGTGTAAAGGAAGCAATACTTACAGCAGTAAAGGATGCAGGTCCTAATGCCTGTCCTCCGATGGTAGTCGGTGTCGGAATCGGAGGAACATTTGAAAAATGTGCTTATCTTGCAAAGAAGGCATTAACAAGAGATTTGAATGAAGAATCACCAGTTGAATATGTCCGTGACTTAGAGAAAGAAATGCTTGAGAAAATCAATAAGTTAGGAATAGGTCCTGGTGGACTTGGAGGAACACAGACAGCACTTGCAATCAACATAGAAACATATCCTACACATATTGCAGGGCTTCCGGTAGCAGTAAACATTTGCTGTCATGTAAACAGACATTCACACAGGGTAATATAATCAGGGAGGCTAATCATGGATAAATATATTAATGCACCAATAAGTGATGAGGATGCAAAGAGTCTTCACTCAGGAGATTATGTATACATAACAGGAACAATATATACAGCAAGAGATGCAGCACATAAGAGAATGGCAGAGGCTCTGTCAGCAGGACAGCCACTTCCAATAGACATGAAGAATAATATAATATATTACATGGGACCATCTCCGGCGAGAGAAGGAAGACCCATAGGTTCAGCAGGTCCGACAACAGCAAGCCGTATGGATAAATATGCACCAGACCTTCTTGATTTAGGACTTAAGGGAATGATAGGAAAGGGAAAGCGTTCACAGGCAGTAATTGATGGAATCGTAAGAAATGGTGCAGTGTACTTTGCAGCAGTAGGAGGAGCAGGAGCAATTCTTAGTAAATGTATTAAGAAATCCACAGTTATTGCTTATGATGACTTAGGAACAGAGGCTATAAGAGAACTTGAAGTGGAAAACCTTCCTGTAATTGTAGTAATTGACAGTGAGGGAAACAACCTGTATGAAACAGCTATAAAAGAATACAGCAGAGTATAAATATTAATGTACAAATATTAAATAAAAGCCCCTTGACAATATCAGGGGGCTTTGTTAAAATAATAAATGCGTTTGACGCAGAATTTCATATTAAGAGTTAAACATATATGGTTTAGGGCTCGCATTCATGGAATCTGGAGTAGTACTCAAGAGGCTGAAGAGGCGCCCCTGCTAAGGGTGTAGGTCGGGCAACCGGCGCGAGGGTTCAAATCCCTCCTGCTCCGTTGACAGAAAGAAAAAGACAGTCAGAATGTTCTGGCTGTCTTTTTTCTTTCTATTATTATGATATGCAGAAAACAATGAGTACAAGTTATTCACAATATTTGTAAAGTTATAAAGGAAATGTGGAATATGACAGAGAGACAGAAAATGATTAGTGGACAATTATACAAGTCAGGAGTAAAGGAACTTGTTAATGACAGAATGTTATGTAAAGAACAGTGCTATGATTTTAATGCATTAAGACCATCACAGACAGAACAACAGACTGCTATGATTAAAAAGATATTCGGTAAGGTGGGAATTAATTGTTTTATAACAGCTCCATTCTGGTGCGATTACGGATATAATATAGAAGCAGGTGACAACTTCTACGCAAATCACAATCTTGTAATACTTGACTGTGCCAAAGTAACATTTGGTAATAATGTATTCATAGCACCAGATTGTGGTTTCTATACAGCAGGACACCCTGTTGACGCAGCAAGCCGTAACGAAGGATGGGAATATGCTTATCCTATTAATGTAGGTAATGATGTCTGGATAGGAGGTGGGGTAAAAGTAATGCCTGGAGTAACAATAGGTAATAATGTTGTTATAGGTGGCGGAAGCGTAGTAGTAAAAGATATACCAGACAACAGTATTGCAGTAGGTAATCCATGTAAGGTAATAAAAAAGATAGAACCTGGCAAAGCAACAGAATATGATATAGAAGAAAAGCAGATATAACTTGTATATAAATGTGATGAAAACCCCTATATATAGTGTGTTTAAAATAAATTACAACTTTTTTAAAAAAAATTAAAAAAAGTTGTTGACAATATGTGTACCTGATGATATTATATACAAGTCGCCGCGGTAAGCGGTAACAAATAAGACTTAAAACACCAGATAAATACTGGGTTTGAGCGATACAGATCTTTGATAACTGAATAGAAAGACAACCTTGAAATTCTTTGAGAATTTTAAAATGATTCATTAATGAATCTTGCGAGTATCGAAAGATACACGAACCTAAACAGTAAGTTTTGGTAAAACTATTTAAGCTAGTTAGTTTATAACTGACGAGGCAAACTTTTTATGAGAGTTTGATCCTGGCTCAGGATGAACGCTGGCGGCGTGCTTAACACATGCAAGTCGAACGAAGCATTTAGAACAGATTATTTCGG
>NZ_QSEK01000046.1 GCF_003464165.1 Eubacterium sp. AM49-13BH | reverse complement strand
TCGTGCCTTCCCGCCGCTTCAACGTCCAATCTCGGCTCTGTGCTCACCCCTTTTGGACTTTGGCTTGCCTTCCCACCGCTTTAACGTCCAATCTGCCGTTCTTACGAATCCCTTTTGGACTTTGGCCTGTCTTTCCGCCGCTTCAACGTCCATTCCGCCACGTCAGCTCATCCCTTTAGTGGTTTCTCAATACCCGTAATACGCATTGATGCCCGCCATCAGGCCATCCGCTATATTTTCGAGTGTCTCATCACTATGATCTGAGCTTGCATTTCCAAGCTCCATATCTACAGATGGAATTGTGCTATATGACGTCTGCGTAAGATCTATTGCCATACTTCCTGAACCATGTATCTTCATACCCACATCACCAAGCCCATTAACAAGCGATGCTCCAAGTACATTGTGCTGCTGCCAGTGTGTGGCAACCGGCTCCATATCTTTAATCGCATCCGGAACCGCGATATAGAAACAGCCTTTGTCATAACTAAGTCCGTCTCCATCCCAATGCAGTGATATATGGCAGTCCGCAACATTGTTGCATATCACAGTCCTTGCTACATTATCAAGCTGTACATCTGCATCGTCCCTTACCATCAGCACATCATACCCCTGTGAAAGAAGCCTGTCTCTTAGAATCTGCGCCATTCTAAATGTAACTTCACTTTCTGATGTTCCATCATAGAATGTCATGCCTCCTGATACAGCCGTTGCTGTTGTTGCTCCCGCCGCCGTACTTCCACCGGTACTCTTAGGTGAACCGTCCGGATGGCACAATGTTCTCACGGACGAACCACCTGCTGTCCCATGGCCTGCATTAACGCCAACTATAATATTCTTTCTCTCACCTGCCGCTTTATATAGAACAGCATAACCATCGCTTATCGCCGAATGGTCCGCATATTCCCATGTTGTATTCATATAAATGTGTTCCATATCTTCATATACCGGAACTCTTGTATATGGCTCTCTTGCTGCTATATATGGATTGCTTGTTTCTTCCTGACTGTCCTCTTCACTGGCTGTTTGTCCAGAATCTTCTGCTTCTGTATCTGTTATCTCTGCATCTGTTGTCTCTGTATCAGTATTATCTTCACTTAGAGAATCCATCTGTGAACCTTTCTCTGATTCCGATGTCTGTGATATAGTCTCTGCAATGTCCGATTTATTAAATCCTGTTTTATCAGAATGTCTGTTGCCACACCCCACCAGTATAATGGCTGATAATACAGTTAACATCATGCTTACTGATATGATTCTTGTCACTTTACTCATCTATATCCTCCGGCCATACAGAACCTTCATCAAGCCCGCTGTCTACAAGCCACTTATCTTCTACATATACATACTTCTTCTGTCCACTCTCATTAACAAGTGTAACAGAAACCTTAGGTGACTGACCTTCTGCCAGCTCTTCACACCCATAATCCCCATCAAATATCTGTTTTATCTTCCACATAATAATCTCCGTTTCTGATAATTTTTTTTATTATAAAACATTTGGGTAAAATATGCTATACAGTTATGGTTTACAAACTAAATCTACAAACTAAAAAGCAATGCCGGTATGTTGCTACCAGCATTGCTCTGTTTGGACTTCTACTTGCCTTCCCGCAGCTTCAAGGTCCAATCCACCACTTTCCCTCACTCCGTTTGGACTTTTTCCCACTGTCTGACCACTTCAAAGTCCAATCCACCACACTTTTACACTTCGTTTGGACTTCCGCCTGCCTCTACTCCGCTTCAAGGTCCAATCCGCCACACTTTAGCGCTCCGTTTGGACTTTCTCCGTGTCTCACACCACTTCCAAGTCCATTCCGCCACACTTATATCAGGACAGAAAGAGAAGCACGACCGTGTTGCTGTATTTACCGGTGATACAGACAGAGTTCTGATAATTAAATAATCTACATAAAAATAGTTTGGTATCTTCAATATATGACAGATACCAAACTATTTTAATCATATCTTCATCCCATACTTATCCAGATTAACCCTGCCATTAACAACCTCTATTCCATCCGCCATAAGCAGCTCTGCCTGCTTTCCGGCTCCGCCAAATGCAAATTCACCGGCAAGTTCCCCTTTGGAATTGACTACCCTGTAACATGGAATTCCTGACGGGTCTGGATTCTTGTGAAGAGCATTGCCAACTGCGCGCGCCATCTTCTTATCACCTGCAAGCTGCGCAATCTGTCCATAAGTTGCAACCTGTCCTCTCGGAATCTTCCTGACAGCTTCGTATATCCTCTTTGTCGGACTGTCAGATACAAGGTCATAACTTTCTGCAATCATGCGTCTGATATCTTCATCAGGAATAGTTCCATCAAGAATAATAGTATTCCAGTGTTCTTTATTCTGATGCCAGCCCGCAATCACCGATGAATATGTACTCCGCCATAGGTCGCGCCACTCAGGTGAAACCTTCACATTAAGATTAATATATCCATTACGCTCGTATGTCCATAAAAATACTTTCTTACATCCTTTAACTCTTACAAGCTGCCAGTTCTCATCATGAAAAGGTGCTTCCTGATAAGTATCTGGAAAAGAAATTCCATATGCAAGTGCTTCTTCCCTAGTCGTCATGTTATTACCAGTCCTTCATAACATTTGTTAATATAAGCTTAATTATATTTGTAGAAACCTTCTCCTGTAGACATTCCAAGCTTTCCCTCATCAATATACTTCTTGAGAATAGCCTCCATCTTCTTGAAATTATATGGCATCATCATCTTCTTAAGAAGTGGTGAGAATATTCCCGGAACACTCTGATACTGGTGAACAATATTGTATGCAGTATTAAGTCCTACTGTATCAAATATCTGGAAAGGTCCTTTAGGAGCGCCTGTTCCTCTTGTCCATGCAATGTCAATGCTTTCAGGATCAGACACGCCTGCAGCATACAGGTCAAGTCCGCTAAGAAGGAACGGAACCAGCATAGAATTAAGCAGATATCCACTCTTTTCCTTTCTTACAGGAAGTCCAATCATTCGTATATCGTTAGCAAACTGCATAACTTCGTTAAAATACTTCTCATCAGTCTGAGCCTGTGTCATAACCTCAGCAGTGTTATTCTTCCATATAGAATTAGCAAAATGTAATGACAGATATTTGTCTGGTCTTCCAGTATATTTTGCAAACATCGATGGAAGAAGTGTCGATGAATTAGTTACAATCACAGTCTTTTCTGGAAGAAGTGGTGAAAGCTTTTCATAGAAAGCAATCTTATCCTTTTCATTCTCAGCCATAGACTCAATCACAAGGTCTGCATCAGCAACAGCCTTAGCCATATCAAGTTCAAGCTTGAGATTAGCATATGCATTCTCAACCTTCTTAAGGCACTCTTCCTTGTCAAATGTATCTTCATCTGCAAGTCCTGCACACCATGCATTCTTATCCTCTGCCATCTTCTCAATAGCATCAATATAAGTCTGCTTAAGATGGTCAATCTTAGGCTGGGTTCTTCCGATAGAACCCTCACTTCTTAACCATATAGTTACATTAAACCCACAATATGCTGCCTGAAAAGCAATCTGACTCCCCAGCACTCCGCCTCCGGCAACAACAACATTAGAATACTTCATAAGTTCCCCTTTCTCTTATTCAACATCCTTACTAACCCTCGCGAACATCTTCACCTTAGTAACAACATTCTTCGGCTTAGTAAATATCGCATAAAACCACCTTGCAATCCAGCAGAATGGCAGCAGCCACGGTACTTTCTTCAGAAATGGAAATGTATACAGCATCTTATTAAGCGGTGGAAATGCGTTGTACATGAACATTCTGAATCTGCCCTTTTTCTCAAGCTGATTCGTATATGCATTATACAGATTGCCATAAGTTCCACTTGAAAGAATATAATCCGCCATATCCTTAACATCAGCGGTAAGTTCTCCATCTCCGAACCAGTAGTCAACCAGCTTCGATGCCTTAGTATAGAACTCAGTAAGTCCAAGCTTTGAGAATTCCGCATTAACGTAACCCATATCCATACCAGTCAGCGACTTCTTCATAATATACATATCCATAACCGAGCGGATCCCTGAGCCGCCGAGCTGAAAATGCTTTGCAAAATGTGCAACATTATACACATAGAAATCTTCATCCGTCATCAGGCGTGCGTACTCATTATCCACAGTAACCGTCCTATCCAGAATATTATCATATTCACGGTAGAAAGTCACCCCGTCGCCATCATCAAACAGACTTGTATGAATCTCAATATTATATATAGGGTCTTTGAAATACACATCCTGATGGCTTATATCATACATATCGCATGTATACCCCATCCCGATAAGAATATCATGCACCTTCTTCGCGTCCTCACGCTTAATAAGAATATCCATATCCGACATGCTTCTCATATCAGTCGATGGATACATATTCTTAATTATGCTGCCCTTAAGCGGCATATGCACAAGCTTCTCCTTAGTGAATACATCACACACATTATTCAGCTCTGCCTTAAAACGTATGCTTACAGACAACCCGCGCAGGTGCGCTTCTTCCCATTTACTTAAAATCTCAGAAGGAATCGCGCATTGCAGCTTCTTAATACCATAATAAGCTGTTGTCTGCACACTGTGTTTTTCAGCAATCTCATACACCTTTAACAGGTCAATATTATCGTCAGACTCAGGCACCGGCTTGCCAGCCACAACATTTGCAAGAAGCCCGATAAGATACTCTCCATTATTCAAAATGTTTATCCTCCAATACCACGCAGCGGTCACATACCTCAAGCACAGCTTTTCTGTGTGATACAATAATAACCGTCTTATCCGTAAGTTCCCTTATATTCTTAAGCACCTTCTTCTCAATCTGCTCATCAAGAGCCGAAGTTGCCTCGTCAAGCAGCAACACAGGCGCATCCGTATACAAAGCCCTCGCAATAGCAAGACGCTGTGCCTGTCCCTCAGAGATACCCATTCCACGCTCACCGATAAGCGTGTCATATCCATGCTCTAATTTTTCTACAAATGTGTCTGCACATGCAATATGCGCAACTGCCTTCACCTTGTCCATATCAACATCAGCACTGGTATCATCAAGAGAAGCTATCGCACTTGTAACATTGCCGGACATAAGGAAATTGCCCTGCGGCACATATGCGAACATCTTGCGGTACTTTTCGGTCAGTGCATAGCTTTCCCTGTCTGTCTTAAGCTCAAGCGTTCCCTTTTCAGGCTCATATATAGCAAGAAGCAGCTTAAGAAGCGTACTCTTGCCCGCGCCGGAGTTACCCATAATCGTTATGAGCTCGCCCTTGCCAATAGATATATCAGCATTTTCAAGAATAATGTCGTCCTCATATCTGAAAGTAATATTCTTGCATTCAATCGCTGTCATGTCTTTATAAAGCTCTCTGCAATAATCCCTGCTAAACTGGCTCTCAACGTGCTCTTCCTCAAGAGTCTCAAGCTCCATGCAGCGCTCCGCACTTGAGAGCATACCATAGAACTTTGGCAGATAACCGGTCATATTAGCAAGCGGCGCCCACAGCTGGTCAACAAGCTGAAGTACTGCCGACAGCGTTCCGTAAGTAATACTTCCATGCAGAATTCCGAAGCTGCACCAGCACAGACCGAATATATAGCCGCCATTCATAACAAGTCCGAAACCGACATTACATATATTAGAGAATCGGTTTCTTTTCATACGCATGAATCTGTGCTTATCCATGTACTGTTTAGAAGTATCTATGCTCTTTCTTTCTGCGCCAAATGTCTTAAGAACCATAAGGCTTCCAAGATTCTCCGACAGATAAGAACGAAGCACACCATCAGCCGCCTGCACATCCTTGTGAAGCTTCTTCATAACACGGCGGAACAGTGTTGTGAATATAAGCACAAGACCACCACCGGCAAAGAATATCACAGAAAATCTGTAATCCAGCACGAAAAGCACCGCTGCCGCGCCGGCCAGCTTAACAAGCATTGCAATAATTCCCGGAATAATCTGCACGAACCCATCCGCCACAACAACCGCATCATTAGTAATTCTGTTCAGCAGTTCTCCTGTGTGATACGCTGTAATAGCACTGTATTTTCTTGACAGAATAGTTTCATAAAGTCGTGTTTTAATAACATTTTCCATGCCTGAACGTACATACTCATCTAAGAATCTTATTACACCTCTCGCAGCAATCTGCCCAACCATAATAAGTCCAAGTATGATAACGAACTTGAGGAATACCATCTTATTGCCAGAAACTGCCCCGTCGATTGCTTCCCTCAGCACAAGTGCAAATGCCACCGCACTTATTGATATTGCTGAATTAAGCAGCACAAGAAGCAACACCCCCAGCTTTAACTTCCCTGACACGCCAAAAATCCAGCTCATGGCTGGATTCTTAACTATCTTCTTTAATTGGAGCTTCTGTTCTTTGTCCATAATTTTCTAACTCTTCTTAATACTTTCTTAGCTTCATCTCTCAATCTCAGAATCGCACGACGCACCGGCAGCGCATCGCACCATATATGTGCATATATCTTAAGACGTATATCATCAGCATCAATCCATCGGCCTTTGCGGTAATACTTAGTAGCTATGCCGACAACTGCATCCTTATGAATAATCTCCTTACGCCAGCAGTTATCCCCATAAAAAATGTAGTAATCATCCTCAACTTTAAGTATGCGGTGCAGTACATACTGGTCTGTGCTGACCCTGTGATACAGTGCTACATCATAGCGTTTTAACGGTCTGTCCACAGGCACGATATTAACAACGCAATCCGGTGTCTTAATCAACGGCCACATGCTCACGCCTCTTGGAACACTATAATAATGTCCGTCTTTGAACAGTGGTTTGAGCTTTTCCCTATCCATCAATAAGTCCAGCCTCTCTTATCTTAGCAATTAAAGCCTTAACATCTGTCTGTGCCTTTTCCCTGCTCACATCATATCGCTCAAGAAGTGCATCAACCAGTTCTTCCTCAGTCTTATCTTCCTTCAACTGTTCAAATACGAAATTAGCTGTCTTATTATTTCTTATAATTCCATTAAAAGACTTGGCTGCCTCTCCTGTGGCAACTACAATATACTCATCACCAGTCTTTTCCATAACAATTCCTGATTTCAGTTTCATGGTCAATTCTCTCCTTCTTCTCCATATGCTGCCCTGTAAGCCACATGTGCTGCTTCTTCCTGCATGTTACATCCAAGTTCAAACAAGCCGACATTCTCAGCCATTGTTCTTGATAATATAAGTGTCTTTCTCATAAGCTCCGCATTATCCGGACGATACGTCTGATTGAACACATATGGAAATGCTTCATGCATAGTAAGCTTTCTTGCTACATTAGTCTCATTTCTCTTAAGCAAGAATAATGCCTTAACCGGCGCAGATATATTATTCTCAATTCCATGCTTGCCACACCATGGTGTTCCGTATACTTTAACATGCACTCCACTGTCATCCGTTCTTACACTGACAAGCGGCTTGTCATCATTAATCATTGTCACTCTGTCTCCATACACCTGACGCCACAATCTTGTGTGAGTTGACTTTCCCGTTCCACTCGGAGCAAGGAACATAACAGCCTCACCATTAATCATAAGCACAGATGAATGTACAAGAATAATTCCTTTATCAACAAGACGTTCACATATCTTTCTATATACAGCAAGCGTCTCTAGATAATCCGGAGAACACACATACTCGTCACTCTGTTCAGCATTAATCTCTTCATCACTCACTTCAATAACCATCTCAGGTGTAACATCATCAACTATGTAATTTCTGCAATATTGCTTTATATATTGGTATCTTTCATTAATCTGAATAAATGTATCTGCAACCCGTATTGTAAACATAGCTTATCTTCTCTTTTTCTTAATAAATATAATCGCACCAGCCGCAAGACCAATAATTACAATTACGCATACTATGTATGCAATAATCTTAGGTGCTGAGGATTTCTTGGTGGTCTTATAACCAGTATCGTTCTTACTGTCAGCCGCCTGTGTTGATTTATTGTTGTCCTTCTTGTTATCAGAGCCGGATATAGTTGCACTGCTATCGCCTACGTTCTTATCAATATTCTCTTCAATAACAGTTCCGTTAGATGAATCTATTATAACGTTATTGTCAGAATCAATTATTGCTCCACCAGAACCTACTGAACTACTGCCACTGTCACCATTGCCAGATGATGAACTATCACCATTATCATTGCCCTGTGTATTACCACCATTGGTATTGTTAGAAGAATTGCTATTACTGTTATTATTATTGTTATTGTCATCATTATTAATATCATTGCTATCTAACTGACTTCTGTCTGTAACAATCTTAACGTTATCTCTTACAACGATATTAATTCCCTGTGCCTTAGATATAACTGCCTGAAGGTTATCCATTCCTATGAAAGACATATCACCAACTTTAACAATTGTATCTGGAAGTGTAAGAATCCTGACACTTGAACATCCATCAAAGGCATGGTCATCTATCTGTGAAACAATGATTCCTCTTCCAACCATGAATGGAATCTCAAGGTCTGTTGCATCCCCTGAATATCCACATATAGAAGCCCACTTCTGTTCATTATTAACTCTATACTTAACACCATCATATACTTCTATGGTATCTTCTGCTTTAACATAACTGTTACTCAACAAAACCGTTGCAATCATAGCCATGCAAACTAATAAACTTTTTAATATCTTTTTCATCGTTTACTACTCTCTTTGCTCTTTATTATGTAGTGTATATAAAGAAAGGCGGGATTGTTTCCCGCCTTAGCTTTACTTATTTACTGTGAATTAGAATTACCACCCATTTGTCCCTGATCTACACCTACAGGATCACTTGTTATAATAACATCAGTTGTCTCAAAAACAACTATATCACATGCTAACTCTTCATACTTTTCTCTCATTATTAATTCTCCTAAACTATTTAATTATTTTATAGTAATCTTATTTCCATAAACTGGATTCTGCTGTACACCATCTGCATTTGAATAAATAAGCACCGGCTTTACATACCAAGTCTCACTTCCAACTATATTTAATGTATATCTGAAAGTCTTGTATCCACTGCAATTACTATTTCCTAACTGGTATACGCCTTTTGCATCAACATTAACGACAGCATTTGTAAGAATACTTTCATTAGTAGAGCCAAGAACACCTACATAATTCATTGTGAAATCATCTGGTACTGTGTATTCGAAAATAACAGTTCTACTTGTTTCATCATGCTTAATCTGTGTTATAACGCCCTTTTTCTCTGTGTCAGTTGCTTCTTCTGTACTTACAGCTGTAACAGTTACATCTCTGTTTGCAAGGAAATAATATGTTGGATTATAACTAACAATATTACCTTTATCATCTTTCCAATATGCAAATTTTTCTTTATTCGCATCAATAGATGCTGTAACTAATTCATTAACAACTTTGCTTAATTTTTCAACACTCTCTTTACCAAATTTTGTTGCATCAATATTAATTTCGTATTTCATTGAAGAATCATTTGTTGGATATTCTGGCTTTATAGAAATTTCAGAACTATCTGTTGCATTGTTAAGTAAATCTTTTACAGTAGTATAATCCTTATCCCAATTACCAGGTGCATAACCGTAAAGTGTAGGCACCTCTGGTGCTTCTGTAAATACATCATTTTTATAATATGTTCTGTATACACCACCATATGGTGTGTAATAAACCACCTTAGCACCTGTCTTCTTATATACTGCTGTATATGTATCTGAGTAATATACAGGGAAATCTTTTAATGAAGGATCTGTTGAAACCTTAACGCCATGAGAATTTTCCCAATAATCAAAGTTATCTTTGTCACTTGCTGTATAATCAATAGTATTGCCTTCTGCTACTGTAAATACATTTGATGGTGAGTATGTGTTTGCAGGGTCAATTACAGTTACTTTATAATCAGGAGTGTATGATATTGAATACACACGAAGTTCTCCACTTTTTCTCTTTATAGAATATTTCGTATTAGCTTTTACAGCTATTTTACTTGTAATTTCAGTTTTAGCTGTTTTTTCATCTGTCTCTATTTCATTACCATTTATAGTTAATCTTAACCCCGTCTTATTCATAGACCATACTATTTCAATTGTTCCTGATGCTGTAGGTGTAAAAGCAATTTCACTAGAAGAATTCATTTTTAAGCCATATGAATATCCAGTTGCTAAATTTGTGTTAGAACTACTTCCAGTTATTGTAAAAAAACCATCTGTCTCATATTTGTCAGCGTCTTTGTTAAAGGAATACGACTTTGCCTGTGATGCTGCATTCGCCTTTACTTCTCCACTAAATACTGCCGTAAAGATAACACTCAACATCATAACTGCTACAAGTAATGCTGCTGTTACCTTATGATTTGTAGTCCTTATCTTTTTCATAATTTTCCCTCCTAAAATTATTTTATCATTGTGTCAAACGTTGATAATTATGTTACTTTTTGCGGTATCCCAACGTTCTTACTTATATTACTATTTTAAACATATACCGTCAATCGCCTTTTGTGCAATTTGCAACAAGTGCACACATTTTTTTTTTTTTTTGTACACTTTTCACATATGTATACTTCCCTGAATCAGGTGTAGGCATTTTGCATGATTTTCTCTGGTGTTTATACATTTTATTGTAACTTTTCATTATCTACCCAGATGCTCTCACTTCTCCAACGTACAAAAGAATAAGAGCAACGCCAGTATTTTACTACCAGCATTGCTCTGTATGTTATATATTTAATTTTGCTTTAATCTCTTCTGTGTCGTAATCTGGTGCTGATGCTACTACCGCATCATAAAGTGGCTTGATGTCTGCCTCTTCTTCCTCCAGCTCGGATGCTATTGTTGGGAGTGACTTGGATTTTTTCACTTTTTTGATAATCTGAATAATTTTGGTTAATGTTTCACCTTTCTCGATTCCTTCTTTTATTCCCTCTGCAACTCCCTCCTCACGAGCTTCATCAGCCAATGTCTTTCTTACCTTCTCTTCATCATAATCATATATACTCACTTCTACGACCTCCTCCCTGTGCTTCTCAAAGAAATCGACAAGTATATTCTCTTCCATACATTCATCTATTGCCTCTAACACTGCCTGCTTAACATCTTTCTTTTCGACTTGAGTTTTGCATCGTGCTTTATTCACAAATGTCATATAACCTCGAAGAGTTTCGCATTTACTAAGGATATCTACATCTTTGTTAATATTAATAACTTGCACTTTTAATTCCAGCTGCGGATTATCAACCGGTATCTCATACATATCTGAGAGTTTAATTTCTTCCTCTTCTTCAATCCATTTTTCCAGACCATTATAAAATGTCACAAAATATGGAACTGGAATCTTTATCATGCTTCTTCTATGAAGCACATCATTGCTGAACATTTCTCTATACACGTCTGACAGATAGTGTAGGAAGCGCAACGGCATATTTTCATTCTTACTCGATTGCTGTTCGAACATATACAGGCTCATATTCAGTACGAATGATGCATCATTCTTGTACTTCATATATGAACCACCGTTTAGTGTTGTAACCTGCAGATCATCTACATTGGTGTAATTGGAACCTCTCAGTGCATTATACAAGTCAAGCAAGTTTTCCTTTTCCCTGTAAAGCATGCAGAATACATTATCCTTGTATTTAACTGCTACATTGTCTCTTTTCTCTGCCATAGATATCCTCCTCTTTCTCGCTCGCAGGCTGATATCCATGCACACATCTATTTATTGTGTCTCTATGTATAGTATATTAGCATTTACAGATATCTAATACAAGCCTGCTTTATTTAATTGTGTCTTATGGGGTAGTCTGAATGAATATTCAGTCCTGATAGGCAATGCACATTGAACATATATTGAACAATTGTATATTCGTGTGCATTGCTTAAGATAAAAGATTTGCGTGTGCAATTCTTTTAATATATTAATATCACTTTTATTGAGGTATGTCAATTGTTTTGTAATTATTGTTTTGGGATTGTGTTGGTAGGGTGTTATTTATCATCACGGGGGTATCTTGGGAATCCAGCATGATGTACGAATTACTTATGGATTGGACGTTTTCGTGGGGTGTGGCACGGTGGAAGTCCAATTTTGTGGTTTGTCATTCCGATTTTGGACTTCATGCATGCCTCCCTGCACTAGTCAACAAAAAGTAGACACCACTTTATATTTTTATACATCATTTAATGAGCATAATACTCCCTATACTGTTTTGGAGTCAGATAATTCAGAGAGTATGCCG